>CAMCMB010000012.1 GCA_945875845.1 Pirellula staleyi DSM 6068
ATTCGCGCTGCTATGGCGGAATCGCTTGAGAAATCCGAGTTCACGTCGGCCTACGACCGGCTTGCCGCTCAAGCGGGAAAGAAAGTCGAATCCTCTGCGGCCCAGATGCGTGCGATCCCGCGCGAGGAAGCGGCCAAGATGTTGCGTGACTTGTCCCCGGAACAGATGCGGGAGACTCGCAAGAAGGCTCGTAAGCGAAAGGGTCCGCGAGTGTTGCGAGACGCGTGGTTGGCACCTCTAACGTTGGATCGGAAATCGAATGGTCCGATGGCGAGCAAAGAAGGCCTTCGAGCGAGTGACAAGGGGTTCTTGGACATCAGCGTCGAGGATTACTTGCGATTGTTAGTTTGGACAGGTAAGCAAAAGCGATCGGACAAGAAAGGCTCGATACCTGCGGACTATGCGCCTGTATTGGAACGAGTTGGCATTGATGCTGGAATGTGGATCGACTTGGTATGGAATTTCAAAAAGTACTTTGGAAAGAGCCGAGGTGCGGGATCGCCCGATCGAATGCGTGAGATGGCAGTCTCGGGAGGCAAGATGTTCCAACCGGGCCAGAAGCTTGCCCGCAAGTGCTTTGTCTAAACGAGGTAGTCCAAGCGTCTTTCTTAAAACTTTGCGTGTCGTAAAGTCTCTCCGAGTGCTGGAAGTCTCAACTTTTTCTACCCCGGATCTGCTTAAAGATTCGAGGTCCGTGAATCCGTATATGCTCCGCTCGCCATCGATCTTGGTCGGTGGAAGCATGACAGGCCAGCTAGCCAATTGCGCGATGATGCGAAACATGGCTCTCCGCCTTTAACCTGGCAAATCATTCCGCCCCAAAGAGCAAGCCAGAAGGGCGGCGGAAACCTTCGGTGTCCGTGATGACAATCGCTCTGCTTTTTGCGCGTGAGTGGCACCTTTTATTGACATTCCTGTCCGTGAAGAACGGATCTCGCAAAGCCTCAACAATCGGGGGATAATTGCTGATGCCACGGATGACTTGAACTTGGTACAATTCACGAATGTATGTGTTGTTACCCCCAAGGGAGACTTGTAACTTTCAATGGAACAGACGCCAAATTTTGCCCATCCGCCGATTGTCGAATTTGTACTTGGCGTCCAGTTTGCACCCCTGGAAAATATGACGACTGGGCACCTTGGGCTTTTCTGGGATCGTCTGGGGCGCACTAACTGGCCAGTAGTCGGCGACGAAACCCCACTTGAACCGCAGTTTGAGCTATTTGATCGCCCACGATGGAGAACTGCTCGACAATTACAGTTGAAGCTACAGCCGGGCTTCCAGCCTGGTCGCTTTACAATTCAGAATACAGATCGTGACCGAATGATCCAAATTCAGGACACTAGACTCCTACTGAATTGGCGAAAGCGTCAGAGTGGTGAAAAGGTCAAGTATCCAAGTTACAAAGTATTGATTGAAGACTTCGAAAATCACTACAAGCTGCTTGAGCAGTTCGTTGCAGAGCATGCACTTGGCGAGTTGCAGCCCAATCAATGGGAGATCACCTACGTGGATTCTTTTCCGCAGGGGGAGCTTTGGCAGAGTCCTGCGGATTGGCAAAAAATACTGCCTGGTCTATTTGGCACCCTTTCTACCAATTCGCAGTCCGAATTGGTGCTTGAACACCGAGCAGCAGATTGGAGCTATGAGATTGCACCTAAGCGTGGACGATTGCATGTGAACGCACAAGTTGGATTTATCGCGGAGTCTTCGCAACCGTCACTACTACTTAACATAACAACTCGAGGGCCGGTCGAGGGTGCAGGAATTCCATCCCTGAGAAAGGGCCTCGACCTTGGTCATGTTGTTTCCGTACGAGAGTTTCTTGCCATGGTGAACCCATCAGTTAGGTCAAACTGGGAGCAATTGAAATGAGCACCGTACTAGAACCGAACCAAGCGACTCTGATGGGGCGAGAACACTACCGTGCTCGCGCAAAGAATCGCGAAATGATAACCGCTTATGTTTCGATCTCACCTAGTAGAGCACAATGGGACCGATGTTTTGAATCTATCAGCTCAATTCGTAAGTATGAGTTCGATTGGAATGACGAAGGCGCAGATCCTCCCAGAACGGAAGTGGTGTCGCTGGCACTTAGTTTAGCGAAGACTCTTCGGGCTATGAACGAGCCAGCGCCGAGTCGTTGCTTCGCAACCGACGAAGGCAGCATCATCATCGCGTGGGATAATGATTTTGCATACTTTGAGTTGGAAATCGACGAGTTTCTCCGGTGCGTTGCTCGGCAACTGCTTCCTGGAGCAAAGCGTGCAACTTCTGCAGAACTCGATCCATTCTCTTTGGGTTTCTAATCCTCTGCGACATGGACTGGGCGCTGAATGAAGTTTCAGGATGATCCAATAACCGATGACGAGTGGGTGCTAAGGCGAGTGCATCGGAAAGAGTTTGTCAATCTTGAGCCCCCAGAGATTCAACTATACGCATTTAAGCCAACCGTTAAGGGCGATTTCGTTGATGAAACAGGCATTAGCGTCTATCGACAGGCATGTATCACTGCAATCGATGATGCGCTAGCTAAAGTCGCCAAGGAAAAAAAGTGCCGATATGGGGTGGTTGCACTCCAGGTAGGCTATCTCGGGTCCATCGGACTTCATCTGATTCGAGACGACGATCAGGTCGTCCCAATCGTTTTAGGGCACGTCGTAATGCCGGGAATCAACTCGGGCAATTACTCATCGAGCAAAGACTCGGTGCTTGCTAAGATGAAGCAATTGTCAGACTACGTGAATTCCCAAAGGAGCTTCCTAATTCTTCCAACTGCCGAAATCGAATGAAACTTGGTGCTTTCGATCATTTTCAACCATTCTGAAATCAAAATTGGAGAAGGTTTCTGGCCGTTAGGATTTGCTACCGCTGTGTTAATCAAACCCATCTTTGGAAACGGAGATCTTGCGAGTTCTCCGTAGAAATCTGGGGTGGCGGAGGGCACGGCTCGCGCTTCTGTCGTTGCCCGGTATCTCTGTTTCCTAACGGAGATGTTTGGGGCGGGCGTCGCGGACGCGGAAAAGGCCCAAAACGCTCGAGTAGAAACGAAAAACGCCGAGCGTCGGACCAACCCTGATAAGAAACCTTCTTTGAGTGATCGATTGCAAGTGCACTAAAATCCAGGGCCTATCGAGTTCGAGACCGGATCGATGGGTGGTTCTGAGCGTGCCGCGTTACGGAAAATCTGCTTAACAGTCGGGACATTCGCTGCGCGGATTTTTAGTAGTGTCGATTTGCGCCCAAAAGTGAAATGCAAATCGACAGGATAGTCTCGATTAGCTCGGCAACCATCGCATTCTCCTTGGGATCCAGCTATGCTTAGCCTCGGTAGCCAAATTCAAAAAATTCCACACGGAGACTTGAAACCATGCAAAGTGAAGATCATCGGTGTGTGCAACTGGGCCGACGGGCCTTTCTCCAAAATGGAACCCTGTTAATGGCTACGGCGGCCACCATGGATCCATCGTTGCTGTTTGCGAATCACGCCAAGCAATCGCTCCGGGTGGGACTTGTGACCGACATGCACCACGCCGACAAACCCTCGGCTGGAAGTCGCCACTATCGAGAGACGCTTGGCAAGTTGGCCGAAGCGGCAATCCAGTTTGAAAAAGATAAGGCAGAGTTCGTCGTCGAACTCGGTGATCTTATTGACGCTGCGGATACTGTTGAGACCGAGCAGCGGTACCTCAAGGAGATCAATCGGGAGTTCCGTGCCATCTCGAAAGATCGTCATTACGTGCTTGGCAATCATTGCGTCGACACGCTGACTAAGGCCGAGTTCCTGGGTGGAGTTGAGCAGAAGCAGTCCTACTATTCGTTCGATCGAGGCGATTTTCATTTTGTGGTTCTGGATGCCTGTTTTCGCAATGACGGCGAACCGTATGGCCGCAAAAACTCGAAGTGGAATGACGCCAACATTCCCGCTGCCGAGTTGGAGTGGTTGCAGGCGGACCTGAGGTCGACCGATCGAAAGACGGTTGTCTTCGCTCATCAGCGGCTGGACGTGAGCAATGATCACGGTGTTAAGAATTGTCCCGAAGTGCGAAGAGTTCTTGAAGACTCCGGCAAAGTGTTGGCCGTCCTACAAGGCCACAGTCATCAGAACGACCTAAAGGACATCGGTGGCATCCACTATTGCACTCTGGTCGCCATGGTCGAGGGTACGGGAGCCGAGAACAGCGGGTACTCGGTCATGGAGCTTGCGGAGGATGGTGTGGTTCGCCTCACGGGCTTTCGAAAGCAAAAGGCTTATGAGTGGAGTACCCAGTAGCGGCGTGTTCTCCGCCATCGGCGGTACATCTTTTGATCTTGCTCCCCTCGCCCTGTACTCCCCTGTACTCGGGGAGAGCCCGAAACGGGGCGAGGGGGAGAAAACGCAGGTCGCCATCAGACCAGTATTTCATCGATGGGCATTCCGTGATCGATTTCTAGCCGCTTGCGGCCTGGGACTTCGAGCTTGCGCGAGTCCAGCCCCAGTTGCTTCAAGATCGTTGCATGAATGTCCGTAACATAGTGCCGATTCTCGACTGCGTGAAAGCCGATTTCGTCGGTTGCGCCATGCACAACTCCGCCTTTGATTCCTCCGCCCGCCATCCACACGCTGAATCCATAAATATGATGGTCTCGGCCATCCGAACCCTGCGTCCCAGGCGTTCGGCCAAACTCGCTTGCGAACAGAACGATGGTGGAATCGAGCAAGCCTCGTCGCTTTAAGTCTTGCAGCAATCCCGCGATCGGCTTGTCGACCGCCTTGAAGTTTTTTTCATGATTGGTCTTGAGGCCGCTATGCGCATCCCAAACGCCCGCCCCGCCCGCACCATGTTGAACTTGGATGAAACGAACGCCTCGCTCGATGAATCGCCGCGTCGCAAGCATTTGCATCCCGAAGTCACGCGTGGCCGGGTCGTCGAGGCCATAGAGGGCTTCGGTTTCTTTGGTTTCCGAGTTTAAGTTCAAAACCTCAGGCACCGAGGTTTGCATGCGAAAAGCGAGTTCGTAGGCTTTGATTCGGGCGGCCAATGCGGCGTCCTTCGGGTATTCGACCGCCTTGAGCCGATTCAATCCTCCCACCAAATCGAATCCCAGTTGCTGTTCTTCGTCGCTGATGCCGCTTGCGGATTTAGCGAAGTCGAGCGGATTGTTTGGATCGACGCGAATGGGGATCGCGTCGTGAGCAGGTCCGAGGTAGTGCCCATCCTTTGCGTTCCAATACTCGCGGTTGCCCATCGAAATGAACTGAGGCAAATTATCATTGACACTCCCCAGTCCATAGTTGACCCAAGCACCGAGCGTTGGGTATTCGCCATCGAGCATATGACGTCCGGAATGGAACTGAGTCTGGGCTCCGTGATTGTCATCCGTCGTCCACATGGACCGAATGATCGATAGATCGTCTACGCAGGCTCCAACATGTGGCACCCAGTCGCTGAGTTCGATTCCAGCCTCGCCGTACTTTTTGTAGCCGACTTGGAGCGGGTAGAGTTTGTTGCGCTGTTGTCCATTGGCGTCGTTGACAACCGTCACGCGAGCAAGTTTTAATTTGTCCGGATTCTGAGCGTCTTTGTAAGGTGTTTCGCCAATCGACTTCCCACCGAATTTCGTGAGTTCGGGTTTGGGATCGAAACTCTCCATGTGCGATACGCCACCGTTCATGAAGAGCCAGACGACGCTCTTGGCTTTGGGTGGGAAGTGCGGTTGCCCATTCGGCGGCAACCATAGCTTCTCGGCGTCCGCACGGACGATCCCGTCCTGAGCCAACATCGCCCCTAACGCTAAACCTGTAAATCCCATGCCCATGTCGGCAAGAAACGCACGTCGGTGAATTCCGCCGTTCGACGTGACATGAACGTGGTTGCTTCGGTTGTTTGTCATAAGTAAATGTCTTAACGTATCGTGACAAAATCGTTGTGGTTGAGCAATGCGAGAACCAAGCTGGTTCGAGCGTGTGCGGTTGGATTCTCGCGATTTTTTTGCTGGGCGATGACGGTCAAACGCGTTAAGCTTTCGCTTGCAAGTGACTGTTCCTGTGACGTTGGTTCGACCGACAGAACCGTCAGGAAGGCAGCCCGAATAAACTCGGTGTCCGTAGCATCCGGGTACGTTTTCGCGATGCGCTGTGCGATCTTCTCACCCATCGCAGTCGCCAACTTGCTGTTCTCCAAAGCGAGAGCTTGTTGTGGAACGATGCTCTCTGCCCGACGGTAGCAGTCCAATACACTTGCGTCGTCAAACATCGAGAGGAATTTTTGATGTTCGTTGTGCGAGTGAACGAAATAGAGACTTCGCCGCCGCGAGTTCTCGTCGTTGGCAGGAATCGATGGCCCGCCGAGCGTCAGGTCTAATTCGCCCGCGAGATGTAGCAAACTGTCTCGAAGACTCTGCGCTTCCATGCGAACAGGATTCGCTCTCCAATAGAATCGATTTTCCGGATCTCGCGTCTCGTTGTCGACGGATGCTCCAGCATTCGACGAGGACATGCGATAGGCTTGTGAAGTGACGATGAGCCGATGCAAGTGTTTCATGCTCCAACCCTTTTCAATCAACTCGACAGCGAGCCAATCGAGCAATTCGGGATGCGTGGGCGGTGTCCCTTTCAAGCCGAAATCGAATACGGTTGGCACAAGTGGTTTTCCCATGTGTCGCATCCAGATATGATTGACGGCAACGCGGGCCGGCAGCGGATGCTTGGGGTCGGTCATCCAATTGGCCAATGCGGTACGGCGGCCTGTGCTTGTATGAGGAAACGGCTTGCGACGCGACTCCTCCGTCTCCAGGTTGGACTCAAGTGTTTTCAGAGAACCCATCAGCGGCGTAAAATTCTCTGCAGGCATCTGAAGCGATTGCTTCGCGGTTTCCACGGCGGCCAATGCGGCGGTTCGTTTCTTCTCCAGCTCCTCTTTCTTGTTGTCGACAGCAAGTGCCACATCCATTTCTGCTTGGGCTGCCGCTTGTTCTGCTTTGGCGACCGTCGCGATCCTCTCCAGTTTGACCGCCTCTTGAGCGAGGGATGCAGCATTCCCAGTCGATGGCGGTTGGACCCGAGCGTGTTCGGCGGCGGCTCTCGCCGGAATGGTCAGCGATTGAGCCATTGCAGCGGCCAAAGCCTTTTCTGCGATCAGGACTCCCAGCCGAGCTTGTTCGGAGTTAAGTGGTTTGTCGGCTGCCTTGGACTTTTTCGATCCCTTGGCCTCGGTTGCGTTGGGATTAGCAGAGGTTTCATTCGAGACAGGCAAAGAGAGTTGATTTGCAGCCGCTTCTTCCGCAGCGACTCGCGCTG
Organism: Pirellula staleyi DSM 6068; assembly: GCA_945875845.1. Classification (GTDB taxonomy): domain Bacteria; phylum Planctomycetota; class Planctomycetia; order Pirellulales; family Pirellulaceae; genus JBKCUI01. Next base: position 7,281 of record CAMCMB010000012.1, read on the forward strand.
CTGCTTCAACCTCGACAAGCTTCTTGCGAGCGGTCTCAAGTGTTGCTTTTGCTGCGTCAATTGTTTTCTCGGCAGCCTTGATGTAGCTTTCGGCGACAAAGGGTCGCAGGCTAGGTAGATAGGCGTCGGGTGGAAGCGCAACGGGCTGAATTTGCCAAGATGCGTTGGACAGAAAGGCCGGGACAGCGGGATGCATCGGTCGGCTCTTGTCGGGATTCCGATCGTCGCCGCGAACATGTAAAAAGGTTTCCGAATCGAGATTGCAGTCAAATGCTCTCGGCAGACCATCCCGTTCTGGGTCCACTTCGCCAGGCAGGAAATCGGTTCGGACTTGATAGGGTTCAAAAATCGCTCGCATTTGGTAGTAGTCCACGTGAGCGATCGGATCGTATTTGTGGTCATGACATTTGGCGCAATTGAACGTTAGGCCAAGCATGGCTTTGGACGTATGCTCGACGGTTTCATCCAGCCAACTGGTTCGGTTGAATTTGAAGTATTGTCTGGCCAAAAACCCGGATGCCCGCAGTCGATCTAGATCGTTGGGATAGAGTTCGTCCGCTGCCAACATTTCTCGCAGCATTTGATCGTAGCCTTTATCGGCATTGAGCGACTCGACGATCCAATCTCGCCAATGCCAGATGTGCTTCTGAGAGTTGCGAACTTCGGCCCCGAGTCCCCACCAGTCACTATAACGCCATACATCCATCCAATGCCGTCCCCAACGTTCGCCGTACTGTGGACTATCGAGCAAACGGGTGACGATTTTGTCATGAGCGTCAAGCGACGCATCGGCAACAAATGCATCGAGTTCGGCCAACGTCGGTGGCAAGCCGATCAGATCGAGCGACACCCGTCGCAACCAAACTCGCTTGTCGGCTTCAGGTTGCGGCTTCAGATCGCGATTTCGATGTTCGTTGGCGATGAAGCGGTCGACAGGATTATGATTCCAGCGTTCCTGTTCCGCAGTTGTCGATCCGAGATTCGGAACAACTGGTCGCACCGGAGTCTTAAATGCCCAATGGTCGCGAGGGTCTTGGTCGGGTTTTTCATCGACCGGACCGGTTGCGTTCTGCGCGATCCAGTTTTGGATGGCTGCGATCTGGTCGGGTTTTAGCGGTTCGCCTTCGGGGGGCATCCGGTCCGATTCCTCTTTTGCAGAGATCCGCTGGAGCAATCTACTTGAATCGACCTCGCCGGGAACGAGTGCAGGGCCAGATTCTCCACCTTGGATCGCAAGGGCTACCGTGTCGAGCCTCAATCCACCTTCCTGTTTGAGAGCCCCATGACACGCCACGCACCGCTCGACGAACACCGGTTTGACTTGCTTCACGTAGTCGACATTTGCCTGCTGAGCGAGCGTGGAGTTGGACATGCAAAGCGCAGCCAACAAAGCAAGAAGTGTTTTCGAATTCAAGGACACGGCGAAGTCGACCTAGAGGAAGGGGGGAGGTAGTCGGTCGGGAGTTGGGAACCTTTATCTTAGTTCAAATTACCTGTTTTCGCAGCCAACAACAAGTAACTTGCCTTGCAATTCTCGAATGGATTAAGAATCAATGGGAGGGCGAGGCTCCTGCCCTAAACATCTTTGCAATTTAGAATCCATTGAAAATCAATGGGAGAGCGAGGCTCCTGCCGAGCTATTTACGCCACGGTTCGGCAGGAGCCTCACCCTCCCCAGCAATGAATGGGTTGGGCAAGGCCTAACAAAACATGTCTACAGGGGTGGACTCACCCTCCCGCTAAAAACGTTTTCAATCCGCGGGTTTCGGACTCACCTTCAAAGTGGCTAACCATTCTAGGGATTCTTTCTGCCAAGCGTCCCACATGGGACCTTGATAGCCATTTAGACCGTGATCCCCTGTGGGTAGTTCGAGGTAGCGGGACGCAATCCCTTTGGCTTGGAGAGCGTCGAAGAACGCTTTGCTATGATCCGACGAGACGACTCGGTCATTCAAGGCGTGAGCCAAAAAGGTGGGAGGTGTCCCAGACGTGACTTGTTTTTCGTTTGAAAACCAGTCCATTTGTTCTTGGGTCGGGTTATCTCCCAAAAGGTTTTTCATGGAGCCTCGATGCGTTTTTTCGTTGAACGTGATGACAGGGTAAATCAGTACCAAGAAATCGGGACGGCAGCTTACTCTGTCCACGGGATCGCTTGCAGTTGGATTTCCAAGATCAAAGTGAGTACCGGCGGTAGAAGCCAAATGACCGCCAGCCGAAAAGCCCATAATGCCAATCCGCTTGGGATCGAGCGACCACTCTGCAGAACGATTGCGAACCATTCGCAAGGCTCGCTGCGCATCGAGCAATGGGACCATGGATCGCCCCTTGGGCAATCGATATTCCAAGACAATGCCTGTAATGCCATGCCGATTCAACCACGCTGCGATGCCATGCCCCTCCGCACCGGTGACCAAGCCTCCATAGCCACCCCCCGGACAAATCACGACCGCCGATCCACTGCTCTCGGTCGGACGATGCACGCTGATCCAAGCGTCGGACGCCTCACGCTTGCCCTCGCCGACGGGCGCTTCGTTGTCCCAAAGCGAGATCCGAGTCGGTTCAGCAATCGGCTTCGGAACTTTCGTTTCTTGGGCAAAGCAGATTGGAGTGGTTAGGCTCAAGATCATTCCAAAAACGACATGACGGGGGAGTTGCATGTGTTTTGTTTCCTTATTGGGTATCAGCATTTTTTTGGACACATTATACAAACGGACTGTTATTCTACCGCCGGCACAATGGTTCGGGTACGAGTTCCGCTTCTAGCGGAATAGCGCAAGGCCGTCGATTGAGGATTCGCAAAACCACTTCGGAATTCACCGGGCGGCTCGCGCCGCTCCGCTACGAAAACATTGGTTCGACCCGAAAGTAAGGGGCATGGTGCCCCCTGTAGGCGTACGTAAATGAATCGATATGCCAGCGGCTGAGCGTAAGTGAATAATTGAACGGGATTTCGGTTAACGAAGAGTTAACACCCGACCTGCGTTTGGAATCCAGCTTGCCGTCGTGTATAATGTCTTGGTTGTTCGGGCCCCCCGCGCATCCCACCTTTGCCAGTAAACAATACTCCCGCCCATTAAGCTCTATGCACAGATTACCCAGCAGCTTAGGCTCAGCCTTGGCCGCTTTCATATTTGCCCTGATTTCTTCGATGCCTTCCTTGGCTCAGGAAGTCCCGCGCGAGGAAGCTGCCGCGATGGCGGTGCGGACGCTGACGAAGTACTGTTACGATTGCCACACCGGCGACAAAGCTGAAGGTGGCGTTCGTGTCGATTTTTTGGCGACCGATGGAAAACTCGAAGATCATGTCGAGCTGGTCGACAAGATCCTTTTGGTGCTCAAGGAGCAACAAATGCCCCCCGCAGATGCCGAACAACCGGACGGTGCCGAGCGAGTCCAGTCCATCGAGTGGATCGAGCAGCGACTGCGACAGTTCGATTGCGGCAGCGTCAGTCGCCCCGGTCGCGTCACCATGCGCCGATTGAATCGAACGGAGTACAACAACACGGTTCGCGATTTGACTGGCTTGGATTTGAAGTTGGCCAATGATTTTCCATCCGACGACGTCGGGAATGGATTTGACAACATCGGGGATGTGTTGTCTTTGCCTCCGATTTTGATGGAGAAGTATCTAACGGCGGCCAAGCAGATCGCAGATGAGGTCATGAAAAGCCCCGACGCCGCGAAAAAAGTATTTCCACGCCAGGCAAACGACCCGAACAACGTTGACGAAGTGGTCGAAGTGGCTCGTGCGAACGCCAGCAGCTTTGCACAACGTGCGTTTCGCCGACCGTTGGACGCGGACGAGACGGAAAGGTTGTTCAATCTGATGCGCCTCGCTTGGGACGCAAACGCCAAAAAAGAAGAGATCATGCAGACGCTGATCACGGCGGTCCTGGCTTCGCCGCATTTCATCTATCGCGTTGAGGAGGATGACCCTCAAGATTTTGTGGACGGGGTGCGGCCTCTCAACGACTTTGAGATGGCTTCGCGCTTATCGTATTTTCTTTGGAGTAGCATGCCGGACGATCGACTGGTTGAACTGGCCAAGGAAGGAAAGCTCCATACCGCCGAGCAGTTAAATGCGGAAGTTGATCGCATGTTGTCCGATCCAAAAGCGAAAGCCTTGGTCGAGAATTTTGCCGGTCAGTGGCTTCAATTGCGAGATTTGGAAGCATTGTCACCGGATCCGGTGAAGTTTGCTGCATTCGACGCCACATTGCGTCGCTCGATGCGGCGCGAGACGGAGTTGTTATTCACAAGTATTTTGGATGAGAATCGAAGCATCCTGGAATTGTTGAGCGCGAGTTACACGTACTTAGATGAACGCCTAGCCAAGCACTACGGTATCGAGGGAGTTAGCGGGAATGAGTTCCAGAAAGTCGACTTGATGGGCAAGCGTCGCGGTGTGTTGATGCACGGCAGTATTTTGCTGCTGACTTCCAATCCGACGCGCACGTCCCCTGTCAAACGTGGTAAATGGGTGTTGGAGAACTTGTTGGCCGAACCGCCGCCACCCCCACCGCCGAATGTGCCAGAATTGGGTGCGGCTGGCGAGACGCTGGGAACGTTGCGTCAGCAAATGGAGCAGCATCGGGCCAATCCAAATTGCGCAGTTTGCCACGTGAAAATGGATGCTGTGGGGTTTGGCCTGGAGAACTTCGACGCGATCGGAGCATGGCGCGAGGCGGACGGTCGCGAAAAAATTGACCCTTCGGGAATCCTCCCAGGTGGTCGGACATTTAACGGTCCACTGGATTTAGTGCAAATTTTGGTCGAAGATAAGAAAGTCGAATTTACACGCTGCCTGTCGTTGAAAATGTTAACATATGCCTTAGGGCGTGGGCTAGGTGTCGCGGATCGCTGTACCATAAGTTCCATCGTCGACAATTTGGCAAAAGATAATTACCGGTTCTCTACCTTGATTAAATCGATCGTAACCAGCCCACCCTTCACCCACCAAGAATCAGGACGTTAAAAATGTCGAGTTTGCAAAATTCCAAGTTATCCCGTCGCACAGTTCTTCGCGGTTTAGGTGTTTCGCTGGCATTACCTTGGTTAGAGGCCACGTCATCGGTTGCCAAAGCGGCAGCAGTTGCTTCGTCACCGACTCGCATGGCGTTCATCTTCGTGCCCAACGGCGTGGTGATGAATAATTGGGTTCCGAAAACGGAAGGCTATGGTTTTGAGCTTTCACCCACATTGCGCCCGCTTGCACCCGTCCAAGACGACCTGATGGTCATTACAGGTTTGACGCACGACAAGGGCCGAGCGAACGGTGATGGAGCCGGCGACCATGCGCGGAGCGCTTCCGTGTTTCTGACCGGATCTCAGCCCAGGAAAACCGACGGGGAACTCATTCGTTCTGGCATGTCCGTAGATCAAGTTGCCGCGAAAGCGGTTGGACAAAGGACTCGTTTTTCGTCGCTGGAGTTGGGTGTCGATCCGGGTCGAATGGCAGGGAACTGCGATTCGGGTTATAGCTGCGCGTACTCATCCAATATCTCATGGTCCGGTGAGTCCAATCCGGTCGGAAAAGAGGTGAATCCGAAACTGGTGTTCGAACGATTGTTTGGGGGTGGCAAGCCTAGCGAAGTGGACAAGAGCCAACAGCAGCGCGAAGCACTTCAAAAAAGCGTGCTCGATTTCATTGCAGACGACGCAAAGCGGTTGCAGTCGAAACTCGGTCGCAACGACAATCGCAAGCTTGATGAATATATGACAGGCGTTCGCGAAGTGGAACGTCGCATTGGAACTCGAACTGCGAAACCGGCAGACATCAATGTCGATTATGCCATTCCGGATGGTATTCCAGGCGATTATCAAGATCATATACGAATGATGTGCGACCTCATGGTGCTCGCATTTCAAACCGATTCAACACGCATCGCCACAATGATGTTTGCCAATGCGGGCGACAACAAAAATTATCGCAAGATCGGCGTCGCGGAGGGCCACCACGATCTTTCGCACCACGGTGATAACCCAGAGAAACTCGAAAAGATTAGCCAGATTAATCTTTTCCACATTCAACAACTAAGTTACCTGCTCACCAAGATGAAGTCGATTCGCGAGGGCGATCGCAACCTTCTCGACAATTCGATGGTCGTTTATGGTAGCGGCCTCAGCGACGGCAACCGTCACAATCACGATAACCTACCCATTTTGCTGGCTGGCTCCGGTGGAGGAACGATTGATTCAGGACGGCATGTGCGTTACGACCTGGAGACCCCGGTTTGCAATTTGTTCATGTCGATGTTGGATCGCGTAGGGGTTGATACGCCCTTTATCGGCGATAGCACCGGCCGACTGCCCGGTTTGAGTTTATAGACGTTGGCGGTTTCGAGCTTATTCTAGTTGGAGAGTTTCTGTGCGTTTTCTTTGGAACCTTGCGATTGCGTTCTGTTTTTGTGCGCAATTAACGAGCCTTGGGGCAGCGCAGGTACGAGATTCGTCGGTGGAGGAACTCATCAAGCTGTTCGATGAGAAGGAAGTGGAACGGCGGCGAGACGCGGCGTACGAGTTAGTGCGGCGCGGGGATCACTCCGACGCGGTGATCGCGGCCTTGGGAAAAGCATCCAACGATGATGATGTTCAGGTGCGTGTGCAATCGCTCACCGGACTAGCACGAGCGGGTAACAAGGCCGTGACAGTGATTCCTGAGCTTTTAACTTGCCTTCGCAATCGCGATGCCCAGGTCCGCTTTCGTGCCGCTCAAGCGTTGGGAGCGGTAGGTGTGTCCGCGATCGAGCCGCTATCAACCAATTGGATGTCTGCTTCCAATGAGGCAAAAATTGCAACGGCACAGGCTTTTGCGATCATTGGCCAGCAAGCAACATCCGTCGTCCCATTGATGTCCGAAGGTCTGACTGGAAAGGATGGATTGCCACGGTATGCAGCGGAAGCGTTGGTGGCCATCTCGCCTCAGGATGAAACGGCGCTGCTGGAAATTTCGAACAATACCGATGCGGCCGCGCGAAAAGTTGGAATCGCAGCGTTGGCTGCGCTGAAGGCGCCTTCGGAGCTCGCCATTCAAAAACTGCAAAAGGCCGCTACGGATTCGGAGCCGAAGATTCGTGAATTAGCGATTATCGTCGTGGCCAAGTCGCGTCTGTCCATCGATGAGAAGTCAACATTAATTGAGGCCGCTTTGATGGACGCGGCCTCGTCCGTTCGAGCGGCGGCTATTGTGGCCATGCGTAATGCGTCGCTGCCAGCTGATGAGTTCTCGCAGCGGATCGCGGCTCGATTGCAATCGGTTGATGTTGAAGTCGCCAATGCAGGAGTGAAAGCCATTTCCATGTTCGGTGTCGGCGGGAAAAATAGTTTGCCTGCCATCGTAGAGCTGGTGAGTAGGGAGGGCATTGATCAACGACTGGTATCGCAAACTCTGGCGAGTTTTGGTGCGGAAGTCGTTCCAGATTTGCTAACCGCGATTGAAAAGCAACCCGCCAACGAGCCGGTGTTTTCGCAAGCACTTGGACTGATTGGTGAACCTGCGGTGGCATCGTTGACGCGCGGCATGTCAAGCGATGTGGAAGTGGTGAGAATGGCAGCCACGCGTGCGCTCGGGGGCGTGCGTCCGACGAACAGATCGTTGCTTGAGAAGTTGGTGGTGGCGCTCGAGGACAAGTCAGCTCAAGTGCGTGAGATAGCGGTACGATCACTGATAGCTGCCTCCCGCGAAGCCGATTTCACGCAAGACTCTATCTTGAAAGCTACGCACGATGTCGAACCACAGGTACGTGCGGTAGCCATTCAGTCACTCCGAAGTTTCAAGTTCACGCCTGAAACAACTCAGGAGACTTTGGATCGAAGCTTGAAAGATGCGTCGCCAGAGGTTCGAAGCAGTGCGCTGCTCGTCATGAGCGAAATGCCGAAGCTGCTTCAAGGGCAGAGCGACACGTTGGTCGTTCTGGTGAAGGATGCCGATGTGAAAGTTCGGTCCATGGCGGCCCAAACGATTGGTAAGTTAGACAAAAAGCAGGTGAATGACTCGGTTGTGCAGGCATGCCGTACCGCGCTTGGGGATAGCGACTATGCGGTTCGGATTGCTGCGACAAAGTCCGTGAAGTCCCTTGGGATCGCAGAACCTGCGGTTTTGGAGGCGCTTGGCTGCAATTTGGTGGATGACTTGGGCTTGTTGCGAGTGACCTTGGAAGCGATCTCAGGTTTTGGAGACAAGGCAGCGTCTTTGATGGAAACCGTTTCGCATTTGTCCTCGCATGAAAAAGCCGAAGTGCGAGTCGCCGCGTTGAACGCATTAGCCGGCATTATCAAGGATCCGCCGTTGCTTGTCGGTCACTTAACGAATGCCCTTGAGGACAAGGAATGGGAAGTCCGACGCATCGCGGGCGTTGCGTTAGGCAAGTTGGGGCCAGAAGCAAAGAGTTCGGTACCTAAATTGTTTCGATTGCTGAGTAGCAATGAAGATCGGGATTTTGCAAGCGGTGCGTTGAAAGAGATCAACACGGCTCCAGTGGAAGCGATTCCGTTGCTCATAGAAAATCTTGGGTCCGAAGAGCGCAGGACCGCTTTCTACGCGGTCACCTTGCTCGGAAAGATCGGCCCACCCGCCTCGGAGGCACTGCCCAAATTGGAGGAAATGCTGGAGAAATCTAGTGGCAATGCGGGTCAAGGGAAATTTGGCAAGAAGCCGTTAGAAGAAGCGATTGCTGCGATCAAAGCCGAACCGAAGTAGTCTCAATGAATAACTTCGAGAGTCCTTCCTCGTCTGGTTTGCGATTCGACGATTTGCCGATCTCGCTTGCTCAAATGCGTGAACACCTATCGGTGCCGTTGCTTTGCGATGCACTTGATGGAATGGGATTGTTGCGTCAAGCTCCGAGGCTCCCACTAATCCCATTGACGGTCCCTGGTATATTGGTGGGTCGTGCCAAGACAACGTTGTGGGCGGATATGTCGCATATCGATCCAGCCCCTTATCGGTTGGAGTTGGCCGCGGTGGACTCGTGTCAGCCGGAAGATGTTCTGGTGTGTGCGGCCAGCGGTTCGATGCGATCTGGCATTTGGGGTGAATTGCTTTCGACGGCAGCTCGCAACCGTGGATGTGTTGGCACCATCATTGATGGAGCGGTTCGAGACACGGTCCAGATGCGGAGCATGGGATTTCCGGTTTTTGCGCGCGGCACTTGCCCTTACGATAGCCGAAACCGGCAACGCGTTATTGATTACGATGTGCGTATTGAACTGGATGGCGTTACTATTGAGCCAGGGGACTTAATAGCAGCCGATGCCGATGGCATCGTGGTTGTTCCTCAAGCGGCAGCACCTCGAGTGGTCGCCGCAGCTTGGGCGAAACTACATGATGAGAATCGGGTGCGCGACGCCATTCGCGGAGGCATGTCCGCCACGAAAGCATTTGACGCGTTTGGTGTACTTTAAAAACCACCGCTTGGTTAACCCATAGGATAAAATTCAAACGCGTTGTCGCCAATGCGTCGTTTCTCCACCGTTCAACGAAAGTGATTCTATTGATGAGTGTTTTCCGTGGCTGTATGCCAGCCTTGATGACCCCTTGCGATCGCGCTGGCAAACCCGATTTTGATGCGTTGGTTGCCAAGGGGAAACAGTTGGTAAACGAGGGTATGGCGGCTGTGATCTATTGCGGTTCCATGGGGGACTGGCCGCTGCTGAGCGATGAGCAGCGACAGGAAGGGGTGCAGCGACTCGCCCAAGCAGGCGTACCCGTGATTGTCGGTACGGGTGCGCAGAATTCGCGGATTGCAGCCGATCATGCCGCCCATGCTTGCAAGGTCGGGGCGGCAGGACTCATGGTGATCCCCCGCGTGCTATCGCGTGGGTCCTCCAGTGCTGCTCAACGGCATCACTTTGCAGGCGTTCTGCGGGCTGCGGATGGGTTGCCAGCCGTCATCTACAATAGTCCTTACTACGGATTTGAAACGAAAGCGGACTTGTTTTTTGCTCTGCAATCCGAATTCCAAAACCTCGTTGGCTTCAAGGAGTTTGGTGGCGCCGATTCATTGACCTATGCAGCAGAGCACATCACGACCGGTCACCCAAATCTCTCACTCATGGTCGGCGTCGATACGCAAGTCTTTCACGGCATTGTTCGCTGCGGTGCGGTGGGAGCGATCACGGGTGTGGGCAACGCGCTCCCTCGGCAAGTGCTGCGGCTAGTGGAGTTATGCTTGCAGGCCGCCTCTGGAGTCGGTCCCGCTCGACGCTTAGCTGCGGAATTGAACGATGCCCTATCGGTGCTTTCGACCTATGACGAAGGGCCCGACTTGGTGTTGTACTACAAGCACTTGATGGTGTTGGAAGGAAATCCAGAATACGAGCATCATTTTAACAGCACCGACACATTGACTCGTTCCCAACGCGCCTTTCTAGAGCAACAATGGGAGCAGTTCCGCGTTTGGTGGGATAACTGGGAGGGCAAAGCATAAAAGGCCACCCCATTTGAAGGCAGGTTTCGAACTGCCGCTCGCATGAAAAGACAAAGGCCGATGGTTTTCCATCGGCCTTTTTCTTTGTTCCCTGGCACCGAGGCGAGTTTTGGCTCACCTCGGCGCACAGTCTTAAGCTCTATCGTGAAGCACCGATTCTTGGCAATTGACCCAGTAATCACCAGATTTCGGCTGTATGCTGCTCCAACCCAGGAGGAAGGCCAGTCGAACATTCCCGCAAATTCTCGACCGACGACAGAGCTTTAAAATGGTTCGTCGTTGGACCAGGAAATACGCCAGTAACCTCTCAACCGTCAATGGCAATTCCACCAATTTTTATTCATTCATGGATTTCTGTCTTATTCGTCTTTTCCTGTATGCCACAAACGACCCATCTTGCCTTACTTGCGATCGAGAAGGTGTTCCTGGAAGAAGTCCGTCATCATTTGATACTGATGGTAGATTTGGTCGGCGTCGACCACTCCATGGCGATTATCTGGGTATACCATCAAATCGAACTTCTTATGGGCTTTTTGAAGCGCATGGACGAATTGCAGCGTGTTGGCAATATGAACGTTGTCGTCAATTTCGCCATGGATCAACATCAAACGTCCGTGCAAGTCCTTGGCGGAATTAACCACCGAACTTGACTTGTAGCCCTCTGGATTCGCCTTCGGTGTGTCCATGTAGCGCTCGGTGTAGACGGAATCGTAATTGTTCCAGTCCGTGACAGGTGCGCCCGCGATCCCCGCTCGAAAGAGTTTGCTGTGAGTCATGGAATACGCGGTAAAGTATCCGCCATAGCTCCACCCCCAAAGTCCAATGCGTTCCGAATCAACCCAGGACTGTTGGCCGAGCCATTTCACCGCATCTTCCAAGTCCCTAAGCTCGGTCGCCGCCAGGTCTTTGTAGATCTTCCACGTGTCCGAGTTCCCTCGCCCAAGTGCGGACCGATTATCGCACAACAAGACACAAATGCCTTGTTCCGCCATAAAGCGGTGCCAAAGATCGCTTCGATGAGTCCATGTGTTCTCAACAGTCGATGTGGATGGCCCTCCATAAACATATATCAAAACTGGCATCTTCTTGCTCAGCGAACGCGTTGCGAAATCCGTAGGTTTATAGAGCATCGATTGCATCGGGAAGCCATCCCGAGCCTTGATTTCGAATAAGGACACATCACCCGCCTTGAGGAAGTCAAATCGGTCATTGCGATATCCACCCACAAAGCGAACGTTTTTCCCCTCTTGATTTCGCAACCAGAGTTGGTTGGGCGTCTTGATATCGCTCCACAAGTCGAAGTAATAACCGCCTTTGGGATGAATGCTGACTTTATGAACCCCATTCGGTTCGCCGATCGTGTCGAGTTTATTGTTCGTCAAGTCGACTCGTAGTAGATCCAAATTGATCGGTGCGGAGCGATGCCCAAGCAACCACGCTTGTTTACCATCCGGCGAAACCCAATCAATGGATTTCACGTCCCATGCTCCTTCGGTTACTGCCGTGCGATTGCCATCGGTCCCTATCCGAAACACATGCCTGCGTCCTGCTACGGAATCGCTTAACCACAGAAAACTGCCATCGGGAAGCCACTTCGGTTCGTCAATCACATCCACCCAAGCAGGTGAAGTCTCCTTAAGAAGTTTTGAAAGCTTACTTGAGGCAACGTCGAAAGAGCATAGATCCAGTTTGGATTGGATACGATTCTGAATCTGAAAGACAACTTCGTGCTTACTTGGCAATGGATTCCACCCAACGCGAACAATCAATCTGTCGTCTACAGGGTACGCATCAAGCGGAATCTCTTGTTGTTTGCCGCTTGCCACGTCGACCACATGCAGCGTCGCGAACGGGTTTGGTTGGCCGCTCTTTGGATAGCGAGTCTCCTCGATCTTCTGTGCGAAGGACAGCGAGTTATCGATCTGGAAGCGAGGAACAAGTGTCTCGTCCAGGCGAAGATACGCAATGGAAGCCCCGTCTGGGCTCCACCAGTATCCTTTGAATTTTCCTCGTCCGTAGATTTCTTCTTGGTAGACCCAATCGAGCTTTCCATTGAGTATTTCGCCGCCACCATCGACGGTCAACTTGCGGACCTCGGTCGACTCGCAATCTGCGACCCAAATGTTGTTGTCATGAACGTAGGCAACGTGCTTGCCTGTCGGGCTCAACTCCACAAGTTCCTTCGGTTGCTCGGGGGAATGGGTAATCTGACGAACCGTGTCACGCGGTGGGTCCTTTGCTCGTTCGGAACCGAAATCGCTACCGGTTTGGAATAGATAGATATCGCCATTGTGCTCGATCAAAGCGTTCTCGAAACGTGCATCGAACACATTGCTTCGCGGGAGATAACCACGTGCTTGTCCATCCTTAAAGGCATCCAATTTGCTTAAAGCGTCAACGAGTCGACTCATTCGGTCGAAGGGTTGTGTGGCACCTGATTTGCAATCCACGGAGTGCCATCGTCCATCTTGTTGCATCAAGTAAGACTCTTGATCCGGAAGCCATTTCGGCATAGCTGGGGCAAGTCCCGTGTAGGCGACCAGCGTTTGAGGATCGTACATCTTGGCTAGTGTCAGTTCCTCTTTGGCCATATCGTCCTGCGCGGACTCCATCATGCCAAGCGGTTTCAGGGTTGGTGGCACTGCCATTCGTTTTTCGATGCGTAGAACGGAGTAAGCGGACTTGGGTTGCAGGCCTGGATCGAAGAAATTCCATACGGCCAACGAATCATCTGCGTTCGGTTCGAGCAAATACGTTGCCAGTACGCCCAGCGACTGCCGTGTGGAAACGAGCCATCCTGCCTTGGGTTGCCACTCCACCGGTTCGGTAGAGACTTCTACTTTTCGCAATCGATGGTTTTGAAACTCAGGCAGATCCTTGCGCGACACGATTCGATATTGCGAAGCCGGTAGTTTACTCATGGCGGCCGCTGTCTCGGAGTCGAGCCATGACATTGCGATTCCGTGTAGCCTCAATCGGCCTGCCGCCCAAGCGTTGTCCGCCGGAATGAAGTAGTACTCTGGTGCATCGGCGTTCAAAATGGATAAACCGACGTTCACCAATTTCACTTCAAAATCAGTCGGAACCATTTCGGATTTCCGTTTTCGGTCTCTGGGCGTTGGAAAACGACTTGGCTTTCCTGAGTTTGGAACAGCATGCTCGTGGTCATCTTCTTGTTCTACAACCGCATCGCTCTTTGCCTGACCGGTGTTCCCATTCTTAGACCATTCGAAGCCTTTCGCGATGGCCGGCGCTTCGTCTGCAACGATCTTGGCTTGGATCGAGACGGACTTTGGGGGATTACTGCCGTCCCGCTGAAGCATGGGGCCAAGTTTCTCGGCGTTCTCCGTTAGCTGCTTGAGGCATGCGTCGACGAACAGATACGATGCGTCGATTCGCCGTTGGTAGCTGGCGTACGAATAGGACTCGACGAGAATTCCGATTTTCCCGCGCAGTCCCATGTACTCGGTCGAGTAGCGCGGCTCATGTCCGAAGGACTCCCAACGCGTATGATCGGAGCTAAAATTGCCATAATAGAAGGTTGGAAATCCTTGGGCTCCCAATTCCTTGGTTACTGTGGGTAGCATCTCGTTTCGCATCCATTGAACGAGATCCTGGTTGCTGGCTGGATTGTGCGGGATGTCGTACGTTAGATCGTATTGGTGAAGCGAGCCGTTGGTCGTGTGTGTGTCGATCAAAACATCGGCATCCCAAAAGTCTAGCATTCGAACCAACGAGCGGACCTCAGGCGTATCGAGTTTGATAAAGTCGCGATTGAGATCTAGACCAACTGCGTTCTCGCGGGTTCCCATGCCTAGTTCTGGCCCCTCCTGCCCTGGGCGATGCAAGGTTCCGACGCGTTCGTTGCCGTCGGCATTGAAGTTGGGTACAAAAACGAGTACCGCTCGCTCGAGAACTTTTGGCATGGAATCCGCAAGCAAATCGCGAGCAAGGGCCAGGAGGGCTTCTTTTCCGTCGCTTTCGCCGCTGTGTATTCCGCCGAGCAGTACGATCACTAGCCGACTGTCCGAAGGTGCTAGCGGTAGACTCGGTTTCTCTTCTCGGGCGAGAATGAGAGCTTGGATAGGGCGGCCTTCGGTGGTCGCTCCAATTTTCATTTGGGACGCAAATGGACTAAAATCGTCCAGCTTTTGCAGGAAATCGAGTACTTCCTGTTCTCGGGCTGTACCGAGATAATTCGACTTTTCGGCAACGGTTTGCAGTGACTTAATGTTCTCCGCTCGAGGGGATTTCGATGGCGATAAAGCAGTCTTTTCTTGAGCGAACGCCTTGATTTCGGAGCAGCCAAGAAACAAAGCGGTAAGGCAAAATGGAGCGGCCCAGCCGAGAACGACATTACTGCGAATTAGCATGGTAAGCCTTGGGGTTTTCGATTCCAATTTGTAGGATGTGATGGCTACCATGTTTCTAATTGGCCAGGGTAGGTTTTCACGGTTTTGCAATAGTTTAACTGGAAGCCGAGAAAGAGGAGAAGGAATGCAAGTCATTCTGAAGACAAGCGCTGGCGATATCACCCTGGAATTGGACGCCGAAGCAGCTCCCATTACCGTTCGCAATTTTGTGCAGTACGCCCAGGAGGGTCATTATGCAGGGACCATTTTCCATCGGGTTATTAAGAGTTTTATGATCCAGGGGGGAGGCTTTGCGCCAGGCATGGTTCAAAAAAAGAACCGTGGACCGATCGCGAACGAATCTTCCAATGGCTTATGCAATCTTAAATACACCGTTGCAATGGCCCGGACGAATGCGGCCGACAGCGCCACGGCGCAATTTTTTATCAACACAAAAGATAATTTTGGGTTGGACAAAAAAATATGCAAGGACGGTTTCGGTTACTGTGTTTTCGGCCGTGTTGTAGGTGGAATGAATGTCGTCGATAGCATCGAAAAAGCTGCGACCCAGAAAATTGGAGGTCACTCGGATGTGCCCATCGACAACATCGAAATCAATTCTGTGGAAGTTTGCGAAGCAGCCTAAGCTACGTCCAGTGAAGTACAGTCATGCTTTGGAACGCATCCCTGATCGGTACCCTCATAAACTCGGTTCTGGTCTGTTTTGGAGCGGCTGGATTGGCGGTGGCAATCGGTTTGTGCATGGCATTGCTGACGACTTGCTTCCGTGTGCCGTTGCGACATCTGCTTAGCATGTGCATGCTGAGCTTGATCTTGGTTCCAGTGTATGTGCAAGCGACTGCATGGAGCGCGGGTTTTGGCGTTCAGGGTTGGTTTCGTTTGAGCCAAGTCGCGGCCGCGATCTCACCTACGAGAGCCATCGCGTCCGTCGTTTGGATACACGGGACTGCCTCTGCTCCCTTTTGCTTTTTGCTATGTGTGCTCGGGCTGAGCCGAGCGATGGATTTCAACACACGTCAAGCTCTCCTAGATTTCGGTCCTTGGTACGCAGCGACTCGGGTTGTGGTTCCAAAAGCTTGGCCTTGGATTGCAGCAAGTGGGTTGTGGACGGTCGCCATGACAGGCAACGACATGGTAGTCACCAATCTATTTCAAGTACCAACTGTGACCGAATCGGTCTATCAACAAGTCCAATTCAATCAGCTGCGATTGTGGTCCGTCGTTCTGGCTTGTTCATTTGCCTGTCTGGTCGGTGGGTTGACGGTATGCGGGTATTTGCAATTTGAGCACCGACTAGGGAGCGAGGAAGGCAAGAACCAACAGCCATCAAATTTCCAAGCATTTGCGTTCCGAGGATTCGCTCGTGGGTTGGGATCCCTCCTCGCATGGGTGTTGGTTGCGATCGTCGTGTTATTACCGGTCGCCAACTTGATCGTCCAGGCAGGCTGGCAGGTGCGAATGGAGGACGGTGTCGCGTCCCGAAAATGGTCGCTTTGGACGATGATCGAGTCGGTCTCGCTAGTGAAATCTTTTGCAAGTGAGTTTGCATGGAGTATTCAACTTAGCGCCTTTTCCACTTGCTTGGCGTTGATTTTGGCTTATCCGCTCGTACTAGCGTGCCGAGGTCGGTGGAAAAACGCAATAATAGTTGGCGGGATGGGGTTCTTGTTGGCATTGCCAGGTCCTATCGTCAATTTGCTCGTAATTCAGTTGCTCAGTCGCTCGGAGTCGAACTGGGGCCAATTCGTTGCCGATCGATCACTGATAGGGCCAATTCTGGCGATGCAATGCCGCTGCTTGCCGGTGGCTTTCGGAATTGTGTGGATTGCAAAAATGCGTTTCGATCACCGTAATCGAACGAACCTCCAAATGGACCAAGGGCTACCACGGATGGTGCGAATTTGGATTAGTGCCAAAGCCATGACAGCGCCAGTTTTGGTTGCATCGGTCGTCAGTTTCTTTGTTGCATTTGCGGACTTGTCGAGCTATTTGTTGGTTCAACCGCCAGGCGTAACGACGATTGCAATGCGAATGTTTGATCTGCTCCACTATGGAACAAAGAACCAAGAATCAGGTTTGGCATTGGTTTTGGTAGCGTTTGGGATGGTTTCTTCGTTTCTGTTGTCTCGCCAATTGGACTTTGAGTCTTGACGCGAGTCCACTAATCGTGATATAGGCAGACTGTTTATCAATGCGCAAACCAAACTCATACGGATCAACCCATGCAAGGATTCAGATCAACGTATCGGGTTGCCGAATTCCGCCGTTGCTCTATTGCATGCTATCTGGCTGTCGCTGCTAGCTTATTTCTGGGTTGCACTGGGCCGCTCAAGGATCCGAACTCGCAAAGCATGTTCGTTAAGACACGCGACAAACTATTGCCGAAGGCCGATACGCCCGATCGCCTATGGCGTCCCGACCTTGCCATCAAGCCCTTCGTGGAATTTCAAGACGAAGACATATTGATCATGCATGTTCGGAACTGTCGCTATCGGACGGAAACCGACTACGACGTGCGTCATTACGACATGCGGTTTCCGCTAGCCGATGTTCGCACATTAGACTTTTTGATTGTACCTTTTACGAACAACACATTATTGGCCCATACTATGTTCAGCTTTGGCCTGAAAGATGGACGTCACTTTATCATCTCAGTAGAAGCAAGACTGGATGAGGGGGAATCCTATTCCCCAATTCGAGGAATCACAAACAAATTTGAGTTGATGTATGTTATTGGTGATGAACGCGATTTAATACCGCTCCGGACCGATGTTCGCAAGGTCGACGTGTTTCTCTACCCAGGCCGAGCGACACCTGACCAAGTTCAAGATCTGCTCGTCGACATGCTGGAGCGAGCGAACCAGTTGCAGCGAGTGCCGGAGAACTACGATACGATTAACAACAACTGTACAACCAATCTGGTTGACCACATCAACAAACTGAGGCCCGGGCGAATTCCCAAGGATGTGCGGGTTCTGTTGCCTGGCCATTCAGACAAAATGGCGTATGATCTTGGTTTGCTGGACGTCACCGAGCCGTTTGAAATTGCGAGAAACAATGCACGTATTACGTCGCGGGCCCAGCTATTCCGAGACAGTCCGGATTTTTCTGCACGTATACGCGGAAATTGAAAAGATTGAATAGTAGATCCAATCCATGTTAGAGCCATCCGACCACGATCCGCTGGAATCGCAGAACAAGACTGCGTATGATCGAATGGCTCGTTCGGGACATGTACTCGCAACGGTGGCGACGCCGGACGAATTACGTCGACCGCTTGAAACCATCGACGCTTCAGGATGGCTCGGTGGTTCGATTCGAGGCTGGCATGTGTTGTGCCTTGCCGCTGGCGGCGGACGGCACAGCGCTCTGTACCACGCCGCCGGAGCGATCGTTACCGTGGTGGACATCAGCCCTGGCATGTTGGAACTAGATCGACAAATTTCGTTGGAGCTCAAGTTCAACGTGCGATTGATTCAGTGTTCGATGGTGGACATGTCCATGCTGCAGGATGACGAGTTTGATTTGGTCGTCCATCCGGTTAGCACTTGTTATGTCGCGGACGTTGTTCCTGTGTTTGCCGAAGTCGCTCGTGTGTTAAAACCCAACGGGCTCTATATTTCACAGCACAAACAACCGACCAACCTCCAAACTTCACTGAACGTTCGCGATGGCAAATACGTCATCGATACCGAAATCGGGCAAGCGGCCATCCCTGCAAAAACAAATTCGCTCAACCCGTTGCGGGAACCGAGCACTCTTGAGATTGCGCATAGCCTTGAGTCTCTCTTGGGCGGCATATGCCGAAACGGAATGGTGATTGAAGATGTCGTCGAACCCAATCATTCGAACCGCTTTGCGCTATCCGACACAATGGGGCACCGCAGCAGATTTGTCTCGCCCTATCTGCGAATCAAAGCTCGAAAGAAAGGCGTAACCTCAACTCGCAATAGCTGCCTCATCCTACCCAAGTAGTTTCCAATGAAACCTGACTATGATTCACCGATGGAAGTCGAATGCAAATACCGGGTCGACAATATCGACGAGACGCGTCGCGCGATCGTTGAATTGAAGGCAATCTACATCGGTCATGAGCAACATTGCGACACGTACTTGCGCCACCCCTCTCGTAATTTTCGCGACACCGACGAGGCGCTTCGGGTTCGTGAAATCGACGGCAAACCATTTGTAACCTACAAAGGACCGAGGCTCGCCGGACCGATGAAAATTCGCCCTGAGATCGAGCTCCCGTTGGTTTCGAACACCGTGGATGACTGGCTAAAGATATGGAGACACCTCGGTTTTAGTATTGCTCTAGCCGTCCGAAAATCGAGACACGTATATCAGTTGGCAATGCAAACCAGCAGTGTCACGATTACGTTGGATCATGTCGAATCGTTAGGTCATTTCGTAGAAATCGAACGCATTGTGAGAAATCAAGAAGAGATCGAATCGGCTCAGCGGGACATTCAGGAGGTTGCCAAAAGGCTGGGGCTCTCGGAGATCGAATCACGAAGCTACCTGGGAATGCTACTCGAACGAGGATAACCTATTCTTTGCGAATTCCGAACCCGACGGGTTCAAAGCCATTAGCCGGTGGTTGAGCAACGGTAGGCGTGGGCTTGTGGCCAAGTTCCAAGCATGCGGGCTTGGTCACTGGGTGATGAATGCTTGAGCCCACATTGCATCCGTCTGGTCGAGCGGTGGTTCGGGGAACGATTCGTACAAGTAGTCTTCATAGCCGGCCGCGTCGTAGACTCGATCTAAGAGCGCTTTCAGGTCAAGTTTCGCGTCGGCAAAGTCTCCTTTTAATGGGACAGGAATGACTGGCAATTCATCTCGAAGCCCGATCGGCCAAGCTTCTACTTTGGGCGCATTCGCTTTTCGAAAAACCGTGACGCAATAGTCACACACAGGTAGATCGTTGATGGGCAGTCGGGGCCCTCCTCGCAATAGATCGATCTCAACAATCGATGCGGAGCTAAACATCATCGTGGCTCGCTTCAACAGATATTGTTCACGATCTGGGCCGTACCGCTTGTTGCTCGGACTGAGAACTTCGATCATGGTAACCAATTGGCGATCCAGCCGATCGCGGATCTCGATAACTGCATGCCGTTCGATTTCAACATTGGGAATCGTTGCAAGGATCGACTTGACTTGATTCAGCGCTGGATCGAACGTAGCGACAGATGACTCGTGGGCTGGCGAAGCTTCGAAGGAGGGTTCATGAATGAAAACGCGTTCTTCAAGTTTGACCAAGAAATTGGGGCGCACCTGGGTTGCCAATGATTCGCGAATTTGCGTCGCGAACGCCATATGAAAATCCTCCCAAACAGATGGCTGTTCTAGATAAGGGTTCATCCCGGGAAAAGGCGAGGGCATAATACAGTCCACAAGTTAGAGCACGATTGCGTCGACCGCTACATTATAACTTATGCTATTGCAACGCACCGCGTGCAAAACCGCGATGTTTGGGCTTGCCCCGGTGCGACGAGCGCCGGCTCGACTAGCCATAAAGCATAACAAATCCCCAGGGCAAGCCTGGGGTATTTCAAATCCCGCCAGCCTTGCGGGCTGTTGATTTAATGGTACGACGGACTTCCTAGTCCGTCGAATTCCCCATTGACGGACTTGGAAGTCCGTCGTACTGCCCTTACAAAGCATAAAAAAAACCCAGGGCAAGCCTGGGGTGATTCGAATCTCGCCGGCCTTGTGCGGCGGCGAGTGTTATGATCGATGCCTAATCGTCAAGCAAAAAACTAAGCTCTAGCGGCCAGCTGCTTTTTGCGTTCCGTAATAATATCGTCCTGCAAACTGCGGGGGACCGGAGCGTACTTTGCGAGTTCCATCGAAAAAGTTCCTTGTCCTTTGGTCATGCTGCGCAAATCCGTTGCATAACCGAAGGTGTTCGCCAATGGGACTTCAGCGCTGATGTACGACACGCGATCGCGGGCGTCGGTTTGAGTTACCAAACCGCGTCGCGAGATGATGTCGCCGACGACGGAACCCTGATCGTTCTCGGGGCACTCGACATCGCACTTCATGATCGGCTCAAGCAACATTGGGTTCGATTCACGCATGGTTTCGCGGAAGCAATCGCAAGCGGCGATGTAAAACGCTCGCTCGCTGGAGTCCACATCGTGGTAGCTACCGTCCTCCAATTCGATCCTGACACCCACGACAGGAAAATCTGCCAGCGGACCCCTTGGGAGTGAATCGCGGAAGCCCTTTTCCACAGGAGGAATGAACTGCTTGGGAATACGGCCGCCAGTGACGTTATCTTCGAATTCGAACATCGATTCACCGTCTGGATCCAACGGAATCAACTTACCCACGATGTGAGCATATTGTCCTGAACCCCCGGTTTGCTTGCGGTGCTTGTAGTTGAAATCGCGGGCCTGTCCTGGCGATTCGCGATAGCTAACCTTGGGCGCGCCGACGTTGACTTCGACTTTGTATTCGCGTCGCATTCGCTCGACATAGATTTCCAAGTGCAATTCACCCATCCCGCAAATGATCGTCTCGCGTGTTTCCTCATCGTTGTAGACTTGGAACGTCGGATCCTCTTTGCGGAACCGGTTGAGCGCCTTACTCATTTTGTCTTCGTCCGCCCGAGTCGCTGGGGTAACAGCAACCTTGATTACGGGGGAGGGGACGAACATGGTTTCCAGCGTACAGTAGTCGCGTGTTTCGCTGTAGGTTTCACCGCTAGCGCAATCGATACCCATGATCGCAACGATATCGCCGGGCTCTGCCGAATCGACTTCTTCTCGTTTGTCCGCGTGCATTCGGACAATTCGGCTGAATCGCTCTTTCTTGCTCGTGCGTTGGTTGATGTAGATTTCGCCCTTTTTGATGGAACCTTGGTAGATCCGCATGAAGGTGAGTTGTCCGAATGGATCTTCTACAATTTTGAAGGACATTCCGACGAACGGAAGTTTAGGATCTGGTTTTAGTTCGACCTTAACCGACTCATCACCGACTTTTCGTGCTTTGATTTCTCGCTGTTGCGGGTTTGGCAAGTACTTCAAGACAGCGTCCAACAGCAGTTGAACCCCCTTGTTCTTGTAAGCGCTGCCGCAGAAAACAGGAGTCATGCGCAATTGCTGAGTTGCATCGCAGCAGACCTTATGAATCAATTCGGTTGGCACGTCCTCTTCGCTCAGCACCAATTCCATCATCTCATCGCTGTACATCGACAACGATTCGAGCATCTTGCGACGCATCTCTTGCGACAGTTCGAGAAGATCCGCTGGAATTTCTTCTTCGCGAACGATTTCGCCGTCGTTGCCGTCGAAGTAGTAGGCCTTCATCAAAACCAAGTCGATTACGCCTGCGAAGGTTTCGCCAGCACCGATCGGGATTTGCATCATGATCGCATCGGCATTGAGCTTGTCGCGAACTTGCTGAGTCACGCGAAATGCATCCGCGCCTGTTCGGTCCATCTTGTTGATAAAGGCAAGCCGAGGGACTCCATAGCGTCGCATTTGACGGTCTACCGTTAGGGATTGGCTTTGAACTCCACCCACGGAACAGAGAACCAATACAGCACCATCGAGAACGCGAAGCGAACGCTCAACTTCGATGGTGAAGTCCACGTGGCCGGGCGTATCGATCAAATTAATTATGTGATCTTTCCATTGCAACTGAGTCGCCGCACTGGTGATCGTGATGCCTCGCTCCTTCTCGAGCTCCATGTAATCCATCGTTGCGCCATCGCCACCACCCTTGACTTCTTCAATTTTGTGGATTCGACCTGCGTAGAACAGAACTCGCTCGCTGAGTGTAGTTTTTCCCGAGTCAATGTGAGCACTGATGCCAATATTGCGTAGTTTGGTAAGGTCCATACTCCACCCAGCTTAATGCGTTCAGGTATTGCCAAAACGCTACAAAAAAGGAAACAAAAAAATGCCAGGCCGCAGGAAGTACCCATGAGAGGCACCCGGCGACTGACCTGAAAAAGACGTTAATCAGCACAAAATTGTACTAATACCAACCGGTTACGAAAGGCCAAAATGACTTAAGGTCCCCTTCGCATCCGCTCCGAATCTCAAGCTATCGCATCAAAACGCTTTGCTTGTGGGCCGTCAGGCCTTCTTTGTCCGCCAAGGCGGCTACATGGGGAGCGATCTCGCGCAATGCTTGTTGTTCAAATTCGATCACGCTGCTCGATCGCAAAAAGTGGTTCGAAGAAAGTCCCGAAGCCCAACGAGCCGTCCCACCTGTCGGCAGAACATGCGATGGCCCCGCCGCATAGTCCCCCAAGGCGACAGGCGAAAAATGCCCCAAAAACGTGGCACCGCTGTTGCGGATCTTGTTCAAAAGTCGACGGGGATCGTCGATGGCAATCTGCAAGTGCTCCGGCGCAATCATGCTCGTGACTTCGCACGCTTGATCCTCGTCCCTGCACAAAATCATGGCTCCAAACTCATTGAGCGACGCGAGCGTCAAATCGCAGCGCTCCAGTTTCCCGAGCTGAGCCAACAGTGATTTCTGGATTCGATCTAGCATGTCTGCATCCCAGCTGATGAGGATGCTCGCGCCCGGCGAGTGCTCTGCTTGGGCGAGCATATCCGAGGCAGCGAAATCGGGATTCGTCGATCTGTCGGCGATGACGACGACTTCACTCGGGCCCGCGATCGAGTCGATGTCGACTTCCCCGTAAACAAATCGCTTCGCCAGAGCAACAAATAAATTCCCTGGTCCCACGATTTTATCTACCGCTGGAATCTCTCGGATACCATACGCCAACGCTGCCACCGCTTGGGCACCACCGACTGCATATACCTCTTTGATCCCAAGCTCATGGCAAACGGCGAGCATATCTGGATTGTATGCACCCAACGAAGTTGGTGGAGCAACGATCGCGATCTCTTGAACACCGGCGCACTGAGCAGGAATCGCAGTCATCAATACCGTGGAAGGATAGGCTGCGGCCCCGCCTGGAACGCAAATGCCAACTCGACGCAATGGGGAATAGCGTTGTTCTAAGACAACACCTGGACTCGGATTGGTCACAACGCTCTTGTGCAAGATCGCAGTCTGAAAGCCTGCAATGTTCGCTCGTATTTGCCGAACGGTTGAGAGAAATTCTGCGGTAGCTTGGGAATGCGACCGTTGTAGCAGTTCGATCGGGATTCGAAGCGAGTCTGCCGAGGAGTCCGGATTGTCTAACGCTCTTGCGTAGTGCAAAACAGCTTCGGTTCCGCGATTCTTTACGTCATTGCAAATTCGCTCGACAACCGCTTGAGGAGAAAGCGCCTCACCGAATACCGACATGGTCAGTTGTTTGCCACGTTCCGAAACAACCGAACCGTTCGGGCTCAGCTTTTTTCGTAGTCTCGCAACGTCAGCTTCGAATGTCTCGGTGCTAGCATCGAGACGTTCGATGCACAAAGTGGGTGATGCCATGCGATAGTCAGTCATTCGTAATTAGCCGAAGGACGCCAATTGCTCTTCCGTAAAATTGACGTTGGATGCAACCGATTGAATGTCATCATGGTCCTCGAGTTTTTCAAGGAGTTTCATGACAGCCAAGGCGGTTTCGGAGTCGACATCCACCGTCGTGCTAGGCACGCGTGAAACCTCTTTGAATTCGATTTCGATGGCTTGGGATTCAATGGCTTCCACCACGGTCGAATAAACATCGGGCGTGCACGAAACTTCGAATCGATCTTCCGATTCGGTCACGTCGTCTGCGCCATTCTCCAGCACAAGCTCGATCAGTTTTTCAAGATCGACTGCGGACTGCTTGATTGCGATGAACCCTTTGCGTTCGAAAAGATAGGCTACGCAGTTGGTCGAACCCAATTTTCCACCCTGGTTTTCGAACATCTTGCGAACTTCGGGAGCGGTTCGATTTCGATTGTCGGTCATGATGTCACACAGCACAGCGACACCACCTGGTCCGTATCCTTCATAGAGGATTTCTTCCACGTCCCCCCCCTCAATTTCGCCGATTCCTTTTTTGATGGCTCTTTCGATATTTTCCCGGGGAAGTGAAACGGCCTTCGCGTCAATAATTGCCGTTCTAAGACGGACGTTTGAGTTGGGATCGCCACCGCCAAGTTTTGCGGCAACGATTATCGCTTTGGAAAGTTTGCTCCATAGCTTGCTGCGTTTGCTATCTACCAACGCCTTGCGGTGCTTAATATTTGAATACTGCGAATGTCCGGCCATGTTATCCCGCTCCGCTCAAGGAGTCATCCAAGTTCTTGGTTCAATACGTAATGAAGGCAGCCTAACGGGGTTTTTTCTTCGTTATCTTCACGTTGGCAGCCTCTTTCCCGGAAGCTTTGGTGCTTCCTTTGACAGGTTCTGCGGTTGATTGACTCGATTTTGCCTTGGTAGGCTTTGTTTCCACGGGCTTCTTACTGATAGGCTTGGGTTCTGCTTTTTTGCCTGTTGGCTTTTCCTCGAGTTTTTTCGTCGCTGGTTTCACTTGGGGCTTGGGGGCCTCCGATTTGCTGGTTGCTGGCTTCGGAGTTTCTGTCCCTTTGGTTGCGGGCTTTTTGAAAGCCTGTTGGGGTGCCTCAGCCTTTGCGACCGACTTTACCGAAGGTTTGGCAGTCGTAGCTTCTTTGCTGGCGGTGTTGTCAGCGTCCGGTGTCGGAGAATGGCCCTTTTTTTTCCCGGTCGGTGCTTCCGCTGGACTGACAAGCTTTTGGGGCGATGTCACTGCAGTCGTCGACTTGGATTTACTCGCTGGAGCCGCGGCGGTTGCGGGTGCAGAGGTCACTGCTTTGTCGACTTTAGCGTGCTTTTCCGCGACCGGTTTTTCAGCCGCTTTTGGCTTCGCCTTCGGTGTCACCCCAAGATCTTTGAAAACCGCCAAAGCCGAAGGGCTTTTGGCGTTCTGGTGAAACTCGACTGCGAACTGATGCAACAGCGAAGCAAATTCACTTCCCTTGGTTTTCGTGATGGCTCGCTCAATGCCAGGCAGGCTCTTTTTTTCCGCTTCGGCTTCGGTGATCATTTCTGCCTGAACGAGACAGTCCAAAGTCATCGTGTCTACCGGAATCGCATGTCCACCCAAAGCATGCTGCGAAACGTAATTCAGTATGAAAGGAGATACACCCTTCCACGCGGCGAGCTCATCCGTCGCTTTGCCGAGATTTGCCTTTTTCATGTCCTCGATGTCATATTGGTACCGAGCTTCAAAAAGCGATTGCAAACAACGCTTAATTCGATGCCCAGCTTGTGTTGGATTCGGCAAACTATTGAGAGCTTCGCCAAGTTCAATCACAGTCGTAACGCGAACTTCATTCCAATCGAAATAGGCTTGCTGAAGCCTCGCAAAAGCCTCATCGGCTTGGTCCGCTCTGGCATCTTCTAGACAGCATGCATAGATCAAATGCTCAAGAACGGATCGTTCACCGACTTCAGGGAGCGGCTTGAAATGCTTTTTAAGAGACTTGTAAAGTTGCTCGTACTTGGCTGCTCGATTGCTCATTGTTCTCAGTAGGCTGTTGACAGTTTAGGCTGGTTGCAAATCGTACAATAGGCTTATGGCTTAAGGCTTAAGGCCTAAGGCTTTAGACTTGGGCATTCGGATTGTATGGACTATCGCGATGAACGACTTTTTCATTCTCGGAAAGCTCGTCGCTCTCGTCCGTTGATGCTTCCTCTTCTTCATCGAGTTCTTCATCGAGTTCGTCATCAACTGGATTCGAAACGGAACTTGCATCCGGGGCTCGCTGATCCTTTTGTTTTTCGAGCGCAAGTTGATCGAGTATCTGGGCAAGAGCGAGAGACTTTTTGACACCTTCATCGGCGACGAAAGTGAGTTTGGGAGTATAGCGAGTCTCGATTCGTTCAGCAATTTTCGACTGCAGGAAGCCTGCTGAGTTTTTGAGACCGCGCAAACTGGTCGCCTGTTGACTTTCACTCCCCATGATACTCACCAAAATTTTGGCTTCGCGCATGTCGGGAGCTACTTCGACGCCGATGACAGTGACATTTTTCACGCGAGGGTCGCGGAGTTCTGTCAAAATCGCCATCGAGACAACTTCTCGAATCGCTTCCCCTGCTTTTAATAGCCTACGTGAACTCATAAAACCGTCTTGTTCAATCGGCGATGAAGCCGACTGTTGAAATCAAAAGGAAAGTAACGAAACAGCTGTGCTCGATCGCACACACAAATCGATGAAGGTTATTCGGCGTTGTCTAAGGGTCAACTAAGATCTCGACAATTCAAGCTTTCTTGCAACCTCTTCGATACGGTATGCCTCTAGGACGTCGTCGACTTTGACGTCATTGAATCCCGCCAATTTGATACCACACTCCATTCCACGAGGCACTTCCTTAACGTCATCCTTGATTCGCTTAAGCGTGTCCAAAGCATAGTCGCCAATTCTACGGCCTTCGCGGTTGACTCGGATTCGACAACCTCGTTCGATCGACCCTTGCGCAACGTAGCAACCGGCGATGGTTCCAACGCGAGAAACGGCAAAGACTTGTTTGACCAATGCTCTGCCCAATTCAACAACTCTTTCTTCGGGCTTGAGCCTACCTTCGATTAGGGCTTTGATGTCCAACGCCAAATTGTAGATAATGTCGTAACGTCGCACTTCCACATTGCGAACATCAGCGAGAGCCCGAGCGGCTTCGTCGGGAATAACGTTGAACCCGACGATCACTGCTTGGGACGCACTTGCGAGGGTCACGTCCGCAACCGAAATCCCACCAACGGACCGTTGCAAAATCTTGATCTCGACTTCAGGATGGTCGAGCTTGGTCAACTCCTTTTCGATTGCTTCGAGCGAACCGCGTGCGTCTGCTCGGATGATCAAGTTGAGAACAACCTTATCTTCCTTGACGCCGAGTTTGCCGGACTGGAGCAACTCTTGGAATGTTTCGAATGAAACCTTCTGCGAAGTACCAGAAAGAGATTGAGCGCGGACGAGCACTTCGCGGCTAGCTGCAATCTGCCTTGCTTGGGCGATGTCATCCAATACGTGGAATCGCTCGCCTGCTTCTGGAGCTTTATCAAGTCCAGTGATATTGACCGGCATGGACGGGCCGCACTCCGTCATCTGCTTGTTTCTCCTCAGCGTATCGCCGAGAGCCTTAACACGTCCAAACGAAGAACCGCAGACGACGATATCGCCCACTCTCAGCGTTCCGCCCTGAACCATGACCTTGGCGATAACACCACGATCGGCTGCTTGTTCGCTTTCCAAACAAACGCCAACGGCAGCCTTTTTCGGATTGGCTCTGAACTCGTGTAATTCGGCCACCCCGAGCAAAGTCTCAAGCAATTGATCCATGCCTTCGCCGGTGATAGCGCTCGTTGGCACGACTTCCACGTCGCCGCCCCATGTACTGGGCGTTAGCCCAAACTGGGTCATCTGCGTCATAACGCGATTGATATCGGCTCCAGGCAAATCGCATTTATTGACCGCAACTACAATCGGAACGCCCGCAGCCTTTGCATGCGAAATGGCTTCTTCGGTTTGGGGCATGATTCCGTCGTCGGCCGCGATCACCAAAACGGCAATATCGGTGACATTAGCACCGCGTGCCCGCATTTCGGTAAACGCTTCGTGGCCGGGTGTATCCACAAAAGATATTGCGCGCCCATCCTTTTTGACTTGATAGGCACGAATCTGCTGGGTGATCCCTCCGGCCTCACCCGAAACGATCTTGGTGCCGATCATGTAGTCGAGCAACGATGTCTTGCCGTGATCGACGTGCCCAAGGAACGTTACGATAGGCGGACGCGTGACCAAGTCTTCCTCATTGTCCTCGACGTCATTAATCTTTCCGATCAAACTGGTTTCCAGCGTTTCTGCTTCGCGGAACTCCAACTCAACTCCCAGATCCGATGCAATCAACCCTGCTTGTTCTTGGTTCAGCGTGGAATTGATGGTAGTCATCGTTCCCATCGTCATCAATGAACGGAGTACACGCGCGGCGGTAACACCTGCCGCTTCCGAGAAACTCCGTATGGTGCAAGGCATCGAAAGAATCACCTTCTCTTTGCGCACTGCGGTGGGCGTAGGCTTGGGTCTTCGCCCTCTGTTGCCCTTGAGTCTTCGATCATCTTCCTCGATGGACGCCAAGTCTCTCGACGTATTGATTCGAGTTCCGCGTTTGCGACCCGATTCGATACCTGCCAGGCCCTTTTTCTTGACGGGAGCTTCTTCCTCAACGACCAGTTTCTTGCCCTTGGCGTTTAGCTTGTTCTCAGCATTTGCTTGAAAACCGGCTAATCCAGCATGTTGGGTTTGGCTTGGAAGCGATGCTCGACCACCCACTGTACCAGTCGTTTTTCCAGGAATTGAGCCCGTACTGCCGGGTGCCCCCGCAGGCTTTTCGGCGGGCTTGTCCATTCCTCGACGGACACCTTGGATCACATCGGGCGTTAATTTTACGATCGGCTTTTGTGTGGCTTGCTCGGCTATTTTCGGGGCCGGACTTGCAGTACCCGACTTTGGAATTCCTGCCAACTTGATGTTCAGCACGGGATCGCGAGTTCGCTTTGGCTTGTCCGACGCGGGCTTGACTTCGCCCGGCTTTGCACCACCAAGAACACGAACTCTTCCACTCGTTGCGGCGGGAGAATAAAAGTCCTTTCTTGTTAGACCATCCCCGGAACGTCCGGGTTTGTCTTCTGAAACAACGTTCGAGCCTCCTTGGGCGTTACTAGATTGCAAGTCAGTGGGGACTTCCACATCCACGGTCTCTGCGACCGTGGTCGTTGATTTTTGTTCGGCATCTAGGTCGGGCGAGTCCAGACTAACGGACGCCTCGATCTGATCGGAGCTAACGACCTCGATATCGTCCTCTTCAACGCTTGTCTCACTCTCGAGAGCAACGGCAACTGCGGTCCCTTGAGTCGCTGCGGTGCCAGATTCCACCACCTTGGAGCGAGATGCAGACAGGTCGCGTTTGGCACCTCCAATACGCTGACTCAAATCACGTTTTGGCGCCTCCTTGATGGGCTCGCGAATCGGCTTAACAACCTGGGGCGCCGCTGGGGCAGCGGCAGCCGGCGCAGCCTTTTCCTCTATGTGTCGCTTGATGCGAACAATCTCTTCGTCCTCGAGACTAGCAAGCGCGCTCCCTTTGCCCTGAATACCAATGCGAGTACACAGGTCAACCAGCTCCTTGCTGTCCATTCCTAAGTCTTTAGCCAGCGAATAAATTCTTACTGCCACTGAGCAAAATTCCTTGGGCATTAGCCCGTTGAAACGAGGCAAGTCGACCGAACGGCTCGGCTTAAGTTGCTCGCCTGTTTCTGATTTTTATTATTTCATTGGACGCCCCCACGCTGCTGTAGCGGGTCACCCACACCATTCGGCATACCGCATGCCGAACTTCTTTTCTGCTTCAATGACAACGACTGCCATTGAACCGCATCAATTCTATGCCAAATATGATAATGCATAAATGGAACTTACGTTAGGCGTTTTCACCAGTTTGCTGTCCCCCTTCGGGTGGGGGCCCCTTTAAGGGCTCATCCGCCGGGGGGATTTCAAGTTCTTCTTCAAGCAACAGGTCCTTTAAGGGCTCCACTACGGGAGGCTCTAAGGGCTCCATTGCGGCAGAACCATCGAGCTCTGAAGAGTCCTCAACCAGACTTTCTGTCACAAAGGTTGGAGGAGGCACAGATCGCCCCTCTTTTTTGTCGAGATCCTCCGTGGCGCGGCGTTCTTTTTCAAGTTTCTCTTGATACTTGCGCTCCTCCTCGGCGATCTCTTGATCTTCCGCTTTGGCATCTGCCTGTTCCACTATCGCATCCACTTGTTCTTGAGACCAGCCTCCCATTTCCATCAGAGCATCAGGCTCGATAACGGAGAGGTCATCATAGGAAAGGTAGCCTTGTTCGACGAGCTGCTGGGCAACCTCCTCTGTCATCCCCTCAATCTCCATGAATCCTTCCATCGCTCGCTCAATTTGACGTTCCAATTCAGGAGCGGTCATAATTTCAATGTCCCAGCTGCAAAGTTTGCTCGCCAGTCGGACATTTTGGCCAAATCGACCGATTGCCTGCGACAAATGCTCTTCGTTTACCAAGGCAATTGCGCGTCCTATCATGTCACACAGAAGCACTTGCTCGACTTCTGCCGGTTGCAATGCATTCGGAATGAGGACCATTGGGTCGTCGCTCCAGCGCACAATGTCAATGCGTTCGCCCGCGAGTTCACCCGTGACGTTCTTGATCCGATTGCCGCGCATCCCAACACATGCACCTACGCAATCGATGCGTTGATCGCTACTGCTAACGGCGACCTTGCTACGATATCCGGGTTCGCGACTGATCGCGTTGATTCGTATGATTCCTTCGGCGATTTCCGGTATCTCTTGCTCGAACAATCGCTGAATCAACATCGCCTTGGTTCGCGACAAGATGATTTTGACACGATTTCCGGCCGCCTTGACTTCGTAGATGATCGCTCGAACGCGAGAGCCACTGTGATAGCTCTCACCTGGAATTTGTTCGCTTCGGGGTAAAATGGCTTCGACGTTGCCGAGTTGAACGATGGTTACGCCACGCTCCGTACGCTGAACAATGCCGGTCACCAACTGACCGACCTGAGTGTGGAATTCATCTATTCTTGCGTCCCGCTCGGCTTCCTTGAGTTTCTGGATAATCACTTGCTTGGCCGTCTGCGCGCCGATACGACCAATCTCGTCCTCGCTGAGACTTCGTCCGTTGACGGTTGCTGTGATACCGCCGCCGTCGCGAGCGATGGATACAAATACGTCGGCTTCTTCACCGAATTGACGCTTTGACGCGGTTACCAGCGCAGATTCTATCGCTTGAATGACCAATTCCGGGTCGATTTGCTTTTCGCGATGCAACGAATCGACAATTCGGAGCAATTCTTGTGGATTCATTCCGTTGTTATCTGTTGGGTTGATAGTTTTTGATTGGGGGTGGTGGTGAGTTGAGAGCCCCCCGAATTCACTACCTCCCGTGTTCTGCGCAAGAAAGTTGAAACTATCCTCCCAGCCCGAAAATGTCAACCGCCAATTGCATCTTGGCACTGGGCGCAGCTTGTTCTGCACCCATAATGTTGACATGAATTCGTCAAAGGACTTCGACACCATAATTATCGGCGCAGGAATGAGCGGCTTAGCAGCCGGCATCCGCCTTGCCCACTACGACCAACGCGTATGCTTGCTTGAAAAGCATTGGACGATCGGCGGGCTCAATTCTTTCTATCGCGTCAACGGCAGAAACTATGACGTCGGTCTTCACGCGATGACCAATTTCACCGAAAAAGGTGCCAAAAAAGGGCCGCTTGCCCGCCTTTTGAAGCAACTTCGCTTTCGATGGGATGATCTTCAGCTTGCCGAACAAAAAGGCTCTCGAATCGCCTTTCCGAGCGTCCATCTCGATTTCACGAACGAGATTGGATTTCTCCAAGCCGAGATCAACGAGAAATTCCCCCACCAAAAAGACGCCTTTCAGACACTTTTGAACCGCCTCGTAGACTACGACGATTTGAAACAAGAGGACTTCCAACTCTCCACTCGCACCATCCTTTCCGAAATCCTTAGCGACCCATTGCTGATTGAAATGCTGCTCTGCCCATTGATGTGGTACGGCAACGCGCGTCAACACGATATGGACTGGGGGCAGTTTTGCATTATGTTTCGAAGCATATTCCTCGAGGGGTTTGCACGACCTTTCAAAGGCGTTCGACTCATTCTCAAACATCTCGTGCGCCGATTTCGCGAATTAGGGGGTGACCTGCGTTTGCGAAGTGGTGTCGCTCGCATTTGCATCGAAAATGGCCGAACGACCGGTGTTGAACTCGAGAATGGAACGTTACTCACCGCAAAACGTATTCTTTCCAGCGCAGGGATAGTCGAGACGATGCGCATGTGCGACGACAACTCGCTTTCCGAAGTCCACATGGCCGGAGAGATGTCCTTCATCGAATCAATTTCCGTGCTAGAGTGCCAACCCAAGCAGTTTGGTTTCGACAAGACGATCGTTTTTTATAATGACTCCGAAAAGTTTCACTGGACAAAGCCCACCGATCAATTGTGCGATGTACGCACCGGTGTGATTTGCTCTCCAAACAACTACGTTTACTCGAGCGCCGAGGGAGAACTGGAAGCGGGCTTTGTCCGGCTCACGACTATCGCCGACTACAACCGATGGTCTAACTTGACCGACGAACGTTACGCTCGCGAAAAACTCGCTTGGTACGACGAATCGGTCGCAAACGCCATTCGATTTATGCCAGACTTTCGCCGATACGTCATCGACACAGACATCTTTACTCCCAAGACGATTCGCCGATTTACTTCCCACGACAACGGGGCTGTCTACGGAGCCCCGGACAAGCAACTCGACGGCACAACGAGACTCAGCAACCTATTTCTTTGCGGAACCGATCAAGGGTTCGTCGGTATCGTCGGTGCAATCGTCAGCGGCATCTCAATGGCCAATCAACACTGCTTACGACAGTGATCGGTCCGTAATGGATCGGTCCGTAATGCCAAGTCGTTCTCGCGACCAGAGCTCTGCCAGCCGAATCACGTGCTGCCCGGCTTGAACCATATGATCCAGAGAGGCGAACTCCCGGACCGAGTGAATGTTGAATTGACCGACTGAGAGGTTGGGGGTTGGAAGCCCCAGTTCGCTCATCAACGCCCCGTCCGTACCGCCTCGAATCGAGTCGCGACGACAGGGTAAATTCAGGTCCGCGTAAGCTTGTTCGGCCAACTCGATGGCTTTTGGAAAACCTCGCAAGACATCCGCCATATTCCTGTACTGAACGACCGTGTCGACTTGCCCCTCCATGCCAGGAAATTCCTCTAAAACGCGATCCATGGTTGCCTTCAGAAGCTGGATGTACGTCTCGAGTTTTTGCGTCTCGAAGTCCCGAACGATGAATTGGATCACGGTTTCGGCCACACCTCCTTGAATGGTGAAAGGATGCACAAATCCTTGACGATCCGAGGTTGACTCTGGGGAAAGAGTCTCGGTTGGTAACAACGCGATGAACTTTGCGGCAGCCCGAAGCGAATGGACCATTTTCCCTTTTGCGACCGCCGGATGGGTGTTTCGTCCGCGAAACGTTACAGTTGCCCCATCCCCAGAAAATGTCTCAACATCGATGGTTCCTGCGGCTCCGCCGTCAAGCGTATAACCCACGATCGCGTCTGCTCGATCCAGATCAAAGTACTTCGTCCCTTTGCCGATTTCTTCATCGCACGTAAACAAGACTCGAATGGGGCCGTGCGGTACACTCGGATTCTCCATCCAGTGCTGAACACACTGCATGATGGTCGCCACCCCAGCTTTATCATCCGCACCAAGCAGGGTTTTCCCGTCGGTTGTGACGAGAGTATGGCCCCGCAGATCGGCGAGCTCGGGCGTAGAAATCAAATCAATGGTGTCGCCCGAAAGCAACGAAATGGGCGCGCAACCGTAGTTCTCGATCACCTGCGGATTGCAGCCGTCACCTGGAGCTTCAGGCGACGTGTCCAGATGTGCATTGAGAAGCACCGTCGGAGCAGCCCAGGATACATTGGATGGCACGGTCCCCCATACCAGGCCGTGTGCGTCCTGGCAGGCGTCGGAAATCCCCATTTCAAGCAGTTGCTCTGCAAGCATTCTGCCGAGCTCCAACTGCCCGACCGAGCTAGGGTAGCTAGCGCTCGCGGGATTCGCTGCGGAACCGACTCGTACATACTGTAAAAATCGATGAAGAAGTTTTTGGCGGTTTATCTCGGCTGGCTGCATTCCTAAAATCCGTACGCCCGCGAATCCATGTACATCCCGGGAAAACTGTAGATTCTTCGAATGCGAACGGGTGGCTGCGCATTATAGAAGACCCCAGAGTTGATTTGCGGATGACCGTAGTCGTAGCCAATCGAGTGGTAGTAGTTCAGAACGTTCTGTCGGTTCGTCGCATCGGCTCTGGCTCTCGCAATGAGATACTGCTGAGCAGGTGACTCTTCGAACCGGGCACTTCTTGTCGTAACGGAACCACCTACCAATGGTGCGTCGAATTGTGCAAAAGCCGTCGAGGAAGTTATCGCAGCCGATAAACCGACTGCAACCAGAAATAGTCGCATAGGATGGAGTCCTTTTGTGGTGGAATGGGAGCAAACCGATCGACCATCCATGGCTTACCGCTCGAAACGCTCCATTTTTCGAGCTAACACCTAATGCTATCGTCACATGCAGTCATCAAAAAACAATGGATTTATCGCGGAGGCTACAATCCCATCGACCGCCATATTTGAACCGCCCTATTTGAACCTCCATTGCCCAGGTTGGACGAAAGGGGAAGATGCGATAAACTTTGCAACGACGTTTTTCCATCTCGTTCTCGTTTTTGACTGCCCCTTCTGCTATGCTCGATCGCAAATTTGTTTTAGAAAACGCCGAGTTAGTTAAGGCCAATTGCCTTCATCGGGGTGCTCATGCCGATATCGAGCGCTTTGTCGAACTCGAACTCGAACGCAAGACTAAGCTCAATCAGGCCGAAGAGCTGAACCGGCAAGCCAACGCAACAAGTAGCAGAATGGGTGGAGCCACGCCCGAACAACGCGAGGCACTCAAAGAAGAAGGTAGAAGACTGCGCGAGCAAAAAGATGCCGTCCAAGCCGACCACGACTCACTCGACAGGGAGATTGCTGCGATTCTGTCGCGCGCCCCAAACATGACCCACCCCGCTGCTCCCATCGGACGGGACGATCAAGCCAATCTAGAAATCGCTCGGGGGAAAACCGCGATTCCTACCTTTGATTTCCAGCCACTAGACCATCTGCAATTGGGCAAACAGCATGATATGATCGACTTTGAGGCAGGAGCTCGCGTTGCCGGTGCTGGTTTTTACTTTCTAAAGAAGGATGCAGTGCTGTTGGAATTGGCGCTGCAACAATTCGCCATTCATTACTTGATCCAACGCGGCTTTGTACCCGTATCAACGCCCGACGTTGCCAACACCGAGACGCTGCACGGTATCGGTTTCATCCCCCGCGGACCCGAAACCCAGATCTACAGCATTGAGAACTCGGATCTCAATTTGGTCGCCACTGCCGAGATCACTCTAGGTGGTATGTATTCCGGGCAAGTGCTGGAGGCCGAGCACCTACCGCTCAAACTCGTCGGCATAAGCCATTGCTTCCGAACAGAAGCGGGAGCGGCGGGCCGTGCATCGAAAGGACTCTATCGAGTGCATCAGTTCACCAAGATCGAAATGTTCGCGTTTACATTGCCCAATCAAAGCGATGCGATCCATGAGGAGTTGCGGCAACTCGAATGCGATCTGTTCGATCAACTCGAAATCGCCTATCGCGTGGTGGATACGGCGACCGGCGATCTCGGTGGCCCAGCCTATCGCAAATACGACTTAGAAGCCTGGATGCCAGGTCGAGGTAACGGGGGCGAATGGGGCGAAGTCACTAGCACTTCCAATTGCACCGATTATCAAGCCCGGCGGCTCAATATTCGCTACAAAACAAAAAAGGAAAAAGGAACTCATCTGGTCCACACGCTCAACGGCACCGCCATCGCAATCAGCCGAGCCCTCATCGCCATCATGGAAAACCATCAAATGTCAGATGGCCGCATCCGAGTTCCGGCCGTCCTCAGGCAATGGATGGGCAAAGAGATTATCGGGTAATGTGTTTGAAATGGAATGCATGACGCAGTGCACTAGCATGGGATTGCAGCATCCTTTAGTTGAACGACGCTCCGCGTCGTTTGGGGCCGGGTAAGAAAACGACGCGGAGCGTCGTTCAACGAACTCTTTCCAGCAACGAACTCTTTCCAGCAACGAACCCATTCCAGTTAGGAAACTCGGTCGTCCTCGGGAAGCACAATATCACTCGTTCCAGGGCACACCCATCTCGGATACTCGCGACTCGGATCGATACACCCTCCTTCCAAATAAACACCTCGCGGATCTTGGAGTTTTTCCATCGATTGCATGATCTGTCGTAATTCGTCCGGATTGGCGAGCGATGATTTTATGTGGTTTTGAACAACGTTCTCATCGATTAGCAGTTCGCCGCGACTGTCGCGATAGGTTGCATTTCGCCAATGAAAAATCTCCAGGCATTTTGCTTGCAGCGTGAAGGATTGATTGCTCTTCCAAAAATCACTAAACAACCCATCACCTAAATAAAACACCCAAGACCCTTCGAATCCCAAGGCATCCGACGAATGGGCGTCCGGGTTGCGAAACCAAACGCGATCACCCGGTACATAGTACTTGGCTGGAAGTGGATTTTCGCGAGAACCGTATTCTCTCATAAAGACCTCATGGAATTCACCGGAACGAATCACACGTTTTTCCGCCTGATGCTGTAGTCTTTTGAGCAGTTCTCGATTGCAATAGTTGGCTTCTTCTGCCAAGCCCAAGGCGACGACGTATTCCGTCGCCCGGTAGCATGAAAAGGAATACGCGGTAACTCCTTCTGGTGGTTGCGTTGCAGTCCTCAAGGCCTCGATCATGCATTTGCCAGGGCGAACGACAAATCCACGGCTCTCATCGTAGTCCCAGTATTCCATGGGGCGTTCCGCCTCATAGGCAGCAAAAGAAAGATAGGTTTTCCTCGCCGCTTCGACAATATTGCAACGAACGCGAATCGCCGATTCCAATTCGTTCAAACTTGGGAACTCAAACCGGACAGGACCAGCCAGCATCGCAAAGAGAATTTCTTTTTCAAGATGGCTGCGGTCTTGAGTTGATAACGAAAGCCGGTTTGCTAATTGCAGCGTATCCCCACCCGGCGTCCATTGGTCTAAGCTTTCTTGCAAAAATTCAAACTGTACGACGAGGCGAGAGCCCGAAACCGACAGGCCGATATCGACTGACTTTGTCATTCCTCGCTTATCAAGCCAATCAAGGCACTGGTCGAACGTTCGATCCGACGATTCCGCCGACTGCTTCCAAATACCAATCCCACCACCTCTCCGATTCTGACTCATTGGGATTGGATCCATTTGTTTGATTTCCTTTCGAAGTGCATTACGTAGGGGATTTGAATTTGTTCTGTTTAACTCACCGGACGGTTCGCGCCGTTCCGCTACCAAATGTTAGCGGCAGGGGGCGAGCCCTCCGGTGATGACCCAAGCTTTTTTCACAACCTAGGAGGGGATTTGACCGAAATCAATGTTCGGTGGCAGGTAGGATAACATCAAAGGCAGAGTTGGTGGTTTCGGGTCCAAGATTGGAATTTATGGCCCAAAATTACTTCTTAGCCTTTGTCGGGAACCGAAGTATAATCCATACTTTTGAGTCAACGGATTTCTGGGTCCGGAATTCGGAATTATGACCAAGGTGTTCTCTAAGCTGGGCCACTTCCAATCCTCATTGCTTTCGTCCCTGATCGGAGAACGGACTCGCTACGTCAATGCCGGGCAACGTGTTGAATTGCTCGACGGAATCAAAGGCGCAGCGGCGTGTGTCATCGTTGGTCATCACTTGAGCGAATTCTCGCCAAGCGCGCATCTGGCCAATCAATTTGCGCCCAGCTTGATGTACGGGATTTACAATTATGGATTGTTTATCGTGCACCTGTTTCTCGTTTTCGGGGGTTTTGCCTTGGCGATGGCGATGCCCGACGAAACGATTTCCTGGCGTAAAGCCTTCTCGTTCTTCGGAATAAGATACGTGCGCTTAGCCGCTCCCTATCTTGTCATGCTATTCCTCTTGGTTGCGGTGTCTTGGTCTGCCTTGGGTCGCAGAATGGATCCGCCGCTAATCGATTCCTTTCATTGGTCACAATGGTTCGCCCACGTCTTTTTTCTTCAAGACATCCTGGGCTATGGGAATTTGTCGGCGGGCACGTGGTATTTATGTATCGATCTGCAGTATGTGGCCCTGTTTTTGATAATTCAAGCATCGCTCCACGCGGTAGAAAAAGTCACTCAGCAGGATTTCAACGGGCCAGTTGCAATGTCCGTAGTATTGATTCCTCTGGGGTTAGTATCCGTCTGGTATTGGAATCGAGTCCTCGAATACGAGATCTTTGTTTTTTATTTCTTGGGACCGCTTGTCCTTGGTTCGCTTATCGCATGGACATTGAAAGGCAAAATCTCTTGGAGAGTACTTGTCTTTTATGCGATAGCGATGGCTGCGTCCCTTGCGATCGAATTTCGACCAAGAATCTTAGTAGGTCTCGGGTCAGGGCTGATCCTGTACGCGTGTGTCCGTTTCTGGAGGACGCTTCCGATTCCGTCACCCATACTTTGGCTGGGAAAAGTCTCGTATAGTTTGTTCCTCATTCACTATTTGGTGAATGGAATTGTGCTCCATGGACTGGACCCTTGGATTGGCAATAGCCCACTGCGAGCCTTCACTGCCCTGCCGATCGCATTTTCGGCAAGCCTCATTTCCGCAGCGGGTTTGTATTATTGCGTGGAAGCCCCAACCGATCGGTTTCTCAAGTCGCTCAGAAAGAAACGCGAGTCAAACAACGAAGACGGCAACAGTGCTGTTTAGAGAGCCTGGGTTGTTTAGAGAGCCTGGGCTCGTTCCCAGGCAATTGCCTGGGAACGAGTCTGTTCAGATTCAACGTTGGGACGTTTCAGAAGTGGACCGATTAAGCCCCTGCTGCTGCTGGCTCGACAGTCGCAGCCGGCTCGCGTGCTTCGCCTTTGAAATCAAGCCGAATGATCTTGCCTTCCGCATCCTTGAAAACATCGACGAGCAAGGTATTCTTGCCCTCAAACGTTCCCCTTAGCAGTTCCTCAGCCAACGGATCTTCGACGCGTTGCTCGATCGCTCTGCGAAGCGGTCTCGCTCCGTAATCGAGATTGGATCCCTGCTTGATGATGAACTCTTTGGCTTCATCCGTCAGGATCAACTCAAAGCCACGTTCCTTCAATCGTTCGCGAACTTTGGACATTTCGAAATCGATAACCTTTTTGAGATCCTCTTTATTGAGGTGCCTAAAGATGATCGTGTCGTCAAGCCGGTTCAAGAACTCAGGTCGGAAGACTCGCTCGATTTGATCCATCACTCGTGCCTTCATGCTTTCGTAGGAAGCATCGCCGTCTGGCTTTTGAAAGCCGAACGCCGACTCGTTCTTGATCGCGTCCGCACCTGCGTTGGTGGTCAAGATCAAGATGGTATTTCGGAAGTCAACATTGCGTCCGAAGCTATCGGTCAAGCGACCTTCCTCCATCACTTGGAGAAGCATGTTGAAAATATCCGGGTGTGCTTTCTCGATTTCATCGAGCAAAACAACCGCATACGGGCGGCGTCGAATCTTTTCGGTCAACTGACCACCTTCTTCGTAGCCGACGTAACCCGGAGGGGCACCGATGAGCCGACTCACGTTGTGCTTCTCCATGTACTCGCTCATATCGATGTGAACGAGAGCTTCGGAATCTCCGAACAAGCATTCGGCAAGCGCCTTGGCAAGCAGTGTTTTACCAACACCGGTCGGACCGGCGAACACAA
This sequence comes from Pirellula staleyi DSM 6068, assembly GCA_945875845.1. Classification (GTDB taxonomy): domain Bacteria; phylum Planctomycetota; class Planctomycetia; order Pirellulales; family Pirellulaceae; genus JBKCUI01. The sequence continues at coordinate 47,475 of CAMCMB010000012.1, forward strand.
AGCAACCCGTAGGACGCTTTGGATCTTTCAGTCCGCTTCGGCTCCGGCGAACGGCTTTGGCGACAGCTGTAACCGCTTGCTCTTGGCTAACTACCCGTTTGTGCAGTTCGGCTTCCATGTTCATCAACCGCATCGAATCTTCGGTCGATAGACGTGTCAGCGGAATACCTGTCATCTTGGAGACGACTTCGGCAACCACTTCCTCATCCACAACGCCATCTGTTTCGCGGCTTTTCTCGCGCCAGTCGCGAGTGATTTGTTCTTTCTTGCGACGCAACTTGTCGGCTTGATCTCGAAGGCTGGCAGCCTTTTCGAAATCCTGATTTGCGACGGCGTCTTCTTTTTCCTTGTTCAAGCGTTCGACATCTTCGTCGATATCTTTCAAGTCGGGTGGCTTGCTCATCGTGCGAAGCCGAACCCGGGCTCCCGCTTCGTCGATCACATCGATTGCCTTGTCCGGTAGGCATCGAGCGGTGATGTAGCGTTCGCTCATTTCAACTGCGGCGGCTATCGCGTCGTCGGTGATTTGAACACGGTGATGCTCTTCGTAACGAGACTTGAGTCCCTTCAGAATTTGAATGGTTTCTTGAGTTCCAGTCGGCTCGACCATGATCTCTTGAAAGCGTCTGGCTAACGCGTTATCTTTCTCGATGTACTTTCGATACTCGTCGAGGGTCGTCGCTCCTATGCACTGGATTTCGCCGCGCGCCAGTGCTGGCTTGAGAACGTTGGCCGCATCAATGGCTCCTTCTGCCCCACCCGCTCCGACGAGCGTGTGGAGTTCGTCGATGAACAAAATCGTGTTCTTCGCTCGCCGCACTTCGTTCATGACCGCTTTGATGCGTTCTTCGAACTGCCCTCGATACTTGGTGCCAGCAACCATCATTGCCAAATCGAGAACGACGATACGCTTATCGGCGAGAATTTCGGGCACTTCCCCGTTGATAACACGCTGGGCAAAGCCTTCGACGATTGCGGTCTTACCAACACCAGCTTCTCCCAAGAGAACAGGATTGTTTTTCGTGCGTCGGCAAAGCACTTGAGTGGCTCGCTCGATTTCGCGTTCGCGACCGATAACCGGGTCGAGTTTGCCTTGTCGAGCAAGTTCCGTTAGATCCCGTCCAAAACTATCCAGGGCGGGTGTCTTGCTTTTGCCACCTTTGGGTGATTGGCCTGGCTCGTTTCCGCCGCCCGTACCTTCTCGTCCGCCGCGTTCGCCAACTTCGGCGCTTTCCATACCATGTCCGAGCAAGTTAAGGACTTCCTCACGAACATCTTCGAGTTTCATCCCCAAATTCATCAGAACTTGAGCCGCGACCCCTTCTTGCTCCCGGAGCAGGCCGAGCAAAATATGCTCTGTTCCCACGTAATTGTGGTTTAGATTGCGAGCTTCCTCCATGGAGTACTCGATGACTTTTTTGGCACGAGGTGTCTGAGGCAACTTGCCAATCGTGACCATTTCGGGTCCGCTTTGCACTAGCTTCTCAACTTCGAGACGGATTTTTCTCAAATCGACATCGAGATTCTTGAGAACATTGGCAGCGACACCGCTCCCTTCCTTGACCAACCCCAGAAGGATGTGCTCCGTCCCGATGTATTCGTGATTAAATCGCTGTGCCTCTTGGTTAGCCAATTGCATAACTTTGCGAGCACGATCTGTGAATCTTTCGTACATTTCCAAACCTTTCTTTCGTGGTCGACCGGATAGTGTTGTGCCAAAGTGGCTGGACACCAACCGTCCTCCCTACCATTGTAGGAGACTCGTGTGGTGGTGATCGCTTTCCGACCTGCAACATTGACTTGCAAAATCAGATGCAAATCATGTTCCAACCCGTCTAGCCTGTCATTTTCGACGCAGTTTTTCACCGACTGATCAAAGACAAGTTAGCTTGGCTCGCCAAAGCGACGAGGCCTCCCCATACGTTGTAGATTTGAGCAAATAGCGTTTTTGTCTGCCCCGAACTTATAGCTCTTTCAACTGAACGGAAAGGGCCGTCCATTCCATACAAACCGATCGTAACGGTTTTGTCAGGCGTGTGCAGGGGGTGTTTGAATCTTAAGCCGCAAGCACTGTTCTTTTTCTGACCGCAGTTCAGGCATCCAAGGTAACGCGGCATCGAGTCGATCGGTGCTGGAAATCAATTCAAGTGCTTGCGAAATTCGCCTCGTTCTCCGGAGAATCGAGATCCAAAGCAGTGTCGACTCGACGTCATCACTGCCCCGAGAAACATTTTTTCGCACCAGTTTCTCCGCTTCGAAATAGTTGGCCTGCAAATAGAACTCTTGGGCAAGTTCCAGGTTTTTTTGGCGTTCTGGACTCGTTCGCGATCGCATGGAAACATCGTGAACGCTAGGCCGAATTGCAGAAATCAACGCAGCCACACCCAGCAAAAACCAAACTCCTGAAAGCACCAGACTTGCCAACCAAGTCGGACGGAACAAGTTGGACATCCATTCGGGCCAAACAAAAGTGGCAAGCCAAGCGAGGACAAGCACCCAACCAAAAAGGACGGAAACGAGCAACGAATGAACATCCCCTTTCCACCAGGCTTTTTGAAAGCCAGGCCAAAATCGCATAGCGAAAACAACGGTAGCTTTGGATTCCATTCTCGCGATTTTTTGTCCGGAGGATCGTAAATTCAAACAACCCCAGTCTAGAGAGGTAGAAGCAGCAGCGGCAACGCCAATTTGGCAAAAAACGAGTTGGACGGGTTGCCACGCCTGTCATCCTTGCACGGACGGTCCGGAGGCAGCGTCCGCCTCGCTAGCCCGGATTATTCACGGGGGGTTAATGATCAGCCGAAAGGCGCTAGCCTCCGGTTATGGCGGATTAGACAACCGTGGGCTAGCGCCCTTCGGCTAATGAATAATCCAGGCTAGCTAGCTTTCGATGGTTCGCGGTGGACTTTCCTGCTTGAGCAAGTCCTCAAGCCGTTGATTCAAGTGGTCCATTTCCACTAAAAGTAGGTCGTAACGATTCATCAACGAAGAGAGAGTTGCGATTTCTTCGGGAGCAAGGGCCAGGTTTGGCTCTTCCCCTTGAACCACTTCTCTTGGAAGGACCAACTTAGCCGACTCTTCGATCGAGGCGATCGAGGCGATCGAGGCGATCGAGGCGATCGACGCGATCGACGCGATCGAGGCGATCGAGGCGACCGAGCTGTTTTCGAAAGTGGACGGCGTGTGAATTGATAGCATTTTGCGTTTCCCTAGAGTGCACTGAGCTATCGGGATTCTCGGCCTCGCAATGCAATTCCATGGACGCAAAGTCGGATAGATAGGGTTGTGACGAATTCCAAACTTGTGAGCACTGGGCAGTCCGTGCCTTGAGAACTTTCGGACCATTGCGTCGTAGCGGCTTGACGATCTTTCAATTCCGCATAAACTCTGCCTTGAGAAGAGCCCTTTGAGAAAGATTTTTTGCGGCCGTGGCGAAATTGGCAGACGCGCTAGGTTGAGGGCCTAGAGCCCGCAAGGGTGTGGAGGTTCGAGTCCTCTCGGCCGCATTTTTTAAATTAGCAATATCTTTTTTCCCAGTTGGCGACTTCCGCTTTCATTGCTTCAAAGTCCGGCACTCCGCCTAACTTTTGCCTAGCGTCGAACGCAGTTTCGAATTTTTGAATTTGCTCTTGGATTGGTCTTCGCAACTCTTCGGTTAGCCGATCGATAAACAAGACGCCGTCGAGGTGATCCACTTCGTGCTGGATAATTCGAGCCATGAATCCGTCAAACTCCGTGTTGACCTCATTTCCACTTAAATCATAGGCGTTGACATGCAGCGACTTGTTTCGTTTGACATGTGCATTGAGACCTGGAAGAGACAGGCACCCCTCTTCCGCTTCGGTTGCCCCCTTGGCTTTGTTGATCTCGGGATTGATGAAAACCATCTCAGGACCTACCTCTTTATCACCGCTTGGGTTTGCGATGAACAATCGAAGCGGTAAATTCACTTGATTGGCTGCCAAGCCAACACCGCGAAATTCGTACATGATCTCGAACATCGCATCGACCAACTCCTTGAGTTGCGAGTCCACTCGCATCACAGGCTTGGAACGGTGACGCAATGTTGGATGTGGATAGGTAATGAGTTGGAGGGAAGCCATACAACCTGGGATATCGAAAATAAGAGTTGCGTGTTACGTTGAAAGCGTCGAATATTGTGGTCGAGATAACGCACTTCGTAAACCTATGAATCCCAACGAATTTATCTCCCGGACACCCATTTGGGTTTTGACGATTTCGAAGCGGGTTCGGCTCATCGTTTTAGCCGTTTCTCTCTTGGGTGCGATCGACCCACTCGCCAATCGTGCATGTTCCCAAGATTTTCGCCAGTTGGCGGAAGAGAAATTTGGCAAGGACAGCCGCATTTGGTTTTCCGAACCAGGAGACACGAGCCTCGATCGGTGGGAGCCCCGTGAACTCTTCGAGGACTTCGGAATCATTCTTGAATGGAATGCACAAAACGTTGTGTTGGTTCGGCCTGACGCGAAAAGCGAAAGCACCATCTCAGGTGATTATGTTGTTCGAATCGAACCGAATTGGACCAACCCTGCCGGCGAAAAAATTCATCGGCTCTTTCGGCAGTACCAGTTTCAATCCGTTGCCGATCAAGGAAATGAGTCGATCAAGCTAGGAGAAATGCCGCGTTGGCAGCAACGTGTGATCTTAGCCGAGATGATCGAATCGCGTTCTGCTCTAGCTGCCCCGGATGCTGCCGGAAAACTCTTTTCGGTCCTTGCCAAACTGAATCCCCCACAACTGCTCGTTGCAACCATCCCGATACCTTGGGGCTCCGAGACCCTCGATGCAAATCTTCCCAAAATTCAACGATTGGCCGACGTATGGATTCTGGATGAAAACGAAGCCGTGCAGCTCATGGGAGCTGCTTGGTTGCTAAGCGGACCCAAAAGGGCGAACGCCATCGAATCGCTCGAAAATCTTGCCAAGAACTCCAAGTCACAGATCGTGCGTTCGTACGCAAAGGCACAATTGTGGCGAACCGTGCCACCGGCGGAAGTGATTTCTGACCGCTATCCCAAATGGCTTGCGGAGAGAGATTCGTTGCTGTTACCTATCCAAGCCGGACCAACCATGCTTTTGGCAGAGCGATTGGCGCAAGCTGGCCAACCGGTTCTCGCCATCTCCGAGTGGCTTCGCATTGCGACACTTCATGAGGATCGATACCATCTGGCAAGCAAAGCGATACCTAAAGCTGTGGCGGCACTCCGATCGCTTGGCAGGAATGAGGAAGCGGATAAGGCTGAATTGTTGCTCCAGCGATATCAAATCAAGACGCCCTAACACGCTGTTCCAAACAAGGATGAGTTCAAGATGTTGGAAATCAACCCACCACTCCAATTGTCTCCCATCAGTAAACAATCAAAAAAACGCGATGCCATTGAGTTCGCGATGTGTTTGCTAATGCTAAGTCTGACAACGCATCGGCTTGAAGCCCAAGGAGCGAACCCGCCTGCACTTTCGCCGACGGCGAGCCAAACGAACACGGCTTCCGACGACACGTTTTTCGAAATCATCTTTAGCGGCGGCGTTATGGGGGTCGGAATCATGTTCCTACTGATCCTAATGTCGATCTTGGCCGTTTACCTAGTAGTGGATCAAGCCTTGGCCCTTCGAAAAAAAGAATTGGTACCCGCAGACTTGGTGGAAAACGTTCGGCAGTTGCTTGCGCAAGGCAAACTCAAAGAAGCAGACCAGACCTGTCGAGACAGACCCTGTCCCCTTTCGTTCGTTCTTCAGAGCGGCATCTCGGAAATAGAATATGGATGGCCAGCGGTTGAGAAAGCCATCGAGGACTCCACGGCGGAACAAGCGGCTCGACTCTATCGAAAACTTGAATACCTCTCTGTGATCGGCAACATCGCACCGATGCTCGGCCTTCTCGGAACGGTCACAGGCATGATTCTTGCATTTCGGCAGGTGGCATTGTCGCAAGGCACCGCCGGGGCTGGCGATCTTGCAGCGGGTATCTATTCAGCCCTGGTGACCACGGTGGCTGGCTTGGTCATCGCGATTCCGGCATTGGGTGCCTTTGCGATCTTTCGAAACAAGATCGATGAAATCATTTCCGACACCGCCTACTCGGCGCAACATGTTTTCGGTTCGGTACGCCGCCGAATGCCAGGCGCAACCGCTGCAAGACCGAGCATTGCTCCACCCCCGAGAGGCTAAGGATCGTTCGACGCACCATTCGGCTCGCGCCGCTCCGCTACCAGATTCACCGGACGGCTCGCGCCTTTCCGCTACCAGATTCACCGGACGGCTCGCGCCGTTCCGCTACCAAAATGGTAGCGGCAGGGCGCGAGCCCTCCGGTGAGGACCCAAGTGTCAGAGTTCTGCGATGCTATCGGCGATTCGGTCCACCATTTCTTCGGTGGTTTTTGGATTAAAGAAAACAGCCTTCCAAGCAGGAATATGGACCCCGTGGGGACAGTATCCGTAACTCGTGGTAAAGCCTAGCCTGGCATCCAACGAAGGATCCATACTTTTTAGGCGTTTGTCAAACAGTTGTCGGATCTCAGGCAAGTAGCGTGCAAGTTGTTCAGGCGTTAATTCATTGCGAACCAATCGCTGAAAGATCTCTTCGGCGTTCCGCCCCCTAGGCAAGACCCACCAGTTCACCGATGCACCACAGGTGCCCGCGTTCAGTACCTTGCAGTGCTCAATCGTTTCTAATTTGTCTTTGAGTCGCTGTGCGAGTTCGAGCGATCTTGCAAGCAACATCTGCCAACCTGTTAACCCGATCCCGTTGAGCGAAGCGATGACACTGTAAGGTCCTATTGCTGGACGCGAGCATTCAAGCGTAAACAATGCGGGGTCCCGGCTTGCATCCGCATCAGAAAAATAAGGAGTGTCTGAAACGGTTCTTGCAAGGTACTTAAGGTCCTCGCGTCGATTAACGATGAAGGCACTCGAGGGATAGTGCCCTCGTCCCATCTTGTGAAAATCGATCGTGACGCTATCCGCAAATCGAAGACCTCGGTTATTGGTCCCTACACGCTTGACGAGTTCCAACAAGCCCGACTCCATTCGAAGTGAGTTCTTGGTGATGTCATAGTCGGTCAACATCGCAAACGCCCAGCCCACGGCGGCATCGGCATGAAGCTGCGGCATCGGAACCGAATACTGTTTGCTTTTTGCTACAAGGATATTTCGAATCGATTCGATATCATCGATTCCAAACCCATCCGTAGTTCCAAACGTTGCGCACACATACGCAACTTTCGTTTTGGATCGATAAAGTTCGTCTAGTTTGGACTCGAACAGATCGATTCGCATCGCGAGATGCTCGTCCGTCGGAATCGCAATGAGGTTCGCCGTGCCAATTCCTAACCAACCCGCTACCGTTTGATTGGAGTAATGGCCGGCTTCTGAGCAGATGCCTACGATTCGCTCACCCAGCAACCCTGTTCGCATTGCGCCCGGCAGTGCGCGTTCAAGGCCAATCTTGGCGCCATACAGGTTGGATATCGTGCCGCCGATCGTAAAAACACCCCATGGATCTTCCGTGTGATAAAAAATCAGGTTGGCAAGGGTCGTAATCGCCTTGACCTCAAGCTCGTTGGAACGTTGACTATAGCGGTCGGTGCAAAGGTTCGGATTCTTCAGAATACAGGCAAGCACACCGATGAGTGAAGCATGGTTGGCAGGTCCCCGCACGTTTTCGAGATGCAGCGGATTGCTCCAACTATCTGTCCCCCAAAAGTAGGGGAAAATCGCGTCGCGAGCGTCCTTCAGGTTGCCCGGGAGCATATGGATTTCCGGGTTTGCCCTCGCCGTCTCGTAATTTTGACTCATGAGGCTTGCTGGCGACGAAGCCCCCTCCGCGGCCACGGCGGAAAGAAGTTCGGCGAAAATTTGCGAAATCGCAGGCTGGTTCCAATCGAAAAAAGTCGTCACTAGCTCTTGATATTTTTCACGATCCATAAAGGTCCTTGATCCATTGAAGTCGGAAGAAAACAGATTGAAGAGTGCAAGGAGTTAACGGCAGGACCTTACCAACCAACTGGTTTGGTGGAAATCTTAGCGGTTGTCCGGAAAAAATGGATCTAGTATGCACTTTTACGAATACTTAACCTAGACGGATCTAGACGAATGGTGCGAAGCTGACGATCATAAGACGTGATATGGGTTCACTTTTTCAGCAGTTTGAATCTTATACGAGTTCGCTGTAACTCCTCAACTTGACGATACTACTTATGATTTTTCCACTTGCTGCACTTGCGATTGCGTTCTTGTTCTCGCTAATTGCCACGCCGATTGCTCGACGCGTAGCGATCCGGATTGGGATGGTGGATCACCCAGATACGCACAGAAAACTGCACCGCGAACCGATCGCACTTTGCGGCGGAACCGCACTTTTGTTTAGCTTGTTTGCGACGGTCGCCGTTTTCTTGGTCGCGACCCAGGAATATTGGACAATCTTCAGGGAGAGTACGTATGCGGCGATTTCGTTAGGCGTTGGTTCCGTCGCAATCGTGATTTTGGGGATGCTCGACGATCGATTTGCGTTGCGAGGTAGGCAGAAACTTGCTGGCCAAGTTCTGATATGTTTGTCGATTATTGCCTTTGGGTTTACTATTCCTTCGCTGGGGATTTTTGGTTGGACTTGCGAATTGGGCTTATTAACGATCCCAATAACGTTGGGGTGGCTGTTGCTTTCGATCAATTCGGTCAATCTGATCGACGGCGCGGATGGGCTGTGTTCTTCGGTGGGTTGGATCTCGTTTTCGGCTCTCTCCGCGATTGGATGGTTTACGGGTCACCACATGGAGTCGATGATTGCGGCCGCGATGGCCGGGTCCCTTCTGGGCTTTTTAGTGTTCAATCTCCCACCCGCGAAAGTATTTCTTGGTGACTCCGGTAGTATGCTGGTCGGTTTGATTCTCGGGGTGCTGGCTATGCGGAGTTGGCTGAAGCAATCGGATTCTATTTCGATCGCGATTCCAATCGTTCTCATGTCGATTCCCCTGTTCGACGCCAGCATGGCGATCGTTCGACGAAAGCTGACAGGCCGTAGCGTTTTCACGGTCGATCGAGGGCACCTGCATCACAACCTAATGCGGTTTGGAATCAAAAATCGTTGGCTCGTTGGGGTCATCACTCTCTTGAGTTTGGTTACCGCCAGCGGCGCGGTACTTGGAGTCGTTTACAAGTCCGATGTACTCTCCATTGGAACCATGTTCTTTGCCCTCGGATCCCTGGTCGTCACTCGCGTTTTTGGTTTTGCGGAGTTCGAGCTCGTATTCAAACGAGGCATGAATTTCTCTCGCAGTTTGATCGCTCGACGAGGCGTTTCCGACGATCGAGTGCGACAACAAACAGTTCGATTGCAAGGATCCAGGCAATGGGGGACAGTTTGGAACACACTCATCGAGTTCGCAGAGAAGCACCAACTTGCGAAAATTAGTTTGGACTTGAATATGCCATGGTTGCACGAAGGGTTCCATGCGAGCTGGCACAAGAACAAAATGCCGGAATTCTCGGAACGTTGGTTCGTGAAACTTCCGGTCGTTTCCGAAGGGAAAGTTCTCGGGCGAATCGAAGCTTTCGGACACCACCAAGACGCAAGCACCTATGTTGTTCTGACTGCATTGTCGGAAATGTTGAAAGAACTGCAGCCTGGAATTCAAAGCATTACCCAAGATTTCAAAGAACTGAACACGGCTGCCAAAAAGGCTCCTGACAAGACCACGTTGAAAAGCGATGCCGAGATGGCTGCGAATACTCCTAGTCCCTTCGAAGTTGGGCGAATGCAACCAGCCGACTCGTCCATCGGCTAGTTTCATAGTTGAAAAACGCAGTTGGGTTGGGCTTTACGCTCCAGATAGAATAAAATGCAGGGGCTATTTCTTGAGCCCTCCATTCACCTCATCTGAATCAGTCAAGCGTGTCGAAAAACAAAAGCCTAATTTACAAGCTCTTTCTTGCGGTCATTCTGCCGATTCTCTTGATATTAAGTGGCGTTGGGCTGTTCGTGGCTATGGGTAGTCAACAACCCAAACAGGTCGAGACGGACGGGAAAGATCCAGCTTCGTTAATGGCCAAACTCGCCATTGTCGGGGTTCAGTCGGTCAAGCCGTTCGAAGGCATTGCTTCTCTCGACGTGAATGTCATGGGGACGGTCGTTCCTTACCGACAGGTCACGCTCGGAGCCGAAATCGCAGGCCGCATTAAATTCAAAAGCGACGAATGCCGGATTGGCCGATACGTTCACAAAGGGGACGTGCTTTTCAAAATTGACCCAACCGACTTTCAACTTGAAGTCGATCGGCTAGCGGCCATGCGTGATGCTGAGTACGCCCAGCAAACCGAGCTCGATCAGGAGCTTTCCAACGCTCAAAAGTCTCTGCTGCTAGCCGACGAGGACTACGCCCTTCAAGAGAAGGAACTCACTCGCTTAAGTTCTCTGCCCAACGGATTCGCAAGCGCGTCGGAAATGGATCAAGCTCGTCGATTGCGAATAACCAGCGCTAGTCAACGGCAGACGATTCAAAACCAGATTCAACTCCTGGAATCCAAGAGAACACGCATTCTGTTGGGCGAACGACTTGCCGCGGCACAACTTGAGCAGGCCAAAGTCAACTTGGAGCGAACGGAAGTCAAGTCACCCATCTCTGGTGTGATCATTGCCGAATCGGTCCAAGAGGATTCCTTCGTTCAAAAGGGTTCAACTCTATGTATGATCGAGGACACTCAACGCGTTGAGGTTTCTTGCAATGTTCGTTCCGATCAATTGCTTTTGATTTTGGACCAAACCCAAACCAACGAATCAACTCCGCCGTCGTCAAGAATTGTGAAGTCGGCAAGTTATGAGTTGCCCGCAACTCCAGTCACCGTCTCCTATCATGTTGCGGGCCGCGAACATACCGTTTACGAATGGCATGGGAGCTTGAGCCGATACGAAGGGATTGGTCTCGACGCTCAAAGCAGGACCGTTCCGATTCGAATAACGGTCCCCAAACCAGAAGAGGTCTGGCAGGGCGGCAAGATGATTGAGGAAGACCATAACGGTGGACTGCCGGCGTTGGTAAGAGGCATGTTTGTGGATTGTTCGATCCGGACCAATCCAAATCGACCGCTCGTCTTGCTCCCAAAACTCGCTCTCAAGCCGGGAAACCAAGTCTGGAAATTTGAGCCCGACGACTCCCTTGTTACCTCTCCTGTAGGAGAAACGTCCATAAAAGAATCCACCAAGAGCGGGTCGGCCAGGCCAAAGCTGAAGATCGAGGAGTGGTCGGCGGGACGCGTTCGAATCTTGACAGATGTGAGAGTCATCAGCACGATCCGGCTTCCCGAGGATCCAAAACAAGAGTACTGGATTACTGAGGCAAATCCCGATTTAACGCCAGAGACACTCACCATCGTATCACCCTTGGCAAACATCATCGGGGATGGAACCGACAAAGTCCGATTTCAACGATCAACCAAGGGAGATAACCAGCCGTGAAGACAGTCGTTGAATGGGCCCTTCGAAACATTGCAGGTATCAATGTTCTTGTCGTTTTGATTCTCGTCACTGGATTCTTGTCGTTCTTCGGGATGAGGCGAGAGACATTTCCTGAGTTTCAGTTGGATGTCATTCTCGTGAGCGTCCCTTATCCAGGGGCAACACCGGACGAAGTCGAGAGTGGCATTTGTCAGAAAATCGAAGAGGCCATCCAGCCCCTCTCAGGCATTAAAAAACTGACGAGCATTTGCCGAGAGAGCGGTGGCTTTACGCTCGCTCAGTTGGAAACCAATGTAACCGATCCGCAAAAACTCTTGTCCGAAATCCGGTCCGCTGTGGACCGTGTCTCTGTCTTCTTTCCAGAACGAAGCGAGAAATCGACCGTCGAACAACTCACGTTTCGGTTGCCTGCAATCCGCGTCGCGATTTTGGGTCCCGATGACCGATCGAGCGCTGCGGAAATTCGTTTGAGGTCGTATGCAGAAAACGTCCGAGAACGGTTGCTTGAGCTCCCCTCGGTATCGCAAGCCCAAATCCAAAATGCAAAACCTTACCAAATCGACGTCGAGGTCGAAGAAGACACACTTCGAAAGTATGGGCTGACTCTATCGCAAATTGCAAGCGTTCTGCGACGAGAGAACATCGAACTACCCAGCGGCCAGCTCAAAAGCGATGGCCAAGAAATCCTGCTTCGAGGAAAGAATAAACGCGATGTGGGCGATCAGATCGCCACGCTGCCCGTCATCACGCAACGCAACGGTGTGGTGTTAACGATCGCGGATATCGGCAAAGTGCGCGACGATTTTGATGATGTCACTGCCATCAGCGAAATCAACGGCAAACCCGCGATGGTGATCGTGATCGAGAGAACAAGCGACGAGGATCTGCTCAACATTTCCGATGAAGTCCATGGGTTCATCAAGAAGGCCGAGATTCCCGATGGCTATGCATTGAAAGCCTGGGGTGACGAGAGCCTCGACGTTCGCGATCGAATTCGAATGCTTCGGGAAAACGGTATGCAAGGTGGTATCATCGTATTCTTGCTGCTCGCTATCTTTTTAAATCTCCGTCTCGCGTTTTGGGTAGCGATGGGGATTCCCATCAGCGTAATGGGGGCTGGGATCTATTTGCTCTACACCGGTGAAACGCTGAACATGTTGACCATGTTCGCTTTTTTGATGGCGGTCGGAATCGTAGTCGACGACAGCATCGTTGTCGGCGAGAACATTTTTGAGCATCGCCGGATGGGCAAATCGAACTTGCAAGCTGCGATCGATGGCGCAAGCGAGGTTCTGCCGAGTGTCTTTTCAAGCGTTGCGACCACGATCATCGCGTTCATACCTTTGTTCTTTGTCTCCGGCGTGATGGGGAAATTCATCGCGGTCATGCCAGCCGCCATCATCGCGATGTTGCTGATTTCCCTGGCAGAAGCCTCAATCGCATTGCCAGGCCACTTGTCGCACGCCGAAGTTGCTCCCAAAACCGCCGTGCAACGCTTTCGTAAAGGCTTGTCTCAGTTGATTTCACCCATCGAGCGATTCTTTGAGGCTATTGGTAAACCCTGTAACGCGGCCTTGGATTGGTTCGGTGAGCGGTTCTACACTCCCATTCTCCGGACGTCATTGACCTATCCAGCGTTGCCGATTGCTGCGGGATTTCTGGTGGTAGCCACCGCTTTTGGTATGGTCCGTTCGGGCATCGTTGCGTTCGAATTTTTCCCAAACCTAGACGGCAAGACGATCCTCGGACAGGTTGTCTTTCCTGACGGAACTCCCGTTTCGGTAACGAGCGAAGCGACCCGGCGAATGGAAACGGCGATTCGACGCGTCAGCGAACAGATCGCAGAAAAAGAAACGCGCGAGGGAACCAACAAAACACCTCCCCCTCAGGATCCGAACGCACCCAACGGACCGGTCGTTTTGACCTTTTTACAAGTGGGGTCGGCGGCGAAGGGGGACCCCGCTGCGGGCGATCGGATCTCGGGCTCGCATATTGGGCAAGTCCAGGTCGAGATTCACGAAGCCACGCTTCGCAATGTTACCAGCGATACCATCCTGAACATGTGGCGCGAGGAAGCGGGTATTTTTCCCGGCGCAGAACGGGTCACTTTTCAATCACAAGACATGGGGCCGGGCGGCCGAGCACTTGAATTCAAAATCTTGGCTCCTCGAAGTGACGTCGTCGCACTCGAAGCCGCTGTCGAGGCCTCCAAAGAAGCTCTGAGTAAATTCGCGGGCGTGTACGATGTCCGAGACGACTCATCGCCAGGTAAGGTCGAGTTTCAGTTCAGCATCAAAGAACGCGCCAAGGCTCTCGGAATAACCGTGGCCGATCTTTCAGAAACCGTACGCAACGCCTACTACGGTGCCGAGGTGATGCGATTGCAACGCGGGCGGCATGAAGTCAAATTGATGGTCCGTTACCCCATGGATGAACGTCGCTCGCTTTCGGATTTTAATGACTTGAGAGTCCGTGGGGCCGACAACATCGAACGCCCAATCACCGAGTTAGCCGACATCACGGTCACCCGTGGCTACTCCGAAATCAATCGACTTGATCAATTGCGATCGATTACCGTCAGCGCAGAAATCGATACCGCTCAAGGGAACGCCGCCCTTGTGGCGAGCAATCTTAGACAGACGCTCGTCCCAGAGCTTCTCGAAAAGTATCCCAATCTGCGGTTCCGCTGGGAAGGTCAACAGCAGGAGACCGCCGAATCGTTCTTTAGCCTCGTGATTGGTTTCACCGTGGCGATGTTCTCGATGTATCTGTTGCTCGTGTTCGAATTCACTTCCTACCTGCAGCCGTTGATCATCCTAGCAACCGTTCCTTTTGGAATTGTAGGAGCGATTTACGGCCACGCGTTCATGGGCCTGTCGCTAACGCTTTTCAGCATGTTTGGAATGGTGACTCTGTCAGGGGTCGTGGTCAACGATTCCATTGTACTGGTGGATTTCATCAATCAATGCATTCGCAAAGGGATGCCGGTCAATGAAGCGCTCATGACCGCAGGCTCACGGCGATTGCGGGCCGTGTTTCTAACGAGCGTGACAACGGTTGCAGGTTTGCTCCCGATGCTGTCGGAGAAATCGCTTCAAGCACAAGCGTTGATACCGATGGCGACGAGCTTAGCTTTTGGCCTGATCGGTTCGACCTGCCTAGTGCTGCTGATGGTCCCGTTTTTGTACAAAGCCTACGCAGTGCTGACGTTCTCAAGAGAACAGATGGCCGGAATTGAGCCAGTTGATCCTAAAACGGAAATGCCCCCATCTGCGGTTGCGTCGACAGTCCAAAGCGATCAGCTTGTGGCGACATAAACAAGCGTGCGCACACCCCCTAGTCTGTGAATTGATTATCGTCGCCATTTGCTCCCGCGATCGTTGGGCCTCGGGCCCAAGGATCGCAAATGCTTGGCGTGCTAAGGGGTGGGGCATGTCTAGAAACCACTCGCTCCCTCGCCCTCGGTACTCCGGGGTAGAGGGTTGGGGTGAGGGTGGCTTTTGGGGTGAGGGTGGCTTGGCAGCGTCGCCGTGCCCG
Source organism: Pirellula staleyi DSM 6068 (assembly GCA_945875845.1). Lineage (GTDB taxonomy): Bacteria > Planctomycetota > Planctomycetia > Pirellulales > Pirellulaceae > JBKCUI01. The sequence goes on from CAMCMB010000012.1 coordinate 62,479, forward strand.
ATGTCGTTAACCTTGAGTGACCGATGTAGAAATGGTCGCACCCACGGCTTCGGCATAGCGTTGTAAGGTCAGGAGGGTTGGGTTCGCGTTCTCGGCATTATTTTCCAGCCGGGAAAGTGCACTTCGCTTTAGACCCGATTTGGTTTCGACATCTGCGAGAGACAATCCGAGAGATTCCCGCCGCGATCGTAAGTCAGCGATCGTTTTGGTAACCTGTTGTCTTACCCGAGCCCGGGCATTTTTTCTGAATCTCCCCTCAGCTAAAATCTCGTCCTTGGCCCTTTCAGTTTCACGCCGAGCAGTCGTTAGCTTGAGCCGTTCGTTCTCTGTGAGTTCACGGTGAACACGTTCGGAAGTAGCTTTTTTCTTAGCCATATAGGTGAACCATGTGACAGTCTAGGGCTGCAATCAATGAGGCGCGAACGCCTGCGAAATCGACGTTTCGTTGCAATATGGCAAGTCCGCTGGCAACTCTGTTTAATCGATTTCGTACGCAGTTACGGGAACAAACGTACCGCGGTCGATGAATTCGAACACACAAGCCAGAAACTTACCTGTCGACGTTTCTCCGAACACGATTGGTCGACCTGACGCGCGACTTTGTCCTATCTCCTCTGAATCCAGAACCACTTCCTCAAACTCATCGGGTGTCACACCGTGCAGAGCCAAGTACGCGACTATTTCATGGTTCCAAATAAACCGTACGTACGGCAGGTCGTTCACATATATGTTAACACACAAAAATACCAAAATCAAGTCAATGCAGCGACTGGTGGAATATGCCGAGTCCATTGGGATTCATCCCGAACGTGCGAAGAGCCTCCTGCGGCGTGCGCGTGAAAAACTTGCCTCAGATTCGACCTTGCGTCATTGGTATTGTTAGTATTTGTAGCGATTTCAAAGGTGGAGACGAATGAACAGCAAATTCTTGCTCGACTGCTGGGAAATGTTTCGTCGCGAACGTATCGCCACCGACGACCGCATGCTTTGTGATCTGCAAATCCAGGGAATATTCCTGATTCGCCTCGGGCGATAGTCCCGATTCATCGAGTCCATCATCCTGTGAACCCCGTCAGGTGGGTCAAACAAGAAAATAAAAAATTTTTTTGAAAAGAATCTCCGCTCGTGACCAAACGTGTCACGAGCGTTTGCTATCTTTGCTCTGGTATTGTGATACCTGCAATTCAACTGCCATTACTTCCTTCCCGTCCAACGAGATAGCAATCATGAAATTTTCTGACTTACAAAACGCCGTTCGAACGGCAGCCGCAATTCGTTGTCGCACACGACTTCAACCTGCCGGCGGGGAAGGTGATAAAGTTTTTCCACCGACGTACTAGAGCTAGGGAAAGTAAGCAATGATGCAGTTTAAGGATGCTTTTAAACTACTAACTGATTATCCACCATTCCCGTGGCAAGAGGCGCTGTATCGAGACTGGTTCAGTACAGGCAACTTTCCAGCCACTTGCAGTTTGCCGACGGGACTCGGCAAAACATCGGTCGTCGCGGTTTGGCTGATCGCACTTGCCCATCATCCGGAGCAAGTCCCGCGTCGTCTCGTATATGTCGTCAATCGTCGTACCGTAGTCGATCAAACGACTAATGAAATCGAGAAATATCGAGCCGCCATTCAAAACGTAGTTGCACTCCAACCAATGCGTGAGCAGCTTGCTAACTTGTGTGCACTACCACTTATCGACAAGAACGACAAATCTGTTTCTCCACTCGCGCTGAGCACACTTCGAGGCCAATTCGCCGACAATCGGGAATGGTCCGCCGACCCAACTCGGCCCGCCGTCATCGTGGGGACAGTGGATATGATTGGCAGCCGATTGCTCTTCAGCGGTTACGGCGTCGGCTTCAAGAGTAAGCCACTCCATGCGGGGTTTCTCGGTCAAGACGTTTTGCTGGTTCACGACGAGGCCCACTTGGAACCAGCGTTTCAAACTCTACTTACCTCGCTTGACCGGGAACAAAAACGATGTAAAGAATTCGGGGTGTTTCAAGTGATGGAGTTGTCAGCAACGTCTCGCGACCAGGCAAACCCCTTTGAACTAACCCAAAGTGAGCGAGACTGCCCCGACATCCTTCCGGAAATCGACACCGAACCCATTCATGTTATTTGGCGACGGCAAAAGGCAACCAAGATCCTGCAGCTCGATGAGGTTGCTGAAGAAAAACAGTCCGCCGAAAGGATTGCCGAGATTGCACACAAACGAGGAGCCGATTCTGCCGGACAAGGCTCAAATGCTGCCGTATTGGTTTTCGTGCGCAGACTCGATGATGTAAAAGCTGTGTGCGCAAGACTGACCGACAAGAAGAAAGGTGGCGTTAGCAAAGATCAAGTCCGCCAACTCACTGGAACGATGCGAGGTCTGGAGCGTGACAAGTTCGCAAAGCACGATCCGGTCTTCATGCGGTTCCTTCCAGTAAAAAGTCGCAACCCGGACGTTTTTCCGACTGCTGGCACTGTTTATCTCATATGCACTTCTGCCGGCGAAGTTGGCATTGATATTTCAGCCGATCATTTGGTCTGTGATCTGTCGCCATTCGACAGCATGGCGCAGCGGTTCGGCCGAGTGAATCGCTATGGCGACCGTTCAGACACACGCATTGACGTCGTCTACCCCAAAGAGATCGGAAAGAAGGACAAGAAGACGGGCGAGTTAAAGGCCGATGCAGTCGACATCAGTCGACGGAAGACATTGTTGCTGTTGGGAAATTTGCCTGCAGTTGACGAAGGATGTTTCGACGCAAGCCCTTGGGCGCTCAGTAAACTCTCTGCAATTGCGAGGCAAGAAGCATTCACGCCAGCGCCAACCATTCTCCCAACGTCCGACATCCTCTTCGATGCGTGGGCGATGACATCCATTCGTGAAAACATGCCTGGTCGGCCTGACGTTGCGCCCTACCTTCACGGTCTAGCTGACGAACTACCGCAGACGAGTATCGCATGGAGATCGGAACTCGACTTGGTTACTAGCGATCCGAATCCGTCTCGTGCCCTGCAGGCGATTTTCACCACGCATCGAATTCGACCTCATGAAACTGTGACGGTCAATAGTTACAGAGTCATCGAGTTCTTCAAGGAAATCACAAAGAAGCGAGACTCACTGCGAAGCACGCGAATCGCAATTCTTTTCTCACGTCAACTTGTCCTCACTACGATCGGAGAATTGATCGACAAACCCGGCCCGCTGAATGCCGACCCGACGTTGATACTCCCCGCATCGTTTGGTTACTTGAATCGCGATGGGACGCTCGATGCGGATGCGTTGCTCAGCGAAACGAATAACGATGAATTGCCTCAATCGCTCGATGTTGCGGACCACGCTGGTTACGAGCGAATTTCCGACAGCGCACCACGAGCACGCGTTATCGTCAAACGCACAGACGATGGATGGACCGCAAAGTCGCTGATTCCGGGAACTTCGATTGCAACACTGCCAGAGCAGCCCTTTAAGACATCGACAAAACTTGTCAACGAGCTCCGCGGCGATCTCTATCGCGCGCAGTTCGTTCAACCAATCGAGTTCAACCAAGAGGATGAGCCAATGCAATGTCTTGTCTCGCTCGCACCGTTACTGGAGCGGCCGGAAAGTCAGGAGCAGGATCTCAGCTTGCATGTCGATCGAGTCGAACACTTCGCCCGATTGATTGCCGGGAAACTGAATCTCAGCGAGCCATTTCGCAAGGCATTGATCTTCGCTGCCAAGTGGCATGATGAAGGTAAGAAAGCAGCTCTCTGGCAACGGTACATCGGCGGCCCCAATTCCAACGGCCAACCGATTGGTAAATCCGCCAAGTGGTGCGACGCAAGGAAGCTCTCCGGCTACCGCCACGAATTCGGTTCGTTGCTCCGCCTCGAACACCCGCAGCGACATCAGACCGGCTGCTCGATGCCCGTCGATCCCGACACACGCGATCTCGCGCTGCATCTTATCGCGTCGCATCACGGTCACGCACGACCGCATTTCACCAGCAGTTTCGACAAGGAATTCTCCGCGCAGGAATGCGAGGCCACCCACATCGAAACCATCCGACGGTTCGCCCGACTCCAGCGCAAGTACGGACGGTGGGGATTGGTCTATCTCGAATCTCTCCTGCGTGCTGCAGACGCCGCAGCAAGCGCCGGACTGGAAACCGACGACGAATTGGAAGATGCAAATGGAGGCGACTTATGAGCGACTTGACAGCCAACATTACCGTTCCCGTGGACCTGACTAATCCCGGGCAATTCTTCGCTTGTTGTGGGCTTCTCGAATTGGCGGATCGGCTGTGGCCAGGTGCAGAGGGTTGGTTCGGACTACGGGCATTTTGCATTCGTACCGTTGACCAGTCGAAGTCGCTCTCAGAACTCATCGGCGAAGTTCGTTCAACGGTCTTTGATGTCGGTAACGACACGGAAAGCGAGGATGATGATAACGACGAAGAGGCTCCTTCCGTTGAACCAATTCACGTTCAATGGAAGAACAACACGCCTGCGATTCATCTCGATTGGTGGAGCGAGAAATCAATTAAACCTTGGGCAGGTTCTATGAAGGAACGTGTCATCTTTCGAGCGATGCTTGATGCCATCGATCCGTCGAAGACTGATCCATTGGGAGATTTGAAAGCCGTTCTCTACAAGCCACCGACAAAGAAGAACCCAGCCAAAAAAGAGCCGTTCTACTTCGATCCCCGTCGCGGAAATAAATCGCATCCTCTGGACTCGGGGTTCTCACCAGACACACACAAGATGCAGGCTGAGTGCTGCCCAGCGCTTGAGGCACTTTGTTTCATCGGCCTGCAACGCGCCCGACCAGCGTCAACCGGAGTCGCCAACCAGTCTCGCTACACGGCCTGGACACATCACATCCCGGCCAGCCTTATTGGTCCGGTTGTCTGCGGAATTGCCCCAATTCCCGGCTCATTGAACTATGTGTTCAAAAATTACTTCCGAACTGACCAGCGAAAGCACAAAACCTTTTCCCAAGCGATTCTCGAAAGGAACAAAAATGTCTGATGCAGCGCAATTTGATTACACCGAGTTCGACAAGTTACTCGCGGCAGACGGTCCCGTTGCGATTGTTGGCCAGCAACAATTGAAGATCGCAGCGATCTCTACGGATGAAATTGTCTTCCCTCCGAGCTACGCTAATCCATCGGAAAAAAAGGACGACCCGCCGGTTTACAACATTGATTTCATCGACCCGTCCGATCCGTCAAAAAATGTCTGCGTGCTCGACAGTGTTCCGTCCCAAGCAAATCGCATGGAGCCTCTGTTCGAACTGCCTGCGTATGCAGCACTCGTCCCACAGTATTCTGTGAAGCTCTTGGATGACGCGCCGCCCGTCAGCATCTTGCAGGTCGGGCACAGACTTGCTGACGCATTGTTTCGAGGAACAATTATCCGAGACGCAATCGTGACGGCGTTCAACGCATACGCGCGAGGGAACGCTACGCCGCTGGCCAAGCTTGGTGCGACGAGCATTTTATTCGGAGTTTGGGACTCTCGAGGCACTGGCATCAAAGTTCCACGCCTCGTCAATTCGATCGTTAGAGCATTCAACGTGACCCAGTTGAAGCGTTCAGCTCAGTACAGCCCGCCAATCAAGTACGACCAAGAGGGATTGCTACCTGCTGGCCTTGAAGGGAAGCCTGCTGACCACGGCCTTGCCGATGTGCCATCGACGCACAAAATTGGTGGCGTGCTGATCAAGGGTGATATCCGGCGGGACTTCTCACTCAACCTCTCTGTCTTGCGTGCATTGAAAGGTGCTGACAACTCGGAGACCGAAAAGTTACAACGATACGTTTTGGGCCTCGCTTTGATAGCGCTGACAGCAACCCCTGAGTCTACGTTTCGGCAAGGGTGTCAGTTGCTTCCGAAGGGAGCAGCAACGTGGAAGCAGTTCTTCGCAGACGGAAACGAGACTGAATGGAATCCAGCCAGACTTGATATTGCGAAATTCGCAAGTGCTGCTGCCAATGGATTCAGCATCACTCAGCCACCGGATCAACCACTCGTCTTCGACAAAGCCAGCCTTAAGACATCGATTGACCGCGATGCCAAAAAGAAGGCAGACAAGAAGGCGACAAATGAACCTCCGCTGGATGTCATTGGCAAACTTGTTGACGCACTCAAGGTCTCAAATAACGGGAAAAAGTTGAATGATGCGCCGTTGAAGAAACTGACAGAACATCTTGAGACGATTGCCGAAGGTCCGATGAAAGCGATGAGAGACTCGCTGTTGGCGGCAATGTTCGGGTCGGATGAGCCAGCCGAGAAACTTGCCAAGCTCAAAGAGTTGGTCGCGGCTGCCAAGACCTCTGAATCTGATAACACGGAGGCCGCAACGGTTAATACTGAAGCATCGCCAACGGGGAGCGAGTCATGACATTTCTTCTCGTCACCGTTCGGTTTCTCGACGACCGTTACCACGGCCTTCTTGATCGAGGCGGTCCTCCGGAGTGGCCACCTTCGCCGTTTCGATTGTTTCAGGCTCTTGTTGCAGGTGTCGCTCGGCGTGGTGAACTCGTCATCGGTGAAGACACACCTGATAACACGAACTTCACTGAAGTTGGTCAAGCAATTGGTTGGCTCCAACGGCGTACCTCGCCAATCATCATCGCGCCGAAATCGCAGACGGGGCAGGCCATCACTCGCTTTGTTCCCAACAATGACGGGGACAAGAAATTCGATCGACAAGAACGGCTCACAGCGAAGGCCACCATTCCGACGTTGTTCGTACTGGAACCAAACCAGAAACCCGAAGTGCATTATGTGTGGGATATCAGCAACCAGTCCGACGCGCCGCTTCAGCAACTTCGTGATGCGGCCCGGAGCCTGACTTCGTTGGGCTGGGGAATTGACATGGCCTTCGCCGATGCGCGCTCTGGGACGCAAGCGGAAGTCGAATCTCTGCAGGGAGTCCGTTGGCATCCAAAGTTAGGGGTATGGCGCGATGAAGGGATGTTGCGAGTTCCGCTCGTCGATCAAGAATCGCTAACGTGCTCTTTATGTGACTTGCGTCATTGCCACGAAACCGCGATAAACCGCATCCAACACGGCCACCCGCTCAGAATCGTCGACAAGCCAAAAGTCTTCGATCGCGTGTTCTACGCAAGCATCGAGCGATTGATAGGCCGCCCCACTGCAGTCTTCAAGCTGCTCGACGCTAACGACGATACCTACTCGTATTCGCAGTCTAAGCTCATTCATATTGCAGGGATGGTGCGGCATTTGGCCATCGAATGCATGAAGACCAATCCTCCGACTGACCTGCGAGACTACTCGTTCGAGGACTGGCTTCGCGCGTATGTTGCCGGTCATCTATCGGATGAGGACAAGGCTGCGAACCAACCTCATGCGCAGTTTTCATTCGTGCCCTTGCCATCAATCGGCCACCCGCACACCGACCCTTCGATTCGCCGAGTCATGATCATCTCTCCGCTCGGCGATGATGCCTGGCTTGAACACTTGAGCCGCCAGCTTGCAGGGGAGGAACTCAAGCCTCTGCCCGGCACTACGCTGCCGCTCGGTACACGCCTGGAACGTGTTCGCGCCGAAACCAAGGATGGCGTTCGCGACAAATACACTCAAGCTGCCAACGCGTGGGCAAGTTTTACTCCGGTACTTCTCCCCGGCCACGACGATCATAAGCCGGAAAAGACTCGCAAGCTGATTGAAAAGGCCCTTCAACAATCTGGTATCGAGCAACCATGCGAGTTTGAATGGAGCGCGTTCTCGTATTTCCCGAAGGCGCTTTCGGCGCACAAATACGACCGCCAAAAGCGACCGACAGGTTACATTCGACCGAGCCACTTGCTCAATAACACCGCCATCCACTTAGAACTTCGTTTTAATGACGGCGTGAGAGTCCCCGGTCCGCTTGCAATCGGATCTGGGCGACATTGCGGCTTTGGATTGATGGCAGCGATTGAATAACAATTAAAAAAATCGCGAACCTATGTTGATTGCTACACAGGAAACCTATTTGATGCCATCCGAAGGATACACTGCGTCGCGAGCAGTATCGATATTTTTTCCTCAAGCGAAAAACTTGCTAAGACAAAGTAGTGGAAGAAGACCTAGTACCTTGACTCGCCGATGTAACGCGCTTAATGAAGTCTACTATCTACGAAGAGTGGGGTGGTTACACCAATCGCGATCATGAAACAACTCACGAAGTCAAACTACAAAAGCGATAAACTTTATCCCTCGGTCGTTCGTGCTGGCACTGCCATTCTCGAACGAAAACTGTTCATCTCCGCCATCGAAATTTTGAACGAATTGGATCGGCTCGATAGGAAACTCTATGACGATTGGCGCTTTGGCCGAATCCCCTATCTTGAACGTGTCACCAACGGTGGACTCGGAATGCTAAACCGCATCTTAAAGATCATTCAGCTCCATTGCCATGAACGCGGTCTGAAACCATCTCACACCGTTTACAACCGATGGGGCAAAGGTCCCAAAACGCTCTTGCGATTCTCCATAAGTGGGGAAGCCAACCTTGAAATTGCTTACTCAACGCATTGGATCGCTGAGGGAGAACCCAAGATCGCAACCACCGCCGCTGAACTTCCATTGACGGAAAGTCCTCCAATCTGCACCTTCGTTGCACGACGCTCCGCGTCGTCGCTCAGACAGAATCACGACGGCGGAGCGTCGTGCAACGAAAAAAAGAAACTTCGTTGTACGACGCTCCGCGTCGTATCCCCCAATCCTGCAATACACAACAAATTTCGCCCCTCTCAGACTGACTTGTCCCCCAAAAAAAAGAACAACGCATGTTCTTGCTTGTGTCTAGCCATCATTGATATGCTTAAAACACCCGCGAGCTTCATCGCGCGCTCAAGCGACGTTTTTGCTCTCGGAACCTACTTTTCGTCACTCATCAGATACGACGCGGAGCGTCGTACAACGAATGATGCCCGAACTACCGTTTGATCTCTTTGATCCCGAAGCCGAAGTTGACGTCTCCGAACGACTGTTGCCACATTGGTTTCAGCCAGGTGTCATTACCTTCATCACCTTCCGTACCGCAGATTCGATTCCACACGAAGTTCTCCTGCGCTGGTTGGACGAGCTCCGAGAATGGCTTAGACAACAGGGTGTCGAGACAAAACCCAATGCTCCTCTTCCTGACGTAGAATCCTTGCCCGCCGAATTGCAAAGCCCCTATCGACGACACCGTTTCCACAAGTGGAATGATCATCTAGACGACTGCCACGGCGCTTGCCATCTGCGGAAACGTGACCTAGCCGAAATCGTCCTTAAATCACTTCGCCATTTCGACGCTGAGCGATACGAATTGGATTGCTGTATCGTCATGCCCAACCATGTCCACCTTTTGGCAGCGTTCCATTTGCCCACCACTTGTCGCAGCCAGTCCGAAAGCTGGCGCCACTATACGGCATTTCGAATCAATCAACGTTTGAAACAAAAAGGGGAATTTTGGCAGAGCGAGCCCTTTGACCATCTGGTGCGAAGCCCCGAGCAATTCGTTTATCTACGAAACTACATCGCAGAAAACGGAATCAAAGCCAAATTACCGCCAACAGATTATTTTTATTGGAGTAAATAGTCGCTCTTCGTTGTACGACGCTCCGCGTCGTATCCAGATAATAGCTAAGAATTGAACGATCAGGAATCAATGATCGGATCAGGACGACGCGGAGCTTCGTCCAACGAAGTTGCTCTTTGACAATCTGGTTGATTTCTTTTTCTTGCTTTGTCGCTTGAGACCGAGTCGAATTCGAACTAGCGTAAGGAGTGTGCACCGCAATCTCTTTTATGCTCAAAGGGTTTTTTGTATGCGTTCGACCTACATCGTTTGCTACGACATCGCAGATGACAAACGTCTTCGAAAAGTGTTCAAGACCATGAAGGCCTTCGGCGATCATCTTCAGTACAGCGTCTTTGAATGCCAACTCACTCCAAGAGACTTGATCCAGTGCCGACAACGCCTTTCCGAAATCATCAATAATGCACACGACCAAGTTCTCTTCATTGACTTAGGTCCTTCAGAGGGTCGAGGCGAACGCGTGATCGCGGCCCTCGGACAAGCTTACCAGCCTTTTGATTCCGCTTGTATGGTTGTTTAACACGAGTTTCGCCATGATTTCTCCCAAGACTGCTCCCAAGTTTGAAAACGAAGATTACTTGCCCGCACGTATGCTGAACGAATTCGCGTACTGCCCTCGATTATTCTACCTGGAACATGTCGATGGAATTTTCGTTCACAATGCCGATACGATCGAGGGGGCCGCACGACATACTCGCGTCGACGCAAAGACGACACCTTTGCCAGCCAGCAAACGCAAACCGAGCGCCGATGAAACTGTGGCCGATGAAACCGTGGCCAATGATTCCGAAACCGAGGAGCGGGAAATCATTCACGCCCGAAGTGTTACACTCTCAAGTGACCAACATAGAATCCTCGCAAAACTGGACCTAGTGGAGACCGATGGCCTAACAGCTACCCCGGTTGACTACAAACGCGGATCCCCAAAAAAGCTAGACGATGGGACGTTGGGGGCTTGGGATCCTGAGCGAATTCAGCTTTGTGTCCAGGCCTTGGTGTTGCGTGAAAACGGCTTTGCATGCGATGAGGGTGTCTTGTTCTTTTGGGAAACACGCCAGCGAGTGCGAATTGCGATCGATGACGAGCTGATTCAATTGACATTGTCAGCCATTGTGGGAGCCCGCGAGTTGCAACTCTCGCCTGTTGCTCCTCCGCCTCTTATCGACAGTCCCAAATGTCCGCGCTGTTCACTGGTTGGAATTTGTTTACCGGATGAGACCAGCTACTGCCGGCACTCGCCGAGCGGTCATTCCTTGCGACAACCACTCCTTTTTGATATCGGCCCGACTCGAATGCAATCCTTGGTAGAACCGGCGCCCGTTGCTACCCATATCCGACAGATGGTCACGGCCCGGGATGAGCGAAAGCCATTGTATTTGAACACTCAAGGTTTTTCGCTTGGGAAATCCGGGGATGTGTTGCAAGCCAGAGACAAAGGCAAGCTGGTCCAAGAATTCCGCATGAATGATGTATCGCAAGTCAACATCATGGGGAACGTCCAGGTGTCGACACAAGCCATTCAGTCTCTGTTGCAAGCGGAAATACCCGTTGTTTACTTTAGCTATGGCGGATGGTTTCACGGGATGACACAGGGTGTTGGGCTCAAAAACATCATGTGGCGGCGAGAGCAGTTCCGGTGTGCGGACCGTCCCGAGTTTTGCTTGCGATTTGCTCGCAAATTAGTGTCTGCCAAAATTCAAAATCAACGAACATTGCTCATGCGGAATCACATAGAGCCACCCTCGGACGCACTGCGATTCATTAAGAATCTGAAATGGGAATCCGAACGAGCCGAGTCATTAACGTCGCTGTTAGGTATCGAGGGATTAGCCGCGAGAGTTTATTTCGAACATTTCGATGGGATGATCAAAACGAATCGCGATACAGTCGGACACAGCAAACAATCGCAAGAGTCAAACCAAGATCCGGATGGGAATTGGCTGCGATTCGACTTCGATGGGCGCAATCGTCGACCGCCGCGTGACCCCGTGAATGCACTTCTGTCGTTGGGCTATAGTTTGTTGGCAAAGGATTTGACGATCACCTGTGCAAGTGTTGGACTAGATCCTTATTTGGGATTCTACCATCAACCGCGCCATGGCCGGCCCGCCTTAGCCTTGGACTTGATGGAACCATTTCGGTCGCTAGTGGTAGACAGTACAGTGATCACCGCGATCAACAATCGCATGATTGAGCCTAAGCATTTTGTTTCGGCGGGAGATGCGGTCGCATTGACGGCAGATGGTCGGAAGGTTTTTTTTCGGGCTTACGAGCAACGGATGGATCAACTCGTGACACACCCGCTGTTTGACTATCGAGTCAGCTATCGTCGCATTTTGGAGATTCAAACACGACTGATGGCTCGGTGTTTAACGGGCGAGATTTGGGACTATCCGACGTTTGTGACGCGATGATGTTGTGGTATACTGGTATGCGAGCGGTGAAGTGGTAGCAAAACAATGGTGACCGCTCGCGACCTTGCAATTCGCGGGGATTCATCGTAAAATTCGCGACTCCGTTTCGATGTGCGTTGGATGAAATCAAGTGAAAAAGACTCGGTGCTCGCGAAAACTAATTTTGGCCCTTATGGGAGAAGGGTTTAAGCGAGCGAGATTTCCATGACCGAAAGGTCATGGCCTCATTGAAGCAAATTCCGGCTAGTAGGGCGTTAATGATGGCCGACGATTTCCATGACCGAAAGGTCATGGCCTCATTGAAGCTCCTATGTGGGAAGAAACTGGGGTTAAACGTTATTATTTCCATGACCGAAAGGTCATGGCCTCATTGAAGCTGCGTCCTAAATTTCATTGTGTCAAAAACCCCCCCCATTTCCATGACCGAAAGGTCATGGCCTCATTGAAGCTACCGAACGGCAAAAGGATCATGGATTCTTAATTCGTAATTTCCATGACCGAAAGGTCATGGCCTCATTGAAGCTTTGTCATCCCGTACCACCGCCCGTCCTTTTCTGCATTTCCATGACCGAAAGGTCATGGCCTCATTGAAGCGATGACATTGGGCGGCCTCTGATTCGGATGCGGCCACATTTCCATGACCGAAAGGTCATGGCCTCATTGAAGCGGGCGATCGATACCGACGGGAGCGCAAGAGCCGCCGCATTTCCATGACCGAAAGGTCATGGCCTCATTGAAGCATTGCTTCCAGCTCAACGTCCAACCCACACACCTTGGATTTCCATGACCGAAAGGTCATGGCCTCATTGAAGCAAACGCAACATCAAAAGGCTTACTTGCTGCTTCCCTATTTCCATGACCGAAAGGTCATGGCCTCATTGAAGCACGCGGTCGCAATTGGACACGGCTGTAAGCGATGCATTTCCATGACCGAAAGGTCATGGCCTCATTGAAGCGCTTCAACCTTCAAGTTCTTGAGTTGATTCGATAGCCATTTCCATGACCGAAAGGTCATGGCCTCATTGAAGCCGAAAGAAGAAGAGGCGATTGATTGGCTGCGATTGAATTTCCATGACCGAAAGGTCATGGCCTCATTGAAGCCAGTCAGATTGAAAAGAAACTTCACCATTGTCGCTCCCATTTCCATGACCGAAAGGTCATGGCCTCATTGAAGCGGTCATTCCATTGTACCTAGATCGACAGGTTAGGTCATTTCCATGACCGAAAGGTCATGGCCTCATTGAAGCGACTGAATGAAATGGATGCGACCTCTCGACGATACATTTCCATGACCGAAAGGTCATGGCCTCATTGAAGCGCAAAAGTCGATCAATCGCTCCCAATGGTTATTTTATTTCCATGACCGAAAGGTCATGGCCTCATTGAAGCTTTGGGCTATTTGGCCTCAAACATCAGGACGATTCGATTTCCATGACCGAAAGGTCATGGCCTCATTGAAGCTTTCTACGACGCCCCCTTTCCCCGCTGCAATCAACTCATTTCCATGACCGAAAGGTCATGGCCTCATTGAAGCCCATGTCCATCGTCTCGACGGGCATTTCGGCCATCATGGGATTTCCATGACCGAAAGGTCATGGCCTCATTGAAGCGGTCGCAAGGTCAACAGCAATGGACGCCACGACGAATTTCCATGACCGAAAGGTCATGGCCTCATTGAAGCTTTGCTGCCGACTCTGCGAGTGACCGGTCCCTAGCTATATTTCCATGACCGAAAGGTCATGGCCTCATTGAAGCTCTCCGTTCGAGGCACACCGCCCCTTTATCCTTGGATAATTTCCATGACCGAAAGGTCATGGCCTCATTGAAGCAGGAATCAGCCAACGCGGTCGATACTTCGAACTTCATTTCCATGACCGAAAGGTCATGGCCTCATTGAAGTAGGTTGACAAGGGCTCAACATTAGAGGGCGGCGGAAATTTCCATGACCGAAAGGTCATGGCCTCATTGAAGTAAAATCCCCAGCCCCGTTGGTGAACCCTCGAAGTGCCAAATTTCCATGACCGAAAGGTCATGGCCTCATTGAAGTGGAGTTGACGGCGGCGGGGTCGCACTGACTACTCAAAATTTCCATGACCGAAAGGTCATGGCCTCATTGAAGTCGGCGGGCTCTTCACCGTCGCCTGTCGCAAACCGGGCGATTTCCATGACCGAAAGGTCATGGCCTCATTGAAGTTTTCCTTCTGTGGTTTGGTATCCGATATCACGCCCAATTTCCATGACCGAAAGGTCATGGCCTCATTGAAGTTTCGCCAATTTTGGAAACTACGTGCATAGTTCCCTTGATTTCCATGACCGAAAGGTCATGGCCTCATTGAAGTCACGTCGCAATCGGGCATCTCTTCGAACGTACCCCTGTATTTCCATGACCGAAAGGTCATGGCCTCATTGAAGTGTTGCTGGCGTCCAACCAGTTCAAGTTATCTTACGGTATTTCCATGACCGAAAGGTCATGGCCTCATTGAAGTCACGGTCATAACATCCGAACACGACAACCAAGCATCTTTCGATTTCCATGACCGAAAGGTCATGGCCTCATTGAAGTTTGTTCCTTCAGTCATCTCTTGCAAAATGTCCTTGAATTTCCATGACCGAAAGGTCATGGCCTCATTGAAGCGAGTACGGAAGAACTCAAAATCAAAGCGTACACGAACATTTCCATGACCGAAAGGTCATGGCCTCATTGAAGCGGCTTGCTGCCCCACGAAACCGAGTTGGGCAAGGCTTATTTCCATGACCGAAAGGTCATGGCCTCATTGAAGCTGCGAAATCGTCGTTGGCTTTTTGCCCTTTGCGAATATTTCCATGACCGAAAGGTCATGGCCTCATTGAAGCGCAACTGTGATGCGTTGCAACCGTCTAACTATCTCATTTCCATGACCGAAAGGTCATGGCCTCATTGAAGCAAATTCCTGAATACACGACCCTGGGAAATCGATCAAATTTCCATGACCGAAAGGTCATGGCCTCATTGAAGCTTAGGCCCAGTGTAGCTCTTGATTGCGTCGTAAATACATTTCCATGACCGAAAGGTCATGGCCTCATTGAAGCGACGACTTTGCTCCACGCGTTGTCCAGAACGATCGCAATTTCCATGACCGAAAGGTCATGGCCTCATTGAAGCACCATTTCCCCTGCGTCGTTGCGTACCATGCCGTTGAGATTTCCATGACCGAAAGGTCATGGCCTCATTGAAGCCCAAACCTTCCGACGGCTCCAGCGGGTGGCGTTGGTTATTTCCATGACCGAAAGGTCATGGCCTCATTGAAGCAATATGTTGTTTCGCATAACCTACATCGTCGGCACCTATTTCCATGACCGAAAGGTCATGGCCTCATTGAAGCCCGAGACCTTCGCCGTCGAATGCCTCGGCGATTGCATTTCCATGACCGAAAGGTCATGGCCTCATTGAAGCTGCAACAGATGCAGCGACAAGCATTGCAACGATATATTTCCATGACCGAAAGGTCATGGCCTCATTGAAGCAACGTTATTCATCCTTTTTCTTACTCTTTTTACCTTCATTTCCATGACCGAAAGGTCATGGCCTCATTGAAGCGGAGTTTTTTGCTAAGCCCTCAAGCTCACCAGGCTCGTATTTCCATGACCGAAAGGTCATGGCCTCATTGAAGCCAGTGGTCAAAAGCTTTGGGAATCGTGCGGTTTGCGTATTTCCATGACCGAAAGGTCATGGCCTCATTGAAGCGTTTTCGGGCCTAGATCGCCTGTAGCCGCTGTGAAAAATTTCCATGACCGAAAGGTCATGGCCTCATTGAAGCCGTCGAACTGCAATGTAGCAATGCGATACGGCCCGATTTCCATGACCGAAAGGTCATGGCCTCATTGAAGCAATCTTCTTAGCCCACTGCCCAAGCCCAGACAACAACCCATTTCCATGACCGAAAGGTCATGGCCTCATTGAAGCTCGTCTAGTTTTGCTCGTCCTTTTTCGCACCGCTTGCATTTCCATGACCGAAAGGTCATGGCCTCATTGAAGCAGCAGAGGTAGACGTGACGAAATTGATTCCCCAACCAATTTCCATGACCGAAAGGTCATGGCCTCATTGAAGCGTTACCGATGCCATTCGCCCATTGCAAAATCGGCATAGCTGATTTCCATGACCGAAAGGTCATGGCCTCATTGAAGCTTCGGTTGGTGGTAGTCGTTTAGGGGGTGGCGGTGATTTCCATGACCGAAAGGTCATGGCCTCATTGAAGCAGTCGCTATTCCGTGCCGACTTGCCCACGTTACGGGCATTTCCATGACCGAAAGGTCATGGCCTCATTGAAGCGATTGAAAGGGGTTTTTAATGGCATGTCCTACTTGTATTTCCATGACCGAAAGGTCATGGCCTCATTGAAGCTCTTTGAGCCGAGCCATGATCTTACCAGTGATGCGTGCATTTCCATGACCGAAAGGTCATGGCCTCATTGAAGCTCCGATGTGACGATGTATTTTTGTGCGGTCGTATCGCCATTTCCATGACCGAAAGGTCATGGCCTCATTGAAGCTATAATGCTCCGCGACGGTAGGCTTCAAGGAATCGAAATTTCCATGACCGAAAGGTCATGGCCTCATTGAAGCAAGTGAAATAAACTCATGCGGAACCTGTTTATTCGCATTTCCATGACCGAAAGGTCATGGCCTCATTGAAGCCTGCCAGGTGAGGGAAACCACGTGCTTTTCGCCAGTCATTTCCATGACCGAAAGGTCATGGCCTCATTGAAGCGGTTAGCTGCTCCGTGATCTTTGCTCGCTTCTTGACATTTCCATGACCGAAAGGTCATGGCCTCATTGAAGCTGATTCCTCGCTTAGTTTCGCCAATCGTCGCAATAACGATTTCCATGACCGAAAGGTCATGGCCTCATTGAAGCGTCACCATCGCTATTCATCTCAGCACTACCGCCGAATTTCCATGACCGAAAGGTCATGGCCTCATTGAAGCGCTCACCTCGTCCGCTACTCGCACCAAATCGATTAAATTTCCATGACCGAAAGGTCATGGCCTCATTGAAGCGGCCTCGATTGTGTTCCAGCCAGTCATCATTTCCTTTATTTCCATGACCGAAAGGTCATGGCCTCATTGAAGCTTCCGTCTACCGCCTGTCTTGCTAAAGCGGTTGACGCGATTTCCATGACCGAAAGGTCATGGTCTCATTGAAGCTCAACACCACAACTTGGACGGGTGCAAGCCTCACAACATTTCCATGACCGAAAGGTCATGGCCTCATTGAAGCAACCGTCTGGTTATAAACCACTCAGGCTTCGCTTGGTGAAAGTTAAGATCGGCAAGACAACTATGTGGATGGTAACAAGCGTTCTCAATCGAAAGAAGTTGACCATCAAACAAATTATCTGCTACTACAAGATGCGTTGGGGAATCGAGGTCGAATTCCGCGGCTTCAAGCAAACACAGGACAATCACAAGTTGTGCTGCCGCAATAGTGAAAACGCAAAAGCTGAACTCGAAGGGTTGGCACTCGCGGTGGCCGCTGCAGAGTTGCTTGCGTTACGAAGGCAAATTCCTAAGAAACGTAAAAAGAACGATGATCGCGAATATCGAGTAACAGATCGAAGCTTAGCGGAAACCGTGCGAGCTATTCGATCAAGCTTGACATCGCCAAATGATATCCCCGAACCGGGCAAAGGGCTCGTCGATCAACTTGCTGAGGCTATCGTCCAAAGGTACAAAAATAAATCCGATAAGAAGTCTCGCTATCGGCCGCCCAATCCTGACAAAAAACCATTGAAGGATCCAGACGTCAGGAAAATAAATGCTCCAGAACGAAAAAGACTTCGCAAACTTGATATGAAAATCCCAGCCTAAAATGCGAAACAGCGTTGCCTGAATGGCGACGACACGTAGGCGGCGTTTACCCAGGGCGGCGCTTCGCTCTGTCCTGGGCTAAGCTGTGGCTGCCCCATTCGGGGCGAAATGCGAAAACCAAACCAAATTGATCCCCGAACCTAGCTCACCCCGTCGAACGCGAAAGACTCGTTCGCTTTCTCGCGTTTGGCGGCGATTCGGTATCGCTTCGTCCCAATGTAACTTGCCTGAGCACTTCTCGGAAGGAATGCGTAACACTCGTGGGTTGATTCGATTCGCAGAGTGCAGCGAGCCGATCAACTTCGTCCGCATCCGTTATCTCGCCAAGAGTTTGTGTCTGACCCGGTTGATGACTAACGAGCAACATCTTGTTTCCGAACCGAACGACATAGACTTGTTGACGGGGAGCCATAGCCGTTCTCCCCAGAACTTGTAGAACACCCGTTGGCAACTTTTGAAATGTGTTCGGTTGCGACTTGCGAAATAGCCACGCAATGAAAAGAAAAAGACTGATCACGAGGGTCAGCGAAAAAAACAGCGACAGGGCAGCGGCCCAGTTGCTCTTGGGTTTATCCACGCTACTGCTCGCTTCTTTGCTGCGCGACCTTATCTCTATTGGTGTCCTCGCCTTTGCACTCTCCACCCTCGCAGACGATGATTCCGATGCCCAGTTGGCCTGCTGCACGCCGGTTTGAGACAAACCACTTGATCCAACTCCACTTGCTCTAGCGGTCAATCGATCCTGTTGCGACGGACTATGATCTGTGGCCTGAGTTGGTTGCGGGAAAACGCGAAGCCCAGAGGGCTGGACGACGCCTGCTTGTGCAGGCAGACTGTTTGCATTCGTTGGATTGGTGCTCGATTGCTGCAAGCTGTAACCGCCCTGACGCAAAATCGAGGGATCATTGGGGGACCTTGGAGGCGACTGTGGCCCCGTCGGTTGTTGGGCACAGACCAGAGGGACGCAGCTTGCAAACAGAACGATCGCGCTGAGAGTCGTCGCGGATTCTGCGAGTGATTTGCAAAAACCTTGGAATGGCGCGTTAGTGGATCGCATCGCTGCCCACCAATTCAACCACGCGAACACAGAAGTTGTCGTTCAGAACAAGGACTTCACCGCGAGCCACAAGCCTCCCATTGACGTACACATCGACCAGGTCGCCCGCAAGTTTGTCGAGCGTTACGACGGAGCCTTTGCGAAGTTGGAGAATTTCGTCGAGATGCATACGAGTTCGGCCCAATTCTATTTTTAGGTCGAGAGAAACATCTCGCAGCAAATCCATGGAAACCTTCTCGGGTGGCCCATCCTCACCAACCAGCTCGTCGAGCTGATACTTTTTGATTTTGGGACCTTGCAGTGAATCCTCCACTTCTTGCAAGGCCGCTTCGGCTTGATGAAGCAGCGATTCGGAATCAGAGGGGCTGCGCAACGGATTTATTCCGGA
Organism: Pirellula staleyi DSM 6068; assembly: GCA_945875845.1. Taxonomy (GTDB): domain Bacteria; phylum Planctomycetota; class Planctomycetia; order Pirellulales; family Pirellulaceae; genus JBKCUI01. Next base: position 81,757 of record CAMCMB010000012.1, read on the forward strand.
CGGAGTTGCTTCGGGGGTTATCGATGGATCCGACATGAAAACGTCCGTGTTTCGTGATGGCTTTTAGTCTTCCAGGACTTGGTAGTCCGCGAAATCCGACGCTTCTTAGGATCGCTTCGCCGGACAACGTTGTACTTGTCGTCAAAACCCGGCTTTGGATCAAGCCCAATTGGTTTTCGTGGCGTCTAGTTTGATCAGCCGCAGGGCACTAGCCAAATGGTATTCACTTTCGATTCGAACCAACGTTTTCGTAGCGGAGCGGCGCGAGACGCCCGGTGAATATCCAAGTGATTTGCCTACGGTCACCGGACAGCTTGCGCTGTTCCGCTATAAATTGAGTGCCATCGGGCACTACCTGGCGAAATCGTCTGCTATTCTCCGGTTAAGAGATAGCATTCGTGTTGAATCTGTGTTCATATAAATCCTGTCGGTCGGCACAGGACTCAAGACTACTGTGGCTGCGTTGACAAATGGGTCCCAAGGAGGGCTCCATCATGCTCATTGGACTTGGGATTGTGCTGGGCCTGTTTTTTTTCCTGGCCGTGTTGTTCCTCGCCGTTTACGGTCGTATCTGGTTGGAAGCGTTCACGTGCGGAGCGGATGTTCGCATGAAGGATCTAGTCGGGATGTCGCTGCGAGGTGTCAGCCCGAGGATGATTGTTACCGCCAAGATCATGGGTAAACAGGCTGGTTTAAGCATCGATCGCCAGACTGGCATGAGTACGCACAGCCTTGAGGCGCACTTTTTAGCTGGCGGAGACGTGATGAAGGTCGTGCGTGCATCGATTGCCGCCAGGCACGCTCGTTTGCCACTGAGCTTAGACCTTGCCATGGCAATCGATCTTGCTGGTCGGGATATCATGGATTCCATTCGAACGAGTGTGTCTCCCAAGATTATCCAATGCCCTGAGCCAACCGAATCCGGCCCGCAAAGCATTAGCGGTGTTTCCAAGGATGGAATCGAACTCTTCGTGAGAGCACGGGTCACGGTCCGAACGAACTTGAGTCAATTGATTGGCGGAGCAACGGAGCGCACGATCATCGCTCGCGTTGGCCAAGGAATCATCAGTGCCATTGGATCGACCGATTCCTTTCGAACCATCCTTCAAACACCTAGTCTTATTTCGCAAAACGTGCTGGCTCGCGGGCTAGATACCAATTCCGCGTATGAGATAGTATCTACCGACATCGTTCACGTGAGTGTCGGAAACAACATAGGTGCAGGTCTTTCGATTGCACAAGCGGAAGCGGACATGAGGACATCGAAGGCATCCGCCGAATCAAGGCTGTCGATGGCAATGGCCCGCGCCCAAGAGATGGTCGCCTTGATCGCGGAACGTCGCGCTGAACTTGTTCTGGCCGAAGCAGGTGTCCCGATTGCGATTGCGGCCGCATTTGATATGGGGAATTTGCATGAGGCTCCCAACTCAACGCATGCTCAGACCTTCCCAAAAATTTGGCACAGCCTATCGCAAGGCGCTTGAGACAAGACTTGCGATACACTATTTTAACCGTATTAAGACTTCGTTTCGTCTTAACGGACCTGGGGTAAAGGGTGGGTCGTACCCGGCGGTTTCGACACCGCTCGATCCGGGCGAGTCGTCGGCGACGAGGCCTTTGGTTTCCATCCAGGTTCGAAGTTTGGCTTCCGATTCTTTGGCCAGTTTTGCAGTCAGTTGTCCAGAAAACCGGAGCACAGCAAAGCGACCTCCCGTTCGTTTGCGAACCTCGACACCTTCGCCGGTGGGCTTGGGGACCCCCTGGACGGCGACATCTTTAGGCATCACGAAACCCATTTGCACTGCCGAATCCGCTTTGTCATTTTCCATGAACACCGGCGTGGTCATCGAGATCTTTTTGTCGGAATCGTTCGCACCGCTGATATAGCGAAACAGTTTCATGAAACTACCATCGCGACCTTGAGCGTCCAGTTTGGTGCTGGTCGCGACCAACATCAAATCGGGGTAGTCCCGAACTTCGAATTTGCCGTCGGAAGTTACGATCTTGTATTCGGCCGACTCGTACCCCGCTCGACCGAATTGGGTCCATGCAAATAGACCGATCATGGCGATAACCACAATCATGGAAAGGTAAAACATTCGGCGAGTTTTCATGAGGTTACTTGAAAGGGTAATGACGGGAACGATCAGTAGGAACACGCTAGCGGCTTGTTGATTTAGTGAAGTCGTTATTCGGTAAAGGGGGTAAGACGGACTTCCAAGTCCGTCAATGGGGAATTCGACGGACTTGGAAGTCCGTCGTACCACTAAATCAACAGGCCGCTAGTGTCCGGTTTATCAAATCCGGATCAGCCGGTCAATGATACAACATTGTAGTGTAGAGCGCTGGCTAGTAGGACTCTGTGCGAAAATCATTCACAGCAAATTTGCGGGGGATCGGAACCTCGGAACCACGAAACCACAGAGACAGAGAGATTGGGACAAGATGCCTTTTTCTGTGTCTTCGTGACTCTGTGTGACGAAGACTCCCTCGCAAAATTGCAACGATTTGTTCCTTGCTTACGGGGCGAAAACCCCTCGTTCTAAATGGAAACCCCATCCCATGAGTGACCAACATCCGGACTTATAAAATTTCGGTTGCAAGGATCGATACGTCGTCTCTCGGCCCGTGCGGCTTGCACCATTCATCCACTACGCTTCGTAAATGCTGCACTTGTTCCGCTAGCGGTTGCTTGCTCGTTGCATCGAGTTCTGCCAACATTCGCTCGTTCGTCAACTGCTCGAGATTTTGATCCATCGCTTCAGGCACTCCGTCGGAGTAGAGATACAATCGGTCGCCTGATTCGAGTTGCAACGTAAACTCTTCGAAATCAATGTCGTCAAACCAACCGACAGCAAAACCTTCCCCTTCCGCAAACCGAGCAGCTTCGCCTCTACGCACTAGTACGGGCTGTGGATGCCCTCCGCAAGCATAGCGGAATAGCTTGGTTCGCAAATCCAGCAGTCCGTACAAAATCGTAAAGTGTAAGCCCCCTTGGCTATCCATTGGGAATCGCCGATTCAACTCGCCGAGCACGGTAAGCGGTGCCGTCACCAACCGTTTCCCTGTGAAGGGATCTTGTCGCACCAGCAACGACGTTGCAGAGACCACCGAACTAAGTACCCGACCGATGGCAACAGCAAGCAATGCCGATGCCGCTCCGTGCCCGCTTACGTCCACAACGTACAACGCGAGGGTGTTGTCATCCAGCTTCGCGTAGTTTAGGAAATCGCCAGCAAGCTCTTCGCAAGGGGTGTAGTTCCATTGGATCAATAACTCCGGTATCTCGACCGGCTCATTGGGCAAAAGCGATTGCTGCACTTTCGCAGCCGCCTCCAAATCGCGTGTCATGCGGCCGTTCAGTTCGCTCAAACGATTGTTCAGTGTCTCCAGTTGTGCATTCCAAGCCGAGAGTTTTTCTTTGGCAAGAATTAGCTGTTCATTGCTCCGGTGCAACTCTTTGTTTTTCCCAACCGCATTCTCGAAGGTCGATACCAAAAGGTTCAGGGTTTGCTGACGACCCGATTTGACTTTGTACGTTCGTCCACCCAACGTCACCGATATTTCCGAGTTCGCTGTCTCCGTCTCCGCATCGCCGAGCGGGGTGGAACGAAGTGCTTCGATACGAGAGATGAGGTAGGTCGTGTCGAATGGCTTGGTAATATAGTTGTCCGCTCCCGCGTCCAGCCCGCGAATGATATCCTCTGCTTCCGCGAGCGTGGAGAGCAAGATCACCGGCGTATGACGCAATTCGGGATCTTGCTTGATGGCTCTGCAAAGTTCGTAACCTGTCATGGTAGGCATTTCGATATCGGATACGACAATATCCGGTCGATGTTGTTTCACAAGCTCCAGGGCTAACGCTCCGTTCAAGCCGATATGCGCTTCGTAGCCAGCGGCGGTGAGACGTTGCTGTAGCACTTTACCTTGAACCCGACTGTCTTCTGCGATCACAATGGTTGCTTTGAGTTGTGTATTGCTCATTCTTTGGACTCCACGATACGCACGATCCAGGAAGCGATTTTTTCAATAGGTATGACACGATCTGCGAGTTGTTCCTCGACCACCGCCTTAGGCATACCGTAGACGACGCAGCCCTCGGGATGTTGAGCGATGACGGAACCACCAAGCTGTTTTATGATTCGGCAACCTTCGGTTCCATCGCGGCCCATACCGGTCAGGATGACGGCTAATAAGTTGCCACCGTACACTTCTGCGGCCGACCGAAAGAGATAGTCCACCGAAGGCTTGCAATTGTTTTCTGGAGGATCGTCCACTGTTTTGATGACTGTCCCCTTTGGCGACTTGCTGATGCACATATGCAGGCAGCCGGGTGCGATGTAGACCATGTTTGGCTCTATTTTCATACCATCCGCTGCTTCTTGGATCGGGAGCAAACTCGATTCATTGAGGCGATTGGCCAATGACTTGGTATACCGAGCTGGCATATGCTGAACCACGAATATCGGAACTTTCAATGTCGGTGGCAACTTAGGCAGCACCTCGCCCAATGCCACTGGACCGCCCGTCGATGTGCCGATGACAACGGCCTCAATTCGCCCTCCACGCGCGGTTGGCTCCGCGATGTTCGTCGACGCTCGTCGTGGCATCTTGATTTCTAAGCTCTCCCGAATGGCACCGATTTTCTCGCTCAACGACTCCAAAAGCGCAGCTCGGTTGGCGCCAGCGTCATTGCTGTTGGGCTTCTGGATAAAATCGAAAGCACCCGCCAACAATGCGTCGGTCGTCACCTGCGTCCCTTGGCCGGTCAAGCTGCTCAGCATAATCGCCTTTGCCGTCGAGCGCATTTTTTTCAAAGCGTGCAACACTTCGAGACCGTTCATATCGGGCATTTGAACGTCGAGTGTTAGCAAATGCGGATTGCACTCCGCGAGCCTCTCTAGCGCTTCAGCACCCGTTTTCGCTTGCCCAACGACTTCGACTCCTGGAACGTCTCGCAATACGTTCTTGACAAGCTGACGGTACAAAGCCGAGTCATCCACAATCAATACTCGCAATGTCATGTCTGGCGTCCTTGCCGTTCAAAGAAAGTCTGAAGCCGAGCCTTATCAAAAGGCTTGACGATGAAATCGATGGCACCCAACTGAATGCACTCCGCCAATTTTTCTTTTTGATTGAGGGCGCTGACCATGCATATGCGGGCCTTGGTGTCCAACGTGCGAATGGCCCGAAGTGCCTCGACTCCATCCAAATTCGGCATCACGATGTCCATCGTAACCAAACCCGGTTTCAGCGAGGTGTACATTTCAATGGCTTGCTGGCCCGTCGCCGCTTCGCCAACCACTTCCCAGCCCGATTGCTCGGCGATCTCACGAATTCTCAATCGCATGATCATTGCGTCATCGACAATTAATACTCGGTTGTTCATGATGAGCTATCCGTAGGGATCTTAGGTAGTGCCACGACGCTATATCTCAACCATCGTTTGTCCGACGACATGAATTTGAACCATTCCAGTCGGAAGATGAACGATCATACGCCTGCCAGCCGATCCACCTAAATGCCTTGCTGTGATCGGAATGTTCCACTTCTTTAAGGCACTTTCGACTGCCTCAGTATTCTGATCACCCATGGGGTTTTTGGCGACGGGGGAAACGTTGGCGAACATGTTCGCACCACCAGCAATCTTCGCGGAAAGTTCGAGGCGCTGCACATTTGCAATCTTTAAGAGCTGTCGAATGGTTTCCGGTATCGCTGTGTCTGCATACTTGCCTAGTGCGTCGGTTCGCCCCATCGAATTGGGCATCACAACATGGGCCAAGCCGACCAGCCTCAATCGCCGTTCGTATAGCGCGACGCCGATACACGACCCTAACAAAGTGCGCAGGATTCCCTCGTCTCGGCGAACGCCGATCCCGCCCATGGAGACCAAATCCTCATCCTTCATCACCAGGTTCGTCACCCTTAAGGCCTCGGTGCAGTCGTTGAGCTAATGATCGAAGTCAAACTGCTTGCGTCTGGAATCAACAACAAGCTCCATGCGACAGGCTGATCATCGATTTGAAATCTTGCTTGAGCGACCAAAACCGTGTCAAATTCAGCCGCCTGATTCATCACTGCGAACTCGAGAATGGAAGCCGCAAAGTCGCGAACGAACTGGGGCGGTGTAGGCACCCAAACGTGAGACACTTTCCCCTCGCAGTCCGGAACGGGACTTGAGAAACTCGGCATGGCATTCGCCAAGGAATTCAGATAGGCACAACCTACAATATTCGCTGTCTCCATCGCCGAAGAAGTCTCCAATTCCCCCCACTCGGTCGCAACACGCTCACGGCCTAAAAGTAAATCGCAGAGCAATAAGCCACTCTCATCATCAAAGCAAAAAAGCATCTGACCGCTTATTCCGCCTGTCACACCCATGACGCAGGCGCACAATGTCGCGTCGGCTGGTCCAAGCGATTCGGTCGCTTGTTCAAGATTGAGCTGTTTTAACTGGTCAATACAGACGTTTGCATGACGTCCAAGCCACAACGATAACGCCTGCGATGCATCGGATGCGCCAAATCGAAACAGCTCTGATAACTGCTCCATTTGGGGTTGGGATAAGGTCATCATGACACGGACTCAATCCTTTTCCTGTTGACGCGATGTCGATCACGTAGACGTTCGTGCGCCAGATCGATACACGATACTATATCAAGCAGAAGGCAAACCGAACCGTCTCCAAGGATACTTGCCCCTGCCAATCCCTGAATATGGGTGAAATTTTCATCCAAAGACTTCACGACGAGATTTTCACATCCCCTCAACGCGGACACCGACAAGCCCATTTTTTTGTTGATCGTGGAAAGTATGATGACACTGGAGTGATCCGTTTCGTTGGCAGCGACGTCCGATGGATTCACTCCATAAGCATAACGCGTCTTATGCCAGTCGAAGACGTCTTCGATATCAATCAACGGGATAAACTCACCGCGCACCTCAATGGAGTTGCGACCGTGTACCGAAATGATATCTCGATTTTTTACGGAAACGATTTCGCGTACATTCTCGATGGGAGCTGCGAACATTCCTTCGTTCAGTTGGAACAGCAAACTTCGAATGATGGCCAACGTTAGTGGCAATCGAATGACAAAAGTCGTTCCTTGACCGAATACGGAATGGACTTCGATAGTTCCGCTGAGCTCGCGAATGCGAGTCTTGACAATGTCCATCCCAACGCCTCTGCCGGAAATGTCCGATACAACCTCTGCCGTGCTAAAGCCAGGTGACCAAATGAATTGGCTGATCTCATGGTCCGTCATGTTTTCGAGTTCCGAAGGTGTCGCGATCCCACGCTCAAGAACCCTTTTTTTGATCTTGTCGACGTTGATTCCACCACCGTCATCCCGAATATAGATCAGAACATTGTTGCCGCTATGAACTGCCTCGAGGGTCAATGTTCCCGCTTCTGGCTTGCCTCGGCTCTTCCGCACAACTTCGGACTCCAAGCCATGATCGATTGCGTTTCGAACGAGGTGAACGAGAGGGTCTCCAAGCTCATCGATCATTCGTTTGTCAAGCTCCGTCTTCTCACCGTGGATCACGAGGTTGACAGACTTGTTGAGTTCTCCAGAGATATCCCGCACCGTACGCTTGAATCGGTTGAATAACGGTCCCACTGGCACCATGCGAGTGTCCAGAACACCGCGCTGCAAACCATCGGAAACTCGAGAAAACTGATCGATCGCTTCGTTGAGTTGCAGGAAACTGCGCCGACCAAGTTCGAGCACTTGCAACTGCTCCTGAAGCGTATTGATTCCCATTTGTAGCTCAAGACGTCTTTCTTGCTTGACGACTTGATCATGGGTGATGGCTGCGGTTTTGGAATCCTCGAGAAGGCTTTCTTGAAGTTGATCGGACAAATCTCGCAAGCTGCCAAGCAAGCCGGATTTTTTGAAGGTCTCGCTCATTTGGTGAGCGATCTGAACAAAGCGAGCGCGATTGACGACCAATTCACCCGCAAGATTCATCAGCTTGTCCAATCGTTGTATGTCGACCCGGACTGTTTCAACCACCTTGATTTGCCCCTCGGTGGTGTGCGTTGGAGCTTCCACGGACGCGACAGGTTCGGTCGGCCGCGTTTCGGGGGGGACGGCCACAGGTGGCATCGAAACTTCGCTCGGAAGGACTGGAGCCACTAACGTCGGGGCAACGTCAACCGCGTCCGTTGCATGGACTTCCGTTGCATGGAGGCCGGAAGATTCCGAATCAATCGCGTCAATCTCCAAGAGTTCAACCCCAACAACCTCTGCGACCGCTCGGAGCTCGGCATCACTTCGAATCGTACGAACCCATATCTGCAAAGTTCGTAGTTCCACGACGCTTGCGAGATCTTGCATTGCAGGACTCAGCCGCGTTATCTCCGCCAGCTCTCGGACCCGCGTTAAGATCAGTTCCGCCTTGAGCTCCGGCAGTTCGATGTTGCGGTCAAAATAGATGATCAGCCTTTTTTCGACGAGCTGTTCACTGAGACTTTCTGCCACTGCGATGGGTTCGCTCGGTTTTGCGATCTCAGTGGAACCTTGGATGTCCAGAGTGTTTTCAGCTGCCGCGGGGACTTCTTGGGAATTCTCACGATTCATGAGTTCATCCAAGAGGTCGGGTGAGCTCCTCAAGGGCTCTCCGTCGCGTAGTTTTTCCGTCGACTCGCGTAGGAAATCGACGCACTTCAAGATCAACTGCATCATCGGGCGATCGAGATGCTGGATTCCGGACCGCAATCGTTCGAAGTAGTTTTCCAAATGATGAGTCAGTAGCGTGATGCTATCCAAGCCCATCATAGCGGCAGCCCCTTTGATCGAATGGATCAATCGAAAGGATTCATTCAAGTCACTGTGACTGCTCGGATTGGTTTCGAGAACCAAGAGCACGTCTACAAGCGCATCGAGTTGTTCTGATGTTTCATCGACGAACATTTGCAGATATTGGGCCATCTCATCCGATGGCATCCCCGACGAAAAATCAAATTCATCACTCACACTGCAGTCCTTTCTCAGGGCTTCTGATACAAAAAGGGAGCGCGTTTAGTGAACATTCCAAGCATATCATAAATTCCTTCTGAAGGCCCTACAACCAGGTAACCACCCGGCACTAACGATCGCGCAAGATTGTTGATCACAGTCGCCTTGGATTGCCGGTCAAAATAAATCAGAACGTTTCGTATGAAGATGCAGTCAAAGGGGGGCTCCCGCAAGGGTTTCATTAAATTATGGTTTTTGAATTTTACCATTTGTGCGATATTCGGCTTCAGTTGCCATGTGTCATCGCTCTCGGTAAAAAATCGGTTGACTCTCGAAGCATCCATATCACGAAAGGTTCGTTGTCGATAAACGGCTTCGCGAGCTGTCGACAACGACGATTCGCTAATATCTGTTCCAAGAATATAAATGTTCCATCCTCGAAGCAGATGGCTGGCCTCCGCAAGACAAATTGCGACCGAATAAGGTTCCTCGCCCGAACTGCAGGCAGCGGACCAGACTCGAATCGAAGCATCTCGCTTTCCCGCTGATTTTTGAGCCAACAGTTCTTTGACAAATTCGTTCTTGAGCCAGTCAAAATGACTTGCCGTGCGAAAGTAGGAGGTCTCATTCGTCGTGATTGCATCTAGAAAACCATCCAGTTCGGCCGCCCCCAGCTTCGATGTAAGGTGTTGGTAGTACGTGTCAAAGTCCGCAAATTCGCCGGCCTTCAATCTTCGCCGGATGCGATTGCTCACCAGCGTTATTTTGGAGGTGTCGATTTTTATGCCGCAACAATCGTAGATGAAGGTCTGGAATCGTTCGAATTGTTTCGGTGTTAGTCGTTCCAGTTCCATTGCCATACCGATTTATGTTTTAAATTTTGCGACCAAGTCACGTAGACTTTGCGCTTGGGCACCGAGCTCTTCTGCACTGGCCGCCATTTCCTCAGATGCAGCTGCATTGGACTCAGTGGTTTCGGAAACGCTCCGAATCGCTGCCTTGACTTGCTGGGCGCTGGCGGCTTGAGCTTCCGTGGATTCGGCGATTTGCCCGATTCCATCGGCAGTGTTGTCGACGGCCTCGACAATCTTGCCAAGTGAATCGCCGACCTTTTGCGATAGGCTTGCCCCCTCTTCGACACGACGCGAAGATTCTTTGATGAGCTTGGTGATTTCCTTAGCTGCCTCGCTTGAACGTTCGGCTAGCTTTCGAACTTCATCCGCAACAACCGCGAATCCCAATCCGTGTTCCCCCGCTCGCGCCGCTTCGATCGCTGCATTGAGGGCCAAAAGATTCGTCTGGCTCGCGATTTCGCTAATGACTTGAATAATCTCGTTAATCTGTTCACTGGACTTCTGAATCATCTTCATCGCATTGACTGCCGAGTCCACGATGGAACCACCGCTCTTGGCGAGCCTGGACGTTTCTGTGGCCTTGGCCTTTGCCGCCGAAGCACTATTGGAAATCACTTCAATCGAATCGATCAATTGTGCAACGCTTGCCGTCATCTCTTCGACAGAAGCGGCTTGGGTTTGTGCTCCTTCGCTCAAATTGGCGCTGCTTTCGGCAATCGTCCTTGCCCCTTCATTTTGTTGCTGAGCAGCAGCGATGACTTCACCGATTACGTTTCGTAGATCGCCCATCATTTTGCCAAGATTACGGCCAAGTCTACCGAGGTCGTCATCGCCATCGATACTAAGCTGTCCAGTAAGGTCGCCACGGGCGGCTGCGGCCACCATGAGCGACAACTCGTTCACCTTGCGTTCGAGTTCTTGCTTGGCTTCGATTTGAGCGTTCTGAACGGCGGCTTCACGTTCTTCGGATCGCATTTCCCGCAACGCATCTTCCGTCACGTCCGCTGCAAGTTTTACGACCTTCACCGTCGAACCGGTTTCGTCCAAGATGGGAGAGTACGAAGCTTGCAGATAGATTTCGCGGCCCCCTTTTCCTATTCGTTTGAAGCGGGCGACTTTGGCAACCCCTTGTCCAAGTTCATACCAGAACTCGCGATACTCGGATGAGGATCGATAAATCGGATCGACGAAAAGACTGTGGTGACGGCCACGGATTTCGTCGAGGGAATAGCCTATGGTTTGCAAAAAAGTGCTATTTGCCCAAAGGATAGTGCCATCCACATTGAACTCGATGATCGCCATCGACCTGTTAAAAGCGTCATACATTTCCGCTTTGCTCGAATGCGCTCCGTCGGTTCGACTGCTGGTTTGCAATTTTGATTCGGTTGGTGTTGCAGGCAACTTCCTGGCACGTGCTTTTGCGGTCGTCGTTTTGTCGCTATTCATATCTGCCATGGGCTGGCGCTCCGAAGTTTCTCAAGGATGTCGAATTCAAGTCTTGTTTAGGTTTTGGATAGATCGGGTAACGTCGCCTGACCCACGTGAGCAAGTTTTTGTGGATCAAGCAATTCGTCCACTTCTAAAAGAACAATTAGTTGCTCTTTGACTCGGGCAAAGCCGGCAATGTAACTGGCGCCGTGGCCCGTCACGGTCTCAGGTGCGGGATGGATATCATCGGCTGCGATGCGGACGACTTGGGAGACGGTATCTACGGTGCATCCGATCGTTCGGGAGCCTACGTTGACCACAATGGTCCGTGTGTCTTCATCGACCGGTTTGATTTCGAGACCAAACAGTTTACGCAGATTGATGATGGGAATAATCGAACCGCGGAGGTTAGCTACCCCTTCGACGTGGTCCGGAACTTGCGGCGTCTTGGTAACTTGATCCAAGATGACAATTTCCTGAATCTGTTCGATTCGAAAGGCGTAACTTTGATTTTCGATTCGAAATGCAACGAACTGGGCGATTTTTCGAGAAAGATTATCTTGGACAATATTGGAGGGTTTGTTCATGTCATGGCGTCACGATCTCGACAATCGCGGTCCGTAAAATCGCAAAGAAAAGAGCGAAAAGCTGCTCAATGAACAATTGTAGTCGGGAAGGTCTCGGTCTCAAGTTGCGTTTGCATTTTACTTCAGAAGAATGTGCACCTAGAGTCCGTCGCATTCGCTACAGTCGTCTTGCCACGCCTTTTCGCGGTTTATCCCAGGGGATTTTTACCTTCACGCTAGGGCGAAGGTCAGCTACCACTGGCGTAAAGCCAGATGGCCTGCATTGAATGCCGCTGGGTTTATCCCAGGGGATTTTTACCTTCACGCTAGGGCGGAGGTCAGCTACCACTGGCGTAAAGCCAGTGGCCTGCATCCAATGCCGCTGGGTTTATCCCAGGGGATTTTTACCTTCACGCTAGGGCGAAGGTCAGCTACCACTGGCGTAAAGCCAGTGGCCTGCATTCAATGCCGCTGGGTTTATCCCAGGGGATTTTTACCTTCACGCTAGGGCGAAGGTCAGCTATCACAGGCGTAAAGCCAGATGGCCTGCATCCAATGCCGCTGGGTTTATCCCAGGGGATTTTTACCTTCACGCTAGGGCGGAGGTCAGCTATCATTGCCGGAAAGCAAATGGCCCATACACCGCCTTGTACTTTTTCCCAAAAAACATTAGTTTCTCGTTTTCGACAGGAAGTCTCGTTTACACCGCTGAGCCATCGCGGCCAAGCACCATGAGCCAGTTTCTCTTCCACTACGTTAGGCTTGAGCCACCCACTTGGGTGTTTCTCTCAACATTACTGGTGGTGGGACTATTTTTGATGTTCCATAGGTTCTGGTCCCTTCGAAACCTCGATATCTTTCTGGTTTTGGCGTTCACGCCCGGAATGATGATGGTTTACGAAGGGCGACAGAAAGCCTTTCGCAATTCGGAATATGAGGGCATCCCGGCCATGGTTGGGGTGGGTAGACAAACCGAAAGCGACGCATCAGCATCCGCATCCGCATCCGCAATACCGCAGCCAAAGTCGAATGGGTCGCAAGGCTCGTGGACGCCAGAGAGGCTTCTTTATTGGGGATTTCTTTGGCTTATTGTCTGTGCCGGATTGCTCGTGATCCGGATGTTGCTCGATACGACGATTGTTCGACGCCCGTTGCTGGACCCCAATTTGAGTAGCGGCGGAATGCTTTTTCTGGGGACCTCTTTGCTGCTCTACCTGATGATCAACGTTGCGACGAGCAGTCCAGTCGAACAACGTCTAAGCAGTCCTGAGATGGGGCCGGGTTACGTTTTGCTGAGCGCCTTGCCTCAAATTGCGACCACCCCTCAACCGACAGAGGCGAATGAGCTGACAACGGGACGGTCGGACTACAAGCTCACTCTTGCTAGAATACTTGCGATTGGCGCTAATTTGACGTTGGTATTCTGTATTCTCGCGATAGGGTATTGGCACTTTGGGAACTTGAAAACGGGCGTCGGCGCCGCTACTTTTTATCTTCTCTTGCCTTACACAGCTCATATGACGGGCAGAGTGGACCATGTGGTTCCAAGCGCTTTATTGCTTTTAGCATTACTCATGTACCGACAGCCGTTTGTTGCCGGGCTTTTTCTAGGGTGTGCGGCTGGCGTCGTCTATTATCCGTTTTCGCTGCTGCCGCTTTGGTGCAGCTTCTATTGGCAACGCGGTATACGGCGATTCGCAGGTGGATTTACCGTCTCGATAACCGCTCTCGTGCTTGCCATGATCTTGCTGCATCCGAGCAACGTGCTGCAAGACTTGCGGTACATGTTTGGACTCAAGCAAGTTGCCATGACCGGTATGGACGGAATTTGGGGATTGGGTTGGTATCCAGTCATGCGGATTCCGCTCATTGTCGCATTCGTTCTACTGAGCCTTTCCTTTGTTTTCTGGCCACCTCAGAAAAACTTAGCAACCCTGTTAAGTTGCTCGGCGGCCATCATGGCCGGCACCCAATTTTGGCACGGTTTTGGCGGCGGATTGTACATGGCTTGGTTCATTCCGCCGGCGTTGCTAACGGTCTTTCGGCCCAACCTTGATTATTGCATTGCGCTCGAGGTGGTTCGTCCGACCCGTCGTAAACCACCTCGGAAGTCATCCCCAAGTTCAAAACCAAGTGCCGAACCAGGTTCAGAGCCAAACCCTCCGGCCTCCGAGTCGGCAGCCTGACTATTTTCGGCTGGCAAAACGCGATGAATTGGCCACGTAGAATTTCGGATCGTCGATGATCCAGTCCGTGGACCAGTCTCGTCCGTTGTCTCCGTTGACGACATTGTAGAAGAAAGAGCGGACTTCCTCACATCGGTACCCGTAAGGCATGGCAGTCGCAATATAGTCTTCCCTGGTTAGCTCCTCGACACCCGGCTTGGCAAAGTAATGCGTAAGACCATCAGGAGAAAACGAAAGGCCGAGCGTCCACCAGCCCATTTGGTTGATTTCCGGGCCCATAAAATCTCCTCCTCGCTTGTCCGCTCGAACTCGAATGTAGGCGTAGGGAACCGCATTGCCGTTTTCATTCCGGGTGCCCCGCAAGATGAACATACCCGGCCAGTAAATCTCATCCTTCTCCTCCTTGCTGGAGAACAAGAACTTGGTTTTCTTTTCTTGAATCGTGGTCTCAACTGCGGCTCGAAACGCAAAATGGGGCCCGTTGCGGTTTTCCCATTTTTCGATAGGTGGCAAATAGACGCGAGTGGTCATATTGGGTGATTGATCCACGCGAACCGTACCGCCCATTCGGTACTGGACGTTGCAAATGAAATCGTCCTGATGCATCTTGAAGCTTGGCGACTTAGGAATCCCTGTTTGCAGCGATTTCAGAAGCAAGGATCCTTCGCTATCCGGCAATCCACCTGGAGGAGTTGGAACGCGCTTTACCACATCAGGATGGCCGCGTTTCGCGCCCTCGTACCAACGCCCGTTCGTCGATTTCCCCATGGGCATACGTTGCTTTTCGTCGATATCTTCGGAACTCTTGGGGTTATTGGGAATAAACTCCCAGCCTTCATCCTCAAAGTCATCACCAACTTGAGTTAATTGAACTCCCGTTCCCGGAACGACGATTTGAGACGCAGACTGACTGTAGCCGAATGACGAAAACAGGCAAAACCCAATTCCGATCGACAGTGCACTACAAATGAACTTCATTGGTCGTCCTTCCCCTGGCATGACATGAGATAGGCCGCACTGAGCGGCGTCCTATTCGTATCGGCAAGAAAAACCGTTAAAACCGTTGTTTTCACTGACAGCAACCAAAGTAACCCTAATTTGCGTAGCTTACCGCCAGTAATTCCCTATAATTACCCTCCTACCGCACTCTCGTACCTGGATTTTTCAGGGTCGATGACACACTAACGCAGGTCGCATACTTGAACGAAAACCCCTCCTCCGCTCCCAAACCAACCAATCTCGTCCTGCCGCCTGTTGTAGATAAGTCTCAGTCTTTGCAAGGATCGCGTGCCATCGGGCGACTGGGCGAGTCCGCGAAAATCACGGCCATCATTGCAATCATGTGCGTGGCTTTTTGGGTCGTAAGGAACAAGCTTGTCAAAGCCAACGTGACTTGGGCTGTGGTTCAAGAAGGCATTTCCAACGTACCGTATTGGCAAATAGGCATTGCGTGCTTGCTGACGGCGTTGAACTATCTGATTCTGACCGGTTACGATTGGATTGCGGTTCGGCATTTGAAGAAAGAGCTTCCCATGACAAAAATCATGACCGGAGCCATCGTTGGTTATTCCTATGGAAACGTGCTTGGATGGCTACTGGGCGGAAACGCAGTTCGGTATCGACTCTATTCAAGCTGGGGTTTCTCCTTCCTCGAAATCGTCGCTTTCGTGTCGATTCTCGCAACCACTTTTTGGCTTGGGCTGTTTCTGCTAGCCGGGGTGGCTTTCATCGCACTTCCCATAAAGCTACCCGAGGAGGTGAGCGAAAAGCTAATTTTCGATCACCATGTTTGGGGAATTCTGTTCCTCGGCTGTATAGGTCTTTATCTTGCAGCCTGCACGATCTTCAGAAAGCCCATTCGCGTTCGAGATTTCGAAGTGACACTCCCGCCGTTCCGTTTGTCGACCATGCAATTGGTCGTTTCGGCTGGCGATTTTTTGCTCGCGTCGCTAGTGCTATTTTGGTTGCTCCCCAGCAGCCAATCGGCTGAAATCAATTTTTCGACCGTACTTATTGCGTACTTAACAGGCCAAATCATAACGGTACTGACGCACGTTCCCGGCGGCTTCGGTGTGCTAGAAGGGGTCTTGGTTTCGTTCTTCCCAGAGGAATCTCTGGGAGACGTTCTCGCCGCTGTCGTCTTGTTCCGAATCATCTACTACTTCCTGCCGTTCATACCCGCAACGATCCTGGTCATCTATAATGAGTTCCGATCCAAGCATCGTTTTATCGAAGCGGCACGGGACATATGATCGGAAGCCTGGATAGCACGACATGGCAGAAGGCCATGAAAGCCGCGATTCGCGATTCGCTGCAGCTTTGCCAAGCACTTGGGATTGATCCGAACGAATTACCCATTTCCGTGAACGGAGAACGACAATTTCCTGTCTTTGTGCCGCTTGAATTCTTGGCGAGAATGAAGCATGGCGATCCATTCGATCCATTGCTGCTGCAGGTCATCCCTCGCTTGGGAGAAGACATCGCGTCCCCGGATTTTACTTCCGATCCGGTGGGTGACTGCAACGTTGAAATGGCCCCTGGGCTGCTTCACAAATACGAAGGTCGCGTGTTGCTGATTGTTTCTGGGGCATGTGCTGTGCATTGTCGCTATTGTTTCCGCAGACACTATCCGTACAGCACAGCTCCCAAAAGCATCGAGCATTGGTTGCCTGCGCTCAGGTACGTTCGCAATGATCCCTCGATTCACGAAATCATCTTGTCCGGAGGCGATCCACTCACGGTTGCGGACCCGCAATTGTCGAACTTGGTCGAATTGCTGGATGAGATTCCACACTTGACTCGCCTCCGAATCCATACCCGCGTACCTGTGGTCATTCCACAACGTGTCGATACCAATCTCTGCAACTGGCTTGCGGGCTCTCGACTTGCCAAGTGGGTCGTGTTGCACATCAATCATGCCCATGAAATCGATTCTGCCGTTGTCGAAGCGATCCATCGATTAAAGGCTACCGGCACGATGGTTCTAAATCAGTCTGTGCTGCTTCGCGACGTAAACGATGACCTCGAAACTTTGCA
The DNA here is from genome assembly GCA_945875845.1 of Pirellula staleyi DSM 6068. Taxonomy (GTDB): domain Bacteria; phylum Planctomycetota; class Planctomycetia; order Pirellulales; family Pirellulaceae; genus JBKCUI01. The sequence continues at coordinate 98,790 of CAMCMB010000012.1, forward strand.
AGAGCTTTGCGAACGACTGGTGGATATTGGGGTGATGCCATACTACCTGCATCAATTGGATCGCGTAGCTGGTGCTTCCCATTTCGAAGCCCTGCCAAGCTTGGGACTGACCTTGATGGAAGAACTTGCGAAGCGACTTCCTGGCTATGCCGTTCCAAAATACGTTGCTGAAATCGCCGGTGAACCCAACAAAACTCCCGTTGCCGTCTCAGCGCTGTCTCATCTCCCGTGACTTCTTTTGAGCTCGTTGTTTGTCTCGAAATCGCTTCAACTGTTTTTCCGCTTTCTCTTTCGAGCGTTCCGCCTTCTCCTGGATTGCGATTTCGGTACTCTTGATCTCATGCTCCATCATCAAGGGTGTTTCCAAAGTCAGTCGGCCAAGCACTCCCGTTCGCAGATCCATCACAAGAATCCGCGACGCTCGGTCGATGTCGACCACTTGATTTTTTCCGATGCATCCTCGCTTTCGCCCAATGGCCTCGATCAACTCCATTTCCGTGGCTGGCAATGTCTCAAATTCGTAACGCTCCTTAAGTCGCTCTGGATAGTGCGACGTCATATACCGAGCACCAAAGAACGCAACGTCGGCATAGTCCATCGCAGTCTCTTGGATGGAGCCGACCAATGCGAGTCGGTATCCGCTGTTCACGTTTTCAACGTTATGCCACATCATCCCCGGAGTATCACAAAGCGTGACGCCATCTCCGATATCGATCTTTTGCTGTTGTTTGGTGACGGCAGGTATGTTGCCGGTTTTGGCGATCTTTCGCCCTGCCACGATATTGATTAGTGTCGATTTCCCAACGTTCGGAATGCCGAAGATCATTGCGTTGACCGTCCTTCCTTCGCGATGGGGTACCAATCTTGCAGCAGCAAATTTCAACGATCGAATGGTTGAAATGTCGTGCGAGGTGATGATCCTGGCGCGAACTCCCGGGGACCGTTCCAGATATTCTTGCCAAGCCAAAGTCATTGCCTCGTCGGCAAGATCGCTTTTCGCAAGAACTTTAAGGCATGGCTTGTTGCCTCTTATCTCTGCCAACATTGGGTTTTGGCTCGAATAGGGAATTCGGGCATCAAGTACTTCGATGACAACGTCCGTCTTGGGCATGGAAGCGCGAATTTCAAGCTGCGCCTTGTGCATGTGGCCTGGAAACCATTGAATAGGCATGGATAGCAGCCGGTGATATCGGGTTGACGGGAAATAGTTGCGAAACAATTTAGAGAAGCAACGATCTTAACATCGAAAAGCCCGGTTCGTGTTCCAGACTTCCTGCTTGAGAGCGCTTTTTAGCTACAAATGGCATAGTAGAGGGTCATGCCAACCCTAGTAGCCGTGTTTCCATGGACTTTGCCCAAACCATGGGTTGCTCGCTCGGGTTGAGGCCCCCCTTGTAAACATGTTCTCTTACGCTTTGCCAAACCAAGTGATTGCTTGGGAGGGTGTGGCCACCCCTCTGAACATGTTTTCCTCGACTTTGCCCAATCCATTCCTTGCTTGGGAGGGTGAGGCTCCTGCCGAACCATGGCGTTGTAAGCTCGGCAGGAGCCTCGCCCCACCCATTCGTTCCAGTGCATTCGCCATTGCAGAGATGCTCTTTACGTAGTTGGCCTCTCACTTCCGCGACGACGCACCCCGATGGGCCGTATCCTGGCAAAATCAATGAACTAGAGTTAGACTAAGACAGTGTGCAATAATGACGTTCCGAATCTCGTAGGGCAGGCTTGGCAGCCGATCGAAGCCGATGATGAGTCGACACTCAACCGTACAGAAATTCCTCGGGCCCAACGTAGTTTTCCTCGCGTTTTGGTCGCTAGGATGGATCTGGCTCATTTGCAATTGCAGCGCAATCCACTCTATTGCGAACGGCCAAGAACCAAAGCTCGATCAAGTCAAATTCATCTTCAGTGTGCACTGCATCGAATGCCACAATGCACTCGAGAAAAAAGGTGGACTCGACTTATCTACCAACGAGTCGATGTTGTTGGGTGGCGATAGCGGCGTGGCTCTCGTACCTGGAAAGGAAAGCGAGAGCTTGGTGTGGAAACGCATCACCTCCGACGAGATGCCCCCCAAGAAGCCACTCGGACAAAGTGAACGTGAAACGATACGCAATTGGATCGCCAACAATGCACCATGGCCCGGCGGAAAATTGGATGCCGCAGAATTTACCAGCGAGACAAGGGCAGGATATGACTGGTGGTCGTTGCAGCCTATTCACGCAATCTCGCCACCTAGTTCTACCGAATTATATCCCAATCCGATAGACAGCTTCGTACTGGCTAAGCTGAATGCAAGTGGCATGACTCCTTCGCCACCCGCAGACCGCCGAACCCTCGCTCGCAGAATTGCATTCGACTTGACAGGCTTACCCCCGGCGCAGGAAGCTGTTCAGAAACTGATCGAGTCAAAAAACCCTAATGCCCTTGAGCACTGGATCGCTAGCTTGCTCGACAGCCCTGCCTATGGCCAACGTTGGGCTCGACATTGGCTTGATACGATTCGATTCGGCGAAAGCCATGGCTTCGAACGAGACCAACTCCGCACCAACTCATGGAGATACCGAGATTGGGTTGTCAATGCATTCAATCAAGATATGCCTTACGATGAGTTTTGCCAGATGCAGATCGCGGGCGATGCGCTCTTACCGAATACAGCAGATGGAATCATCGCGACTGGCATGCTGGTCGCCGGCTCCTACGACCAAGTTGGACAAACACAACAAAGCAAAGCCATGCGAGAAGTGGTCCGACAAGACGAACTCGAGGATGTGGTCAGCCTTGTCAGTCAAACTTTTTTAGGACTGACCGTCAACTGTAGCCGTTGTCATGATCACAAGTTCGATCCAATCCCTCAGCGAGAATACTACCAAATGTGCGCTGCCTTGGCGGGTGCACACCACGGTGAACCCAAGCTCAAGCCCGAGTTGCTTATCGATAGTAATCGTCCTATTACTGAGCGATTGGAAGCGAGACAGACCGAACTGAAACGGTTAATCTCCGAGAGCGAGCAACCGGTGAAAGATCGCATTCTCGCCGAGCGAGCCGTTTCGAAAATCACCAAAGAAGTCCCTGTTCCGATTTCGCGATGGGAGTTTGACGATCCACGCGACTCGATCGGAGGATTGGACATCGAACTTCGTTCGAACGCCGTTTTGCAAGACGGCCATTTGATTTTGAAAGACGGTGGGTATGCCTTGTCCAAAAATCTCAACAAAACCCTCAAGGAAAAGACGCTCGAAGTCTGGGTTCAACTCGCCAACACTATGCAACGCGGCGGGGCCGCAATCAGCATTGAATCGCTCAACGGAAACGTCTTTGATGCCATCGTGTACGGCGAGGTGGAATCCAATCGATGGATGGCTGGTAGCGATGGTTTTACCCGCACTGAGCCCTTTCAAGCAGAGGAGATGGAGTCTACGTCCAGCGAACTCGTTCATGTTGCAATCGTGTACGACACCGATGGAACCATTCGCGCGTATCGAAACGGGTTGCCGTACGGCCATTCCATTCGCAAGTCGAATCTTATCGAATTTCCCTCGAATACTACGCATGTTCTGTTCGGATTGCGGCATTCCCCGGCGGGTGACGGCAAAATGCTCAATGGAGCATTGGAGCGGGCACAGTTGTACGATCGTGCCCTCACCGACGAGGAGGTGCGTGCATCCGCAAACGTCCAAACGACCTTCGTGAGCAACAGCGAGCTCATGGCGGCCCTCGATCTACCTGCCAAAGAATTGTTGGCGGAATACCGTTTCGAGTTAAATCAAATCCGTGAGCAGCTCCAACGCGTTTTTGATTCCCGCGTCTATGCGATCGCGTCCAAGGAGCCTAGCAAGACGTTTCTGTTGGCGAGAGGAAACCCTGGTTCGCCAATGGACTCAGTCCTTCCAGGTGGCGTTTCCGCAGTGAAGGGGATCGCCCCTGACTTCTTTTTGGACGACACAGCAAACGATGGACAACGCCGATTCAAACTGGCGCAATGGATTACCGAAAAACGCAATCCTCTTTTCGCAAGAGTGATCGTCAACCGCGTTTGGCAATACCACTTTGGCGCAGGCATCGTGGAGACTCCCAACGATTTTGGGTTTAATGGGGGGCGTCCATCGCACCCCGAGTTGCTCGATTGGCTTGCAAACGATTTGATTGAGCATGGTTGGAGTCTCAAGCATTTGCATCGACGAATCCTGTCGTCAAAGACATACCAACAATCCTCGCAAATCATTCCGTCCAACATGGAAAAGGACGCAGGCAACAGACTCTTATGGCGCAAGTCGCCGTCGAGGTTGGATGCGGAATCGTTGCGAGACACGATGCTAGATCTGGCTGGCCAACTCGAACCTTCGTTGGATGGACCTGGTTACTACGATTTTTCTCTCTCAATCAACAATTCGCATTTCTATTCCATGCGCCAGCCCATCGGTGAGAGTTTTCAACGCCGAACGCTTTACCGCACAGTGGTTCGATCTGCGCGAAGCAACCTCTTGGACGTTTTCGATTGTCCTGATCCATCCACCAAATCACCCCTTCGCGCATCCACGACAACGCCATTGCAGTCTCTTGCGTTGATGAATAACGCGCTCGTGATTCGGCTCTCGGAGGCGTGGGCGAAGCGAGCGAGTTTGTCCGCTGGTGAGACTCTACCGTCGCAGGTCGTCTTCTTGTTTGAGCAAGCCTACTTCCGAAAACCCGACGCATCGGAGTTAACCGCATGCGTTGAATTAGCTGACAAACATGGACTCGCGTCAGTATGCCGTGTCCTGCTCAATAGCAATGAACTTCTATATGTGGACTGAGGAATGATGTTGAACCGTAGAGAAGTACTAGAGTGGGCAAGTCGAGGGATTGGCAGTACCGCGTTGTTGTCCTTACTCATCAACGACGGAATCGTCCGAGCCGAGCCGCATCCAACCGATGGGGTAAAACCGTCACTGCATCATGCGGCCAAGGCAAAGCGAGTCATCCACATTGTGGCGTGCGGGGGCGTAAGCCAAATCGATTCGTTCGACTACAAACCCGAACTCGAAAAGTACCATGGCAAATCGTATAGCGGCGATCGTCCGGATGTTTTCTTTGGTCAAGTTGGACTTTTGCGCAAAAACGATTGGGAATTTCGGCAACGAGGTGCGAGCGGGCTTTGGATATCCGAACTATTCCCAAATTTGGCGGAGGTAGCCGATGAGCTTACCGTGATTCGATCGATGTACGCGGAAACATCCAATCACACGCCGGCAACGTTTCAGGAGAACACCGGCTTTCGGTTAAATGGCTTTCCCGTGTTCGGCTCATGGGCCTCGTATGGATTGGGCAGCGAGTCGCAAGACTTGCCAGCGTTTGTCGTCGTTCCCGATCCACGCGGCGTACCTGCGGGTGGTTCGATCAATTGGACCAATGGATTTCTTCCCGCACAACATCAAGGGGTGATCATTCGAAGCCAAGGTACACCCATTGATGATTTGTTCCCAACGCCGGCCCCGACCTTGGCACGCGAATCGGATACGAGGCAGTTGCTGGCGACGCTCAATGAACGTCATCGCCAGACACGCGGGGATGATGACCTGGTCGCACGCATGCGCAGCTATGAACTCGCAGCTCGCATGCAACGCGTCGTTCCCGAAGTTACCAACCTCGCAGGAGAAACGGCTGAAACGCACAAGTTGTACGGTATCGATGAAGCGGCGACAGCCGATTTCGGTCGAGCGTGTCTATTGTCCCGTCGGATGTTGGAGTCCGGGGTTCGGTTCATTCAATTGTTTTCGGGCGGGGCCTTTGGTTCGCCTCGCATCAATTGGGATGGCCACGAAGATATGGTTCAGAATCACAGTCAAGAAGCAAAACGAATCGATCGGCCCATCGCGGGATTGCTAAAAGATCTACGGCAGAGAGGTATGCTCGAGGATACGCTCGTTTTGTTTACAAGCGAATTTGGCCGAACTCCGTTTGCTCAGTCGGCGTCCGACGTGGTAGGCAAAGGCCGCGACCACAATCAATTTGGTTTTTCGGTGTGGATGGCCGGAGGTGGACTCAAGCATGGTTTCGCGTTTGGAGAAACCGACGAGATTGGCATGAGGGCGGTCGAAAGCCCCGTGCATTGGCACGATTTTCATGCGACCGTTTTGCATTTGCTCGGCGTCGACCACGAACGCCTCACTTATTATCACAACGGTATTCGCAGACGCTTGACGGACGTGAGCGGCAAAGTCGTCCAAGGGATTTTGGCATAAGGATCGATTGGGCAATTAGTGGGATGGGCTTCCAGCCTGTCTTTTTCAGATTGACAGTCTGATAGCCTATCCCACAAACATCCTCAGCCCACCTTCCGGTAGAGTTCGATTTCATACGGCCCCAAAAACATCAGTAGCAGCGCTCCGTCGCCTGCGTAATTTCGAAAAACCTCTTGCTGAAAAAGATGCTCGCCCGGCCACGGATAGGCGAAGACCAACGCATAGTCGCTCAACTCTAGGTCATGCTGTTCATACGCGTTTTCAATATTGTGAAACAACGAGGCATGATTGGATCGAGAACGCGCTAGTCGTTCGCTGCCTCTTGGCAAAAAATTACCGTGCAGAATTTCACCAGCCAAATCGTTTCTCGTTAGAAATTGCCTAGCCCTATCTACAAGAAACAACTCGGCTTCGATACCGATCGCTTCCCAGCCAAGTTGCGACGCCAACCCAGTGACAATTCCAAATCCGCAGCCCCATTCACAAAACGTATTTCCAATCGCCATTCGGCTCGAAGTTAATTTCGACAACGCACGCCAGACGTCGCGAAAATCGCAAGCCACGTACTGTTCAATCGGGCGTTTGTTCCATTGATCCCAATACGCTTGTAGAACTGAATCGGCATCGAGTAAGATCCGTTCTATTTCCGAAGGCAACTCGGTCCCGTCATCCCATTCGAAATCAATCGGTTCCAGTCTTGGCGAAGCATTTGACCTCGATCGGTTCATTTGTCTTCAATCGTCTTGATAAATTTTCTGCCAGCGTCCCAAAACTCAGGTGGCCATGGGCTATTGTGATAGAGACGTTGGACGGTAAGCAATTTTTTGGTTTGTGTCGGGCAAGCGTCAAATAGCTTCTTGCCGAAACGATACGGAACGACTTCGTCCACATCCCCATGCAATTGCAGGAGTTCACCCATATACGATTGGATTTTGTCAATCGATCTGAACTGTGTCTGCATTACCCAGCGGACAGGGAAAAAGAAGTAACGACTAGCCGCTACGTCGACGATCGAGGAGAAAGTCCGATCAAGGATGAGTCCATCTGCGTGAAACTTCGTTGCGATTTCAATGGCAGGTGCCCCTCCGAGCGAACGCCCCATCGCGACGATCTTTTGGCCACGAAATGCTTTTCCTTCCTGGACCCACTTCCCGACGGAAACCGCATCCAAAAGGATATCGCGTTCGTTGGGAATCCCGCCCGTCTTGCCATATCCGCGGTAGTCGAATGCGACCACATTGACTTTCCATTGATCTCGAATCGCGACAAGCTCATCACCCAACATGCCCAACGATTCTCCGTTTCCGTGGTTGAAGATCAATGTTGCTTTTGCGTCGGGATTCTCCAATGCCCAAACGTGAATTCGCGTTTTGTCGTGACCCTCAATGAAGTGCTCCTTGGCACCAAAAGATGCTGAGTTCCAGTTGCCGTAACTCACTGGCGGTGCGGGAAACACAAGATACCGTTCGAGGAACATCAAGATGCCTAAAAATCCTATATACAACAGAGCAGCGCCGACCGTAATTCGGCCCGCAAACTTGCGACGGGAAGAGGTGAGTGACTTGGTTGAGACGCCTGTTTTGGATCGATCCATGTTTTTCAAAACCCAACTTTAAATCATGTAGGACCAATCGCCACGCTCTTCTTTTGCGATCGATTGATTTGGACAGTGGTCGCAACGGCAATTTCCCAACAGAGCATAGGCTTTTTTCATGGACGTTACCGTGCTCGCCCATATCTCGGATTCTTCGCGGAAGATATTTTCAGGCCCAACGATTCGATCGATGCCGACATTCGCAAATGTTTGCGCCATTTCGGCGCGTATTCCCGACAGCATTACGACAATCTTTTTCTGCTGCATTTTCAAAACGAATCGTTCCAAAACATCCATGCAAACCGCATCCGGATTGTTGGCTCGTTTGAGACGCAGGATGACCACCTTAAGAGTGTCCGGGGACTCTTCGACAATCGAGTCCAACTGGCGTTCAAGCTCTGGTGCACAGCCAAAGAACATCTCACCTTCGATGTTGAGCACTCGCAGAAATGAGCAACGAACATCGGTCGACACGATCTCGCGGATGACTCGATCGCTTGTGACGGTTAGTTCGTTCATTTTGATCTTGGCGGCACGAGGCACATAGAACGCAAACGACAGAAAGACACCGATCAAGATGCAAAATTCGATCGAAACTAAGATGGCCGTAAGTGCAGTCGCAATCATGATCCAGCGATCGAATTTGGTCGCGTTAAAGTAATAGCGGAGTGTTTTGAAATCGTTCATGCGGGAGGCGGTTAGAATCAGCACGGCAGCCAATGCGGCTTTGGGAATGTACTGGGCGAATGGGGCGAATACCAAAATGGTGGCAGCGACTCCGAGCGCACTGATGACACCGGACCATTGGGTGGCCGCCCCTGAGGTGTGATTGATGTAGGAACGTGTCAGCGATCCAGAGCCTGGAAAACAGCGAAAGAAGCTACCCGCAATGTTGGCCAACCCTTCGCTCAGACACTGCTGGTTCATGTCCAACTTTTGGCCTGTTTTTGTCGCTATCGATTTTGACATCGCCATCGCTTCGAGCAATCCTAAAAATGCAATCGCTGCAGCACTGCTCGATAGGTTTCGCGCCAAAACCCAATCGATTTCGGGCAATTGAAACGAGGGCAATTGACGTGGGACTGCTAGCTGGAGCTTGACCCCCGAAGTTTTGCCGGGGTCGACTAATGCTAACACCGTGGCCGCGAGGGCGATTGCGAGCAATAGCTCAGGCAAACCGGCTTTGTACCGAGTGTTAATAAATCGAAACAAGAGCGCGGCGAAGATAGTAAGAAATGCGATTCCGGCGGTCGGCCAATGGATATCGCCACCCCCGGTCATTGTGCTCCAAAACCGAACTAGAAAATGATCATGTTCCGACCCTTGAGCTTTGAGACCAAAGACATTCTTCAGTTGATCCATCAGTAACAATACGGAGGCCCCGAGCGTAAAACCAACGATGACGGCGTGCGATATGTAACGAGATAGGTCACCGAATCGCAGCAGGGCGATCGCTGTTTGAATGAGTCCGATGAAAAACGCCATCATGATGGCCGCCGAAACACGTTGTTCTTCCGGAACGATCGCAAGCGCGCTCAGCATCGCGATGGAAATAGCGTTGGTCGGACCGTTGATGAGTTGCTTGGACGAATCCAGCAAAGCCCCGACAGCCGTCATGACGATGGCCGTGTAGAGTCCCATTTCAACAGGCATATGAAAGATACTTGCGTATGCCATGGCTTGCGGCACGGCAACAGCGGCAACGGTCAAGCCCGCGAACATATCCCTTTTGAAATGCACGAGCGAATAGGTACGCAACGAGTCAATCGCTGGTACGTATCGATAAAGGGAATTTAAAAAAGGCGATGGCATTCAGGTAGTTAACGCTTGGGATTCGAGGCATAGGGCTGCGAATTGCTGAGTTGCTGAGCTGCGATTAGCAATTGGCGTCGATTTCTGGGAACGGTCGATCGGCGTCTCAAATTTGCAAGGATCTAAGTTCTGCGAGGGTCTCAGTTTTTGCAACGATATTGTGTCATTGTGGGAAAGTTACCTCATTCTAGCATGCCGCAGCCATTGGTCCGTTGCGATCGTCAGCAACGACTGGCTAAGCCGCAAAAGGACAACTTCCGCGTTGCCGTGAACATATTCGGACGAACTCAAGTAGTCGACAAACTCGATGCGAACTCGGTAGGTCTTCGCGTCAATGGACTCTGCACTGGTTTTGACGGCTGGAACCGATTCGCTCGATTGACTCATTTTCGCTATCTCAACCACTTTGCCAATCCAACCTTTGTCTGGGTGCTGCACAAGTCCTCGATGGGAGAGTTTGCTAGGCCTGCATTGGTCTCGACGATAGCCCCCATCATCACGCGCTCGGTGCCGGATGGCATACCTCCGCCCGAGAACGAAATCGGCGAAAAATGCTCGCGCAAGCTATCTAATTCGGTCGCAAATGCGTCTTGATTTGGAACATGGGTTGATTGGACATTAGGTTGTTCTGACATACCGAATTGGGTTATCAGTTTGACTCGTCCAATGCAAGACCAACCAAGAATCTCAAACGCTAGCGAATAACTGCGTTCCATTTCAAAAGTTAGCGCAGAGACGCAATGGCGCGGAGTCGCAGAGAACGACTCCGTAAGAGACCCACTCGAGCGAGGTGCGGACTGCAATCCCTCGCTCACGCGTCGGGTTACCAAAGCGTGGCACGAGCGCGCTCGCCCGTGAATCCATGGGCGAGACGCCCATGCCACTTTCGAATACCCCGTGTCACAGCCCATTAAAGCAACAAGCCGTCACGCGTCGGGTTGTCAACCTGCCGCCAAAAAGTGCACCATCCCAAAATTCTCCGCCTATCCGCGATGGGTCGCGTCATTCACGTTGCTTTTGCGGAGCAAAAGGCGACGATATTTACGGCTGTGCAGGTATCTCATTGACCGTGTAGTAGGCTTTGCGATGCAACAATGCTTCTTGGTCCGATGAACGTAGCGCATCGAGATCGAAGTCGTACACGTGGCCACGCGTCAGTCCGTCCAAAACCAAACTGGCCGTCATGCCATCCTCGGAAATCGAAACCGATTTCACGGGTGGTGCACTGGTTTCTATTTCGGGTCCTCCATAGCCACCGTGATACGGATGCGTGAACGTTGCAATTTTGTAAGTCCCTGGTTGGCTACCCAAGACTTTGTCGGCTGGTTTTGTAAATGCAACCTTAAATCCGCTTGGCTCGATCGTGATCCGCTCGATCTCGAATGGCATCTTGCCGCTCCATTCGAGCCGTTCCAATGCAAACGGTTTGATTCCTCGTACGGGCCATCCACGGTTGGTCCCGCCGCAGAGTAAATTCCCCTCGGGAGTAAAGTTGACGTTCAAAATTCCGGTCGAAAGCCCTTCACGAAACGGGTAGCAAGCACCTTGCCAAACGCCATTCACCTGCTCTGTTGTGGCACGCATGAGGATCGAAAGAGTGTAATCGCCTAGGAACAATTGATTCTCAAATGGCCCGAATTTCCCCTTGGTCTGATTGACCGTGAATCCGGTTATCGATCGGCCCATTCGAACGTAGGGAAAAACCACAGCATAAGGCACAAGCTCTTTGACTCGCTCCCGTTCCACCACAATTCTCGAACCTGATTTCGGCATTTCGGGGACAGGGCCCAACTCAGGAGCATTCTTGTACCAATTGAAACTTGCTGGGTGACCTTGAAAACTGCTTGGCGAGAGGGCCTTTAAACTACATGAGCAGTTCCATGGTCCCTGGCTTTCGACGTAGAACAACGCGCCATGTTCATCTGTACCTATCCCAGCAGGGCTGCGTAGACCGCTGGAATATGCAGTCGATTTCCTTTCTGGCGAAACTTTCATGGTGAACCCGCGAAACAGTGCATTCGATTCGTAGGACTGCGACAAGCCTAGTGCAACGAACAGATTCCCGTCTCGGTCGAACTTCGATCCAAATGCGTACTCATGATAATTGGCATATCCCCAAGCGTCCGAGACTGTCTCGAATCGATCGGCTTTGCCATCTTGGTTCGTATCGCTCACTCGCGTCAGTTCGCAACTCTGCGTGACGTAGAACGAATTATTTTGGTAGGCCAATCCAAAAATCTCATCGAGCCCCGTCGCGAACAAATCGAAGGAGGGATTCGGCTTCTCGGCGTCGATCCCGCTCATCAAATAGATTTCGCCATGACGTGTTCCAATTGCGACGCGAGAATCGGGCAGGACCGCAAACGCACCCACTTCAATCACCACATCCTTGGGAAGTGGTACGTTGACGATCGGATAATAGGCTCGTTCGCGTTGCTCCGTTCCCCAGCGATCGCCGACTTCCTCAGCCTGCACAATCGAACCGAGCGACGCGACTAAAAAAATCAAACACAACAACCGCATCTCAGGTCGACTATTTCGCAAGTAGTTCATAGGTAAAGGTAAGTGTTGATTTGTTTTGTGGAATAGAGAGTTTCAGCAATAGTTCGGACGCAGGTGTGTCTTTAGCCAATGATCGCACCAACGTCTCAGCAACCGGAATCGTTATGCGTAGATTAGGTGTCTTGAATTCCCGTTTCGACTCGGCTTCCACTTCTCCAACCAACGCTCGAAACCAAATGGTCTGATCGCGCGGAGAAACAAACTGAATCGTGCGTTCGAGCACCCACTTGTCTCCTGAAGCCATCGCCACCGAGCGGTCTTGTACCTCAATTTCGCCGAACCGGTACATGAACGTCGGAATCGCAGCTTTATCCATGAAGTAGCCTTTGAACTGATAGCCAAGGTTTTTTGGATAGAGAGGGTCCTGATTCACGGGCTGCTCTTTGGTCATCACGGGACGCAAAGGCCAGGGCGTTGACTCATCTAGCAATTCTGCAAACGAGACATCTTGGTGCAATGGAACCAATTTGCTCGCCGGATTAAAGGAGCCCGACCCTTGACCACTCCGATCAACGCGAATGTACTCGCCTTGCCAAAGCCCCGTGAGTGTCCCAGTCTCAGCGTTAAACGCGTAGTTTAGATGTTCTGGAAATCCGACCGCGATGCCTCGAAAGCCAGCGACGTTGCTGCGTCCTCGGTAGGTCCGAGTTGTGTCGGTCACCGTGAGTTTCGAATCCTGACCGCGAATCCCGGACGGGTCCGCTGCCGATCTGCCAAGCGACAAATAGTACCAAATGGCTTCAATTTGCTGATCGGTGTTCCCATCCAAAATGGTCGTGTGGGACGCGACACCACCAGGCCAAGAAAATGGCATGACGATTCGCGGCCGATACTTTCCCGGATTGCGGACAAACTCGTTGAACCAACTTGGCTGGAGTCTTTGATAGGTGGTCATCAAGTCGATGCCCTGATTGATGGGTGACGGTTTTCCGTTGAAGCTATGACAAGCGACGCAATATACCCCCTTGTCGCCAAGCAGTTCGCGGCCGGCCGTTCGCAGCAACTTTTCCCTCTCCCTCTCGCCCTTATTCCGACTCTCAGGATTTGGGATGTTTAGATCCACACTAGGCAATGTGTCGGTGCGCCCCAAGCATTCGGGCAGGTCTCGTAAGTTGGGTTCGCCATATTGCGGCATACGAGTGAACATGTAATATCGAACACTTTCGCCATCGAACAGCACCTTTTTCATCCACGCGGGTTGAAGCTTGGCGCCTACCAACGTTAGAGGAGGGGGAATGCGTCCATCATCGCCAATGTTCTTTTCGCTCGTTTGAAAATGGGTATTGCGTTCCTCGGAGACTCCGCCGTAATCCTCTCGAATATGACATGCGATACAATTGAACGCGGTTAGGGTCAGCGCAATCCGCGTTTTGTCGGTGTCATCTTGTGTCTTGCTTGAGAGTGCCTCCCGAATGGCATCTGTCTGGGCCTCATCGAGATCAAACTGCGGACTCTTGCTGGGTGTTTTCGACAAACAACCGCGTGTCGCATCCGCGATTGAAAGAGAACGCTTTTCAGCAGCCGAGTTGTCTCCGAGTTTGTGGCAAGCAGCGCAGTTCAGTTCCTGAAAGTACTTCTTTCCCTCGGAGACGAGTTTATCCTGAGTCTCAAGCTGCTTAGCACTTTCATTTCTTTCTTTAAGCAAATAGCCAGCGATCGCACTTGACTCATCCAGGGTAAGCTTCATGTCCGGCATTCGACCTGAACTTCGGACACGCAGTGGTTGGTACAAAAAATCTCCAAGCGATTTCTGATGATACTTCGAGGACAAATGTCCCAACGATACGACTCCCTCGTTCGTCGTCTCTTTGTCTGCATCGTCGCGCGGCGCATGACAAGCAACACAGCCGACAGAATGGAAAAGTTCTTTCCCGTTCACTGATTCCTTGCTTTCGATTTCGTCCGCCTGGAATTTGCTTGACGATTGGGCGACAAGAAAATGCATAAGTGCTTCTGCGATTTGGTCACGTCGAGCGGGAGTTTCCGAAGCCAAAAGATCCGGCATCGTCGAGCCTGGATGAGCGACTTCGGGAGACGAAAGAAATCTTTTCAGATATTCCGGGTTAACGCGTCCGCCAACATTCGCAAGTTCGGGCGCTGTTCGCTCGGAAACAACACTTGGTCGAAGCCCTGAATGACACGCCGCACAACGCAACTCTCCGATCAACAATTCACCCACCTGAACCTTTGTCAGGGGGTGTTTGCTGAAAAGTCCTGGAATAACCGGCTCAGCCGATGCACCTTCGCGGCACAGCACCGCAATCAACGCAATCAACGCCAACCCCATCCTCATCCTCATTCTCATTCTCATTCTCAGTGCATGCACTATCAATTCTTCACCCGCGTTCTGCGTCTTAGTACTTATGGATGTGTTGTGGACTTCGATGACCACGGTAAGTCGAGCGGCTGATTGCAGTATCCCAACCCGAATCGTTAGGGCTTGTTGATTTAATGGTACGACGGACTTCCAAGTCCGTCGAATTCCCCATGGACAGACTTGGAAGTCCGTCATACCGCCCTTAATCAATAACGACTTCACTAAATCAACAAGCCGGTAAGCGAGGGACAACCTCTCAGGTCCCTCACTCACGTATCGGGTTATGATTGGTAGTTTTCAGTCTGCCGCGCTACTAAGAGTATAACCAAGTCAAACTGGACGTGAACTGGGAAGTAGCAGATAAGCATAATGCGAACATTGTGCACATTGGGACCAACGGGGCTTTTGCGACCAAAGGGCCCAAGACGCCTCACTTGCCCTCGACCCCTTGAAACCAACTTTCGATTGCATCGTCGATTGACTTTCCGGTGAACAATGGCTGCGCGTCCGTGTTCACAGCGAGCCGCTCTTCCGCCAGTTTGCGAGTTTCGGTATTTCCAAGGCGGTTCGCAGCCGCTCTTAACACAAGATTGATCGCGATGGCAGGCAATCCGGAATGATTGTCGGGCAATAATTCACTCCATTTTTCAATCGTTTCTTGCGCTATCTCGCGTGGAAGCTGCTCGAAGAAATCCGCCCGAAACAAAGGTGCTAGGCTCATTCCTATAGCCAACGTCAATCCCACCCCGTTTGAGTTCGCAACATAAATGCCATCTTGGCCATGCTGAAATGCGACTCGAGCTCCATCTGCAGAAAATTCAATCGTACGGTCTTCGCGTACGCCACCACCGCAACCTCCCAAAATCAAAAGGCATACGACTGAAAGCCCATTCTTTATCCTGCGACCAAGACAAACACAGCTTTTTTGAATCATAATCGGGTCGTTTCGTAGAAACCCAAGAGCTGTTCGGAGGGACAAATACAACTTGGAGTGCGAATCCTTGGCCAACCTTGCTACGCCTCTATTGTAGGGTCAGTTCGTCTCTCGCGTTGGATGTATCCCACAATCATGAGCCAAACTCACAAATTCGCAGGCATGGCAGTCGGAAAGTTCGCTATGCTAGGGCCGAGCGTTATTTCGATGGACTGAAAGCCTTCTCGCGTGAGAATCACGCCGCTCGAAAGACCTTACAACACTTCTCGGAAACAATACCGATTACCCATGCAAAATAACGCATCGCCCATCCAATCACCTCACCTTCTTTCCGCATTTGACCTTCGAGGTCTAGCTATGCGGAACCGTGTGGTAATGGCCCCCTTGACTCGAGGCAGGGCAGGCGCAAAACGAGTACCAAACGAGCTTATGGTTGAGTACTACACGCAACGGGCATCGGCAGGCTTGATTATTTCGGAGGCGACGACGATCTCCGAACAAGGACGCGGCTGGGTCGATTCGCCCGGCATTTATAACGACGACCAACAGAACGGTTGGTCGATGATAACAAACTCGCTGCATGAGTACGATACGCCGATCTTTTTGCAACTCTGGCATTGCGGGCGAGCTTCGCATAGTAGCTTCCACGGTGGAAAGCCAGCCGTATCCGCATCGGCTGTCAAAATCAACGGGGACACAATTCATACGCCGAACGGCAAGGAGCCTTACGAAACGCCGCGCTCGCTAGAAACGGCCGAAGTTGCATCGGTGGTCGAGGACTATCGGCATGCAGCAGAGAGAGCTAGGGACGCTGGGTTCGATGGAGTCGAGATCCACGCCGCGAACGGATATTTGATCGACCAGTTCCTCCAATCCAAGACGAATCAACGGACAGATCTCTATGGCGGAAGCGTCGAGAACCGGTTTCGATTTCTACGCGAGATCGTGGAAGCGATCCTAAACATTTGGCCATCGGCACGGGTTGGAGTGCGTCTTTCACCCAATGGAAATTTCAACGACATGGGCTCACCTGACTTTCGCGAAACTTTCTTGCACGCCGCTTCTGAGTTAAGTTATTACCGGCTGGCTTACTTGCACGTCGTAGATGGGCTTGCATTCGGATTCCACGAACTGGGTGAACCAATGACGCTTTCGGAATTTCGCGCTGAGTTTGCAGGCCCGTTGATTGGCAATTGCGGGTACACGCAAGAATCAGCGGAAGCAGCGATTGAAACAGGACTTGCTGAACTCATCGCCTTTGGCCGACCATTCCTCAGCAATCCGGATCTCGTTGAGCGATTCACCAACGGCTGGGAGTTGAATCCACCAGCGGACACGAAAGTATGGTCCGCCCCGACCGAAGTAGGCTACACCGACTTTCCGTTTCACCCGCAGCCCTAAAGAAGCAGGCTGATTCAGCCCCTCATGACCTTGTGACATGGGTTGCTTAAGTTTCTGTCGTCGCAAGCCGACGGAACATGCCTCACCCACGCAGAAACGTTCGTAGTGGATTTCGCCAGAAATCCCAAGCACTTGGAATTCTGGCGAATTCCACTACGGCATCAAGACATGGGGGCCGGACCGCTTCGCGGTTGCCCGCAACTATAGAATCATACGTCGCAGTTCGCGTTTAAGTATCTTCCCGATAGGGCTTTTCGGGAGTGCATCGAGGAACACGACTTTCGATGGTACCCTGAACTTGTTGACGTACTTTGCAACATGTTGCTGTAGCTCTTCGGATGTGGCTTTCTTGCCAGCCCGCAAAACAACCACCGCGCAAATGTCCTCGCCGTACAACGGATCCGCTAGGCCGATGACTGCCGCTTCAGCGACAGCGGGGTGTTCGTACAAGACATCCTCTAGTGCTCTCGGCGCGACGTTTTCGCCACCCTTAATGATCAAATCTTTTTTGCGGCCAGTGATGTACAAAAAACCGTCCGCGTCCGTTCGTCCGACATCGCCAGTATAAAGCCAACCATCGCGAATGGCCAATTGAGTCGCAATCGGATCCTGCCAGTAACCTTGCATGAGCATTTCCCCCTTGGCGCAGATCTCACCCTCCTGACCCTGCAATACCGGTTGATCATTTTCATCTCGAATCGAGATCGTGACCCCCTTAATTGCCCTTCCGACTGAGAAAGCACGATAGGGCTCGTCGTCGCGGAAACTGGTCACGGTGCAGCTCGCTTCAGACAAGCCATAGCCCTCTTTAACGCGGCAGCTGAACTCTCGCTGAAATTCGAGCCGTAACTCTTCATGCAAAGGGGCTCCGCCACTATCGACCCATCGTAGACTCGAACAGTCGTAGTTGGCCCGTTCTGGATGGTTTAGCAGGCTAGTAAGCATGGTAGGGACCGCTGAAAAGCGCCCGACGCGATAACGCTCAATCGTCTGCAATGCATGCTCAGGGTTAAATGACGGGAGAATCACAGTGGGTGTTCCCGTTACGGCTTCCTTGTTCATGCGATGAACACCGAAGACATGACTCAGGGGCAAAACCAACATCGTCACCGTTTCCGAGTCGTATCCAAGGGTCTGAATCACCGATTCGACGTTCGATCGAAATCCGCCGTGAGTGAGTACGACTCCTTTGGGCTGCCCGGTCGTGCCAGAGGTATAAATGAATAAAGCCGGATCGCTCGATTCGGCCGGAAACATTTCGCCAAACGACTCCGCTTGTTCCACCAAAGGCCGCAAATCGCAAATACCTGGAATATCCGTGTCGCCAAAAACAAACAGTTGGACAGGTGGCGATAGGTCAGCCGTCGCTTCCCGAACCTTTGCCGCAAGAAGCGGAGATGTCAACAAAACCTTTGCTCCTGAGTGCTCAACCACAAAATGCACTTCACGAGCGACCCACTGTGGAGTCACTGGAACTGGTATTGCACCGACGCGCCAAAGGGCGTGAAAGGCTTGGATCACTTCGGGGCAGTTCAGCATCATCACCACCACCCGATCTCCTGGTAGGACACCAGCATCTAGGAGCACCGTGGCAAGCTGCTCAGCGCGATGGATCATGTCGAAATTCGTCCATTCGCCACCGTCGAAATGGATAGTGACTCGTTTGCCGTAACGCTGACGACTTTCTAGTAGTAGTTCGGCGATGTTCATGACATTGTCCTGAGCAAGGCCAGGGTCCGCTCGACTTCTTCCAAAGTGTTGTAGTGCATACAACCCAATCGAACCATTCCTGCGGGCTCCGTCCCGAGCGACTCCGTTAAGGGCAATGCATAGTAATTGCCGTGCCACGCGAATACGCCTTGTTCGCCCAACCGCTGTGCCACTTCGATCGACGTCGCCCCAGCCACTTGAAACGAAACCGTCGGGGCACGTTCCGACATGCGGTTCGGATCCGTAATCCCAAACACTTTGAACCTTGGGATCGACAATAGCCCTTCAATCAACTTCGTTATCAATTCGGTTTCGTAGTTCGAGATAATACTCATCGCATCCATCAATCGTCCTCGACGATTTTGATGGTCCGCTGGGATCGATGACAACGATGCAATGTAATCAACGGCAGCCGCGGCCCCAGCGATACAAGCATGGTTTTGTGTTCCGGTCATCCATCGGCCTGGCAAGTTATCTGGTGCAGGCCTCAATTTGTACGGTATCAAGGATTGCATTCGGTCCTTTCGACCGTAAAGCACTCCAATGTGTGGGCCGAAAAATTTATAGGCAGAGCAAACCAAGTAGTCGCAATCCCAATCGATCACGTCGATGCTCTTGTGCGGTGCCATGTGAACCGCATCGACAAACAATTCCGCACCGACCGAGTGCACGCGATTGGCAATCTCGCGTATCGGCGTGAGCGAACCGACGGCATTCGAGGCGGCTGTCACGGCCACAAGTCGAGTTCGTTCGTTCAGCAACTCGTCCAGCGAAGCTAAATTGAGAGTCGCATCCGAAGTTCGAATACGGATCACTTTCACCTCGGCACCAGCGTCTTTGGCCGCTAATACCCATGGCGTGAAATTTGCGTCGTGGTCCAAGCTCGACACCAAAATCCGATCGCCCGGTCTCCATTCTTTGGACAGCGCCCGAGAGAACTGCAGTGTCAGCGAAGTCATGTTAGGGCCGAATGCAATCGATTCTGGGCTGGCGGCACCAACAAAGTCGCAAAAGACTTGATGGCACTGGTTCATGATTTCGTCTACTTCGCGGCTTGTGACGAATCGACCGGATCGGTTTGCGTTGTGATGCAGCAAGCATTCCGAAATGCGATCGACCACCGAGCAAGGGACTTGACTTCCAGCGGGTCCATCGAAATAGATCGCTTGTTTTCCGTCCAGTATTCGAGACAAAGACGGGAACTGCGACCGAACTCGCTCCACGTTGAATGTGCTATCGATCATAAACGAAATCCGGTACCGTTGCTAAAAGTGGGCGAAAGCGTGCTGAGATAGAGAATGCTGGACACAAACAGAAGAATGATACAGCGGAACAAAGGGTCCGACCACGGGCGTCTCAACGATCTGATTGGTAATCCCCATGGGTTGCGCTCGCAGTCAGATCGCGCGACTTGGGGCTATATCCACGCGTTGGCTAACCCCGACTTGAGAACAAGTGCAGACAGCAGGGGATCCTGTTGAACTTAAGCAATTTATGCTCGACGAGCATACAAACATCCTTCAATCCCGAAATCGAATTGCCCCCTTGGCCGATCGAGATAGGGGCCCTTCAGTAGGTGCCAGGGGCGAATGGCACTGTACTATCGTGACAAGTTGTTTCACTCAAATGAGTTATCTCCCTTGCTGAGTCTCTTTCGTAAGTCGTTTCTGGGTTCCATCATCAACGTATACTGATCCATCCGTCGCTTCACACACCGAGGCTCGAATCGACCCGG
>CAMCMB010000013.1 GCA_945875845.1 Pirellula staleyi DSM 6068
TAGAAGCTAGAAGATCTACAGCGAGGCGTTTTTTAGAATTGGAATCGAGTGTCCAACTCTAATCAGAAAGACTGATAGTTGCGATCAAAGAATCGCAACCACCCCAGCCAACCTGCGAAAATGGCTGATTCTTAGTTGCGATTGATACGCCAGGGCAGCAAAGCAATCATTGGTTTGTGTGCGAGTTGCGCAATCGCATCCACTTACGTTTGATTTCGCTAGGGTTCAACTTCCCTTAGTTCTTGCAAATCTGACGCTTACTTGAGTTGCGAAAGAGCAACAATCGACTGTTTTGCGTGAGCTGGGAGGCTTGCCCAAGCCTCAATCAATTGCCGCAAGTCACTGTCAAGAGATGCCAACAACTGACATCCTTTGACCCCAGAATGCAGCGCCCGTGCAGCGCGGGAGTATTGGCAGGAACCGCAAGTCCTAGTACAAACATCACTTATGGTTGGTTTCGCAGCGGGTTCGATCCCCGGCTTGAGACAGTCCAACTAAATATATCGATTGAAGATATTCTCAAGCATCTCTTGTCGGCCGCTCTCGTTGGCATTGGCCTCGCCCTTCTCCAGCATGTACGCTTCTAAGCTATCAAAGTTCTGCTTGCCAGCTTCGATTTCAGCACCGATACCACTATCCCAGCTTCGGTATCGGCTCTTAACGAACTGATCGATAACACCTTCGCGCCGGATATCGGCTGCGATTCGCAACCCACGGGCGAAAGCATCCATTCCCCCAACGTGCGCATGAAACAGATCGATGGGCTCGAAACTTTCACGTCGGACTTTGGCATCGAAGTTGACTCCACCGGTCTTAAGTCCACCGTGCTTCAGAATTGCGAGCATGCATTGGGCTGTTAAATAGTAGTCGGTCGGGAACTGATCTGTGTCCCAGCCCAATAGCAAATCTCCGGTATTGGCGTCGATCGAGCCGAGCGCACCTTGCATGCCCGCATAGTCCAGTTCGTGCATCATCGTATGACCGGCAAGCGTTGCGTGGTTGGTCTCCAGATTGAGTTTGAAGTAAGGCATCAAATCGTAGGATCGAAGGAAATTCAAGCAAGCAGCCGCGTCGCTATCGTATTGGTGTTTCGTTGGCTCCTTGGGCTTTGGCTCGATCAGGAAAGGACCTACGAAACCAATCTTCTTGGCATAGTCGACAGCCATATGAAAAAACTTTGCCAAGTGGTCAAGCTCTCGCTTCATGTCGGTATTGTAGAGGCACTGATATCCTTCTCTTCCCCCCCAAAACACGTAGTTCTCGCCACCGAGCATTTTGGTGACTTCCAAGCACTTTTTGACTTGAGCTGCTGCGAAGGCAAAAACGTCTGCATTGCAAGTAGTTGCCGCACCATGCATAAACCGTGGGTGGCTGAACATGTTGGCCGTACCCCACAGAAGTTTGACGCCGGTTTTGTCTTGGTGCTCCTTGAGCGAGCTGGAGATTCGGTCAAAGATCGCGTTTGTTTCGCGCAACGAACCTCCTTCGGGAGAAACATCTCGGTCGTGAAAAGCGTAATAAGGAGCGTCCAGTTTTTGAAAAATTTCGAACGCGACTTCCACTCGTCTAAGTGCGTTTTCGACGGAATTGCTGCCGTCATCCCATGGGCGAACGGCCGTTCCCGGTCCGAACGGATCGGAGCCCGTCCCTCGCATGGTGTGCCAATAAACAATACTGAATCGCAAGTGATCCTTCATCGACTTGCCCTCGATGAGCTCCGAGGGGTTGTACCAACGAAACGCCAAGGGATTTCGGCTTTGAGGGCCGTCGTATTGAATCGTCTGGATTTCAGGAAAGTAGCTCATGCCTAAGGGTTCCTAAGGTACGGAGAGATGCGGATGGGGAGGGGTTAAGCAGTTTAGCGAATCAACGAATTGCTGCGAGGGGCGCAAGGCGTGGGCAATTTGGCGAGAGGCCCGTCAAACAGTCTTTTTGGGGTAGCGAATCGCGCCACAAGATTCGGTCTATCCATGGATTTAGCGAAAGTCTTGAAGACTTTCGCTACAACCCTGACTTAATCAGGATGAGCTTACCGCTCCGCGGGTGGTAGAATTGAACCATTGACGCATCGAAAAATGTCCGAAAACAGAGTTTCTTCGGCGGTCGCTCCGTGTTCTTCAGAAAAAATTCCAGTACACTTAAGCTCGGTAATGATCTGTCGAACCGTTGGTATGTCTTACGAAGAAATGTGCACTGACGCACTCGCCTCGTTTAGAAGTTCGTTGAATCGAGTGACCACAACCTCCAAAATCGGTAGTCTTTCGAGGAACAAGTCGGCATGACGCAAATCACCTCAGATCGCATATTTGAGATAATCGAGAAGAGCAAACTCGTTGATCCAGCCGTCCTAGAAACCCAGCTGGAAGTGATTCGATCCAAAAACGAGGGTGTTCTTCCCGAAGATCCTGTCGTGGTCTGCAAGGCCTTGGAAGACGCAGGAATCGTCACACGATGGCAGTGTGAAAAGTTTTTGCAGGGAAAATACAAAGGGTTTTTTCTGGGCGGCCACAAACTCTTGGGACATCTCGGCTCTGGAGGGATGAGCAGCGTCTACCTCGCCGAACATATGCTGATGAAGCATAAACGTGCGATCAAAGTGCTACCCAAGTCCAAGCTTGGGAATACCAGCTACTTGGAACGATTCCAACGCGAAGCCAAGGCCATTGCGTCGTTGAACCACATCAACATCGTTCGGGCCTACGACATCAACAACGAAAAGGATACACACTACCTCGTCATGGAATATGTCGAGGGTGCGGACATGCAAAACCTTGTTCGCAAACACGGACCGCTCCCATATGCTGTAGCTGCCGACTACATCGCTCAAGCGGCTCGCGGTCTTCACCATGCCCACGAGGCAGGACTGATCCACCGCGATGTCAAACCTGCCAATCTGCTTGTCAATAAAGAGGGTGTCGTGAAAGTCTTGGACCTGGGACTCGCCCTGTTTACCGAGGAAGCAGATGCTTCCCTCACCATGGAGTACAACGACAAGGTCCTCGGCACAGCCGATTACCTTCCTCCAGAACAAGCCATCAATAGTCACCAGATTGATAGCCGCGCCGACATGTATGGCCTCGGATGCACGCTCTACTTTTTGCTGACGGGCCATCCGCCATTCCCCGATGGGAGTATCGCTAGCCGTATCATCAAGCATCAAAATTCGATGCCACCCGATGTGCGAAAAGTTCGCCCAGATTGTCCAGGCGAATTGGATGGTGTTTGCGTCAAGATGATGCAAAAGGATCCGAAATACCGCTACGCATCCTGCCTTCAAGTTGCGGAAGTGCTGGAAGCTTGGCTGGTCAAGTACCGAAACGAGACCAAGGACAATCCAGCGAAAACCAAGGACAACAATCTTTCTGTTTCCGACATTCTGGAAGGCCGAAATAAGGCCCAAGCCAACGTCGATACGGTCACGAATCGAGGAACGGGTACCGAAGTTGGCAAAATTGGTCTGGGTAGCGCGGTAGTTAGTCTATCCGCTTCGGATAGCGGAGTACTCCGAGCGATCGCCAAAGGAGATGGGTCGACCGTTGATAGCAAGATTGATCTTGTGCATGACACCAACGTACCCAATGTTAAGAAGTCCAAGAGTGAAGCGATTGCCAAGGCAACATCTCCCCTCACCAACCCTCAAAAAGGAACCGTACAACCGAAATCTCCTCTCGTCAAACCTATCGTCCAACCACCGGACAAGGCCAAGAACAATCCGCAAGCAGCGAAATCTGCAAACTCAGTACAGCGGAAAGCGAAAAACCCCAGAATCTGGATGCTAGTGGGAGCTGGAGTGATCGTAATCTTGTTGGTCGCGGGCATCTTTGTCGCGATGATGGCAAATCGGTAGGCAACTGAGTACTTCATCCAACCTCCATTATCTCTATACACGTAAGTACTGTGTCGACATTTCATGCAGAACACTCTCTGCTTTCGATACTTGCAAAACTTAGCGGTGACCGAATACTATGCTCAATCTCTTTTCTCGATCGATTGGTCTCCTACTACTCCTCGCTCCGTGCGTCCAGGCAGACGACCTAGGTATCCTCAAGGAATCACTCAAGACGGCGGGGCAGCAACTCAAGGCGGGCAAAGTCCTCGAATCCTCCGAGATTGTCGAAAAGAGCACCCAATCGCTCGTGGATTTAGTCGCAAGCGCGCCGGCCAAGGATCTCGCAGAGCTGAAGAAGCTGCACGCCCAGCTCGAGAGAGCTCACGAGCTCCTAGAAGTCCAAGGAGCGGAGCTCTCGGAACTGCCAAACTGGGACACACTGCTCAAGGGAAAGAGGAACAACGCACCAAATAAAGCGGGTCCAACCGCCGCACCCAAAACCCCGCCAAACGCCAAAACCTTGAGCTTCTCTCGCGACATCGCTCCATGGCTGGTCGATCAATGTGGGCAATGTCATATCAAGGCGGAGCGAGGTGGTTTTTCCCTGGCGACGTACAACGCACTCATCAAAGGCTCAAAAGGGGGTGTCGTTCTCTTCCCCGGCGATCCCGCCAGCAGCCGAATCGTCGAGACCATTGAAACAGGCGACATGCCGCGCAACGGCCCCAAAGTAACCCCCGAAAATTTTGCCAAACTCAAGCAATGGATCAAGGAGGGAGCCAAATACGACGGCCCAGCTCCTACCGAACCCATCACTTCGTTGGTCAATAGCAAGTCCCCGTCCATGCCAACGCCTGAGCCGAAAAAAGAGCCCGTCGTTATGCCGGCTGCCACAGGAAAAGAAACCGTTAGTTTTTCTCGCGACATCGCTCCACTCCTGATCTCGAATTGCAACGGCTGCCATTACAACGGAACACGTAATTCGGGCGGACTGCAATTCAATGCGTACGCAGGATTGATCAAGGGTGGAGACAACGGTGTCGCTCTGAAACCGACCAAACCTGACGAGAGTCTTTTGATTAAAAAGCTTCGCGGCACCGAAGGTGCGAGAATGCCTTTGGGACGAAGCCCATTGTCGGACGAGCAAATCCAACTCGTCGCTACTTGGATCAAAGAGGGGGCGACCTTTGATGGAAAAAACAAAGACGCGCAATTGGACCAAGTCGTCAGCCAAGCATGGGTAGCTAGTGCGTCTCACAAAGAGCTAATGGAAAAGCGAATGACGCGAGCCCGTGAAAAATGGAAATTAGTTGCCCCCAAGCGCGAAGCTGACGAAGCGCATGATGATCAAATCCACATCATCGGCGACATCGGTGCCGAGAATGTGTCCGATCTGCTCAAACAATCTAACACAGCCCTGAACCAAGTTCGAAAGATGTTCAAGATCAACAGCAAAGAGCCCTTGGTTAAGGGCGGTATCACCATCTTCGCTCTCAAGCAGCGTTACGACTACAGCGAATTCGGAACGATGCTCGAGAGCCGTTCGTTGCCACCCGAATGGTCCAGCCACTGGCGTCAAGATACTCTCGATGTTTATGTCGCCATGGTTTTCGACAAAGCCGCCAACAAAATCAATGAAACGTCTTTGGTGCAACAGTTTACGAGTTTATGGTTAAGTTCGTTTGAAGGTGTGCCAAAATGGTTCGCGGACGGAGCTGGCCGGCAAGCACTTGCTGTCTCCGTGGGCATCAACGACGCACGTGTCCAGCCTTGGATCAAACGTCTCCCCGAGTCTATGTCGCAACTCAACAATCTCAAACCGTTTCTTCAAGGATCCATGAATGACGAGGACTCTGCCACCATTGGCTTTGGAGTCATCCGATTCATGGGCGAAGCAAAAATGAAAGCCCAATACGATGCCATCATCCGATCGCTCGTCAGTGGGATGAGCTTTGAGCAAGCGACCACGAAGTCGATTGGTCCTATCGAACTCTTTCTGCAAAAAATCCTTGGTAAATCGAAATGAGACCAGCGGCAGTCGGAAAACGCACCGGTCCCCCTTGTGGCACGCCGGTGGCGAGCCCAGAGCGATACGGCTTGTTGATTTAATGGTACGACGGACTTCCAAGTCCGTCGAATTCCCCATTGACGGACCTGGAAGTCCGTCATACCGCCCTTACCCAATAACGACTTCACTAAATCAACAGCCCGGATAGCGATGGGCGTTGATTCGGGCATCCAACGCATGGACACATCACACGGCCTCCGTTCCCCAGGGTGTGCCGTTCCCCAGGGTGTGCCGTTCCCCAGGGCGTGCCACCCAACTCCCAGGTAACCCAACTCCCAGGTGTATTTCAAGCTGCCCCTTCCCTCAGAAAAATTGTCTAAGCTATTCCTTACTCGCCTGATTTAGAAAGCATCCATGATGTCGGTCCTGTTCCTGTTGCTCGTTCGTTTGTGTCTTTGTGTCGTTCCTGGCGATACTTGGCCGGGTTTTCTTGGGGGGGAGGCGACCTTATCTACCTCGGAGTCCATACCGACGAAGTGGTCGCCCAGTGAAGGCGTTTTGTGGAAATCGACTCCCGTCGGACATGGTCAGTCAAGCCCCGTCCTTTGGGACAGCAAGGTGTTCGTGACATCTACCGATGGGCCTCTGAAAGATGACTACTACATCTACTGTTTATCGCTTTCGGATGGAGCACAACTATGGAAACATACCTTCAAGAATTCGGATCCTGTCGAGAACAGTCTCTACGTGAGTCGAGCAGCTCCTACGCCTATCGTTGATTCGAAACGCGTCATCGCATTTTTTGAGAGCGGTGACATCGTGTGTCTGGACCATGCAGGCAAACAACAATGGAGCCGATCGATCGCAAAGGATTACGGAAAATTTCAAAACAAATTCGGTCTATGTGGCTCGCCAGTTCAGACAGACAATCACGTCATTATTCTCGTGGACGATGAAGGGCCCAGTTATTTGGTAGCGATCGACAAAACCACAGGAGAGGAAGTTTGGAAACGAGATCGAACCTCCCGTAGGAGCTGGTCGTCCCCTTCCATACAAACGATCGCTGGGGTCAAGCAGGTTCTGGTGAGTTCGTCTGGTAGCGTCGACGGATACGATTGCATAACAGGCAATTTGCTTTGGAGTTTCGCGGACATTGGGGGCAACACCGGCACAACTCCTTTACCGGCCGGCCCGAACCGTTTCTTTGTCGCAGCGTCTGGCGGCCGAGAAGGAGAGAACACGGAACTGGCAAAGAAGTCGAACTTGGTGATGGAAGTCAAATTGGATGGTGGCAAATGGTCTGCATTGCCGCTTTGGATCGCCTCCGAGGCAGCACCATCATGGGCTTCTCCGATGTCGTATCGAGGATGCGCTTACTGGGTTAACCGTACCGGTGTAATCTATTGCTTTGACTTGGAAACCGGTTCCTTAAACTACAAGGAACGAACCAAACAATCCTGTTGGGCCACTCCGATTGGATTAGGCGACCGAATCTATTTTTTTGGTAAAGACGGGCTTACCACGGTCATTGCTGCGGGTAAGGAGTTTAAGATTCTGGCCGAAAACCAACTGTGGGACCCTGACGCGGTGGCCGCCGATGCAAAGACAGGTGCAAACGAGTCCACCGAAGAGCGCAGGCGAGCTGCAGCTATGTTTTCTGGCCCGACTCAGTACGGATGTGCCGTCGGTTCTGGCAAACTAATCATCCGTACCGGAGATTCTGTCTACTGTATCGGAAAGCCATAGCATGGATCACTCAATTCGTCGTCCCTATGAATCGGTTGACCCACTCTTGCAGACCATTGCGGAGTACGCCGTTTCGAAATCGACCTTTAGCAAGGACGCGTTGGAAACAGCGAGGTGGAGTCTGCTCGATAGCTTGGGATGCGGACTGCTTGCCCTTGAGTTCCCTGCCTGCACCAAAATGTTGGGGCCGGTTGTACCTGGTGCGACGTTGGTTGGTGGAGCACGCGTCCCTGGTACACATTGGCAACTGGAACCGGTGAAGGCAGCCTTCAACATCGGATGCATGATTCGATGGCTGGATTTCAATGACACTTGGCTCGCCGCTGAGTGGGGCCACCCATCCGACAATTTCGGAGCCATTCTCGCGTTGACGGACTACTTGGATCGCAACCCTGCCAACCCATGGCAACCTAATCGCCAATATACTATTCAAGATGTGCTCGACGCCGCAATCAAAGCTTATGAAATCCAAGGCGTCTTGGCGCTGGAAAACAGTTTCAATCGTGTGGGCTTCGATCACGTTTTACTTGTCCGCATTGCCTCGACGGCGGTCGCATGTTCACTGCTTGGTGGAAGCAAAGAGCAGATTGCCGATGCCGTCAGTCATGCTTGGCTCGATGGTGGGGCCTTACGAACGTATCGTCACTCGCCGAACACTGGCTCGCGAAAGAGCTGGGCGGCCGGGGATGCAACGCAGCGTGCCGTTCAACTAGCCCTTTGGACCATGACCGGAGAAATGGGCTACGCCACCGCCTTGACAGCAAAACGCTGGGGGTTTCAAGATGTGATGATGGATGGAAAACCTATCCTGATTCATCGACCTCTGACGAGCTACGTTATGGAAAACATCTTGTTCAAAGTTGCTTACCCTGCCGAGTTCCACGCTCAAACCGCTGCCGAAGCGGCCATACAGTTGCACGTACAAGTCATCCAACGCGTTGAGTCCATAAAAGAAATACGGATTCATACGCATGAATCCGCGATTCGCATCATCGACAAAAAGGGGCCGCTCAACAATCCCGCAGATCGCGACCATTGCTTGCAATACATTACGGCGATCGGATTGCTGCATGGCGACTTGACGTCGGAACATTACGAAGACGTCGCGGCGGCCGAACCGCGCATCGACCAGCTTCGCAGCAAAATGGTAGTCACCGAAGAAATGCAATATTCACGAGATTACTTGGATCCTGATCTGCGTTCGATTTCCAATCGCGTCCAAGTATTCTTCGAGGATGGAACCGCGACGGAAGCAGTGGAAGTGCAATTTCCGCTTGGACATCGACGACGACGAAATGAAGCCATAGGGCCTCTCCAATCCAAATTCCGTACCAACGCTGGCAAGCGGTTCACGGAAAGTCGAGTCGAGTCCTTGGTGCAGTTGTTTCATGCCGGGCAATCGCTTTTGGATATGCGAGTTTCGGAATTCATGGACCGCCTCACTCCAGCCGATTCCTAACCAACGTTTGCATCGTCAACAAATCATTGGGAAAAATGGGAGAGCGAGGCTCCCGCCGAGCTATTTGTGCACCAAGCTCGGCAGGAGCCTCGCACTCCCGATGAAATTGCAAGCAATTCCATAAGGAAAGTGCGACGGCCTGCTAGTCCTAATGGCAAGCTGGAAGCTTACCCCACTTTGCTAGTCCTAATGGCAAGCTGGAAGCTTACCCCACGTTGGCCAGCGCAACATGATTTGTTAAAGCATCGCCGCGATGTGGTTCTTCACTTCAGACACCACGGTTTCCCAGTCGCCGACTGCGGGTTGGCGAAAGAGTCGACAGGTCGGATACCAGGGGCTATCAGAGCGATTTTGCAACCATCGCCAATCGGGAGTGAACCCCAATAACACACAGGTCGGACGAGCCAAGGCACATGCCAAATGGGCCATGGATGTGTCGCTCGTCACAATCAAATCAAGGTGCTGAATAATGGCAGCCGTATCCATGAATGCACCACTGCTTTGATCTATGTTTTCAGGGAGACAATAGATCTGTTTGCTCCCAGACCAGTTTTTGAGTTGCTCGACCCCTTTGTCGCGTTGCAAACTAACCAGTTGTATTCCATCGAGATCAGCCAGGGGAGTTAGTTTTTCGAGTGGTATCGATCGAAACATGTCCGCTTGGTGGTCCGCGTTTCCTTGCCATACTATGCCAACGCGAAGTTTGGCTTTCGGCAACGCGTTTGCCAGAGTATTTCTCCAATAACTGCTCAGTGAATCGGAAACCTTCAGGTAGGGAACGGTGTTCGGCACATTCGTGTCATCGATCTGCAATATTCTGGCTGTATCCAACAACGAGCAGTGGTAATCGAATGAATGTTCGATTTGCAACGAGTTTGGAATGAGGTAGTCGATGCCTTGGCAACCCTGCAGCAACGCGAGCAATGCGGGCTGCATATGAACGATCGTCGTCGCACCCAGTTCTTTCAGTGTTTTAGCAAATCGAACGAAGTGAATCGTGTCGCCGAGTCCCTGTTCGCTGTAGAGCAGAACCGTCTTGCCAACAAGCGATTGCCCTGTCCACTTGGGTTGTTGGTAGCGATGTTGGATCGCTTCGCTGCATTGCCAGCGAAAGTCGTATTCTCGCCAACCGTCCTTGAAATTCCCTTGCAACAAGTGAATGACGCCCAAATTGCGATGCAACTCGGCATCGTTGGGGTTGAGCTGCATAGCTTGGTGATAGTACTGGAAAGCAAGGTCGATACGACCGGTCCAAGCGTGCAAGGTGCCTCGGTTGCGCAAGGCGTTGAAGTAGTCTGGTGAAAGGTCTAGCGCTCGCTGGAACGCTTCGTCCGCCTCCGCTACTCGCCCTAGGTATCTCAAAGAGTTCCCCATATTGTTGAGCGCAATCGGAAAACTCGGTTGCAACGCCAACGCGCGTTCATACGCCGCGACGGATTCGTCGTATCGACGCAGATCGTGCAATGCGATTCCTAAATAACACCAACCGTTGACGTGTTTCGGATCCCGTTCCACGATCGATCGGTAGACTTTTTCCGCCTGTGTTGCGTCGCCTTGCTGATGTGTTTGCCAGGTTTTTGCGAGAATCTCATCCGTAGTCGGCATTTGCGTCCTGCAACCGTTCATAAATAGCGTGGGGAATCGAATGGGACAGACATGTCGATCGAGACTTAGATCCGTATAACCCTTAGAAATCATGGAAATAGAATTCTACAATTGATTCGGGTGGAGGAATACTAGGCCAGGAGAGGCTCAAAATTCGTCTTTTCGATTGACGACAAACACCCTTTGCCGCTACGCTTTGCGTTCGGGTAAATTTGCAGACGTCGTTTTTGCGTTGAATTATTCGCATTGCGTCTCCATAACCCGCAAAGAATCGCATTCCTGTTTAAGCAGAAGGACGCTTATACGCTACGGTGTTGAAAGCGTCCTGTGCTCGGTTGATTGCCAATCGACCGATGTATTGCTTTGGAGATGCACAAAAAAGAGGAAATTTCATGGCAAACGAACTAGTACAAAAACTTATCGAAGCCGGTGCGCACTTTGGACACCGTGTCAGTCGCTGGAATCCTAAGATGGAGCCTTACATCTATGGACGAAAGAACTTAATTCACATCATCGACATTCGCGAAACGCTTCGCGGGATGTTGCGAGCCAAGAAATACTTGAACCAGGTAGCCAACGGCGGCTCGCTCATTTTGTTTGTAGGTACAAAGCGTCAAGCGTCTGAAGTGATCCAACGAGAAGCTACCCGATGCGGTATGCCCTTCGTCAGCGAACGCTGGCTTGGTGGTGCGTTGACCAACTTCCGCACCATTCGCGATCGAATGGCTCGACTGGAAGAGCTGGAAACGATCATGAATTCCGAAAAAATCAATCAATACTCCAAGAAGATGCAATCTTCTCTGAAGCGTGAGTATCGAAAGATCTACCGAAACTTGAACGGTCTTCGGTCATTGAATCGCTTGCCGGAGTGCTTGGTCATCGTGGATCCCAAGAAGGAGAAGAACGCCGTCCGTGAAGCCAAGTGCTTGGGAATTACGACAGTTGCCTTGATCGATACCGATTGCGACCCTACTCAAATCGATTTGCCGATTCCGGGCAACGATGACGGCATACGATCGATTGATTTGATTATGAAGCAATTGGCGGATGCGATTTTGGCTGGCAAATCGGAAAACCCAGAACTTCAAAAGACAATGGGCAATGCGCCTGATCCAACCAGCGAAATGGTTGCCAAAGCGGAAGGCATGGCATAGTTTTTCGCTCGATAGGAGTTCTACACGTGTTAGGCGATTGGTCCTAACATATCGTTCATATATGGTTGTTCATTCGTTTTAGGGAGAGTTTGGAAAATGGCAGAAATCTCTGCTTCCGCCGTGAAAGCGCTGCGTGAAAGAACTGGTTTGCCTCTCATGGAATGCAAGGCCGCACTGACCGAAGCCGGCGGTGATGAAGCCAAGGCCGTCGCCATCCTCCGGGAAAAAGGGGTCAAAGCCCGCGACAAAAGTGCCGATCGCGAAACTGCTTTTGGTCGTTTCGGTCTCTTTGCTGGCAGCGACAAACCTGCCGGGGCGATGGTCGAACTTAAGTGTGAAAGCGCGCCTGTGGCTGGCCATTCGGAATTCATCCAATTGGCCAACGATCTGGCACAAGCCCTTGCAACTAGCAACGCGAAAAGCGTGGACGCATTGCTTGCACAACCCTCACCGACCAAAGCTGGAATGACGGTTGGAGAGCAGAAAGACGAACTCTTTAATCGAATTCGAGAAAAATTTGAGATTGGCCGAATGATTCGGGTGGATGGCGCGTGCGGTGGCTACAGCCACAACGCAACCACGGTCTCCGGCGTTTTGGTATCGCTAACTAGCGGTTCCAATGACTCTGCGGCCCGCGATATCGCCATGCACATCGCAGCCATGCGACCCGCAGCATTGTCCTCCAGTGAGCTGGATCCAGCCGTCGTTGAAACGGAACGCAAGGTCTTGCGGGAGCTCGCACTCAAGGAAGGCAAGCCTGAAGCGATTGTGGACAAGATGGTCGAAGGTAGGCTCAAACAGTTTTTCGCCGAACGCGTTTTGCTCGATCAAGCGTTTGTCAAAGACGATAAGCTATCGGTTGGTCAGTACGCCAAAAGCCATGGATTAGAGATCAGCAAGTTCGTTCATTACGTTCTTGGCGAAACATCGGCCTAGTTCTTTCGCCCCGAATGGGGCAGTAACATCTTAGCCCAGGGAATTATTGAGTTTAGTGAGCAAGCACACAATATGGAGTCGTGCTTGCTGCATGTTTGCATGAAGTGAAGAAAAGCAAATTCCGTGGCGTTAAAGACAGAACAGGAGGTCCTGGCGGAAAGCGACATGTCTCAATGATTCGCTTGCATTCTGCCGCCGATACTCAGCTTGTGCCTTAAACCTGGATGCAAGTCTGGGACTGGCACAGCGCACTTGTTCAGATCCAAACCTGTTGCACTGGATGCAACCGAAACGAAGAAAAGGAGTCTCCAATGCTTGTACTCTCGCGACATCGAGATGAAAGCATCATGATCGGCGATGATGTTGTTATCACGATCGTGGACATTCGTGGGGATAAAGTGCGGCTTGGTATCGAAGCCCCAAACGATATTCCTGTCCACAGACAAGAAGTCTATGAAGCGATAAAACGTGAGAATCGCAAAGCGAATCACATTCAACCGGCTGAACTACGCGGCCTCAAAGAAGATCGTCCCTAGACGGTCCCTCGTTTTCAGCCACGTGTTCGCAAGAAACGTAGTTGGAGCCGATTGACCGGTCGTTCCCAAAACTGAGGTAAAACTCAGGACAGATACGCGACAAGCCTCGGATTGAATACGTGAATGCAACTGATTCACAAACAATCCGAGGCTTGTCACTTTTTCCGCCACCAAAGTGAACGCTCTAACAGCATCGACGATGCGGTGGATTCAATTTGGCCAGCAAATCGCATCGCATCGACGTAGTATCCGGCCGTAGGTTCGATTCCACCGGCAACCCTCGAATTCCAAAACGTATTGAGACGTCCCATCAGTACCTCGCGTGTCCATTTCGCTAGGATCGATGCAGCGGCAGAGGGAAATAGGGAGTCCCCGTCCACCTGGAATTGAATTTGCATCGCATTCCCATTCCAACAGGATGAGTAACGGCTGCACTTGGCTCCCTCGAGGAGGATCGAAAACATTTCTTGGTCAAAGCAGTGGGACAACAAGCTCTGATATCGATTGCGTCCGCCATGCTTGTCGCAGTAAATCTCGACTGGTTCGTGGGGCTGCACAAAGCCGGCGATCACGTTTCGAACGAGTTTGAGTGAGGTCTCGCTCAGCA
Organism: Pirellula staleyi DSM 6068; assembly: GCA_945875845.1. Lineage (GTDB taxonomy): Bacteria > Planctomycetota > Planctomycetia > Pirellulales > Pirellulaceae > JBKCUI01. The sequence goes on from CAMCMB010000013.1 coordinate 13,881, forward strand.
ATGACGATTTATTGCCAAGGATATCGACTTGGCGATTGAATTCAGGTTCGTCGAGAACACGCATTTGGATTCCGACGAGTCGCGTCGAAAGGGATCGAAGCTTCGCAGATGCGTTCGCAAAATAGGCTGCGGTATCGGCAACGATTGACTTAAGCTGTTCGTCTTGGTTCGACTGCTCTTTGGCACACCCGTCAACGGCATACCAAGCGACGCGATGCAATCTCTCCCAATCGTGTTTGGCCCAATCCGCAAAGACAGTATTCCAATCCAGTGTGCCATTGCCTTGGAGTTCGCACCATTGAAACGCAGCGCCGAGGCAAAGTCCTTGCTTGCCGAAGCGGTCCTTGTTGATCTTCTTTGAGTCACCGATAGGGACGTGGGACGAGCCCGGTTTGATTGGCTTGGCAAAGAACTCTGGTTCAAGCAGCTTCGACATGGTTTCGACTTGGAAATCGCAAGGAACACGCCAAGCGGTCGCGCAGATGGTGAGCGGCCCCATGCTCGGTCCGTATCCTGCTTCGTCGACTCCGATGACAAGCTTGGTCGCCTGCATCAAAAGCTCTTTCGCGTCTCTGTGGGCGGATTCTCTTTGCCCTTCGCAGGGTTCTTCTCCGACTTTGGTTTGTCACCTTGGAAGAACTGGAATGGGAGACTAAACAAATCGAGCTTCATTTTTGGAAGCGAATCGGAATCGGGTTTTTCGGCGGGTGCCTCGGGTGCCGGTAACGGTATCGGTTCAATGTCGATCGTCCCAACAACAATCAGGCGTTCGGGCAACTGGGTTAAGTGTAAATTGGCTCCTCGAAACCATTCTAGCCAAGGGGCTTTGTAGTCAGGCGGGGGCAAGCATTTTGTCGAATCGAATCCCATATGAGTGGTGGCAGGGGAGCCCGAAGTTGAGTTCATCATGCGGAGCTGCGTTGGCCACCCAGTGGTCGTCCACACGTTAGAATCCAAAACGTATCGCCCTCCCAGTGAGCACTGCAACTTTGCATCCAGCAGCCCTTCGGCAACTGCGAGTGAATCGCTAGCCGGGACTTTGAGTTGCGATTGCAAAGAATCCAACAACATAAGATTCCCTCTAGTCGTTTGGGCTGCAAGTCGAAACCAGTACGTATTAAACCAAGCGGAAAGCTTACTCTTTTCCAGTTCACCAATTCGGAGTCTACCCTGCGCGAAATCCTCCGCAGGGATAGGGCGCAATTGCATGGCACAGTTCTCCAAAATGGATCGATCAAACGATAGGACACTAAAACCACCTAGTTGCCAACGCCATGCGCCGACGAGCAAACGAGAGAAACCCATCGTATCGGGCGGCCCGCCTCCCAGCCCCAACGGCAACCGATCCAAATAGCCAGGGCGTGGCCAGGCCCCCAGGTAGGCAGGTAGCGACTGCAGCGTCCTGAGCGTCGCAAGCAACCCTTTGGTTTCGCCCGGCACTGGTGGCACCAAATCCTTCAGGCCCGTAAACATCACATGGTCAGGCGAAAACGATTTCGCAGTGCTCACGCCTGCCAAATGAACTTGGCAATTGATGACGTCGTCGGGCGGAAGCTGAATCTCGGTGCGGACTGGCGAAGCTAACATGCTGGAAAGCCAGCCATATTTCTCACTTCCCAGCGGAGCCACATACGCTTCGATCGCTAAGCGTTCCACTTGATCATTGGTGTCGCGAGCATATCGACGTACCCCTACCATCAGCGGATCCGTCTGTTGCCATTGCGTGGCGTAAAAGGACGCTTGATCTCGATACGCTTGTGCTTCCTCGACCGAACATTCCGTAATAGGCACGTCTGCGATAGGCAAAAAGCTACCTCTTTTTCCTCGCATTGAATCGTGCCAACTGCCGGAATAGGCAAGCGTTTGCGAACCATCGACGCGGTTTTGAAATGAGGGTGGCAGATACCCATCCGCAATCAATCGATCGATATCGGGAACGCTGGGAGTGACACCCGTTTCGGCGGTGGAGGTCAGGCTAGCCATTTCCGCAATTTCGATAGCCGCTATCGCCCTGAGGCGACGACGCAGTTCAATCTGGTACTGGGGTGATACGATATTGCGGAAGAATTCCGAAGACAGGTAAACGAAAATATCGTATTTGTGCTCAAGCGGCATCATCAATCTGGCAAAGCGAAATGCCCTAGAGTCACCCAGCGAGGGCTCTCCACCGTGAACCTCGAGAAATCGTTCAACCAATCGTCGGCTGGATGTGACGAATACGTACTGGCCTCGGTCGACCATAAACGAACGAACTTGATTGTCGGGGGTGCTCAACAAAGAAACTTGGGCGCCACCCATTTCCACCATTTCCAATTTGCAGCCTATGTTGCTAAGTTGCTTGGTAGCCGCACTGCGTTCTTGAGCTAACGAGGTCTTCAACAACGCAACATTTTTGGCTTCAAACAACACGCCAAGCGACGGGCCTTCTTGCAAGTAAAGATCCTGGCCGATGATGGCCATATCGCCAATGATGGAATCGCCAAAAAGCTTTGCGACCATGGTCGTTTTGGTATTGAGCAATCTCTCCATTCGTCGATTCGTCTCGTAATTGAAACCTCGGAGAACGGCCATCTGAGCAAGATCGCCACCTCGAGTTTGGCTTAGCTCTTGAAACCATAGATAATTGCTGAAGCTTGCAAATCGCAGATAATAGCACTCGGGCGGCACCATCTTGGAAATCGGCTCTATCTCTAGGTCGAGAGGTGTGTCCGGGGCAGGAACAGTGACCCAGCGAGGCGAAGCAGGGGTCGGCACAATCCTGAAATCGCTCGATTGCTGCGGTCGAAGGGAGTCTTGCCGAATTTCAGCGCGAAGCGATTCGACGCCAGCGACAAGTGCAATCGTCTGGAGTGGGTCGGACGGATTCGGCTTCGAAGCATCGCCGCTTTTGATCAACTTGGGCAACGGGAATCCGTATCGATACGCCAGAATTTGGGTCAAGTAAGTTTCGACGATCGTAGGGTAATCGCTACGCTCAATCTGTTTCTTGGCTTGTTGCACATAGCCGTCCCACCAAGATCGAAGCAGCGCCTGAAACGGAGGAGAATACGCGATCAAAGACCTATAGACCGAGCTTGGGGGAGTCGCTGTATTCGGCGGCCAGTCAACCCCCTTGGTCGGCTTGACATCCACTGTCGTCGAGAGATCACCTGAGATGCGAACTTGAAACGGTTCGCTGCCTCGGAATAAGAACTGAACACGGATGATCTCAGGCGGGTCAATCTGTTCTCTCGCGTTTTGAATAGCCGATCGAAGGCGCTGGATGAGGGCACCATTTCCGACAATCGGGCGATCGCCCTGTCGTCCAGTATTAACGTCCGGCGGATCGCTCGTCAACAAATCGACTGCCGGAAACATAATCCGACCGTCGGCATCGCTGACGACAATACGGAGCGACGCGGTGGATTCGACTTGGCCGGCCGGTATCATCAACCGAGCTACACCATAAGGCGTTCCGGCGATCGCCTCGAACTGTCCCGGAATATTCTGGCCGAATAGCAAGGTGACCGGGCCGAATAGCAAAATGACTGGATAGAAGAGCAATGTCACGCATACGAGCAGAAATGCTAGCGAACGGCGTGGGTGGTAATTGAAGAGAACCATCGACCGACTCGATTCCGTTGGGGGTTGAAGGCGACCGTTTATTGTCGCGATTCAAGGATAGAGGGCAAGTCACTCAATTTATAGCAATCAGCCATTGGGCGTTAGCGGGCCGTTAATTTAAGCGGGCCGTTAATTTAAGCGGGCCGTTAATTTAACGGTACGACGGACTTCCTAGTCCGTCGAATTCCCCAACAACGGACTTGCCCCAACGACGGACTTGGAAATCCGTCTTACCGCCATTACCCAATAACGACTTCACTAAATCAACAAGCCGCTAACGCGTTCCGGCTGATTAAGAGGGCGGAAACATTCCTCCCTGCCGATCGCCTCGAAGTCCCCAAAAATCAACATTTTAAAAAGTCCATTAAAAAAATCTTAAAGTTGCATCCGGTCGGTTGACCCACCCGTATACTTAGGCATCGGCTCGCGACCGTCGACACATCTGCTTTGATCTATGTCAAAGCAACCTCACAACACTCAGTACGGAAGATAGTTTAATGTTGAAGACAAAGTTGTTCAGTTTGGCACTTGCTGCCGTTTCGAGCGTAGGATCGTTCGCTTTCGCTGCTGATAAGGATATCGTTGACACCGCCGTCGGAGCAGGAAAATTCAAGACTCTTGCAGCTGCGTTGGGTGCCGCTGGTCTCGTCGAGACCATGAAGGGAACCGGTCCTTTCACGGTTTTCGCACCAACCGATGAGGCCTTCGCAAAGTTGCCAGCTAGCGCAGTTGCCGATCTGCTCAAGCCAGAAAATAAAGCGAAGTTGACGGCCATTTTGACGCACCATGTGGTCAAGGGAAAAGTTATGGCTGCTGACGTTGTCAAGGTTAAGGGAGCTGTTGCTCTGGATGGACAACGCATCGACGTAGTAGTCGCTGGTGGATCCGTTTCGGTTGACGGAGCAAAAGTTGCCGCCACCGATATCGCTTGCACCAACGGTGTCATTCACATCATCGATACCGTCATGATGCCAGCCACCGACAATATTCCTACTGTGGCCACGAAGGCCGGTAGTTTCAAGACTTTGGTGGCTGCCGTGAAAGCTGCAGGCCTTGCCGAGACCCTAAGCGGCACCGGCCCTTTTACCGTCTTTGCACCTAATGACGAAGCCTTCGCTAAGCTCGGCACAACCGTTGCTGACCTGCTCAAGCCAGAAAACAAGGCGAAGCTTGCTTCTATCTTGACCTACCACGTTGTGGCTGGACGAGTTTACTCGGAAGATGCAGTTGCTGCCAAAGCCGCTAAGACCGTCAACGGAGCATCTGTGAAGATCACCGTCACCGACAAGGGTGCCTTCGTCAACGATGCCAAGATCCTTGCAACCGATATCGACGCGTCCAACGGCGTTATCCATGTGATTGACTCAGTCATCCTCCCACCGGCTAAGTAATTTTGGCAATAAGTGGTTTTCACTTTTTTCCGAAAGAGATCAAAAACTCCGTAGTATTTGTATTGCGGAGTTTTTTTGTAGAATTTTTGGGGTTATTCCATCACCCTCATGTCATTGGAACCGCGCTGGAAATTCAACTGCGGTTCAACCAGGGACTAACGCTGCACGAGCCCTAGGCTCGCGCCCAATGGCACTCACTTTCGGTTCGAACCAATGTTTCGTAGCGGAGCGGCGCGAGCCGCCCGGTGAATATCCAAGTGATTTGACTACGGTCACCGGACAGCTTGCGCTGTTCCGCTACAAAGTGAGTACCATTTGGCTCGCGCCCAATGGCTGACCCCTCCAATACGTACTCAGGCAAATAGAAGTCGCAGATTTTGACTTATTCCAGCAAAATTGCACTCTCCGAGAGAACGTTTCGGGCTTATTCTATCGTCCGGTTTTTTCGCGGATGTCCGTGTCGAATCAGTCAGAATCGACCGGATCGTTTTTTCAATGAACTAGATTTAGTGTTTGTCCATGTCTCAGCCTTGGTCCCCAACGTCGTGGAAGTCCTTTCGAGTTTCCCAGCAGCCCACTTACCCGGATCCCGCAGCTCTTGAAAACGTGCTGCAACAGCTCAGCGTAATGCCGCCGCTGGTCACGAGTTGGGAGGTAGATCATCTTCATGATGGAATTGCAGACGCCCAGAAGGGTAATGCTTGGTTGCTTCAAGGGGGCGACTGTGCCGAAACGTTTGATCAATGCCGAACCGAGCCTATCGCAAGCAAGCTGAAGCTTTTGTTGCAAATGAGTTTGGCGATCGTATTTGGTTCGCGAAAACGCATATTGAGAGTTGGCAGGATGGCTGGTCAATATGCCAAGCCTCGTTCGAGCGACACCGAAACTCAAAACGGCGTAACGCTTCCCTGTTACCGTGGCGATTTGGTCAACCAGTTTGAATTTACCGAGCAAGCTCGAAGAGCCAATCCGGAGCTACTTCTGCGAGGCTACGAGCGATCGGCACTCACGCTTAACTTCATCCGAGCGTTAAGCGAAGGTGGCTTCGCAGACCTTCACTATCCGGAGAATTGGAATCTTTTGTTTGTGGACGAGGCAAAAGGTGATGTTGCAGCTCGTTATCGCGAGTTGGTAAAGTCGCTCGGGGACGCGATTCGATTTGTGGAAACCATTCTACGAGAGCCGACTGCAGAGCTAAAGCGAGTCGACTTTTTTACATCCCACGAAGCCTTGCACCTGGACTACGAGACCGCTTTAACGCGACCGAGCGTTCGCGGTATCGGTTATTACAACCTTGGTACGCATATGCCTTGGATCGGCGAACGCACTCGAATGAACGCGGGCGCTCACGTCGAGTACTTTCGAGGTATTCGCAATCCCGTGGCGGTCAAGATTGGACCGTCGATGCACGTGGATGAGCTGCTCGAACTGATCGATCGATTAAATCCGGACAACAAACCGGGGCGCCTCACGTTGATCCACCGCATGGGGCGTAACAAGGTTGAGGCGTCCCTACCCCCCATGATCGAAGCGGTTCAACGGGCGAATCGATTGGTTCTTTGGGTATGTGATCCGATGCACGGAAACACCGTTTCTACAGCTCATGGACGCAAGACACGCCGATTCGATGATATTGTGGATGAACTCCGGTTGTCGTTTGCAATCCATCGTGCTTGCGGATCCATGTTGGGCGGTGCTCATTTGGAACTGACTGGCGAAAATGTGACCGAATGCATCGGAGGCTCGCGTGGATTGACGGAATCGGATCTTGGCGTGGCGTACCAAACGCAACTCGACCCAAGGCTCAATTTCGAACAGGCACTTGAGATCGCGTTTGAAATATCGAGCCAGCTTTCAGCGCAACGAATATGATTTTTCACTTGGGTGCGTCGGTCAAGTCGAGAGTCAGCCACGCTCCAGGGCTGACTTCCACGGATGGTACTTCGGTCGATTGAAATCGCTTAAGCCGAGCGTCCCAAGTTCGCTGAATCACCACGATTTTTCCACCTGGCACACCTTTGCATACAAGGGATTCATCGGATGCGTCGCGTGCAAGTTCGGTCGATAACGCTAGGATCGAATAGCTGCGTATTCCCCTGTACTCCTGTTGAATGAAGAAGTTGCTGAGCGGTGTTTGAGCGGATGCCTTGCGCGATCGAACGGTTAGAACGGAATAGGCATTGAGTTGAATTGTGTTGCCATCGCTATAGTCGGAAAGTCGCCCGACAAATGATCCTGCATCGTTCCAAGCCACGATGAAATCATGCATTGCGTGCGAGGGATGAGCGTTGAGTCGAAAGTTTCCGCTGGAATCCGTTTGCTGCCAAGCATGTTCGGGCCAAGACAGAGAAGCGATGAGTGGATCGATTTTGGGAGGTATCTCCATGGTTCCTTTTGCTAGGAAAACGACATTTGCCTTTGCGGCCACGGACCCGTCCGGATTGAGAAGTTTAGCGGCATCTTTGATTTGTGGACTGGGTCGTTGTAGGCGAAGAACATCGGGCGAGTTTGCGTCGTCACTCTTGCTGATGCGAAATCGCTGTCGCACGTATCCGCAAGCGACTAAATCGATATTCAGCTTGTCAAAAAAGTCGATGTTCTTCAGTGTGAATTTGCCGTTTGCGCCGAGCAACGTTGACTTGGGAAGTGCCCAAGGCACAACCGCGTTTACTGGATTTTCCTGATGATTTTGGCGGTTTAGCGGTGGGTCCGATGCATATCCGACAATAAATCGCTCAATGGGTTGCTCCGTTTCCGCATCGATCACGCGATATTCTAAATCGCGATGTGGATACAGAACTATCTTCGTTGAATGTTCTGTCTTGTGGTCTTCGCGAACATACGCTTTTTGAAAACCCTCTTTTTGAACTTCGAACGTCAAGGCCCCAATCGGAGCGTTAGACCACCTGAGTTTGCCTCGCTCATCGGTTCGAGCGGACCACTCAATCGCACCGCATTTGTCCCACGATCCCAAGCGAACGACCGCATCCGGGATTGCGTTTGATCGATTGTCCGTAACAAGGAATTCGAGTGGGGCTGGTTTCTTTAGCTCGATAACCGGAACGCTCGTGCTCGATAGCGAGAGATTGTTCAAGGAACCTGCTTCACCCGTTGGCAGTACCGCTCGAAGATTGATACCGCGTACGGGAACCCCGCCCAACTCAAACCATCCACGGTTGTCCGATATGGCTGTCATCTCGGGTGGGTCGGCAATGTCGTACCCAGATTCAACACTCGACACGATAGCCCCTTCGACCTCTCGATCTTGCTCATCGACGACATATGCTTGAATGGAACTGGCCTTTCGCAAAATGGAAAGTCTCGCTTGTTGAGGTGCAAGCAGAATTTCAAGATGCAGGTATCCAGTCTTTCTAGCCTGTAACGCATAGATCTTCGGATGCTTTGATGTATCCCATTGCCATTCGCCGTTTTCATTCGTTGTGGCGCGATGCCCTCTGACAGACTCACTCGAAATCGATAGATCATGTAAAATCGCAATCAATTCGACTCCCGTAATCGGTTTTGCGTCTTCGTCAACGATTGTGCCTTCGATGGAATTGGACGCAATGGATTGCGAACCGGTCGATTGAGCGAGTCCAGCTCGTTCTTGGCATATGCAAACGCAGAAAAAGATTGGCAGCGCAAATAGGGTCGCTGGCGAAGTCAGCCGAATATAGCCAGGAATCGATCGAAGCATTGCATGGATTGTCCGCTGTGATAGTTAGGTGAGCGACAGTCTTAAATCTACCTGAAACGGGTCTTGAAGATAATGTAGTTCGACAACGACTTTTCCCTAGTTGCGACGACGGGTAATCCCTACAACTTTTTCCTTCTTGCGTTCTAAGCCAATACCGTCCTGGCCGTCCTCCGCGAGAGAACAAAGTGGAGTGTCCCCAATTTTCGCCATTTTTTCTGTTATAGTGATTGTACGACAATGCATCTTGGACACCTGCGATTGGCCTGTGTGGCCGTTGAAGTTCGAGAGAATTTGAACCATACCATTTGGGTAGAAGTGAGGTTGATGATGTATCTCTCCAAGTATTTTTCTTTGGCAATCTGCGGATTGGTCGCTGTTGCTGCGACTGCGGATGTATTCGCCCAAAGTGGTAACGGTGGTGGTCTTTTCCGCCTCGTGAATATACCCAGGACACGGTATGAACTTGCGACGCTGCCTGAGGTTCAAGCAGAACTCAAACTAAACGATGCCCAGAAGAAGTTGGCAACGGACCTATTAGCAAAACAGCGTGAAGCTGCTGCTGACAGAACGCGTACTGCTGGCGCTGTTGGCGGATTTCGCCTTGGTAAGGGCGGAGGAGTCGATTTCCCAGCCGCGGAAATCAAATGATCGAATCAGAGATCAGAGATGGGGGAATTGTCGGTAGCGAGATGGGCTAGCTTGCAAACCGTACGCTCCAGTCGGACAAGCCGACTGGGGGCGTGCGGTCGAACCGGCGACGTCGGACGAGCAGGCAGAGTCGGATGAGCAGGCGACGTCGGACGAGCAGGCAGAGTCGGACGAGCAGGCTGAGTCGGACGAGCAGGCAGAGTCGGACGAGGTTGGTAGACAGGAGTTTTGGCCCCCGATGGGCTTGCCCCATCGGAGCCAACGGTTCGCAGCTAGAACTCCCTGAAACCTATAACCAAAAGACCCCCGCGACCTTGCGTCGCGCGGTGAATCAGGTTCCCCCAGCTCCCAAACCAACTCAACTCCGCGATACAATTCAACAAACCACCCACCATCCTCTATCGCGGACGTTCAAGATGTCCAACACGGATTGCTATTCGCCTGAAACAACAACTCCCGCCTACGCGTTGCGATGGTCCTGGACCGGTTGGCCATCACAAGGTTTCATGCCCACGTTGTCCAACGCTGACTGGCAAGTTCTATCGCAAGCGTGGGAGAAAGATGGAATCCGGCTGTTGGAACGCAAGTGCGAACAAGATCAATGGCAGGTTACCGTCAGTTCAAAACCTCATGCGTTTCCTTCCTTTATCGTTGCCCGAATCAAGGGACGCATCGACCACTTTTTTCGTTCCCGTGGAGTCCCCTTCAAGTTCTCTCGAAAGGTATCGCTTCGCGCTATTGGCGATAACACCATTGCAGACATTCAGGCCTATATCGGAAATCAAGTTGAGGCAGCAGGATTCGTCGATGTTCGTTTCGCCGAAGCTCTCAAGCAATTTACGAGTGTTTGTACGGACGGTAACGAATGGAACTTGCCAATCGAAGTGGCCAGCGGTCGGTATTGGTATCACTTGCATTTGGTCCTCGTTGTCGATAGACGCCATCGCATTCGCGACCTGCAGTTTCTGGCAGCTCTATTTGAAGCTTGCCAAGCAATCGCACTGGATCGAAGCGATCGGCTCGCGAGCATCTCTGTTATGCCTGATCACCTTCACTTAAGCCTTGGCGGTGGCAACGTTGAGGATTCGCCGGAAGCGATTGCGATCTTCTACATGAATGAGACTTGCCGAAGATTGAAGGCTTTGGGATTGTGGCGTCCGAGCTATTACATTGGTACTACGGGAATCTATAACATGAACGCAGTCAGGAGTTAGGCAGCGAAGAACCTCTGGCTTCAGACGGGACAAGCCCGTCTGGGAGCCTTTGTCGGTAGCGAGATGGGCTAGCTTGCAAGCCGTACGCTCCAGTCGGACAAGCCGACTGGGGGCGTGCGGCCGAACCGGCGACGTCGGCCGAGCAGGCAGAGTCGGACAAGCCGGCGACGTCGGACGAGCAGGCAGAGTCGGACGAGCAGGCAGAGTCGGACGAGCAGGCAGAGTCAGACGAGCAGGCAGAGTCGGACGAGCAGGCAGAGTCGGACGAGGTTGTAGACAGGAGTTTTGGCCCCCGATGGGCTTGCCCCATCGGAGCCAACGGTTCGCAGCTAGAACTCCCTGAAACCTATAACCAAAAGACCCCCGCGACCTTGCGTCGCGCGGTGAATCAGGTTCCACCAGCTCCCATACCAACTCAACTCCGCGATACAGTTGAGGATTCGCCGGAAACGATTGCGATCTTCTACGTGAATGAGACTTGCCGAAGATTGAAGGCTTTGCGATTGTGGCGTCCGAGCTATTAGTTTGTGGACGGTCTATGAACCGTTGCGTCCGGAAAGTTCCATTACCGCACGGCGTCCCAGGTCTGGGTAATCGGTAAAGAACCCGTCTACTTGGAGCGAGTCGAGCAAGAAGCGATGGGTCTCATCCAGCGAACGGGACCACTTGGGTTGCGAGTGCTTGCGAGCCGTGTAGGGATGAACCTTTAGGCCTGCTTTTTTAGCGGACTCGACCAAGCCAGTCGACTCGATCTTGTCGTTCGCCGTTCGCCTAGCGAGCAGTTCAAGCGAAGGGCCGATCCCTTGTGCGTATTTGGCAATTTCGGTGATCTCCTCAGGTGAAGCGGGTTTTCCGAGCAGTTGGATCAATGGCAACGGACAATGTAGCCGCTCTTTCAAGTCGACCAGTTCTTCCGGCTCAAAGCATTGAATGAAGCATTTGCGGCTATCGAACTTGACGTCCGCAAGCACTTTCAAAAGCTCTTCCCCCATGGATCGGTTGAATTCCTTTTTGTGAAATGCTGGAGACTTTAGCTCGATGTAAATCCCTGTGGCACGTCCGGTCGTTTCGTTCCAGCCTTCGATCAACTTAATCTCATCGACCAATCGCAAGATGCGTTGACCGGCACCTCCTGGAAAGCGGCCAGGCATCGACGGCGCATCCGAACCCTTGCGAGTCCGTTCGTGCATCGCGAGTTGCTGAATTTCGTTCCAGGCGAAGTCAGCGAAATAATAGTGCCCATCTTTGCGAGCCCGATCCTTGAATCGAAGCTCCACATCGGTAGTCTCCTCCATCGTGATATCGTGGGAGACTACAAACTGGCCATCTTTGCTGAGAACGACATCTTGTTCGATGTAGTCGGCCCCCTGTGCGTGAGCCATGGCTTTTGCCGCTTCGGTATGTTCCACGGCATAGCCACTTGCTCCTCGATGAGCGATAACAATTGGTTGGTAAGTCTCGATTTCAATGAGTTGCATGGCAATTAAAACCAACAGTGCATGCATAGGAATCCTCTCTATCAGCCGCTGGGCACTAGCGGGCTGTTGATTTAGTGAAGTCGTTATTGGGTAAGGGCGGTAAGACGGACTTCCAAGTCCGTCAATGGGGAATTCGACGGACTAGGACGTTCGTCGTACCATTAAATCAACAGCCCGGTAGCCCCGGTTTTGTCTTTGAATGGCAAAACAAGTTTATCGATTTTTCACATGCTGTTAACAACTTGCAATTAAGCCATAGCGGAATTCATCAAGACTTAGCAATTGATAATGATGGTGTACAATGTGTGCATGAACTCTACGAATGAATCCTCTGGGCCTCCGACCGTCACTTTTTTTGGGGCAACCCAATCTGTTTCCGGCTCCATGCATCTTATCAAGTCGGGGCAACACCGATTCCTCTTGGATTGTGGTCTCCACCGCGGTCCACGCCATTCGTCCAATGATCGCAACGCGCATTTTGCGTTTGACCCGTGCAAGATCGACGCGCTGTTTCTAAGTCATGCCCACGTCGATCATTGTGGAAACATTCCCAACCTTGTCCGGCAAGGGTTCGATGGGCCAATCTACTGTACGCACGCCACGCGAGACTTGATTCAAGTGATGCTGGAAGACTCGGCTCGAATTCAGGAGGATGAAAGCAATAACTACCGCAGTTCGTTCCGCCGTGGGGGACGGTCGATGCCGCCCGCTCTCTTTGGCCGCAAGGATGTCGATAAGGCGATCAACCAGTGCGTTGCAGTGGATTATTTAGAAACAGTTGACGTCAACCCCGATGTCCAGCTCCGATTCATCGACGCAGGACATATTCTTGGTAGCGCGATGGTTGCAGTTGCATTCATGCAAGGCGGACGCGAGTACTCCGTTACCTTCACGGGCGATCTTGGTCGACGGGGTATCCCCTTTCTCGACGAACCCTCTCAAGTACCGCCTGCGGATCTGATCATCTGCGAAAGCACCTACGGCGGAAAGCGACACGACACGCTGGCGGGTATGGCAGCCAAAATGGCGGATGTCGTCACAAGAACAGTTGCTCGTGGTGGCAAAGTTTTGATCCCTGCCTTCAGTCTTGGCCGGACCCAACTCGTACTCAATTATTTGAGAGTATGGATGGCGGATGGGCTATTGCCTCGGGTGCCAATTTATGTCGACAGCCCGCTTGCCAGGGAAATCGATGATGTCTACCAACAGTACTCGGATCTGCTTGAACCGGTTGTTGATGGTGTTGCATGCGAGTGGCTTGAATCCGACGACGACGCGATTTCTCGGACTACGCAACGCGAGCCTTGCATCATCGTGGCATCCGGAGGAATGTGCGAGGGAGGTCGCATTGTCAGGCACTTGAAATACCACATTGACGACCCTCGCTCGACCATCGTACTCGTAAGCTATCAAGCGCCGGATTCCGTCGGTGCCCAGCTTCTGTCCTCAACACCCATCATTCGACTTCACGGCCAAATTTGGAACAAATGGATCGATGTTGCCGAGATCAATGGCTTTTCCGGACACGCCGACGAAGTCGATTTTGAGTTTCTACTGCGAGCCGCGGTCGAGAGCACCGGTCGAGTACGATTAGTGCACGGCGAATTACCTCAGATGCATGCGTTAGCGAAACAATTCAAGCAGATGGGCTTCGCCGATGTGGGCGCGCCCAAACGCAACGAAACTGTCTCGCTGTAGTCTGTCATTTTGCGACACTTTTAACCAAATCCACTTCGACGATGTTCTCGATGCTGCGAGTGTCCGTTTTCTGGGTGTACATTTCCTGGCGAATTTTGCGACCTGGAAAGTCGTCGCAGGAAAGCAGCTTGACGCTCATTGGTCCTGCTTCATTGGTTTCCGTCCACTCGTATACATTTGCTTCGTATTCTTTCCCCGATAGAACGACCTTCTCCATCCCGGTCTTTTTTGCATTGAGCGAAGGCAATTGGAATTGCTCGACGCTGATCGTAGGTGGAACTCGAAATGTTGCGGCAAACTCAAAAGTTTGTGATGGGTTGTCAATACGCGTTCCATCATGTCGCTCTACCAGCATCTGGCTTTCGACCGCAACCTTCTTGTCGGACTTGTCGGTCAAAACAAGCGTTTCCGTTTCGACCACGGTTCCATTGGGATTGGTGACTTCCTTTTTACGAACGACCTTGGTCCCAACTGGGAAACGGCTCCAATTTCCGAATTGAGGATTTACCGCTTCCGGATAACTCTCCGAACCAGCGGATTGAACGACACCATTATTTGCTTGTTTGACTTGAGCATCCGACGATTCTCGGTTGCCGCAACCCACCTCGAAGCAACACGCCGATGCGATCAAAATGCAATGAAGCGAGGGCTTCTTTTTCGTAGACATTGGTAATCACTTCTGCATGGGTTAGGACAAGGGGTATTTGAAAAAAGAGTGCTTCGCCTTCACTTTTTTACCTTAGGCTTTGGTAATTTTCCTTGGCTCTCTTCATCAGCCACGGCAGCATCCTCTCGTTTGACGGCTTCCTTTTGTTCCGCTGTAAGTTCTGCTGTTGGTATTACCGTTTCCGAGCTTCCGCAACCGCTTACAAAACTAAACACAAACAACGAACAAACCAAAATTCTTGCGAACATACCGAAGGGCCTTATTGAAATTTAAAGTTTTAAAAAAAGTAACGTTTGCAAACGTTGCTCACATTTTGTAGCGGAACAACGCAAGCTGTCCGGTGAAGATCTGCAAATCAACGTGAAATTCACCGGGCGGCTTGCGCCGCTCCGCTAGGAAACCGCTTGTCCGTTAGGCAGTTCGCCTAACGAAAGCGAATGAAATTCAACTACCGCGTGCGGACCAAAAACCGAGACTTATTCGATTGCTTCTGACACGAATCCGTCATCGATCACGCAGGCTCGCATCCATACCAGTGGGTCGACGGAGAAGGACGAGAAGCGAACAGAACCGTCACCGAATGTAGCGTTCAGTCCACCGGAGTGACTCGAGCCGAAATAGCGTCGCCATGTCGTACCGGATGTTCCCAATGGTCCTAACGCATTGTTGAACCAATACACGTTCTTATCCGAATCGGACTTAGGGGGGAAATGGTATCGAACAACGCACTCATCCCAACCAGCGTTGTTCCAGCGTTCGTTGTCGCCCCCGTCTGCCCCATGTCTCGATGCAGGCAAGTGTTTTTCAGCAGCCATGATTGAATTGGAGGTTCCATCGGTTACGTCGGCCATACGACGCTTAGCCCCTTGAGCGGACCAAGTGATGTACCCTTTACGCCCACCAACATTTCCATAGTTTTCAACGGTTCTCTCGTTGCGTCTTGGCTCTAATCCAAGTGGTGGAGGAGGAATATCCCCCATATTCTCGTGAACTTCGCCTTGATAAAAACCAGCCGACCCAGCATAGTCGCAGCGACCAAACGCAGCGGCACCATACCCCGTGGGCCCCCGACGGGATGGGCAATAATACGTTGAGATGAGCGCACGAGCCACCGAGTCTTCGCCGTTGTAATTAGGTGGTCGACTAACGTGGATGGCTGGCAAATCAAAATTGGCGAGATTGTAGACGTTGGACTGTTCAATGTAGGGAAGGATTTTGAACCAATGGCTCCAGCCATTTGGGTGCGCTGCGTTGCAGCAAGTGCTTCCTTCGTACTGGCCCGGAGCTTCGTTGTACTGCATTCCAGGTAGGCTTGGATCTCCATCATAGGGACCCTTAGGCAGATACTTGAGGGCCGACTCGTGATTCATAAATGCTAAGCCAATCTGCTTCATGTTATTGCCGCACTGCATTCTTCGTGCAGCCTCGCGCGCCGCTTGAACTGCTGGCAACAACAAGCCAACTAAAATCCCGATGATCGCTATGACCACCAACAACTCGACGAGCGTGAAACCGCGTCGAGGACTTTTCCGAAATCGAACAAACATGACTTACTCCAGTCAGTGAGTGAAACCGCATCGACACCGACAAAACCCGCAATCTGTTCCGAAGCAACGTGGCGTCGGAGGAAAGTCTGATTGCGAACAGCCTTGACGGAGCGGATTTTATGATTGGAAAAAGCAGCCACAAGTGCGCAGGCGATGACTTAACCAATACTTCAACTTCCCTTCTTCGAAATGCACGAAGTTGTTGAGCTATGCATTCCATATTTGAAGATCGTGTTAATGTTTCGCAGTCCAGTTGAACCAGCGAAGATGATAGATCGCTTGTCGTGACGCCACAAAGACGCTCAACTTTGAATTGCTATGCAGCGAAGCTGGCTGTGCGTGCCCCTCGTGATGCTGGTGTCATGGGTCGCTTCAGTTTCGAACGTCGCCAACCGAGGAAACTTTCCTCACCCATGTGGCAAGCACATGGGGGCTGGGACCGCTTGGAGATTAGGCCGTTTTTAGCTGACCAAACTTGCTGACCAACGACACAAGGTCGTTGGGGCAGGATCGCTCGCTGCGCTTGTGTTGCATCTACGCAGATCGAAAACCCCAAAAAAGCTTTCATGCATGGCGGTTGAACGCCTTCGGCGTTGTCAGCGAACACTAAAGCGGACCAACCTTGTCAATCGCTATGCCTGTTTTTCTCTTAGGCTTATCCTGTACATCCTGTAAATCCATGTTCTAACGTCATTGCAGAAACACCAAGAACGCCGCGTCTAGCCACTCTTCATGCTCAGGTTCTTCGACTCCGCCGAGCCGTTCCATCGCTTGCCAATATCACAATGGAACATTTTGCCTTCCCGCAACACAGACAGTGTCGGCACTCGGTATAGGTGAGGAACGGAGCTCAATAGCTTGCCTGCGTATGCCACTGCCGTTGCTACACCTACGACGTTACCGTCGTCAGCGTACGACTCATGGCCAGAGTGATTGGCTAAATCATCTCTGTAGGACTCTTTCATTCCCAACTCCAATCCGGTTTATCCCGGCGATTTCCTGTGTCCCTTGGCTTCGCTGTGCGGCATCAACGTCCATATTTATCAGGAAGTGGTTGCCGGTTTCTCAAAGCGTTGAATACCAAGTCCGGATCAATTTGACAATGATATTCTAAGTAAGCGGAAGGCGAGTCGCGATCACGTACCATTTCCAGGATCGACGAAGATTCCGGAACGAGGAATTTCGGGTCTCGCCATTGTTGTGCGATCACTGCAATCGGCGTCCCGTCAAGATCATCGGTTCGCAATATCCATGTAGCAAGTCCGCCAGATATCATTGCGAGATAATGCCGATTGATGATAGTAGTCGCAATCGTTCCAACCGACCAATTGTCGATGACGACGTCGTCATCGTGAGGTGCGTCCATATCGTCCGCCATGCAAACGCTATCCCGTTGAACGTTGAGGTTGGGCATGGCTGTAGTTGTCCTATCGATTGTCGCACGAACTTGTCATTATCCCTGTTTGGGACGGTTATCCCTGAAGGTTGGGGAATTATCCCTTCCATCGCCAACAATGCAAAAGTCGCTCTCCGCAGGTGCAACCTACGGTAGGTTGCACCTGCCGGGTGCGACTCTACGCAAGTACGTCCACTAGGACCTGGCCGTGCACATCGGTTAGCCTTCGTTGGATTCCGTTGTGGTAATACGTTAGCCGCTCGTGATCAATGCCGAGCAAATGCAAAATCGTTGCGTGGAAATCATAGACGGTGGCAATGTTCTCAATCGCTTTGTACCCGAACTCGTCGGTCGCACCGTAGGTGAATGGCGCTTTCACACCTGCACCCGCCAACCAAGCGGTGAAACCGGCAGGGTTATGGTCGCGCCCACTTGCCCCCGCTTGAAACGTTGGCATGCGTCCGAATTCGGTGCACCAAACCACCAACGTATCTTTCAATAAACCGCGTTGCTTGAGATCCCTGAGCAAGGCCGCAGTCGGCTGATCAAAGACCGGACCATGTTTGCTGTACTGTTCTTGAAGCTGCTTGTGCCCATCCCAATTGCTGACTCCTTCCCCTCCTGTTTGGTAGGCACCATTAAACAATTGGACAAACCGAACACCCTTCTCGACGAGGCGACGGGCCAAGATGCAGTTGCGCGCGTAGCTTGCTTTCAGTTTATTTTCCGAATCGTCAGCACCGTACATCTTTAAGGTTGCCGCGGTTTCGGTCGACAAGTCGGTGACCTCTGGAACACTCAACTGCATTCTTGCCGCCAACTCATAGCTTGAAATTCTTGCTGCCAGTTCACTGTCGCCAGGAAACTCTGCGAGATGCCGACGGTTCATGCGTTGCACGAAGTCGCGGGTGGCTTCATCCGTTGCTGGAAGCACATTGGGTGGTCTCACCAAATTTCGCAGCGGATTCGAAGCATTGAAATCGGTCCCTTGATAAGCGGCGGGCAGAAAGCCGCATCCCCAGTTATTGACACTGGCTTGCGGCGTTCCTCGTGGGTCTGGGATTGCAACATACGATGGGAGGTCCTGACTCTCGGTCCCGAGCGCCCACGCAACCCAAGCACCCACGCTTGGAAAACCATCCAAAGTGAAACCAGTCGACATGAAATTTTCGCCCGGCCCATGCGTATTGGTTTTTCCGGTCAACGAATGAATGAAACAGAGGTCATCGGCTAACTCGCCAATCATCGGGACGAGTTCGGAGATCATCTTGCCGCACTGGCCGCGGGGCTTGAACTCCCACGGGCTCTTCGTCAAATTTCCTTGCTTTCCTTGGAAAGTAACCACGTCACCTCCCCCAGGCATCGGCTCACCGTGCCGTTGTATCAGCTCGGGTTTGTAGTCGAACGTATCTATCTGGCTGCAAGCTCCTGAGCAGAAGATCATCAAGACGTTCTTCGCTTTGGACTCGAAGTGGGGAGGGCGAGCAGCAAAGGGGGCGGCAGGGTCGATCTGCGGTGGCTGCGGGGATTTGTCCGTAGCCAACAGTCCCTCCCGATGCAACAACGCAGCGAGCGCAATGCCGCTCAAGCCGTTCGCTGTGTACCCTAAAAACATTCGCCGATCAAATTGCATAGGTATTTGTTTAGGGGATAAAAATGAATTCGTTGGTATTCAGCATTGCACGGGCAAAGGACTGCCAACCGTATTCGGCAACGAATGCGATTGCCTCGGCAAGCTCTGAGTCGGTCACAGTGCGGCCGAAACAAAGTTCGTACGCCAGACGGATACGTTCATCCATGCTGCCCCGTTCACGCTCGATGCGTTCGACGAGAAAGTCGGCTTGCTGCATGACGAACCGACTATTCAAGAGATTCAACGCTTGAAGCGGGGTGGTCGATCGACTGCGTTTCGGGGTGACTTGGCTCCCATCGGGGCAGTCGAACACACCAAAAATGGAATCCTTTTCCTGGCGTACTTTGGTCATATAAACCATGCGTCGCCAATCTGCGGGTCCATAGTCCTTCTTGGGAAAGTAGTGACGCACGTTTTCGAGCTCGACTTCGAATGCGCTGAAACCCGGCCCACCCGTACGCAAGTCCAATTTGCCCGAGGCGGTCAGTATGCAATCGCGAATCCCTTCCGCCTCCAAACGTCTCGGAGGGAACCGCCAGAGCAGTCGCGACGTCGAATCCTTTTGAATGGCTTCGTTGCGAGGACGGCTGTCCTGTTGCCAAGTCATCGACGTCAAAATGAGCCGATGCATGTGTTTAAGTGACCAACCACATTCCATGAACTCGCTCGCCAACCAATCCAACAATTCCGGATGAGAGGGTAAAGTTCCATTGGCCCCAAAGTCACTTGGTGTATCCACAATCCCGATTCCGAAATGAAACTGCCACAAGCGATTGACCATGACGCGCGCAGTCAGTGGGTTGTCGGAGCTTGCAATCCAATTCGCTATCGCCAATCGCCGCTGTTGTTCCGGAGAAGTACTGTCTAATTGCAGTTGTCCCAATGAAGCAATGGCCCCCGGCGCAACTTGCTCGCGCGACGAAGTTGGATCGCCCCGATGCAGTCGATACGTTGGTTTCGGTTGTTTGAAACTACCCACATACGCTCTCGCGTTCTGAAGGATCGCTGCCTTCTCTTTTTCAAGCAATGGAATTCGTTCAAGCGAACTCTTGGCTGCTTTCAACTCGGCTTCACTTAATCCCGAGAAGTCGTATTGCATTTCTTTTTTGCCGTCGCCGAAAGGAATGCGATCGGACGAACTCGCAACCTGTTTCCAATTGTCACCATCCAAGGAAGTTTCGATGCGATAGTCGGTCGCAAGCCGATCGGAAAAATTACCCGGCCGATCGCGAGACCACACGATCCGTTCGACTCGATAGGTTTTAGGAAGTTGAATCTCGACCCAACCGCCCGAACGAACATTCGAGATCCAGCTACGCGCGTTCCCAAATTGCCCATCGTTGATATGCTCGAGTTTGTGCAATGGATGCTCGAAGTCACCCGAGGACCTTACCGATGCTCCGTTGCTTGCGAGTGCGACGTTTTGATTGTCCGAAAACACTTGCAGTTCGTCGATGCAAGGCTCGGCTGCATTGGTGGCAGAGATGGTGAATCGAATGAACTTCGCTTCCGTTGATGGAAAGTCCTCAAGGTTTTCTTTTGCGTTGACTGCGACTCGGGTACCGCGTTGGCGAGTATACGGCAAGAGGTCCTTTCTTGCACTTTCGATTTCAGCATCGATTTCCGTGCGACGGCGTGAGGCATCTTGGCTGAGCGGTAGTTCGCGTACTGCGTGTTCGACACCTGAAAAAACGGCTTGCAACGCATAAAAATCGGATTGAGAGATCGGATCGAATTTATGGTTGTGGCAGCGTGCACATCCAGTTGTCAAACCGAGGAAAGCCGTTCCTGTCGTGTTCACCATATCGGTGAGTTCATCTTGCCGCTGCATCAAACCAAGCAGAGGATCTTGACCCTTGACGATGTCATTTGGGCCAGCCACAAGGAAGCCGGTCCCGATCGGCTCGCCGAGCGCATCTCCTGCGATCTGTTGCTTGACAAACTGATCGTAGGGCTTGTCCGAATTGAAGGCAGCGATGACCCAATCGCGAAAGGGAAAGGCATTGGGACGCTCTCGATTGGTTTCAAAACCGTCTGTTTCTCCGAAGCGAACAATGTCTAACCAATGCATGGCCCACCTTTCGCCGTATCGCGGGCTATTCAAGACAAGATCGACAAGATCGTTCCAAGCTTCCGGACGAGGATCCGCCAAGAAATGGTCAATTTGTTGTTGGGTCGGGGGCAAACCATGCATGACTAGGAAAAGACGCCGAATCAAACGTCGCTTTTCGGCCTGCTGCGACATGGTGAGCCCAGTCTCGCGGAGCTTAGCGGCGATGAAGGCATCGATGGACTTTGTGTCGATGGACTTTGTGTCGATGGGATCAAGAACGCGGGGACGCACCACAGGCTGAAAGGACCAGTGGGTGGTTGCCGTTTTCGAAAGCGCATCCTTGGCCTCAGTCCACAAGAGAGGCGCGTCGATCCAAGCCTTCAGCAACGATTGCTCTTTTTCGGACAAGGGGTCCGAATCGGGTGGCATTCGCAGTTTGGGATCAGTACTGCTGATGCGCTCGACGAGGTAACTGCGATAACTATCTCCTGGGACGATGACGGGTTCGCCGGAATCACCACCTCGCAACGCTTCTGTCATGGTATCCAAACGAAGCTTGGATTCTTGCGTGTCAGGACCGTGGCACGCAATGCAGTGAGTCTGCAGGATGGGCAAGACCTCCCTTGTCCAGTCGACCATTTGTGCAACGACGGATGATTGCAGACCCAGGAACATCGAGAGCATTGCTAGAAGTCGTTTTTTTCGGAAGGTCGTTCGCATTGGTTCGGCAGGAGCCTCTCCCTCCCAGATCAACAATTTTGGCGCTCGCTTACGTCACATCGAATTCTAATGCTAATTCGGAACTAAGCGATTTGGGCCGGTAAATGACGCATTCCTCTAGTCTAACGGAAATCAGCGCCGTGGTGGGGTTTCAGTCCCGTCGACCGACCTACTCTTGGATCGGTTTTCGATCTGCGGTCGACTCGTCGGCCCAATGGTACTGAAGCACGTCGGGTTGCTCCATTTGCCAAGTATAGAAAGCGGGAGCATCATCGATTTGAGCAGGAAAGTCAACAATTCCATCGTGCGCCGACCGGAGCACAACTCCCAACTGCTCCAACTCGCTCACATACTCTTCCAAGTGCGCTGTTTCGTTTTTAAGATCTTCTTGGATTTCAACGATCTCGGCGTCGTAAACTTGAAAACGAGAGCTTCCTTCATTGCGACGAAGCATTCGTCGCAAATTGGATTTGCGTTCTGTCAGCTCACGATGGGACAGCGAAATATCTGTCACAATGAGTCGAAGCAACGGGAGCATGGCTCTCGCTTGTTCGATCGTAAAAATTTGAATGGTTTTCGTAGTCATGATTGGCAAATGCCCTTCCAGGTTCAACGAATCTTAATTGAAGACCCGTCATTCTGTGCCCAGACAATAACGACATTTTCCAAAAACCGAAAGTTCACTTGTAACGCGCACCCCAATTGGCTTGAACACCAAGTTGGAATATGCTCCTCAAGCTGCTGTCAGCGTGAAAACATGTACCATTAAGCCTTGTTCACCCATTTTATTCTTACTTAGATTATCTAGCATTCAATTGCTGAACTTCCCAGATTGGTGGGAATTTCGCTCCGAGGGTGAAGGTAAACTCGTCGCAGACCTGATCCACCAGTTCCGACGTTACGCATTTTGAGTTCCGACGCGCACCTGCGACCAAGGTAAGTTCGGCTATTTTGGAAATTTTCCGAGGAATTCCATCACCCAATTCGTGAATGCGAGTCATGGCTTGGCCGTCGAAGATGTCGTCACGACCGCCTTCGCGTGCAATTGCAAATTCGAAATAATCTGCGGTCTGGGCAAGATCCCAAGCTCGAAGTTCAATTTTGAGTTCGCAGTGCTCCAAAATCCAGAGCGGTAGATTCACCAAGGACTCGTCATCAACGCTCAGGAAAGTGCACCAGGGCATTTTTGAGCACAAGAGACTGGAAAGCGACTGAACAACGTTATCGTCAACTTCGCACACATTGTCGAAAATCAAAACAGTCCGATGTCCGATTGCAGAAGTGGAAAACAAGTGATCTTGAACGGCCCCCCAAGTGTTGGTTTCCGATGAGCTGCGGATGAGTCCGAGGGCATCTGCCATTCGTCCTGCTAACGAGGGAAAGTTCGAGGATCTCAAATCAACTCGCACGATCGACTCTCTTGGATTTTGAGAGTTTCGCTTGAAAGCAAGGTGCTCAAGCAATGTTGTCTTTCCAGATCCTGACGGACCAATGACTAAACCGAGTTGCTTTCCTTGGTCGACCAAAAACTCACTTCGGGAAAGCGCATCCTCGAACGTTCCCCCGGTAAACACGGCTCGACGATTCCCTTGGATAGAGAACGGTGAACGTTGTAATTTCCAGTGTTTCAGATAGCTCATGACCCGTCCTAATCGTTGCAAAACTGCTTCAGAATCCAGCTGCAGTCTGAACCCGTTGTTTTTGTACTCGGCTAATCCGCGACGATTGCTCCATTAAATCCTAGACCGAAACGGAATTTACCCAGTAACTTTCAATTTTCTGTTAAGTCATTGGGGCATGGTCTAGGATCGTCTTTCCAATTAAACTCGAAGGCATGATTGGACCCATTTTTCATCGAGAAACCGCTACTCTTCCCCGCCGCGGGAGGCATTTTGTCAATCGTGTCGTATTCGGGATGATGCTCTTTGCAATCATTTGCACGACATGGTTGCTGCTTGCAGGAATTCAACCGGTCCAAAATGCAGGCGATTTGGCTCGTTTTGGGGTGCTCATTTTTCAATTGATCGCACCGTTTCAGTTGATCGTCTTGCTTTTCATGGCTGCATTGGCTGGCTCGATTGCGGTGAGTCATGAAAAGGATAAACAAACGCTTATCCTCCTCTTAATGACGTCACTGACAAATTCGGAAATAGTGCTCGGAAAAATTGGGGCAGGTTTACTAGCGACGCTAAACGCTTTTTTTGCCTCTTTGCCGATCGTTTTCTCGATCATTTTGCTCGGTGGTGTTTCGATCGAACAAGTCTTGTCATGTACCTGGGTCACACTGTGCGCGATTATCGCGAGTGCTTCGCTCGGAGCAACGATTGCCTTTTGGCGTGATAAGACGTTTCAAACCATTGCGGTCACAATGCTTATTATCGCGTTGTGGTTGGCTTTGGGTGAAGTCATTTCCGCTGGTCAATTTCCGATGGTTTCACCTTCCTTTGCCATACTGGCAAGTCCGCTGAGGGCCGTGTGGGATGTGACTCAACCGATTGCTTCCAAATCGATCCTTCCGTTCTATCTTCCAGGTGGAAACGCATTGCTTTCAGGCGTATGCATGCTCGGAATTGCCTTTGCACTCTCGGTACTCTCGATAAGACGACTGAGGATTTGGAATCCATCACGCGAGCGCCGTTCGGTGAATGCCGAATCCGATGAACCTACAGTCGCAGTTGTTTCGAACGAGGCTGCGGTTGGTGACAACGCGCGAGTCGTGCGAGTTTGGAAGAGTCGAGCGCCACGGCGAGTTTGGAACAACCCTGTTCTTTGGCGCGAGATAAGGACTTGGGCCTACGGACGCAAAGTTCTCGTTATTCAGTTGGCTTACCTGACCATCGGCTTGGTGGTCGGAATAGGTCTCCGGCAGTCTATCCTGGAAGGTGTAGCCCTCCAAACGACTTCGTTTCAGGAGGAATTGGTTCCTACCACGGTCGCACTCGTTGCACCTTTTTTCGTATTGTCACTCATTATCATCAATGCATTGGCAGTCAACTCGATCACCAACGAGCGCGATGGCGGCGCGTTGGATTTGCTGTTGGTAACGGAGATTTCCCCCACCAATTTCCTGTTCGGCAAGATTTGTGGTATTTTGTACGTGACCAAAGAAATGGTGATTGCTCCACTCTTGTTGTGTTTTTATCTCTGGAGTCAGTCCGCGTTGAGCACTGAGAACTTAGTATTCACCGTTGTCACGTTGTTGGTGATGGATTTTTTCGTGGCCATGCTCGGCATTCACTGCGGCATGATCTACGCACAAAGCCGGATAGCCATTGGAACCAGTTTGGGAACGGTCTTTTTTTTGTTCCTCGGAGTTGCGACGTGCATGTTGATCATGTTGATGTTTCGAGGCTCGTTCGGTAGGCAACTCGCTCCGTTTTTGTTCATCATTCTTGGTGGCGGAACAGGCTTGTATGTGGCGATAGGTTCTAGAAACCCATCTCCTGCCATCACGATCAGTTCTTTCTTGCTACCATTCCTTACGTTTTTTGCGATCACAAGCTTTATACTGAGAGACCAAGAATTGGCTGTGTTCAGTGTGGTGTCGGTTTCTTATGCGTTTGCAACCGCAGCCATGATGATTCCAGCGCTGAGCGAGTTTGACTTTGCTTTTGGAAGATCCAGAACTGCGGACGAAGAATAAACTGCTACTTTAGGAAAATGCAGGTTGCCAATCGTGAACGACGTTAGCCCGATCGCGTGGCTTTTAGTGATCGGTGCGCTTTTGACGATGCTTGCATTGTCGGCGCTCTTTTCGGCAAGCGAGGCTGCGTTGTTTTCTCTAACAACCGCACAACGTTCGCAATTGCAGCTTTCGCGACGCAGCGACAAATGCATCGAAAAATTGCTCAGCAACCCATCGCATCTGTTGTCTTGCATCCTGCTCTGCAACCTAGGGATCAATATCACCTTTTTTGCATGTGCCAATGTGATTTCATCGTGGATCACAAAAACAGATGCTTGGGATGGTTGGTCGTTGGTGTTTGGCTTTGCAACGGTAGGAATCGTCATTTTGTTCGCTGAATTGCTGCCAAAAAGCGTTGGCGTTCTTGCTCCGGTCAAGATCGGGCGTTGGATTGCCATTCCGATGTCGCTGATCATGCAAGCAGTTCGCCCGTTGGCGATTGCGATGCAAGCGATCAACGACGTTTGTCGACGATTGATTTTTCCAGGGCTCATTCCTGAATCCGTATTGGAAACTACAGATCTTGAGCGAGCGATTGAATTGAGTGAAACCGATTCGAAAATGATCGATTTGGAAAAGGGCATTCTTCAGAACATTCTTCAATTGTCCAACATTCAAACTCCAGACTGGATGCACCCCAAGAGCCAGTTTGCTGCCATCACTCTGCCGGCTGCATTCGGTCAAATTCAGGAATGGCTGGACGAGCAAAACGAGGAAACGCTCGATGAGAGCCGCCAAAAAATTGTTTTGGTATTGTCCAAGTCGGATAGCGAGGTCACCGCCACAACGACGATCGAGCAACTGCAACTTTCCGTCGAGAAACGCTTGGTGCCTGTCACCGTTCCTGCGGTCTATGTACCCTGGTGCGCAAGCCTTGCGTCCGTATTTCAAATGTTGCTCAAACTAGACATCAAAGTAGCCATCGTCGTCAATGAACGAGGAGACGCGATCGGAGTGCTGTTCGTTGAAGATATTATCGAAGCGGTTTTCGCAAGCCCTTCTGCCGCTATCAATGCGATGGGGCGGCCTCTTTTTGCGATGACAGGAGAGGCCAAATGGGAAGTAACGGGCGCTACAAGAGTTAAGCAACTGGAACGATCACTCGGGATCAAGCTACCGGAAACTCGCGATGCAACGATCGCAGGCGTACTTCAAAGCCAACTGAGACGTATTGCTCAAGTCGACGACCGAGTGGAATGGGGGCCGTTTACATTGCAGGTAACGGACATACCTCGCCGTGGTGAAATGTTTGTTCAAATCACCAGCTCCGAGTTTGATATTTCACTCGATGAATCCGGAGGCATTCAATGATTCTTGCGATTTTGCTCATCCTCGGGGCATGTGCATTGAGCGCTTTTTGTAGCGGAGTGGAAACAGGGCTCTATCGCGTCCCTCGTGTTCGCTTGGTGCTTGATGCCGTCGATGGATCGCGAGTCGCACGAGGGTTGCTCTGGCTTACGAACCATCCTGGACTCTTTGTTTCCACACTGCTCGTTGGAAATACAGTTGCCAATTATGCGGTACCGGTGGGTGTCGCCTGGCTCGTGCTCGAACTGTTCGGTTACGATGACCCGCGAGTGAATATCGCTGTCAGCATATTAAGCACGCCGCTGTTGTTTATTTTCTGCGAGCTGCTGCCAAAGAGCCTTTTTCACCAAATACCTCACCGATTGCTTCAAAAAGCCGGATGGCCGCTGTTCCTGCTAACGATCGTTGCCCTGCCATTGACCTGGATACTCTATTTTCTAAGCCGATGGTTTCAACGCATCTTGGGAGAAGAGCCCCTCAAGATTCAGCCGGCGCTCGCAAGACGTGAATTGCGTCAGGTTCTTGAGGAAGGGGAACAGGCCGGATTACTGGAACCCGTGCAGCGAGATCTGGTTCAAAACATGTTTGCTTACGGAAGCGAGCCGATCTCCAGATACTGCATGCCACTGAGAGGCTTGCGATCCGTGCAACTTGACACGCCCATCGACGAAGCAAGGCAAATCCTCTTGAAGTCGAATCAACTGATTTTGCCAGTCCTTCACCCCCGTGACAAGAGGCTCGTTGGATACTACGAAGCCAAAGAACTGAATACGAGTCTCAAGTCGCCCAAGCTCAAAGCGGTTTCCACGTTTGAGGAACAGGACGGACAAATCGCCGTCCTTAATAAAATGGTTTCTCAAAACAGCAAACTGGGTCGAATCGTTAATTCAACCGGACAGTTGGTTGGAGTTGTCATTCGGGATCGATTGGTTTCGCAAATGTTGCAAAAAACCTGACGCCCGTCACTTAACCCGCCGCGACGGCGCGACGATGGTCAAGTACCCATCGAACCATGTTCACGTCCCCTTCGACACCCAATTTTTCAAGGATTCGTTGACGATGCCGCGAAACAGCTTGGAAGCTCGTTCCAAAATCGGCTGCGATCGTTTTCATCGATAGTCCTCGAACCAGAAGTTCCAAAACTTCCGTCTCTTTGTTCGTCAAACTCTTGATCTTTTTCTCGGCCGCTTGCTGAGCAAGTAACGATTCATACCTTTTCTCGCTCGCAATCAAACACTCTTTCACTCGAGCGATTAGCGTCTCGGGTGGAACCGGTTTTTCGAGATAGTCGACCACTCCCGCTTTCAGTGCTAGGACACAGGATGAAATCTCACCGAAGGCGGTGATGATAATTGCCGGAATTTTCCATCCCGCCTCGCGTACCTTCTCCAAAAGCTCCAAGCCATTCATGTTAGGCATATTGAGATCGGTAACAATACAGCCCACGGGTTGGACGGTTGTTTCAAGAAAAGCGGCGGCTGATTCGAACGAAACCGTTTGTATTCCATGCACATTGAACAAACATTCGACCGATTTCCTCGATCCTTCATCGTCATCAATCACATAAACCGTGGGCGTTAACATTAGAACTACTCCCAAACAAAAGACTCGATAAACCGAGTTACTTTTTAAACCACAAAACCGTTTTAAGACGAACTTTTAGCGATAAGAAACCGATTTTCGTCCGCCCATGCTTGAATTGTAACACGCTTGAGTGGAAATCAAACCCTTGTTTGTCTGCAGTTGGTTGGAGTTAGGGGGAATCTTAGACCGTTTCTCCCTTCCAAACAAAGGATTGGAAGGTGAGCGGCCTAGCGAGTGGAGCGTAGCCCTTATCGATCGCGCCTAGGGCCCCTACCTCGCGGGCTGCGGCTATGACTTTGAGGGCGTTGGTGGTTTTCCATGTTCGTGGCAACCAAGGTACCAATCGCATCTTGCCACGAAGGGATTTTGGTGTTTTTGGAAATGATTTCGCTCCCATCCTCATCTCCGTCCGGTTCGTTGCTAGACTCGCTTCGTTCCCCCTTTTCGTCGGCAACTCGCTCTCCACGTCTTCCACGACCTCGCCCACGTCGACGTTTGGGTCGGGCTTCGCGATCCTCCAAATCCTTTACGTCGCTCCCCGAGCCAGACGCAAAGGAGTCGTCATCGTCAACCAGTACGAATTCTTCATTTACGAGAATAGGATCCTCACGAAATCCGAAGTCATCATCATCGTCTTCATCGTGCAGTCCGGCACCGAATCCTGTTGGCTTGGGAATCGATTTGGATTGGGCTGGCATGTCACGACGTTCGTCGCGGGCGTTGGAATCGCGAACGCTACTGTCGCGTCCGCTGCGATCATCGCGGGGGCCTCGTCCTCGGTCCGGTGCTCTTTCTGGTCGACCTGCGCGATCTGAACTTTCGGCGAGCTCAGGCCGGCTTGCACGGTCCGGTCTATCCGTTCGCTCTGGCCGACTAACTCGCTCTGTTCGCTCGGGCCGCGTTGCACGATCGGGGCGTTCTGGTCTGTCAGCACGTTCTGGCCTGTCAGCACGTTCTGGCCTGTCAGCACGTTCTGGTCGATCGGTACGTTCTGGTCGATCGGTTCGTTCTGAGCTACCGGTACGCTCGGGTCGGTTGGCTCGCTCCTGACGGATCGGACGATCGGACCGTTCTGGCCTTGGGCCGCGTTCTGGCCTATCGGCTCTTTCGGGTCGATCCGTTCTGGCTGGCCTTTCGCCAATTTCGGAACTTTCGGATCGATCCACCGTTTTTGGCTCGACGTCGCGACTGGAATCTCTTGACCCGCGTCCTCTTCCCCCTCGAGCGGATGGGCTTCGGACCGGTTCCAATCGATCTTCGGCGCTCCTTTCGACACCAAAACCAAAAGGCTCATCGGTATCAGAAACTGGCTCGATGGTGGGCTCGTCGGTGGGAAGGGACTCGTCTGCAACGGAACGCCCTCTTCGTGGAGGCCGACGCGTGGAGCGGCGATCGGAATTGGGTGGCTCATTCGCATCGCTTCGGGAAGTCTGCGGGGTGGATCTGCGGCTCGTTGGTTCACCAAAACCAGGTTCAACCTCGACCTCATTGAACTCACGCACCGGCGCCGGAGAGGCTTCGTCCGAACGAGGACGGCGTTCTTGTGTGTTTTGACGGTTGCTGCTTTCGCGAGATGATCTTTCGCGAGAGGCACGGGAATCGCGGACTTCCCTTGTTGGCGGTAACGACGCGTCGCCTTGAATCGATGCGTCGTTTGTAACCACTGGCTGTTCCGAAACACCCCACATACTGGGCTTGCCTTTGCGGCTTGGGGCTCCAAACTGCTTCGATTCCGAATCCGATGGATTCTTGGGTAGGTCGCTCGTACGCGAAATGGATTCCTGCGGCGGTTCGGGCGACGAAACACCAAAGAATTGCGCGACCGCATCCCACGAGCTCCGCAACCGCGAGGCCTCAGGCTTGGCTTTGGACAACTCAACTGCTTCCAAGGTCACAGGTTCCGCGTATTCTTCGACTTGAGGGGGCTGCTCAACCACAACCGCCGGTTTTTGAGGCTTTGAGCTGTCGGACTTCTTGCTAATCGGGTTAAGAGAAGGAGTTCCGAGCAGATTGGCGATGCCATTCCAATGATCCGACATAGAGAAAGTCTTTTCGCAGGCCGTTGGCCGTTCAATGTGGAAAATGATCGGGAGTGCGTCAAAATGCTCATCCCGGAAGGGTAATTCGAAAGTATAGCAGATCTTTTGGTGTTTGGGAGAGGAAGGATTTCGTGTGAATTCGAGTTTCAAACCCGGAAACCGAACCTAGAAAGGACTCAGACGCCACTGGCCGGCTAAAGTCAGATGGCACTGCCTCTGAATCGCAACTATTCCGCAGGGATGTGTTTGGGCGTCTTTACCGGATTGCCGGCAAGTTCCTCTTGATACAATTTCGCAATGCAGCCGATGTACTCTGAAATGGGGTGGTCGCTAAAGTAATCGAACTTTCCAACTCGCAACGAAGTAAGCAATCCCCTAAAGCGATCGCGAACGCGCAACCAAGAACGCAGGTAGCTGATTCGGCCATGTCGATTGAGATAAATCTCCTGCCCCATGTGCCGATAACCCAACCACCTGGGGGGCATTCTCGGAACGATATCATTGTTGTTGACCCAGCGGTAGTGCTTGGTCTTCAAAACGGACGTATAGGGCCTATTGCCGACTCTGGGTGCCCCATACGAAAAGATCGCTTTTGGATTAGACGGAATCGAAGAGAGTTTGCAACGCACAGCACACACAGCGGACATCGCGCCGCCCAACGAGTGGCCTGCGAACCACATCGTGCGCTGATTCTCTTTGATCTGCTGTTCGAGCAACGGCCATAGCTGGTTCACCTCGGCGTCAAAACCGCTATGAACCCGACCAATGTCGGTCGCAATGGTCCATGCATTAGCGTCTGCTTCGATGTCGTTCCATTGCGACGGTTCTGTGCCACGGCATACGATCAAACAATCGAAGCGATTGCCTAACACATATGCCTCGGCTCCGTCGCGTGCGATGAAAATACATTGATCGAGGCCCGCATTATACGCGATCTTTTCAACTAGCCCTGGATCGGCATACGAGAGCTTTGACAATTCAGCGCAGACCAAAGATTTTTGGATCCAAGACAACTGGGACAACGGCCGGTCCAACTGGATCGTCAACTCCCGGCGATTAGGTAGCTGGTCAATTCCCTCTCCCAATTTCTCAACGGTTGGCGATTGTGTTTCGAGCTTCATACGAATCACCAACTACCGACTCTCAATGGGAACGATTTCGCGCTTCACAGGCCCCGTATAGACCTGACGCGGTCGACCGATACGAGTGTTCGGCGAGTTCTGCATTTCAACCCAGTGAGCGATCCAACCTGGCAATCGACCGATGGCGAACAACACAGTAAACATCTGGATCGGGATTCCCATGGCTCGGTAGATTACGCCCGAATAGAAGTCGACATTCGGATACAATTTTCGTTCGACGAAGTATGGGTCGCGCAATGCAACCGCTTCTAGTTCCTGGGCTACTTCAAACAAGGGATCGTTCAGATTCAGTTTATTAAGCAGCACATCGCAGGCTGCTTTGATAATTTTGGCTCTTGGGTCATAGTTTTTGTAGACACGATGTCCAAAGCCCATCAGTCTGAAATTGCTCGACTTATCCTTGGCCATATCGACGTACTTTTTGACGTTGCCACCATCATCGGCGATCTGCTTTAGCATATTCACGCAAGCTTCGTTTGCTCCACCATGCAGCGGTCCCCACAATGCGCAAATGCCCGCCGAGACACAAGCGAATAAATTCGCGTTCGACGAGCCGACCAACCGCACCGTCGAAGTACTGCAGTTTTGTTCGTGATCCGCGTGAACGATCAACAACAAATTCAATGCCCGTACAAAATCGGGGTCCGGCTGATATCGCTCGCTTGGCAACGCAAACATCATGCTTAGAAAATTCTGGCAGTAGTCCAAACTGTTGTCGGGATAGATAAAAGGCTGTCCAAAAGCTTTCTTGTAGCTGTACGCTGCGATCGTCGGCAACTTGGCAATCAAGCGATGAATGGAAACTTCCACTTCGTCTGGATCATGTGGATCGAGAGCATCCTGATAGAAAGTCGAAAGGGCACCCACCACACTTGAAAGAATCGCCATCGGGTGTGCATCCCGAGGGAAGCCGTTGTAAAACGACCTCATGTCCTCATGCAACATCGTGTGCTTCTCGATCGAATCTTTGAACTTATCTAACTGAGCGATCGTTGGTAATTCACCATAGATCAGGAGATAACTCGTCTCGAGGAAGTCGCAGTGTTCTGCCAGGGCCTCGATTGGATATCCGCGATAACGCAGAATCCCTCTATCTCCGTCCAAATACGTAATCGAACTCGATGCAGCGGCCGTGTTTGCGAAGCCGTCATCGATTGTCGTATGACCTGTATCCTTCAGTAACTTCGAGATATCGATGGCTCGGTCGTTTTCGGTACCGACAAGCACGGGCAGCTCGATATCCTTTCCGCCGACACTCAATTTGGCTTTGGTTGCGTCAACTTTGGGCGAAGCGAACGTAGCGCTCATGAAATACTCCGCTGCAATGGATTTTTAGATCCGCAGCTCCAAAAAAGGGTGGGAAAATAAGCTCCAGCAGTGTAGCCGGAAGCGTGCGCCACGACAATCAGTCATGTGCCAAAGCCTATTCGAACTCCTCAAAATCGTCCCGCACCATCTCGCCAGGACTCTCAACCATCTGGCAATAACTGTCGTAGCGCCGTCCGTCAAGCCTGCCGTCGGCGACCGCGTCTTTGACGGCGCATAAGTTTTCGTGAATGTGAGTGCAGTTTGGATAACGACAGTTTGAGGCAAAAGGTCGGATGTCTCGAAAAAGACCCGACATTTCACTGGTCACGATATCCCACAGTTGGAACTGCCGCACTCCAGGCGTGTCGATCATCGACCCACCATAGCTCAGTGGAAAAACCTCGGCGGTCGTCGTGGTATGCTTGCCCTTTTGGTTTTCCGCACTAACGGCTTGGACACGTTGTTTAAGATCCTTGTCAATGGCGTTGAGAATCGACGATTTGCCCACACCGCTCTGCCCAATCACGACGCTGTTGCGATTGCGGGTGATATCGCGTAGTCGCGAAAGCCCCCAACCCTTGGCCGCACTGACCATCAGCACACGATATCCCATTTGCGCATACGTTCCAATCAGCGGTTGCAACGCTGCCACATCGATCAAATCGCATTTATTGATACAGATGCAAGCGTCGAGCTGATTTTGTTCGGCAGTCGCCAAAACGCGATCGATCAGGTTCGGTTTGATCGATGGCTGAGCGGCACTGGTCACCACCAGCAACTGATCCACATTGGCAACAATAACATGCCGACGCTGCTTGCTGGTGCGACTCAACGTGGAACGCCTCGGTTCAATCCGAACGATCCAAGCTTGTGCAGCTCCCTCCGGAAGCAACTTCACTGCATCGCCTGCGACGAGGACGTGCCGTTGATCGGTTGCAAGATTCTTAAGAACCCTGCGGACAGCACACCGAAAAATCCGACCATCGGCCACACGCACTATGGATTCCAAGCCGTGAACCCGCAGCACCAAACCGCTGAGTGCCGATGGAGCATTTACGTTGAGGTCAACCTGCCCAAATGCGTCCTGCGGTTCGCGTTCGATCAAATTTCCTTGGACTGTTCGATGGCGTGTATGCTCTCCCTTGCCGCTCACGCGTTGCGACGCAACGGTATCTATATCGTCCTGATTCGACGCGTAATCGCTGGTGAGATCCGCGTCACGGGCTTGGGATTGATGATTCTTGCGAAACTCGATCCGAACTTTGTTGGATTTCTTGCGGGGCATACTCTCGCTATCTGGCAACGACCGTTTCGGTCGGTTTGGTCTCAGGAATTCCTTTGACGTGAACGCTTGGGCCTATCAATTCCGTGATTTCTTTTTCATCTAGCTCTTCTCTTTCCATCAGCGCATCTTTGAGACGTTCGAGCTCTTCGCGCCGAGCGTGAAGAATGTCGGATGCGCGGCGATCTGCGGCCCGCAAGGTGTCGCCCACCTCGGCGTCGATCGTTTCTTGTGTTCGCTCGCTGAACTGACGCTGCTGATGAATCTCACGGCCGAGAAATGGATCGCTATCGGAGAGCTTGTAGGATACCGGTCCCAGTTTCAAACTCATTCCCCAATGAGAAACCATTCGCCTCCCGAGGCTCGTGGCCCTTTCGAGGTCGTTTTCTGCGCCGACGGATGTTTCGTCGTAGATAATCTTTTCGGCGGCTCGGCCCGCTAACAATACCACCAATTGATCTCGAATCTCACTTTCGGACATGTTCATGCGGTCCTCGTTGGGCAAAATCTGGGTGCTGCCAAGCGACTGCCCACGCGGTACAACAGTAACTTTGTGAACCCGCTGAGCACCCGGCAAAAACCAGGCCGTCAACGTGTGCCCAGCTTCGTGATATGCGGTCTTTTCTTTTTCACTTGGTTGCAAGACCTCCTCTCGTTTTGCACCCATCAGAACTTTGTCCCTCGCGTAATCGAAGTCACTCATGCTGACTCGCGTTTTGTCATGGCGGGCAGCCCACAGCGCGGATTCATTGACAATATTTCGCAAATCCGCCCCGGTCAATCCCACGGTCGCTTCCGCAATAATGTGCAAATCTACGTCGTTGTCCAAGGGAACTTCTCGGACATGCACCTTGAGAATTGCCTCGCGGCCTTTGAGCGTAGGTCTCCCAACAGTCACAAGTCGATCGAATCTACCCGGACGCAACAAGGCCGGATCCAACACATCTGGTCGATTCGTTGCAGCCATGATAATGACGGAATCCGTTGGCGAAAAACCATCCATTTCGCCAAGAATCTGGTTCAACGTTTGCTCGCGCTCGTCATGACCACCTCCCAAACCTGCACCGCGCTGCCGACCTACCGCATCGATTTCATCAATGAAAATAATCGCTGGCGATTGATCTTTGGCGGTTGCAAAGAGATCCCGAACCCGAGATGCGCCTACGCCAACAAACATTTGAATGAATTCGCTGCCATTGACCGAAAAGAAGGCGACTCCGGCTTCTCCCGCAACCGCTCGAGCAAGCAGCGTTTTGCCAGTCCCCGGGGGTCCGTTGAGCAACACGCCTTTCGGAACCCGGCCCCCCAGTTTCTGGAACTTTTCGGGCGACTTTAGAAACTCGACAATCTCCTGCAAATCCGCCTTGACTCCTTCCAGACCCGCGACGTCGTCAAAGGTAATACTCTGATCCGAGGGTTCAAAGCGCTTGGCGGTTGAACGTGTAAAGCTATTGAGAAAGCCGCCCCCCATCATGGAGTCCCGGCTTCGGCGAAAGAACAGATACAAGCCAACAATCGTCACGACCAACATAGAAAGGAAAATGAGCATCATGATCGTACTAAGCGTTCCGCCGGGAACGACGCTGTATTCAAATGGATCTGTGGGCGTGGAAGGCACCGCATCCGGATCCTTGGGATCTGCTATCGCCTTCTTCGATGTTGCCCGCAGTTCATTTAGCTTGCGGAATAACTCCGATTGCGCCTCTGCCCCAGCCGGGATAAAGACTTCAAAGTCCTTTTTGAGCGTTTCTTTCGTACCGTCTGCTGACTCTTTGGGTTTCTTGAGCTTGCCGTAGTAGTCATACGTGGCTGGAGCCGGCGGCGGAAACACAAAGGACCCCTGAATGTAGGAATCGTAAATGGTCAAACGCTGAATGTTCTGGTTGTCCAATTGTTCCAGGAAGAAACTGTAGTCAATCCGGGAACTCGTCATTCCCGGTACGAAGAACAGCATCATAAAGACAGCTAGCAAAATCAATCCGACCATCCAGAAACTTTGCCCTCGACGAACAGGTGCGGAAGGACCTTCGTTTTTTTCTTGCTTGGGAAAATTGCTCATGTGCCGATGCTATCCGAATCGCTTAATTTGAATGAAAAATGGGACGAGTGACCCTAGCGTTCAACTGCTCAAAGAGATCGCATTGTAACGGTAAGGCCAAATTGCTGGCAGGTCTACCACGTTTTCTCCTCTTCCGCCTTGGCTTTCGACGAGTTTTTTGATATTTCCCAAAGGAAACCGATCCCTTCATGTACTCGAGGCCCCCATGTACCAAGATCTGCCTCATGCGAACGTCCTCTCCACCAACCATTTGTACTCCCTGATTGAATCGAAACTGCTCCTATTGACGGAAATGCAAGGCTTGTCGATCGCTCAGTCCGATTTAGTCGCAAAACAGGACATGTCCGCCTTGATGACGTTGTTGTCTCGCAAACAAGATTTGATGGGCAGGCTTCTGCATATTCAAAGCCAACTCGTCCCATTCCAGCCTCAGGACCCGGAGCAGCGTGTTTGGGCCGATCCAGCGAGACGCAAAACGTGCCAAAATAGGATCGCCCGCTGTGATCAGTTGCTACAGCAGATGATCATCATGGAAACTCGTTCTCTCGATACCATGCATCTTCTGCGAGAAATCGGGGCCGCACAACTTCAACAGAAAACCAACGCTTCGACTCTTCAACATGCCTATCAAGCAGGTGAGTTGGACAAATCGATCATCGATAACGCTTTTTGCGTCGAAGGCTAGCTGAGTCTCTGATTGAGATACAATTCCTCGATCGAACGGGTTGTGTCGGCTTCGTGGGCCGATTTGTCGGCCCGGAGCCCGCGATCACATACGAGCCAAACATGCCAGCGGTCGCTTGGCTGGTGACCGCCATAGCGCCCCCGTGATGACCAGATCGAGGGTGATCTCAGGCTTGCTCTTGACCCAACTGGGATCGCGAGTTGCGACGTGATACGCTCCCCCTAAATCCTTGGCGATGATCCCCTTCATAGCCCTGCGCTCGGAAGTGTTGGAACAACCGGTTGACATCCTCTTTGTTGTTCGCAAGCTGCCCGTCCGCCAACGAAACAGACTCTTGCGGCCATGGGATCGGGGCCGTCGGGTCGGCCTTGGCTTGCTCCGTGATTGCAACCTACAAATGATAAGGCATGTCGTGGAACGCTAATTCGTCGCTCGGTAAACCGATCGACTTGAAGCTAGCCGCAAGATCATTGGCCCGTGCATCCCAATCCTGAACGTCGTCGTTCGTGATGATCTTCATCGATATTTAAGATGGAGAACCGTACCCAGGGCGGCGCTTCGCGACGTACCGTCGCTGCGCTCTGCCCTGGGCTATGATGTTGCTGCCCCATTCGGGGCGAAAACCGCCAGCTATTAGTTGGCTGCTTTTGGAAGGATGCTTTCGGTACCCGCGCGAACACCTGATGGCTGTCCTGCAGACGAATACGGCGTTGTGGTCGAATACGGCGTTGAGTAAGTAGGGGGTTGGGTCGAATAGGATCCAGATGGCATACCGATTGGGGTGCCCTCATAGGAATCGACGATCGGACCCTCATAACCGCCATAGTTCATGCTGTTGGTGGCACACGATTCGCACTCACCTGCCGCAGATTGCATTGGGGCACCTTGGCACCCCGCGTCGCATGGCTCACCCACATTGCGAGCGCCGTGGAAGCGTTGGTTCAGCTTCGCAAAAAAGCTAGGCCTCGAACTTTGACCGCATGAGCATCCAGCGAAAGCCAGCAACAAGCTGGCCGAAATTAATGTCTTTGTTTTCATTTCCCATTTCTCCCCTAAGAATTCCATTGTGACCCTTGCATCGGTGCACATTTTTCCGAACAACTCTACGACACCATTCCGGTTGTGCAAACAAACATGGAATATTTTTCGTGATTGGAAAAGTTTTCCTAACGCTCCGCACCGTGTTTCGGTGTTACAGTTATTCGGCAATGGAATAGCTTTCGGAGCGCTTCGATGGATCGGGATTGAATCACTCACATTCTCTCATGCAAAAGATCGTGGCTCTATGCTACCCAACCTTTTTGCCCTAACGGCTCGTGCCGCTGCAATAATCCTTTTGCTGTGCTCTGTCGCGATTTCCCTATCGCGACAGGCAAACGGCGATCAGTCGGACATATTCGAAATCTCGACGAGACATTTGCCAGATCATTTTAGTTCAATTGATTTTCAGAACCCAAACGTCGAAGTAAACAAGTGGCAGGGCAATGGCTGGCTACGTAGTTCAGTAGAGCAAGCTCTACCGGCAATAAGCACGGATACCTTGACGATTTTGTACGTGCATGGCAACTTCATGGAGAGAAACAATTCCCTCAATCGAATTCGCATCATCGATGGATACCTTCGCCAGCAGACAGACCGACCCTATCGACTTTTGATGTTGTCATGGCCAAGTCAGCGTGAGAGAAAGCCACTGCGAGATGTAATCGACAACGCAGAGTCAGCCGAATGTCAAGCACTTTATGTTTCATGGATCTTGCACAGACTACACCAAGAAACTCAAGTAAGTCTGCTGGGTTTTTCGTTTGGAGCGCGAGCCGTGACCGGTGGATTGCATTTGAATGCGGGTGGGTCCATTCCCGGCTTCTGTCCAACCCCAACAATCGACGATGGTATTTCGTCAAAATATCGAGTTGGGCTCGTAGCGCCGGCCATCGATCGCGATTGGATCGCGCCCAACGGGATGCATGGTCTGGCCCTAACACATGTCGATTCGTTGATCAACTTATACAATTCGAGAGATCCTGTCCTCAGGCGTTTTCGATTCCTTGATCGATTCGGTCGACCGGTTGCAGCTGGATTTTCTGGGTTTTCAGGATTTAATGGACTTGAGGCCTTTTCTAATCCACGTGCCACTTCACCACTGTCTGGACAATCTCGTATCCGACAATACGATTGTGGGACCATCATAGGCAGCACGCACTCCGAGAAGAGTTACTATGGTCAGTGCCCTTATTTTCGGTTGATGATCCAACACTTGCTTTGGAAAGAAACGGGAGAATCGAACTTCAATGCCTGCGTCGTTCCGTGAGAGCCTTGCCCTGCGATTGGATGCGGACTCGCAACGATTTGAATGTGTTCCGTTAAACAGCTTGTCTTGGTCGGTCCATGACGCCGGAACCATGTACGGCGCGATTCTTGTAGAGCGATTTCGGACGTACGGAGGTCGAATGTTCGATCTAGATGACCGAAGCGATCGGTTGTTCAGGTCAGCAGGTTTCCTCACGATCGAATCTCAATTCATCGCGAGCCAATTTGAAGCGAATTGCCAACGTCTGCTCGACTTGAATCACGAACTGGTCGAGCTATCAGGTGATGTCAGTATCGTCGTACTGCTATCGCCAGGCGAAATGGTGGAGAAAACAAATGGTCATTCGCCCTCGTGCATGTTTCATCTGAGCCCATTGCCCTTCGGCAAGCTTGCAAGTTGGTACCAACATGGAACACCACTAACCATGGGTCGCTACTGCTCGGTTCCTACTCAGTGTTGGCCAACACAAATAAAAAGTCGCAGTCGATTACCTTATTTGTTGTCCGCTTCGAACGCACCGGAGTCACAACCCGAGTCGCTGGCAGTATTGAAAACGGTTCGCGGGACGATTGCGGACACCTCGGTCGCGAATTTGTTAGTCGTCCATCAAGACAACACGATCGCATCCCCGGGCAACGGCGAAATTCTTTTGGGCTGTTCGTTGCAATTGGCGGAGCGACTGCTCAGCCGTGTTGGGAAAAGCGTGGAATATCGGGACATCCTTGAATCGGATCTGGTTTCTGCCCGTGAAATTATTTTGACCGGATCGAGTGGGGCGGTATGGAACGCGATTTCGCTCGACGGACGAGTTATCGGCCGGGGCGCACGCGGCGAAGTCGTTGGTATCCTGACGGAACTTTGGAAGAATCATGTCGGCATGGACTTCGTCGATCAAGCCATCCAACTTGCCAAAGTCAATAATAATTAGGGATCGTTTTGCAGAACGGACTGCAATTCTCTACACTAACGAGGAACGGAAAAACATCGTCGCCTTTCGCTCCGCAAAACAAGCGTTACTGCCTCGACCTTTCGCGGATAGGCTGTGAATTTATAGTAGCAGGCACATTCCATGTGCCGTCCGCAACGCAAAAACCTTCGGTTTTTGAGGCTACGGCACACGGAGTGTGCCTGCTGCTTTCCCAGCGATTCAATAAATTCACAGCCTAGGAGCGAAAGGCGACACTGTTCCTCGAACGAACCGGTGGGTGTGTTCACATTAACTTCATTGACGAATTTGTATTGATTGGAATGCTGAATGCAAGCGACGGGAATCGAACGACTCGCTCTCAATGGAAGTCGACTCCGCAATGCATGGTTCCTGGCTGCATTTTGCAGCTTTTGTTTTCTCGATATGCCGCCTTGCCTTTCGCAAGGCTATCTGGACTTAAGTAAGGTACAGCCTGAGTACTTGATCACAAACAATTTACAAGGTGACACGGGCGGACTCTCGATTCATGTGTCGTTTCCGGATTGGTTCTCAAGGACCGCTGGATATTGCCCTATTCGTGTTCGTGTTGTGCCGAGCAAAGGACTCGTGTTCAAGTCGGATGGCGTGTTGAGATTGAACATTGGCACGGGCGATCGAGTCTCCCAAGAGGGGCCATGCTCGGTTATTGAGATCAAGATTGAGCAAGGGGCTAGCGAAGCTCGCGAAGAGATCTTGGCCAACATGTTC
The DNA here is from genome assembly GCA_945875845.1 of Pirellula staleyi DSM 6068. GTDB lineage: Bacteria > Planctomycetota > Planctomycetia > Pirellulales > Pirellulaceae > JBKCUI01. The sequence continues at coordinate 54,701 of CAMCMB010000013.1, forward strand.
GAAACGCAAATGATTACGTTCTACGCAACGCTGAATGGCCGCAAGCTCAATGGCCAAAAATCGTACTGCTTCAATCGCGGTGCGTCGGACGTATCACAATACGGCCATAGCATGGCGATCATCAGCCAAGCGACGTCCAAGAATGATACAAAACGCCGAGCGGCGTTGGCGGAAATGACAAAGACAGGGAACTGGTTTACGCAAGAAGAATACTTCTCAAGCACCAGCAGAAAAGGGATCTACGCGGACGCTTCGAGATTGCCTTCGAACTGGCTCGCTTTGAGTGGACTGGCTCAAATATCCATCCACATGGATGACTTTGCACAGCTTGCACCAGAACAATTGGACGCCTTGAAACAGTATGTTTTGGCCGGGGGCATTCTGTCGGTTGGAAAAGTCGCAACCATCGCTGAAATCACCAATTACATACCCATCGATGTCCGTCGACAATGGGATGGTTTAGGAGCGAACAAGGCGAAAAACACAACGGAACTGGCATCCTTGCCCGCTCAGATATCGGATCTAGAGTCCTCGATTGACCTCCTCGAAGACACCGTCTGGGATCGATTCATGGCGATCGAAAAAAGAATCGCGTTCTTAAATCGTTCCGGTATAGGATATGGGGGGGCTTACGGATATGGACCATATACTCTTGGTAATGAACCTGCCCCTACGAAAAGGGAACGTGCTCCCAGCGATTTGCTAGGCTGGTCAGAAAAACTAGGAAACGATTTAGCCGAAGTTGGGCTCGCCTACATCGACTTTCAAATGAGCAATATGGAAACCCTCGTGAGCCGGTTTTATGGAGCCGAAGAGGTTTTGATTCCCAATTTAAAAGCGGAAGACAATCTCACGCAACCTATCCTTGTGATGCACGGTTTTGGAATCGTGCGACTTGATCCGAGAAATGTTCGCGAGTCCACCAACTTGCTCAGTGAGCAGTTGAAAGATTCGCTTTACAATCCAGTCAATCGAACCGAACGATTTAAAAATGGAATTGGAGATGACTTCTGGAATTGGCTGATTCCAGCCGTTGGTCGAACGCCTGTCATTCCTTTTATGACCTTTGTCGTTTTGTTCGTTGGTATTGTTGTGCCTGGTTTGATGATCTGGTGCAATCACCACAAGCGACGCGTATGGCTCGTGGTCGCAATGCCTCTGACCGCTGCCGTATTTACATTGTTGCTGTTTTGCTATGGGATATTGAAAGACGGTCTTGGAGCGATTTCGCGGACTCGATCGTTGGCCTTCGTCGATACCAACGGCGATGGAGTCGTTTGGTCCAGACAGAATTACTTTGCCGCCAGAGTTCCTGAACAAGGGATCGTCCTGAGCAACGATACTCAGCTTGCTCCCATGCAGGTCCATTCCAATAACGAGCTAAGAGGCTGCCAACAATTCGACCTGGACGGCAAGCAGCAGTACCTAGGATTGATTCCACCTCGATTGCAAACGCAATTTTCAGTCACCCATCCGCTGCGCAACATGAGGGTAGTGGCAAGGGGCTCGAAACAAGATCCCACACTGAATGAGAATTCGATCGTCAACGCCTCCGATTGCAAGTGGACGATTGCCTTGTTCATCAATCGAGATGGAAAAGCGTTCATCGCAAAAGACGTATTGGACGGCCAAACGGCAGTCCTAACGGAAATGCCCATCGAAGATTCCATGGCGTTGGTGCGCAATACGTATCGAGCGACCCCGCTTTCAGCACCGCTGGACGCACCCTCCGCAGACCAGGTTTCGCTGACACAGACGATCAGCGGTTTTTTTTCCTTTGGCGGCAGAAACTACCGCCCCAATAATATGGGAATTATTTCCGAAGAGAAAGTCTGGGCGCAATACGTCGGACTATCTAGCCCAAACGTTTTCTCAAATAGTGCGTCAAAACGATGCGAAATGTTACCAGGAACTTTTATCCTTTTCACAGAACAAGCCCCCTACCTCGAACGCTGTATTCCGAACGTCAAAGACGAAGATGGATTACACGCCGTTATCGGTCAATGGTAACGCGTAGGTGGTAGCAAGCCTTACTGACTAGATGTCGATGCCCTCCGGATCAAGGTCGGTACGACGGACTTCCAAGTCCGTCGATGGAGAATTCGACGGACTAGGAAGTCCGTCGTACCATTAAATCAACAGCCCTAGCGCGATGCGGCTGATTAGGATGTACGAATTTTGGTAACGGCGGGAGGCTGGGTTCGGTAGGGATCGGCCATTGGAGCCAGATGATTCCCTATCTTTTTAAATTCTCTCGGAGCGTTTCCGCATCGAGCTCCTTTTCCCAGCGGCTGATCACGATGGTTGCAACACCATTGCCAATAAAATTGGTAATCGCCCGGCATTCGCTCATGAATCGATCGATTCCCAGCAATAACGGCAAGGCTTCGATCGGGATGCGAGGGACCACCTGCAAGGTTGCTGCCAGCGTTACGATTCCAGCTCCCGTCACTCCACTCGCGCCCTTCGAAGTCAGCATGGAAACCGCCAACAAACTAACTTGTTCCCATAGAGTCAATGTTGTATTGGTTGCTTGAGCCAAAAAAATCGCCGCCATCGACATGTAGATATTGGTACCATCGAGATTGAAACTGTAGCCGGTCGGAATCACGAATCGGACCGTCGATTTCGAACAACCTAACTCTTGGGTCTTTTTCATCAGTCCTGGCAATCCGGTTTCTGACGAACTGGTTCCCAAAACCAAAAGGATCTCTTCCTTGATGAAATACAAAAATCGGAAGATCGAAAAGCCAGAGAACCAAGCGATCCCGCCTAGGATAACTCCGATAAAAAACGCAGAAGTTAAATAAAATCCCACCATCAGGAGCAAGAGTCTTCCAAGCGTACCAAGGCCATGAAGGCTCACCGTATAGCTCATGGCTCCCAACGCGCCCAACGGTGCCAATCTCACGACGATATTCATGACCCCGAAAAAGATCTGAGTCAGATACTCGATCGATCGCAACGCGGGTTCCCCGAGCTCGCCCATCGATAAGATCGAAACCGCAATCAAAACCGAAACCAAAAGGACCTGCAATAGGTCGCCCGAGACAAAGGCACTCACGAACGTTTTGGGAATGATATGCAGAAAGAAATCTGCCGACGTCTGGTCTTTCGATGGTTGCACCGCGGTGTGGCCCGTTGAAACATCGTTCGCTTCCGCATGAAACGTTTCCCCAGGCGCCGTAAAGCCTTCACCCGGTTTTAGGACATTCACGACCAACAAACCAACCACAAGGGCAATCGTCGAAACCACTTCAAAGTAGAGAAACGCCTTCAGGCCAAGTCGCCCAAGCCGCCTTAGGTCTCCCAGCGAAGCAATCCCATGGACGACGGTACAAAAGATGATCGGGCCTATCAACATCTTGATCAAGGCGATGAAGCCATCGCTGAGCGGCTTCAACTGCTTCCCGATGTCCGGAAAGAAGTTTCCAATCGCAATTCCAATAAGGACCGCGAGGATCGTCTGAACGTAAAGACTTGTGTACCATCGCTTGGGTGGATTTAACGTATCACTTGTCACTTCATAGTCAGTTCTTGCGAAAGGAATGGGAGAGAATAGTAGAGTGGGGTAAGCTTCCAGCTTGCCATGGATGAGCTTCCAGCTTGCCATGAGTGATTCCTTGCAAGCTGCAAGCTTGCGCCCAATGGCAATCACTTTCGGTTCGAACCAATGTTTTCGTAGCGGAGCGGCGCGAGCCGCCCGGTGAATATCCAAGTGATTTGACTACAAGTCACCGGACAGCTTGCGCTGTTCCGCTACAAGTCACCGGACAGCTTGCGCTGTTCCGCTACAAAGTGAGTACCGATTAGCGTGCAACACTAAAATAACGCCATTCCAAGGGTGCGGCAATTTGCCTTCTTAAATGCTAGCAGTCAGCAGTACACGTTATAATCGCTTTTTCCGGCAAGGTCTGCTCAAGCTACGTGTTTTGACAGCCGATCAACCCAGTTATGGCCGCTAATCCGTTTCCACATGCCGACTCGATTCCAGGTCGACTCATGAACAACTTGAGCCGTGTTTTGAGCGCATGGGGCGGAGTCGTCGTGCAAGGCCTCACGACCCTTGGGGACATTTCTCTATTCACCTTGCAAATGTTCGTCTGGATGTTCACGGTCCGGCCGAAACGCGAAACATTGATGCCGAATTTTTATGCCGTCGGCGTTTTGAGCTTGCCCGTGGTTGCGCTGACCGGGACATTCATCGGCATGGTGCTTGCGATCCAAAGCTATCATCAGTTCAAAAGTATTGGAATGGAAACGCGACTTGGTGCGGTAATCAACATGTCTCTCGTCCGAGAACTCGGGCCAGTCCTTGCGGCCACAATGCTAGCAGGCCGTGTAGGGAGCGCGATGGCAGCGGTACTGGGTACCATGCGTGTAACGGAACAAATAGATGCATTGGTCAGCATGGGTGCGAATCCTATCCATTATCTTGTTGTCCCTCGGTTTTTGGCCTGCATGCTCCTAATTCCAGCATTGACGGTCATGGCAGACTTTATGGGAATTGTTGGTGGCTACTTTTATAGCGTGGTTGTATTGGGGATCGATCACGCACAATACCTTCAAAAGAGCCGTGACTTTGTGGGTGGTTTCGATCTTTTCTCCGGGGTTTTCAAAAGTGTGTTTTTTGGGGCTACGATCGCCATCGTCAGTTGCTATCGTGGGTTTCATTGTCAACCTGGCGCCGAGGGAGTTGGACGAGCCGCAACCGCAGCCTTCGTCCAGAGCTTTGTGATGATACTGGCGCTCGACATCGTGTTAAATTTGTTCCTCGACGGTGTGTACTTCGCAATTTGGCCATCTGGAGCAAAGCTGTTCTGATGGACGAAAGCATTATCGAACAAATTGTTGCACCTAATTCCCAATCGCCTAGCCCGATTGTGGAGACGGTCGCGATGTCATTGAAATTTGGGCGACAAGTTGTGCTCAAGGAAATCTCTATCCAGATCCCAAAAGGGCAAACGGTTGCCATCATTGGCGAGAGCGGTTGCGGGAAAACGATGCTCTTGAAGTCCATTGTTGGACTGGTCAAGCCGTCGTCTGGCAAGGTGATTTTCGATGGGCAGGACATTCACACATTGAATGATCGCGAGATGACCGGGCTTCGAAAACGATTCGGTTTTGTGTTTCAGAATGCAGCCCTGTTCGATAGCATGACGATCCATCAGAATATCGGATTTCCACTGCGTCAACACGGCGTTCCCAGCGGTAGACAAGCGGAGCGCATGATCTTGGATGGGCTGGCGGAAGTGGGGCTCCCGAGCAATGTTGCATCGAAGAAACCATCGCAACTTTCGGGCGGAATGAGGAAACGTGTAGGGCTTGCACGCGCATTGATTCTGCAGCCGGATTTGCTCCTTTATGACGAACCAACCACGGGTTTGGATCCAATCATGAGCGATGTCATCAACGAGCTCATGCTTCGAACGCGAAAGCGATACCCTGTTACAAGTATCATCGTCACGCACGACATGCATTCCGCTCGCCGAGTCGCGGATCGCATCATCATGCTCTATCCGTATTCGAGATTGCAGCCGGGTGAATCGCAGATACTTTTCGATGGCCCTCCCGATTCATTAGATGCGACGAAAGACCGCCGCGTGAGGCAATTCGTTCAAGGTGAGGCTGGCGAGCGATTGATGGAAATGCTATCGTCGCGAGAGCACAGCGATTTGGATGCTCACCATCTTCACGATTCGATAGCTAAGAAAGCGAAGCACGAGGAATAATCATGGAAGAAAGTGGTTATCGTTTTGGTGTCGGAGTTCTCGTGTTGGCCTCCGCGATCATTGGAGTGTTGTTGGTCGCATTTTTCGGCGCCGTTCCAGCACTTTGGGTGGATCGTTACCGGGTGAGCTTTAATTTTCCAAGTGCTCCGAAAGTAGCGATCGACACACCCGTCCGCAAAAACGGCGTGTTAATCGGACGTGTCTCTAAAATTGAACTGCTACAAGGGACTGGCGGCGTCAACTTGACCTTTGAACTGGATCGAAAGAATGAGCTTCTCCAGGCAGAGGTGCCGCGGATTATGAGCGGTTCTTTTATTACGGGCGACGCGGTCGTTGAGTTTTTTTCGCCTTCCCCATCATCGCTATTGATGCGTTTCGACGGCTCCATGGGCACGCCGGCCAATCTCGAATTGGATGAGCAAGAAAGGGCCGCAGCCAATGAGGTTATGTCCGACGGCTATTATTCCACGGGTGGCGAAGTTGCCAAAGACCCGCAAGATTTCTTAGCAAAAGTCGAGGAGAACTTCGTACCAATGATGACAAGCTTGGAACGCACGTTGGCTCGCGTTGATTCGCTCGGGGCTTCGGTTCAGAGTATTGTTGGAGATGGAAGTGGACCCATTAACGATTTGGTCTCTCGAACAACTGCGACGCTGGAGACGATCGACGCAACCGCCGAGCAGATCAAACGCGTGGCTGGGCAAGTGGAACGAGCAGACATCCCCGCTGCAATCGCCAGTGGGCTGACGCTTCTACCTGATTTGATCAAGGAAGCTCAAGGGGCGCTGACTCAAACCCAACGAACACTCAAGGGCTTTGAGCAATTTAGCTTGAGTCTCGAAGGACTGGGCAAAGAGTTTGACGGAATCGGTAAAACCATCAGCACAGCAGTCGACAACGCCAACGTCGCTATCGAAAACATTGCCAACATCACAGAACCCGTTAGCCAGAATAGTGAACGATTGGTCAAGGGTGCAGTCCAAGCCTTAGACGACTTAAATATCCTGGCCGGAGACCTTAAAAGACTGACTGCCCGTATCAATAACAGCAACGGCACCGTCAGTCAGTTGATCGATAACCCTCAACTCTACATCACGGCTCAGAACACCCTCCGAAATATTGAACAGGTAACTCAGAAACTGCAACCCATCCTAGGCGACGTACGCGTTGCAACCGACAAGATAGCGCGAGATCCAGGTGGCCAATTGGGAGTGCGCGGAGCCCTCAGCGGACGTCCTCAAGGCTTGGGCCTGAAATAAGTCGACTTGGACAGTTTTAACCCAACAAATCATATGGGGAAATGGGTGGAGAAATGGATGGGGAAATGGGTGGGGAAATGGGAGAGCGAGGCTCCTGCCGAGCTTACGACGCCATGGTTCGGCAGGAGCCTCACCCTCCCCAGTCGCTCAAGCAATTGAATCCACAGTGCCCAAACCAACGAAAAAACCCTAGATTCTAAGAGGAAATCTAGGGTTTTCGGGAAAAGGCTCCGGTGGGAGTTGAACCCACGATGGCGGATTTGCAATCCGCTGCCTTAGCCACTTGGCTACGGAGCCATCAATCCAATGACCTTCTTTTGAAAGGCCATCTTCCTTGTCACACCCCCGCTCGCATTGATTGACTTGCTTTCAGTACCAGCAGGCTTGACGCTCTGGAGCATACAAGATGGACATCACGCTAGTCAAGCCCTATCCATTCTCCCAAACACCGCTTGCGAAATGGATTTTTCGTTGGACGACGCTCCGCGTCGTCACCATCCATTTATCGAAAGTAGGTCTCGCAGTTCGACGTGGAGCGTCGAACAACTAAGGCTCCGCGGGCTAAACATTTGCAATGCTTTTAAATGGCGTTGTCTGCGGGGACAACGAACGGTGCTCGGTACTCTCGGCTGAGTAGCATGTTCGCATCTGCATTCCCTACAAACTCTTCTTTTGTTTGCGAGAGGCTCAAAAAGGGTCCGAGATTGAGCTTGTTTTTCTCGAGATCCAGACCATTGCTTTTGAGATGTTCCGTCATGCGTTCCAACGTTTTCGATACATCCTCGTGCAGATTCAGCTCTGCGAGTCGATTTCGAATCTCGGCGATCGATTCTGGGCGTCCTAGTCGATAGGAGATATTACCAACATGGCAAAGTCCAGTTGATTGATGCCCTTCTGTGACATCCGCTTTGAGATCCTCGCGCCGTCCACTCCGCACAGCACTCATGAAATTTGCGAAGTGATTTACATTCTCACCTTCAAGTTTTTTGACCAGGTTTCCTTTCGGATCAAAAACGGTTGATTCTGCGATGAATCCTTCGGAGCCATAGACGATGCAACCCCCTTTGAATTTGTCGCTGAACGGATCCGATTTGAGGCCACGTACTTCTTGTACAATCGCAACGTCACCAAAACCATGAGCGACCAATTGCGTGTTCGGCGTGTCGCCAGCATCTTCGTAGCCAAGTCGTCCTCCAACGCTAATGACCGAATCGCCAAGCCCCTTGAGCCCGAGCAGCAGTCGGCACATGTCGACATAGTGAATGTTGTTGTTGCCAAGCTCGCCATTGCCTGTATTCCAGTCCCAATGCCAATCGTAGTGAAGTTGCTTTCGCGAAAGCGGGAGCATCGCGGCTGGGCCTAGCCACAAACTGTAGTCGACGCCCGTAGGCAATTCGTACTTGTCTCGCGGTCCGATCGAACCCCGTGCTCCGTAAACAATCGTTCGTGCAAGCGAAATCTTTCCAAGCTTGCCATCGCGAATGTATTGGGCAGCGGCAGCCAAATCGCCTCGCGAACGATTTTGGGTGCCAACCTGACAGATGCGTTTGGTCTTATCCGCAACCTGGATCATGCGGCGCCCCTCAACCACATTGTGACAAAGTGGTTTCTCCACATAGACGTGCTTACCCGCTTGCATGCCCCATATGGTCGCAAGCGCATGCCAATGATTGGGAGCTGCGACCGAAAGTGTGTCGATGCTCTTGTCATCGTTGAGCAACCGAAGGTCCTGAACAACCTTGGGTTTCCTTCCCGTTGTTTTCTCAACGGACTCCGCCAACGCTTCGGCAAGCTGAAGGTCGGGATCACAGACGTAGGCAACCTCTACGCCGTTGAGCTTGGCGAATTCGGCGGCGTGAACTTTGCCTCGAATTCGGCATCCGATCACCGCATGCCGAACCATTTCATTTGGAGAGGTAATCGCAGTCTCTTCGGAACTCGCAATCGGCGCCGATCGAAGTGCGGATTGAGCAGTGAGAACCGACGCAGCAGCAATCATCGATTCTTCTAGGAACTGGCGGCGGTTCTGCATATGGACGGTAGCCTCCGGTAGTATCGCTTAGGATGGAAAAGGTCGTGTTCGTGGTCTTCAACGCACTGTGGTTATAGCAAAAAATCCCTTGACAAAGGTGGACCAGCTCGCCACAATTCAGAGTGAGTCCGCATTCTCAACATGTTGTGGTGGGTTCTTCGTTCATGAAGTTACTGGAAATCGGAAACCAAAAGGCATCGAGACTCAAGGTCTTGAGGGTTTTCGTATTCGTGTGGGTCCTGGCCGGTTTGGGCGAACAAGCGTTTGCAAGTTGCGGTGACTATCTACATCACTCTCAACGCGTGCTGGACTCGTTCGCACCCAATTCCTTACGTAATTCTTCAACGATTCCGCATGATCCCGCCCCTTTCTCAAGGTGTGCAAATGGACAATGCGACGCGGCTCCCGTCGCTCCTTTAACGAACGATTCGTCGCGTCTTTTCGAGATCCGACGAGAACCAAGCGTTCTTTCTTTGTGGTGTTTCAATTCGGCTTGCGAGTCCGGGAAATTTCTTCGGATTCTCAGCGATCGATTACCGCTTGAACCTTCTTTGGATCTGCTAGATCCCCCTCCGAGGCTTGTTGGTATCTAGGACTAGTCTTCTTTATCCAGTTCTCGATTGCACTGTTGTTTGCTGACGATTGGTCGAGCGACAAGCGGTTTGGCGATTTTGCCTAAAAGCTATAGCGCAATTGAACGGATTAACGAAGAGCCCTTCTTGTTTTTTTCGCTTATGCCCTCGGCAAAGTTTGAAATTTACCTATCGGTTTTTTGTTCTAGCTACCTCCGTTTTTCCAACTGTCGACCGGAAAAACATCAACTTGTACGCCTTCGATTTATTCGTTGCGGCAGGTCGTCCATTCTTGAATTTATTCGCCTCGTAAATTAATGGAACACACAATGTCTCCTCGAAAGTCTCCTCGAAATCATTCAAACACGTCTCGAGCATTCACTTTGGTGGAACTGCTCGTTGTCATCGCAATCATCGGAATCTTGGTGGGGCTGCTTTTGCCTGCCGTGCAAGCAGCCCGCGAAGCCGCTCGACGGATGCAATGTGGAAACAATCTCAAGCAGTTTGCGCTGGCGATCCACAATTATGAATCGGCCAACAAACGCCTTCCCTCCGGACGCACCCCAGCCGGACACTCGACCCATGCGGCAATATTGCCATACATCGAGCAGGGAAACATCAGCAATTTGGTCGACATGAACTCTGCTTGGAATCATGCAAACAATGTTACAGCACTGGCTCTCAAAGTACCAAGCTTTTTCTGTCCCTCGGATCCCGTCAACACGGTGCCAGTTGGTTGGGCAGCGACGAACTATCGAGTGAACCAGGGGTCGGGAATCTTGAACGCACTTGCACCGAACGTTTCGAGCGACCCTAACTTTGGATTTCCGAATCCGAACGGGCCGTTCATTCCCATGACTTATCTTCGATTTGCAGAAATTTCGGACGGATTATCGAACACCGCCGCACTAAGCGAACATGGCCTCGGAGACTTCAGCAATGCGATCTCCAGCCCTTCGGATACATTCTGGCCTCAGACGAATCCGACCACTCCGGATGAAGCGGTTCGGGACTGCATGGCAATTGATCCCAAGAATCTGACGTATCAAAGAAATAGCAATGTGGGTGCTCCATGGCTTCAGGCGTCCCACTCGACCTCAATTTATTTTCATGTGGCATTACCGCAAAGCCGTTCGTGCATGTATCCGCCAGGCCGGATATCCACCACGGCCAAGAGCTACCACACAGGTGGTGTTCAAGTCGCGCGATGCGATGGGTCTGTTAGCTTCACTTCGCAAAGCATTGACCTCATGGTTTGGCGAGCGCTCGGATCCCGAAACGGTAGTGAGCTGACGACGGGGGGATTGGAATAATGCTACTCTTCGGCAAAGTACAATCCATCGCCTTGAGCGTGATAGCCTTGATTTCAATGGCGACGATGTGTGGATGCGGGCCCGTTCCGGTGCCGGTCTCCGACCCTGCCCTGGCGAAACAGCTTTTAGAAGAGACACTCGAAAACTGGAAGGCAGGCGAATCGTGGGATTCTCTACAGAAAAAGACTCAGCCGGTTTATGTGACCGAAGACCTTTGGCGTGCTCGCTGTCGTTTAACGAATTTTTCCGTGCTGGGAGAAGGCGAATTGATGGCGAGCAACATTCGGTTTCGAGTGCAGCTCAAGTGCACTAGCCTGACGGGCAAAACGACGGATAGGACAGTGAATTACTTGGTCACCACAAAGCCAGCTTTGACGATCGCACGCGAAGAAGGCTAGTGCTCCAACTTTCATTCGTGATTGCATTTATCCGTTCAACGAAAAGGATCCCGGGCTCGCTCGGGAGGGTGAGGCTCCTGCCGAACCTTAGCGTCTTTAGCTCGGCAGGAGCCTCGCTCTCCGATTGATTTTCAATCCATTCGACATTGCAACGATGTTGACGGCGTTGGCGTCGCTAGACGCCAAAAACAGAAACAAATTTTAACACGAGTCCATTTATGCGTACCCACCGTTTATTCACCCAGACACAATTACTTCTCTCCGTAACACTCCTTTCCAATTGCACGTTCGTACGTGCCGCGGGGGATGACGGCCCTCGACCGACACCATTAACTCGACCCGTTCTCAAGAAATTAATCGAGGATGTCAAGGTTCGGACTCCCCGGATTCCATTACCTGAGTTGACCGAATTAGATCGTGAAAAACTAGGCGACCAGGTAAATGACTACGAAACGAGACTGCGTTATCACTACTTCAATGGAATCGAACCGAGTCGCCCAATTTCACCCGTACCGACTCCGAACGCAATGACCACCGACAAAAACAATGCGGCGGGTCGCTCGCGCGAACAAGATCCTAACTTCTCGCTCGATCCTGGTTTCAAAGTCCAATTGTTTTGGATTGTGTCCCGCGTCAATAATTGCCAGTATTGTTTGGGGCATCAGGAATCCAAGCTCCTTGGTGCAGGCAAGTCGGAAGACGAAATCGCGTCGCTGGATGGTGATTGGTCTGAGTTCCAGCCAGCCGAGCAAGTGGCATTTGCGTTCGCACGTAAGTTCTCCTTTCAGCCTTATTTGCTTGATGATCAGGATATCATCGGACTTCGCAATTTTTACACCCATGCACAGATCCTTGAAATGATCCTGTCCATGTCCGGCAACAATTCCATCAATCGGTGGAAAGAAGGAGTTGCTGTTCCCCAACGGAAAGACGAAGGTGGTTACTCGCGAATGTCTACGTTGGGCACAACGACGACGCTTGATCCGAGCCTTCCTCGGGGTACCTACCTCACCCCGACTTCGCCACGGTTTGAAAACCAAGTGTCTCGCATCGTCGCATTGGATTCGCAGGATGGTGCTAGCAAGGTCACTCTCGCCACGAAAAGCAGTCGACCGGAATTAGAATCTCGCGATCATGTCTCAAAAATGCTGGACAGTTGCCGAACAAGAACAGCCCGCTTGCCCTTGATGACAGAACAGCAAACCAAGATGAATATTCCGGCTACTCAATCCTTCGAAAATGTTCTGCCGAATTGGGTCCGATTGCTTGCGAATTTCCCGTCGGCTGGTAAGAGTCGATATGAGAGTATCCAGGCAGCGGACAACGGGGGGGATCTTTCGCCCCTCTTGAAGGCGCAGTTAGCCTGGATTGTTGCGCGTCAGGATCGTGCATGGTATGCGCTGGGGCAATCCATGAATCGGTTGCGTTCGGCTGGACAAACAGAGGCAGACATCGAAAAGTTGGACGGAGATTGGAAGTCTTTTTCGGATCGAGAACGATCTTTGTTTCAAGTTGCCAAAAACCTATCGCTATCCCCGGTTGTACTTTCGGACAGGGAGGTTGCCGAAGCGGTGAAATACGCAGGACCGCGCGATACCGTGCAGACCATTAGCTACGTCACATCCAGGGCTTCGTTCAATCGGTTGACCGAAGCCGCAGGGCTTCCCATCGAGCATTGATTGGAATCACTTAGTGGACTCCAAGGGTTTGGATTTCCTTGCGGCGATTTCCTCGAAGGTCATGTTCCCAATTCGGTACTGCTTCCAATCCTTGAAGGGAGGGTGAGGCTCCTGCCGAACCATTGCGTAGATAGCTCGGCAGGTGCGTAGATAGCTCGGCAGGAGCCTCGCTCTCCCATTCATTTTCGATAGGTTTTTCTCCTGTCCAATTCAGCATGACAGGCTGGAAGCCTATCCCACAAACGAATCGAGCCGGTCGTATTGCAACCGTCCGCCCGTTCCCGCTCGATTGGTCAACTTGACCAATCCCTTTTCTACACAAACGCCCGTAGTTGGTGAATCGGCTAACAATACAGCGCCATCTAAATCCGCATAGTCCATCAAAGGCAATAGCTGGGCGGCCCCGCTGATTCCAATCGCGCTTTCGACCATGCATCCAACCATTGTCTTCATGCCGAGACGTCGGGCTTCGCGAAGCATTTGCAGTGCCGGTGTGAGGCCACCGCACTTGCAGATCTTTACATTTACTCCTTGATAGAGTCCGGAGCATCGGCCAACATCGTCGGAAACTTGACAATCCTCGTCTGCGATAATCGGAAGAGCGGATTCGTGATAAACTCGCCGCTTGACCGCTTCGCTTGTCTCGGTCGGCATCGGTTGTTCGATGAATTCGACGTCGAGTTCGGCAAGCGATTTTGAATTCGCAATGGTTTCGTCCGCTGTCCAGCCACAGTTCGCATCAACACGAAAGACGGCATCGGTATGTTTTCGCAATTCCGATACAATCCCGAGATCGTTGGCCGTTCCCAATTTAATCTTGTAAGTCTTCCAACCGGGCTGTTCCTGCAACTTGGCAACCATCTGCTCAATCGTGTCGATGCCGATTGTATAACTGGAATGCGGTTCGCCAGTCCATTCGAGTCCCCAATCCTGCCAAGTAGGGATGCCAAGCGTTTTGCCACGTAGATCGTGCGCCGCGATATCCAATGCGGATAGCGCAAACATGTCGTTGCGCATCGCGTCTCGCAATTTCGGCCAAAGTTCGACAGGCGAATGGTCCGCGTACTCGCCTATCATTCCCCTAACAAGTTCTAGGGAGGAAGTGATCGAGTCGAACGTATGGCCGTAAAAACGGTTTTCCGTTACTTCGCCGTAACCGACCACCCCATTGTGCTCGAGTTCGACAATTAAACTAGGCTGAGTTGTTATCGATTCGCGCGAAATGGTAAAGGTGTGTGCCAAAGGAAGTTTCAAACGATAGAGTTGCATTTTCATTTCGAAAGCAATTCCTTCTTTAATGCAAGGCACGCATTCACGAGCTTGCCTGCACCATTTCGATAAACGTCGCAGGTCGGCAAACCGTAGGCCTGTTCTGTTCTTTCGATTTCTGCTTCGGCCTCTTGCGGGGTCATGCGTCCGGTATTGATGGCGATTCCAATGGTCTTACAGGGGTGCCGAAAGTTTGCGTTCATTTCGCAAGCTTGAATCTGCGCCATCATGCCTGGAATGTCAATATTGTTGAAACCCTTTACCTTGGTCCGTCCGGCTTCATAGCAAAACACCAATCCGTCCGGAGCACAACCGTGCAACAATCCGAGCGTAACCGCGGAATACGCTGGATGCGATATGCTCCCCTGTCCTTCGATGAGAAGGAAGTCGTGTTGTTCGTTTCGCTTCACCATTGCTTCGGTGGCACCGTTCACAAAGTCGGCGACCACGCAGTCGACAGGAACACCTTCACCGGCAATCATGATCCCGGTCTGCCCCGTCGCCAGGAACTTAGCGTCCTCTCCAATGGCCGTAAGACCTTTCTGAATCTCAAGCGAAACCACCATCTTGCCGACGCTGCAATCATGACCAACCGCATGGATTCGCACATTGCCTTGGCGGAAGGAAACGCACTGCGCGGTTTCTTTGTGCTTGTTACGTCGAACGTCGATCAACCGACTTCCACTCTCTGCTGCCATTCGAACGTAAGTTTCATTGTCCGTCAGGAAGTCATGTAGCCCCGAAACGATATCGATCTTGCGTTTCAATGCTTCCAGAACGACACTCTTCCATTCTTCCGGCAACTTTCCGCCTGGTGGTGCAATGCCGATATACAAAGCATCGATATCCGCAACCTCTGCAAGGTTACAAACGACTGGTACGTTGCCCCCCGTGCCAAAAAGATGTTGCGAGGTTCCGCCGGCGGCTTTCCGATCCAGGACGACAGCGATATCGGCGGTTCGATAACGAAGCATGTTGATTGCGGTTTTCGCCAGAAACGGCGTCGAATAACCATCCGTGAGGAGTGCAATACGTCTGTGCGTTAACAGAACCGATTGAGAAAGATCTTCCAATGACATTAATTTTCCTTTGAAACGATTTGTCCATTGATGACGACGCCGACGCAATGTGTTGTGTATTCGAACGGATCGCCGTCAAAGAGAGCGAGGTCCGCATCTTTTCCAACTTCGATGGAACCAACCCGATCTTGAATGCCAAGTATCTTGGCGGGCGAAATCGTAATGGACTCAATCGCTGCGTCGAAACTCAGGCCGTGAGCGGCGGCAACGGCCGCTTCAAATAGAATCACGCGTACTTTGGGAACATACGCTTCGAAGCCGCCCTGAATCGCAAATGGAATTTTAGCGGCATGAAGTTTTGCAGCTGTTTGGAAGGACAAGTTCTCTTTCGCTCCACTCGCTCTGGCCATCGACGGATGCAACAGCACAGCGATTGCGGCTGCCTTGATCTCAGGAATCATCAAATGCGCATCGGCAGCACTATCCAGCCACAACTTGATCTTGAACTCGTCGGCCAATCGAATGGCGGACGCAATATCTTGGGCCCGATCCGCCGTTATCATGAGGGCTTTTTTGCCTGCAAGCACATCGACCAACGCTTCCAACTTCAGGTTCCGCGAAATGGGTTCGGAGGGATTGTCCTTGTTTGTATCTTTCTCTTTGTCTGGTTTTGCCTCGGTTTGCTTGGCCAGCTTGCTCTTGTATTCCTGGGCTTCAATCAACAACGCACGCAGCATTGCCATTTGTTTCCCACGCGTACCGGGGCTTTGCTTTCCGGCTTTCGTCGAACCTTCTCCAAGTGTTGCTGCGATCGCCCTCCCATCGATCAGCAACGATTCCTCTACTGTATTGCCAATGGTTTTTGCGATGAGTGTTTGCCCAGAGATCAGCTCGCCGGGGGCGTGTCCGGTGTGGACGGTCGTAACCCCAAAGCTGCGAATGTACTCGACCAATTCTTCTCGCGGATTGTACGCATCGATGGCGCGTAGCTCGGGCTGCAATGGCGATGAACTTTCCAATTGGTCGGAGTCATGCTTGATGTTTAAAATTCCTGACAGGCCGACGCATGTCCTAACATCCACCATGCCAGGCATGACAATCTCACACTTGAGGATTTTCGCGTCCACCGGAATGTTGATTTCCGCCGTTTTTCCGACTGCTTGGATCTTGCCGTCGACACATACAATCGTTCCATCCTCGATCGTTTTCCCTGCTGCCGTTAGGATCTTCTTGGCTTGGACAATCAATACCGTTTCTGCCAGAAGTGCATGGGAAGGAAGTGACAGTATCAAGCTGGCTACGAAAATCTCTAATCGAATTGCTCTCACTTCGCACCCCCTTGCCATGCTTGAGCATAGCAGCACAAAAATGGATCCAGATCGCTACCCGCTTTGAGTCCACCCTCCGCAAAGAGTTGGTCCTGGGGCTTGCTCAAGTCGAATGCCAATTGCCCTTCGACCCAGGTCTCAAGGACTCGGGTATAGGAACTCAATGGATCGCCGCTGAGAATAGCAAAATCCGCATCTTTGCCGACCGTAAGAGAACCGATTCGATCATCCAGCCCCAGCATTTCTGCACCGGCCAAAGTTAAACCAGCGATGGCTTTATCCGGATCCATCCCAGCCCGCACGGCCAAAGCAGCCGAACGCATGAATAAGCGAGAATCGGTAATCCCATCATCGGTATGAAACGCAACACGTACACCCGCTTCATCGAGAACCCGTCCGTTGCGGAATACCAAGTCCTTGGCTTCGAGCTTACCACCCGGAGAGTCGATCACAATAATCGAACAGGGCAATTTGGCTGCCGCGATTTCCTTGGCCACTTTCCAGCCGTCGCTGACGTGGTGAAGAACGGTTTGGAATCCAAACTCTTGGGAAAGTCGAATGACCGTCATGATGTCGTCATGACGATGCGTATGATGGTGAACGATGCGTTTTCCCTGCATCGCTTCCACCAGCGATTCGAGATGCAGATCGCGAGGTGGCAATTTACTTGCATCTCCCTTGGCTGCAGCTACCTTGGCTTGATATTCGCGCGCCTTGATGTACTGCTCACGCACGAGGTAAGCCGACTTACCACGCGTGCCAGGAAAAGGCGACTCCCCCTGCGAATTCGTGCCATTGGCCATTTTGAGCCCCCCGATCGGTTCCCCTTTTTTGTCCCGAATCAAGATGTCGTCGACGACACGTGGCGATTGTTCAAAATAGCGAAGCTTACAGTAAACGGTTTGGCCGCTGATCAAATGCCCGGAGCCCGGCATTATATTGATCGTGGTTAATCCGCCTGCGAGAGCACGCCTGAACCCCGATTCCCGTACGTTGATGGAATCCAAAATGCGAACGCCAGGTTGAATGGGGCTGCTCGAATCCGCAGCCCCCATTCCACCAATATGGCTATGTGTGCAGACCAAACCGGGCATAATCCACTTGCCTTTGGCATCGATCCGCGTGGCATCGCTCGGAATGGTTGTCGACTGTTTTGACCCAACCGCACTGATTTTACCACCCGCGATGACAAGTACACCGTCGGGAATCCGCGGCTTGTCAACGGGAAGCAGAGTCGCATTGACCCATGCAATCGTCCCAAGGTTGGGCTTATCAGAAGGGGAAGCACCTGGTGGAGAGCTTGCGGTCGATTGAGCTAGGCTGCGATCGGCAATGAACGCACAGGAAATAGCCGACGTGGACTGGGCTAGGAAAAGTCGTCGTGTTGTCAAAGTTGCACTTTTGTTTTGGCAGTGAGATTGCGCTGGCATGGTCAGCAGTAGAGTATACTCGGCAACTGAGATCTTGTGGAAAAGCATTACCCTCGGGGCATCGGTTAAAAAAGGTAAGTATCATGAGCTCAGGACGTCCGACAAGTCAAGCCAGAGTTAGCAACACTGGGCGAGTCGTCTTGGTTACTGGTGGATGCGGTGGGATCGGTCATGCGATTTGCTTAGCGTTCCAGGAATCGGGTGCGGCAGCGGTCGTGGCAGTCGATGTCGTGCAAGATGGAACGGTCTTGGTCCCGCCACATGTTGAATACTATCGAGCCGATGTTTCGGACGAAGCTTCTTGCCAAGCTTCTATCGACTGGACGGTGAACCGATTTGGCGGACTTGACGTGTTGGTCAACACCGCAGCAATACAACCCCCGGCATCGTATGTTCCTTTGGATCAAATGACCCGCGATCTTTGGGATCGAATGGTTGCTGTCAACCTAACCGGATACACGAATATGGCAAAAGCTGCGGTTCGCCAAATGTTGCTCCAACGCTCCGGAGTGATTGTCAATGTCGCCAGTGAGCAAGGGCATCGCACAGCCCGACAAGTTCCCGCGTACGGTCCGATCAAAGCAGCCAACATTATGCAGGCAAAGCAATGGGGAATCGAGTATGCAAGACAAGGGATTCGAGTCGTTTCGCTCTCCCCAGGAGCGATCGAAACCCCAATGTTGCGATCGACTTTGGATGCACAAGGTGGCGGAGCCGAACTTGCAAACCGGCACCCGCTTGGCCGCATCGGGCAACCGTTCGAAGTTGCCAATGCGGTTTTGTGGCTAGCAAGCGACGCCGCGTCATTCATCACGGCCACAGACATTGCAATCGACGGTGGGTTAGGCGCTTATGGCGCTTTCGCCGATCCGTATTGAATCAGATGATTAAGAAGTAGATCGCAGTCCCGTGCACCTTACCATCATCGGTATGAGTCTTAGAGTGAAACAAACTGATAGCCGAAGGGCGATAGCCCCGGTTCTCGACGAATGTCGAGCAACTGGAAAACCGGGGCTCGCGCCCAACGGCTAATCGGAATGAAAAACATGTGCGGATGTGCTTACCAATGAATCTATTAAAATGCGGATCTTCAGAATTTGTCCGGCTAAGACGATTGAACTGCCTGTAAGGATTCTTTTGACTGAAGTCGAC
The DNA here is from genome assembly GCA_945875845.1 of Pirellula staleyi DSM 6068. Classification (GTDB taxonomy): domain Bacteria; phylum Planctomycetota; class Planctomycetia; order Pirellulales; family Pirellulaceae; genus JBKCUI01. Next base: position 73,884 of record CAMCMB010000013.1, read on the forward strand.
ATTCGGGCCACTTCCAAAAACGTTTCGCAAATCCATGCGATGAAATGTTTAGCCACGGGGGGAAACGCCGAAAGAAAAATTGTGTGTCTAGTTTCCAAATCCCCCCTTTTGGCGTACGAATTTCCATTCGTCTTGAAACCATGTGGCGAGCATTTTTTTGTGCGATTGGCATCGTCCTCATTATTACTGGCCTCGAGTGCTTGCTGATCGACAGCGCAGTGCTCGCGGCGGGCATCATCGATGACCCGTCGGCGAACATGGCGCAGCAGGCGACTAGCCTATTTGCCGCACCGCCTCAACAAACCGCCGATCGCGTGTTCAAACCCTCAGAGTGGTTTCCTTGGTCGCTCTTGGCCGGTGGTGCGATTACGTTGCTCTACTCGATTTCACTCCGCAGGAATGGGTAAGCTAGATTACATCGCGGTGTAGGGAGGATCCTCACCACGAAGCTGGCAAAGGGCGTTTCCGGCGGCACGTTGTTCGGCCTCTTTTTTGTTGCGGCCCCAGGCTGGTGCATAACGACGCCCAGAAATTTCGGCAACAATTTGAAAGTGCTTGCTGTGATCTGGTCCGCTCTCATCGACGAGTCGATACACGGGTGTCCCTTTGAGATCGCGTTGTGCAAGCTGCTGCAGGAGCGATTTGTAGTTGCCGCCACCATGGCCGTCTGCGGCCAAACGTATCTCCGGTTCCATTTGCTCCAGAATGAAGTGGGTTGCCGCAGCGTAACCGCCGTCGAGAAAGATTGCTGCGACAATCGCTTCAAAGACATCGCTGAGCAGCGACCTGGGCATTCCGGTCCGCAACATTCCTCGGCCAACGATCAAGCAAGTATCAAGCCCGAGCTGTCTTGAAATCTTGGCGCAAACTCTACGTGAAACCACTACCGACTTGATTTTTGTTAGTTCGCCCTCCAAATATTCGGGATACGACCGAAAAAGTCTCTCACACACAACCATTCCCAAAATCGAGTCGCCGAGAAACTCCATTCGCTCATTGGACTCGGTCCGAGTCGTGGCTACGCTTGAGTGAGTCAGTGCGGAAAGCAATGTTCCCCGATTTTGGAACTGATATTTGACTATTTGTTGACAAAGCTCCACCTTTTCTTCCACGCTGAGTGTGTCGTCTGGCGGAGTCGTTTCATTCATGGTTGGAGTATTCAATTTTCGTCGAATCTTTCGGAATTAAACTTCGAAAGTGTTATCGCAGGTTATGTAGGTAATGACTAGCCCGCACATCAAAATCCTTGAGTTCACAAGTTTCCTTTTGAACACCTGCGTTGCGCGCTGCAGTCGCATTCATGACCCTTGTTAGTCCAAAGCGAAATCCAATACGAGGGGGCTAATCTTAAGCGGGTTCGTGCTCAAGCGATGTCTCTTTGCTACAATTGCAGCCCCGCGTAGCATTCTTGGGGACGTGCTCGAACGCAACCCTGGCCAACAACGACTTCTTTCCATTCGAATTTATTGATGCGATTTTCAACTGCTCTGTTTATTGCTTTCCTGGTTTCCAGTTTGCTCGCTAGTCCAACCAAATCCGCGGCTCAAGACAAGCGTCCCGCTCCTCTCACGATACCACCAAAAGAAGTGGCGACGGATAGCGTCGCACGCAAACAAGAGACGGCCATCCAAGAAAGGACCGCTTCATGGGGCTATTGGGGCACACGCCCAAGCAGTTATAGCTCTTGGACCAACCATTCCAATCGCCTCATTCCGGTTTATGTTTTCGGAGGCTCGTTTGCACCCTACATGAATGAAGGGAGTGTCTACCGAGATTCCGCAAAACTCGAACAACTCTATTCGCGGATGCCAGCCAATACCCTGCGCGCCGACGCCCCCTACGCAGACCAAACGGACGTTTACCGACTCCAACGCAAGGCCATAGAACAACAAGGGAAAAAGTATGTTTTTTTAGTTGTTTTTGATGGGATGGATTGGCAATCCACTCAAGCAGCCGCCATCTACAAAACCGGGCGCGTTGCCTACACCGAGGGTAAAGGAAATGGTTTGATCTTTCAAGATTATGATCGTTGCCCAAGCGATTATGGCTATGTCGTGACGGCCCCGTATGGCGATGAAGTCGAAACCGACGTCGATGCGCAACAAAATACAAGACCGGTAACTAAGTTTGGGGGCTTTGATTCGAGGTTCGCGGGATCGGCCCCGTGGCAAACAGAAACGGATATCGACTATCCCATCGGTCGCTCAAAAATTTCACCGCATGCTTACACGGACTCTTCGTCCTCAGCCACCTCTCTAACCGCTGGTGTCAAAACAATAAATGGAGCTGTTAATCTAGACCATAACCTCAAGCCCGTTGAGACCATTGCACAGTGGGTTCAGCGTGAGAAAGGCTTCGCTGTCGGGGCTGTTACTAGCGTACCAATATCCCATGCGACTCCGGCTGCCGCCTATGCGGCCAACGTGAGCCGCGACGACTATCAAGACCTGACCCGCGATATGCTTGGTCTGCCGAGCGTTGCCCGCAAAACAAATCCATCCCCTGGTCTCGATGTCGTTATCGGATGCGGATACGGTGAAAACACCGAAAGCCCCAAGGGCCAAGGCGAAAACTTTATTCCAGGAAATCGCTACCTGACGGACGAGGACCGCATGAAAGTCGATGTCAATACTGCCGGTGGGTCCGGAAAGTACTTCGTTGCCCAACGCACCAGCGGGTTATCCGGCGCCAAAGTATTAACAGATGCGGCTAAGTCGGCTGCTCAGAACAAAAAACGACTGCTGGGGTTCTTCGGTGCGAAGACGGGCCATTTGCCATTTCAAACCGCGAACGGAGATTTCAAGCCGGTCGTGGACATGAAAGAAAAGGCGGAAATCTACACCAAGGCAGACATTGACGAGAATCCAACACTTGCCGAAATGACCGAAGCCGCGATAGAAGTACTTCAGGTCGATGAACAGGGGTTTTGGTTGATGGTTGAAGCCGGAGATGTTGACTGGGCGAATCACGCCAACAACATCGATAGTTCGATTGGTGCTGTTTTCAGCGGAGAAGCGGCTGTAGAAAAGATCTTTCGCTGGATCGAAAGCCGCAACGCATGGGACCAATCGCTGGTCGTTGTCACTTCAGACCACGGCCATTACTTCCATCTCCTCGAACCGGAAGCACTAATCGCGGAATAGGTTGTTGTCACTTCCGGCAGGTGCTACCAATGGAGCCTAAACAATCGTGCAAGTTGCGTTATGTGTTTTGCAAATTGCGCCGCCGAAGGAACCTACCACCAAATCTTGAGAAAGTCGACCCGGCGAACAGCAGGCCTACCAAAGCGGTTTCTGGAATTCACAAGGGGCGTCGTGTCGAAGCGGTCTTTGCTGGAACTCGACCGCAAAAAAGGAAAGCCGACGGAGAAGAGTTTATGATCAGGTCGGTCGATGAAACACCACAAGGTCTAACCGTTGTTGTTTCTTTTCCACCGACGGCTGCGATGAAGAAAGCAAGAAATATCATGGAGCGAATGCAGCTCATACTGTCCGTCGCTCATTATTTCGAAAGGGGTTTCATGGGTGATTCTCAACAAGGAAACTCATTGACCGTCGGAAGTCAAAAGCTTGGGAAGACCCGCATTGGTTGAACTCAGCCACGCTTGCAACCGGCTGTTCAGTGATTCGGCTGTCTCCGGCTGCATGAGTGATAGATTGTTTTTCTCACCCGGGTCCATGCTTAAATCAAATAGTTCGGTTGACGAATCGTCATAATAATAGATCAATTTGAATGGGCCTGCTCGTATCGCAGAAGCTGGGCGGTTCGCTTTGTGAAAGGCAAAATGAGGATAATGAAAGTAGATCGCGTCGCGTTCTAAAAATTGACCGGTGAGCAACTGGCGGAGAGAATATCCATCCAGCGGTGTTTGAGTTGGGACCTGTTGCACGGAGGCCGCGTCCAGAAGTGTGGCCGTAATATCCATCGTGATAACCGGTGTGTCGATCCGTTGCGATGCCTGGGTGACTCCTGGCCATTTCATAATTAGCGGAACACGGATTCCACCTTCATACAAGTGTCCCTTGCCTTCGCGCAGAGGCGTGTTATCCGTGGCTCCAGACCAACCCCCGTTGTCGCTGGTGAAGACAACTAGCGACTGGCTTGCAATCTTCAACTCATCTAATGTGGAAAGAATTTTGCCGACGGCTCGATCTACAGCCGCAATCTGGCCACCATAAATTGGGTTTTTTAGCCCAGGACCCTCCCGCCCACGAAACGGCGCTACCATTTCCTCAGGGGCTTCAAAAGGATAGTGAGGGTTATAGGTCCAGAAGCAAATAAACATCGGACGATCCTTTTCCCGACGCATGAAATCGATCACCTCATCCGCCAGCCGATCAGTCAGGTACTCACCTGTCTTTCTGGGAGTGATCGAAGGGATGCGGTAAGGATCAAAATACGTGGGAGGGCCACCGAGTCCACAGCCTCCTACGTTGACATCAAATCCATGTTCGGTCGGCCAGTATTTACGATCGTCACCCAAATGCCACTTGCCAAAAAAGCCTGTTGCATACCCGGCGTTCTTAAGTCGTTCGGCCAGCGTGATGGTATCCGTCGATAACTCGAAGCGTGTCTGGGGTGGCTGTACTCGGCGACCAACAGGCCAAAAATTGGGACCATCCGCACCATGCTGAGTAATGTGCAATCGTGCTGGAGCCAGGCCCGTGATTAATGCAGCTCGAGTTGGCGAGCATACCGGAGATGCCGCGTAAGCTTGTGTAAATCGCGCGCCGGTCGAAGCGAGTTGGTCTAGGAATGGCGTTTTGAGGACGGGGTTTCCCTGGCATTGGAGGTCCATCCAGCCCATATCATCCGCCATGATACAAATGATGTGAGGAAGTTCCTGTGCAACTAACCCTCTCGCATTGATTAGTGGCATGCTGCAGATAGATAGCCAGACCAAAATCAAATCCCTCATCGACTCACTCACAATCGAAGTTGAGTTGCGAAACAACAAATTCAACCAAAATAGCCCTCGATTCCGAGGCAATATGTTGCGATCATAGGTCGTTTCCTCTCGCCCGGAAAGGAACTTTATCGCAACATCCATCGAAATATGCAAAAACGGGTCTGCATGATGTTTTGAGACGCGGACGTGTTGAAAACAGGTCGAAGCCGCTTCTTACCTAATCCCAAGGGTTGCTCAAGCCATAGGTGTCGGATCCCTTCGGCCTGGTGTTCAGGGCTTGAGGAACTCCCCTCTAAACATGTTTTCCTCGACTTTGCCCAATCCATTCATTGCTAGAGAGGGTGAGACTCCTGCCGAACCATTGCGTTAATAGCTCGGCAGGAGCCTCGCTCTCCTTGCGTCTTTACCTTGAGGAATGGGTTTTCCTCGAGGATCTTCCAGTCGACCGCGTCGTGCATGAATTGCCTGGCGAATTGGATCCGTTTATGGATCGTCGTCGTGGCCATCCCTCTGGCTTTGAGCTTCTCGTGAAACTCTTTCGCATACCCCACCGTGATCTGATCGATCCGGATTCCCTCGGGCATAACTGCTTGAACCTACATCATTATTTAAGAGGAAAGCGTTTCAGCCCCGCGATAAGATCGAAGTGCGATCGGTTGTGAGGACGAAACAGTCGTTTCTGAGTGCGATAGCTGCGATTGCAAGGTCAGTCAGTGGTAAGCGGTGTCCGTTAGCAACAAGTGGTCGTCCCAGTTTTGCGGCTACTCGCCAGTCATCCCAAGTAGGTTCAAGGTCATGTAGTCCCTTCAGTGAAGAAGCAACCCAATCGGCCTGCTCATCGCGACGAAATCCTTGCAAGATTTCGGCCCAGATCATTCCAGTGATTGCCGCACGATCGTCATCAAGCAAAGGATCAACAGTGATCCGTTCGGCTGACGGATTTCGGTTAAAGAAACCTACCCAGATACAAGTGTCGATCAGAACTAGATCACTTGGAGGAATCGTCATTGAGATTGCCAAACTCGGATTCTTCTAATTGACGCCAATTATCGATCATTTCGACTTGACCAGAAAGGTGCTTGAGTCGCATTCGACGGGCGTAGCGAATGTAATCGCGCATCGCCACACGGATAGCTTCCATTGAATCACTCTGCTCAGTTAAATCACGCAGCTCGGCTAATTCCTGTTCTGACAGTTCAATCGATGTGACCATGACTACCTCGTCCATTCGTTCTCATGCCTAATTAGACTAGCATTCGATAGTCTCATCGGTTCATTTCTGAGTCAAGTTGCATTCGTCAATTCCAGCCTAATCACGCCCAGGCAGGATTCGGGATCTTCGTTTTAGGCACCTCTCGAACTCCCCGAATTCCTTGGGAAAACATCGAAAAGTTCGGTTCCTGTCCTCTCCGCTGCAAAACCCTGGTTTTCCCAGGGTTTTTCGCATTTCTGGCCAATTGCTTTGGTGTTCTGTAGCGCCCATGCAACTCGGTGCATGGCGCCTGCGGCGTTGTATTTCGCGTCGCGCACCCCAAATTCGAGTCGTTTTTCGAGTCGCGCGAGTCGGCAAATCACTGGAGATTTGAATGTCACGGTTTGGCCACGATCCACGCCCGTGGAGGGTGTTGGATTCGAACTATCTGTGTGATGTTCCCAAAAGTGGATGTGGTGAGACTAGGCCGAAATAGCCTATCACTCCATTTAATGATTGAGCGGCTCGCAAGTGCCTTATATATTTGTTGGGTCGAGGGTAGCTTGAGTGATTGGCTGCATTGGTGCGGTCTACAGGGTTTAGGCTGATCCGTATAAAAGCAATTTCTGGCAATAAACATATGGCGCAAAAGCGAATTGTACTTCCAACAGCAAAAGCCGAAGATTGGCGTCGATTCCTTGCTGACCCTGAAACACAGTGGCGTCAGGAATACTCCGCAATGTCAGCTGCGGTTGCATGGGAACAGGCGTCTGGACTTCCGCCCGAAATTGCAGCGATTTTTGCGAATGCCGACGATGTGTTTCTCCGCGACAGTCAACTTGCTATCGCGATTCCAGAATACAAAGTCTCTCTGGCCGGCGGTCCTCCCGCATCTCAAAACGATGTCTTTTGCCTGCTAACATCAGCTTCGGGACTCATAGCAATGACCGTCGAAGCTAAGTCGCTTGAGGACTTTGATGTCACGCTCGACACATGGAAACAACGCACATCGCAAAATGGCGTTCATGCACGTCTCAGCCAAATTCAACCGGCAATTGGTCTGACGGGGCACATCCCCGGCAACATTCGGTATCAATTGCTACATCGAACAGCGTCAGCCGTACTTGAGTCTCAGCGTTTCCACGCTAATCATTCCGTAATGGTTGTTCAATCTTTCGTTGCCGATGATTCGCGTAATCACTTCGACGATTATAGACGGTTTATCGAACTTTACGGGAAAGAGGCGGTCAAGAACAAGTTGATCGCTCTTCGCCAGACGGGAACTCATCGCCTTTACTCTGCCTGGGTTACCAGCACTCCCGTCATGCCGAAGCCAGAAATCGGGTAAGGATGCCCGTTGCCGGGCCCCCTCCCCACACCACCAATAACTCACCCCTCCACCATCACCTTCGCCACGCCGGCCGCTTTCGCAAAATCATCTTCGGTGACCAGCAGGTAACTCTGCTGAGCGATGCGCGGCGAGTTGCCGAGCCAGGAGCAGACCACGTGCGGTGGGAACTCGCGCTGGAGTTCCGTTTGCCGGCTAGCTCGCATGGAATGGAACAATCGCGGCCAACCCGAGACTCCGGCGCGGCGCAACAGTCGCGTCATCTCGGTGCGTAGGTTCGAGTTCTTCCAGCCCATCACCGTGTTGGCTGCCGCTCGATACTGCGGTGCGGCGACCACATACTCACTCTTGTCGCCGAAAATCTCGAAGGCCTCATCGAGGATCGGTCGCAACTCCGGGAAGATTGGGCAGCTACGAATGCCACGACCTTCGTGATGCTCGACTTTCGGCTCTGGAATACTCATTCGGTTCATTTCCCAATCGATGTCTTCCCAACGTAGCGATAGCGTTTCCGAGGGTGTCCTAAGCCCACCGTAGCGGCTCAGCCACAGGATCACTTGCCAAACTAGTTTGGCTTTATTCGTCAGATTCTTCGCCTGCAACCCTTGGTCATAAAATCATTCGTTTTTGAGCCGCCGTTGACGCAGCGCCTGTGCGTTGCGGTCTGGATGGCGCCTACCGTCCAGCACCGCGTAGACAACCACGATATCGTTTATGACCCCATACCAGATTACAAACGGAAACCGAGACGCGAACGTATAATGCCATCCGTCCACCTTGGCGTGAACTCCTGCATACAGAAGCAACGAGTCGATATCTGCAGAAATACTGTCATGGAAGTACGTAGCTAGGTTTGGATCGATGTCGCCGTAAAAATCGCAACCATCCGCAATGTCGCGTTCGGCGCCACCGGAGATCTTGATTTTCATCGGAGACGATCCGCAAGCCGCTTTTTGACGTCAGCCCAATCAGAGAGCGCGTCTTCTCCGCTCTCAATCGCCGCCACGCGTTCGGCAACAACGCTTCGATGCCATTCCGGTGGCGCAGTAGCGGGATCTTCGGTCGTTAGACGTTTCCAAAGTAGCTCCATTGCGACAATCTGCTCATCGCGAGAAAGCCCGCCGATTAGTGTTTCAAGTGACATTGTTACCTCTACAAACATTTTAGCATCGCGTTGTTCTTAGAGCAATTGCTTGAAGTCGCATCGTGTGATCGATGTCTAATAACCATGGTTGCAACATGAGTCCCTCAATCGGCGAGTTTCTTCATCGCTCGCCCAAATCGGCCGTGGAGTGTTTCCAGGGCTTTCTGAAACTTCTTTTCTTCCTTTGGATCACGAACGGGCGTCAGGACAAGGCACTGTCCATCGCTCATGATCTCGAAAGGGGTTTCAGGCGTAATTCGCAACAAGTCCATAATGGGCTTGTCGATGACTAGGGCGTAACTGTTTCCGTGTTTGGTCAGAGTCTTCTGCATGTCGACTTCTCCAGTGTTAGTACAATGTACTAACACTCTACGTTATGCTTGTTCGTTCGGCAACACGGAAAAGCCGCATTTTTTCGGGATACAATTTCAGAACCAATAGGTGCAATTGCGCGCGTCGGATTTTGCGCCGCCTCATTTTGGAACCCCGCTTTTTCCCAGGGAATTTGTAGGTTGTTCGGTTCCTGTCCTCTCCGCTGCAAAACCCTGTTTTTCCCAGGGTTTTTCGCATTTCTGGCCAGTTCCTTTGGAGTTCTGTAGCGCCCATGCAACTCGGTGCATGGCGCCTGCGGCGTTGTATTTCGCGTCGCGATTGTTCCCTTGAAGTGGTCATTTGGTATACTGATCTCATAAGAGATACATATCTGAAACCGGGGACTTAAATCCCACCAACCAATGACCATGACGGGCGTACCCATATCGTCCACCGGAGCTGCGATCCGGTCCTAGAAAAATGGAAGCGTCATCCGGCGCGGCCCGGTGACGATAGTCCATCTGCATTCAATTTAACTGAGTTCACTATGGAAATTGATCTACACAAGGCCAAGTAACGAATTCGCAAGTACTTTGAGCAACGCATCAAAGATTACCCTGATTACGTCAACTGTGGCCCCGGAAAAGATGCCGATCCAATCCAAGCAATTGTACTCGGGTTTTACGCAGCGCAGGGCGGATATGTATACCTCGTGTTCGATACTCGCCCCGGCAAGAATCTGGATGGAGAATGGACTCTTCACGTGGATGAGCCAACGATATGCCATTTTCCTAAGTGGTGCGATTTCTATGAGAACGCGTGTGATGGAAAGTCCGTCTCTTTGATTATGGATGACGGAAGCACCAAGAAAATCCAAGGTCTGGTCGACCATGCAGACGACTTGATCGATGAGAAATCTGAACACGAACTAAACGCCTACTTCGGTGACATGCTTAAGAATCTGATGGCCGAACTGAAGCAGGATGGAACCCTTGCAAGACTGCCTCTGCGAAAAGACGCATTTATGATCATCGAGGAATTCGACGGCCGTTACTTTTGGCCAGAACCTCGTTCGGTTAAAACCAAAGGCCGTATCCTTGCGTAGAAAACGCAGAAATCGGGTAAGGATGCCCATTTCCCGGCACCCTCCCCACACCACTTATTACTCACCCCTCCACCATCACCTTCGCCACGCCGGCCGCTTTCGCAAAATCATCCTCAGTGACCAGCAGGTAACTCTGCTGTGCGATACGTGGCGAGTCGCCAAGCCAGGAGCAGACGACGTGCAGCGGGAACTCGCGCTGGAGGTTCGTTTACTTTCATCCGGTTGCGACTAAAGAATTCGAAAGTCCGTTATTTCGACGACCATCGCATCAAGATCAATCAAGAAAAATGCGCGTAGTGGTTGCTCGTCGATGTAGTACAGACCTTCGGACAAAAACTCGCCCTTATCCGCAGGATCATTTTCCAAATGACGTCGAATCTGATCCGCCGCTCGCAGTACCAACAAAGCCGAACCAACGACTTCTGTGATTCTCAATAGTTCCGCTGCGGCGTCCAAGGAAAATGCGACGTCGTAAATCATTTAGCAGCACCTTCCCTGATCTTCGCTGCCACTTGCGCCCAAGTAAGTCGCGTCCCCTCTTTACTTGCTCGTTCTCGTGCTCGTTGAATGTCCGTTTCTGTTGGAGGCCTGCGGACCACACCAATTGTGTGACCTTGCGAATCGACTAACTCGATGGGCCCCTCGCTTCTACGGATTCGCTCAGCAATTTCTTCGGTTACGGTCAATTTTGTCATGGATCTACTCCTCTTGGCTTGATTTTATCCTGGTGGTGGCCGAAGGGCTACCGCTCACGTCGATACAATCGCTTTTGTGCGGTTGGTGCATTTGCCATAACAACCCGCAGAACCAAGGATCGTACCTTTCGAACTATCACGAAACACAGGGAAAACACTCAACGGTTCGGTTCCTGTCCTCTCCGCTGCAAAACCCTGGTTTTCCCAGGGTTTTTCGCAATTCTGGCCCATTGCTTTGGAGTTCTGTAGCGCCCATGCAACTCGGTGCATGGCGCCTGCGGCGTTGTTTTTCGCGTCGCGCACCGGAAATCGAGTCGTTTTTCGAGTCGCGCGAGTCGCCAAAACACTGGGGTTTTGCATGTCCCGGTCTGGTACCGATTCATGTCGGTAAAGGTGGTAGGATTCGAACTAAATTGCCTTGTTCGGAACCATGAGAAGGGAGTAAATAGTCCCAATTCCATCGACCGTTCTAACGGACTTCTTATCTAGGCGTATTTGCAGCTGTTCGGCATAGAGGCCCGAGGAATCGAGTGTTAGAATCCTAACCTGTCCCCCAAAAACGACTCGCAGTCACTGCAACTTTCCTCCAGTGAAAGTATAGACACAAATGTTTCCAAAAAATGCGCTGCAACCAACATCAATGGTATCCTTTCTAATCGCTGCATTTCTTGGGGGCTTGTGTTCTACAGATTCCTTTTCGCAGGAACCCTCTTCTCGAGGCGCTCGGACCCGGAGCAATGAACAAGGGCGGATAGTCGGACTGACCTATTGGGGTCAAGGTGGACTGAGACAATCCGCACCGAAGGACGTTTCCAACCTGACCAACGTTGAGATATCCTATGGAACAACACTTACGCGTGACGATATTGAGTTCTTGGCTTCGCTGCAGAATGTCGAGGCGCTTTCCTTTGGTGGAAATTTGAGTAGCGAAGACGTCGCTATCGAAGGGGACCTGTCCCCGTTGTGTAAACTGAAGCGGCTCGAAAGCTTTTTTCTATGCAAACGCGATATGCGTGACGGCGACCTTGCCTTTCTTCGCGAGTTACCCAATCTGCGTACATTGGAATTTCTAGCAGGCCCTAATCCCTTAACCGAGAATGGATCCAGCGTTACCGACGCATGTGCAGAGTTCATAGGTCAAGTCAAAAACCTTCGCTGGCTTGGAATATATAACGGAGACATCCTCACCGATCGGTTCATTGAGGGAATCAGTCAACACTTGAAGGAACTTGAGCATATCTACCTGAGTTCCGACAAGCTTACCGATCGAACCTTGCAGTTGCTCGCCAAGCAATGCGGCAACCTAAAATCCATTGATTTGTACTCCAAACAGTTCACGGACCAAGGCGTAGCATCTTTAGCATCCGCAAAACAGCTACAAGAAATCTGGCTGGAATGCCCATTGCTAACGCATGAATCTGTAAACGTTCTAACGGAACTCAAAGATCTTCGCCACCTCGTGATCACTGCCCCAACGATCACCAACGAAGTCGTAGAAAAAGTGGCAAAACTACCTGAGTTGCAGATCCTCTGCCTGAGGAATACTCCGTTTTCTGATGAGCAGTTTGCGAGGTTTGCAAATCACCCGAAACTCGAATCGATCTTTGCCAACGGCCGGAATCTCACGACGGAAAAGGTATTGCAGGTGATCGCGACAATGCCGAAACTGGAGCATATGGACCTTCTTGAGGCAAAAGCAACCCAAAGTGCGGTGACTCGTTTTTTAGCGGTTCGCAAGTCTGCCTCCCAGAAAGGTGATCGCTGAGTAACTCTTTCCAATGCTAAACCGCTCCCTCCAATTTTCCGTTCTATTGCTCCTGGCAGTCACGCTTATTGGTACCATCTCGATACGCAATTGGAGTCTACGTCACAACCAGATAGACCCACGCTGGCGCAACGAAGTTTTCTACGACTGCGAAGATCTCGAAAATAAGCCCTCTGTTACGGTCGATGCCCTTTATCGAACAGGAGCAAAAGTCACCCTAAGCAACACTGGGCATACGACGTTGTGTTACAGCGGGTATGGCTTGAATCACATACGTACATTTCAAGAGTTCTATATTGAAGGTGAATGGAAAAAACACGACTGGGAATGGTGTGGTACCGGTGCCAGTGAATTCGAGATCTTGCCGAACGCCTCTGTCACATTTGAAATCTGGTTTCGCGAAGATGAAAGGCGAGAGCGCATTCTTGGCGGTTTCGGCGAGAAAGAGACAAATCGAAGTGGCTTGGTGGTTCTTGCCACTGAACCATAAGAATAATCCCTACGCCCATAAATGATGAATCGAGTAAGGATGCCGGTTGCCGGGCACCATCCCCAAGGCAATCAACGAACTCAACCCCTCAAACAATTGATCGGCTCACAGGCTATTGATTTCAATGTACACTGGGGCAAGCTCCTTTGGTGTGCTCTATTGGTGCGATCTGCAGTGGTTACGTGTTCCCCCTAAGAACAAGTTCGCAATTGGAAATGTCGGAATGAAAATCACGGCGATCATCCTGCTGCTAGCAACAACGTGCATCGGATTTGCGCAGGTCTCAAAAGCAGACGATACTCCAAAGCGTTACTCGAAGTTCCAAGGCGATTGGGTTGTCGCCTCGATGCAGGCGGGGAGTAAGCCAACAGAAAAGTTATCAGGAATTACCGTCAATGTTAACGGCGATACGTTCACGCTTAACGGATCGGGCGTCGCGAAACATCTTCCCGCATCGTTTGAGTTTCGCATTCCCGAAGCCAACGAACAAAATCCCTACCGAGAGCTCCAGAGACGGGGCGGAAAGAAACTGGATGACATCGTCGACGTCAGTAATCAAATTGAGGTTTTCTGGTTTGTTGGGATCTACAACATAACTGACGAAGAACTCAAGGTTGCCCTGAAATACTGTGGACAAGGATTGGAGGGCCAGCAATTTCAGGAATTCCAACCGCCATCGTCATTTGATGACGAACCAACCGATGGTGAAGTCCGGATTGTGTTGAAGAGAAAGAAGGAGGCGAATTAAGCCAATGAATCCATTCCGGATCTACGCAGTCGTCATTGGGGGGCTTCTTGCGGTCACTTGCTTCGCCGATGAACCGGGGAGCTTAGAATTGGAGCCTCTCGAAAGACTTTGCGGCGGACAGTGGATGATCAATGAAGATCGCCATCAATTGGTTGAAACCCGTAATGATGAGAATAATACGTTGCGCTCGAGATCATGGATGCATGATAGTTGCTTCAAGCGAATTATTCGTCACGACGAGTATCGATATGATGCTATCCGAAAGAAGCTTACCGCAACAATTCTTTGGTCAAATGGATTGAAGTGGGAATGTGATGGTGAGTGGGATCAAGAAGAGAATACCTTAACATGGTCAGCCCCGTTCGGTATTGGAACCCGCTCGTTTATATTTCGTTTCGTTACGCCAAAAATCGTGGAGTACAAAATTGTTGATAGGGACAGCACGGGCAAGGTTGGATGGGAGTACACCGAGAAGCGGTATCTTCTCACGGACTAAAGCTCGTAAGTTAAGGAGATCCGAGAAAACAGAAATGATCGAACAAGCCTGCCCGTTGCCAAGTCCCCTTCCCACACCACCGAATCACTCACACCATCACCTTCGCTACACCTGCCGCCCTGGCAAAATCATCCTCGGTCACTAGCAGATAACTCTGCTGTGCGATTCGTGGTGAATTACCAAGCCAGGAGCAAACCACGTGCAGCGGGAACTCGCGTTGCAGTTCCGTTTGCCGGCTAGCCCTCATCGAATGAAACAATCGCGGCCAACCCGAGACTCCGGCGCGGCGCAGCAGTCGCGTCATTTCGGTCCGTAGGTTCGAGTTCTTCCACCCCATCGATGTATTGGCTGCCGCTCGATACTGCGGTGCGGCGACCACATACTCGCTCTTGTCACCGAATATCTCGAAGGCTTCGTCGAGGATCGGTCGCAGCTCCGGGAAGATCGGGCAGCTGCGAATGCCACGACCTTCGTGATGCTCGACCTTTGGCTCTGGAATGCTCATCCGATTCATTTCCCAATCGATGTCTTCCCATCGTAGCGATAGCGTTTCTGACGGCGTTCGAAGTCCGCCGTAGCGACTCAGACCCAGGATCACTTTCCAAACTGGGTTTGCCTTCTTCATCAGTTTGTCGACCACTTCGCGAGGGACGAACTCGTTGACTTTGACGGTGCTTCGCTGCGTTCGAACTTTGGAAAAAGGGTTCTCATCGATGATCTTCCAATCGACGGCATCGTGCATGAATTGCCTCGCGAATTGAATCCGTTTGTGGATCGTCGTTGTGGCCATCCCTCTGGCTTTGAGCTTCTCGTGAAACTCCTTCGCGTGCCCCGCGGTGATCTGCTTGATCGCCACAGCAAATCTCAAGGGGAAATCGTTACGGCAATGTACGTGTTCAGCGACGCTTGATCCCTTTCTGAAACTGAGCGATACTAGGATGCCGGAGTTAGTTGTAGGATCGAACGTCGCTCAGAAAACACAATCGCTATCACTGAAACCGAAGAACAATTAGAGAGATACTGTGCTTACTCTGGAATCTGGACTTCGCGAAATTGTACGACGTTTCAATGAAGCGAAAGTGGAGTATGCCTTATGCGGTGGAATGGCTCTCGCTGTGCATGGCTATCCTCGTTTTACAAAAGACATCGATTTTTTGATCGCCCCCGAGTCGCTAAGCCAAGCGAAAGAAGTTGCCGCGTCAGCCGGTTTTCTTGACGACTCAGGCCGAATGCCGTTCCCCGACTCTGAAGTCCACCGTATTCTCAAAATAGAAGGTAATGAATACCTAATCCTCGACTTGTTAGTACCAAAAAGCCTCGATACGATTGCTTGGACCCAACGACAATGGTTTGACTGGAATGGCCTTCCGATTTGCTCGGTATCAAGAGACGGTTTGATCGAAATGAAGCTTGCCGCTGGGCGAGATATCGATCGACTCGATATCAGACAGCTTGGATATAAAGAAGATGAGTAGTGGATTGAATGACAAGCCGTTTTCTTATTCCAACGCAGTGGACATGTCCAGCTCTGCGATTTCCATTCGCCTTCGAGAGGTCAGCGAACTCCATCAACTCGGGTTGTCATTGGCGAAAGCCAAGCCGATGGCAAATGCAAATCATGCGGCTCAAAACAAAGATACTGCTACATCACAATCGCTCTTGAGCATTGGCGGATTGTCGGGTGAGATCGGAAGCGACGATGAGGCGATGCGAAACTCTCGAAACTAGGATTTCGGCTGTAGGTCTGAATGTTGGGTAATCGACCTCTGTCGTTCGCTGTTATTTTCCCGAACATTTCCAAGCATTTCCCCGGCAACTCTCAAAACGTTGGTAAGACATCAAAAAGTTCGGTTCCTGTCCTCTCCGCTGCAAAACCCTGGTTTTCCCCGAGGTTTTTCGCATATCTGGCCAATTGCTTTGGCTTTCCTGCACGTCCATGCACGTGCATGCTTGCAGGTGCTGCCCCCGATAAATCAACAACTCTAGTGCGCTGCCTTGCCCCCTGGTGAGATTGACGATCGCTACTATGCTCGCGACTTTCAACAGCAATCGCATGGTTGGCCATGGGTTCACTTGCACCGTTTCGTTCCCAAGCCAAATTCAGATGGGGAGGGACGCGAGCAACTCCAACAACGCTTGGAATCGTATCGAAAGCATGGTAATCCTCTACCTTTGATACCGATTCCTGGCGGCCGCTATTGGACCAATTTCGAAAACTGGACGTTTTGGAAAGGGATGCTTGCTCCGAACTGGATGGGTTGTCTGTTCAACGCGCTGGCTTGTACAGCAATCCTGTTGGCAGTCGGTTTCCTCGTCGAGCACAGGCGAAGGAAACGAAATTCATTTTGGCAAGTCTCGCTACCAGAACTGCTTGGCCTCTTCGTTGCCGTGGCCGTCATCGTTACCTTAGTGACCGAATCGGTCAAACAAATCCAACGCGAAGCGAAAGCTCGTGAGTTGCTGGTCGAGCCACAAGCATCTCGCTTCGAGTTCATCGACGCGGCACCAGCGTGGTTAAGGAAACTGACAGACAATAGTCGATTCCTTCAAGTTCGCGTAGCAGGAACTGAACCGGTACCCCTGGGCTGGCGAGTGCGCACCGTCCACTTCGCGGATCAAGGCCTAGCGGGCTGTTGATTTAATGGTACGACGGACTTCCTAGTCCGTCGAATTTTCCATTGACGGACTTGGAAGTCCGTCTTACCGCCCTTACCCAAGACGACTTCACTAAATCAACAGGCTCCTAGGATGGTTTAAGAACCCTGCGGAATGTGCGAAGTGCTTGGAAAGCTTTCCCTACATGACGACGCTAGACCATTGGAACTCCGGAAGCGATAGCCTTAAGTTGGTGGCGAATGCTCCCGCTGAAAACATTCAACGCATGTCGCTTTTTCCAGCTTATTCTGTTAGCGATAAGGACTATCGATTCCTCGGTCGATTCAGCAATCTGGAAGTGCTTTGCTTACGAGATATCGACCTGGATAAGGTTCGTTTCGAGTTCCCGGTGCTACCAAAATTGGTCGAGATATGTATTGATGATAATCGGGTGACACCGCGCGTGCTGGAATGGCTTCGCCAGCAACCGCGATTAAAACGCGTAAAGCTATGGTCGGCGTTTTCTATCGATGAAAGCCGATGGCGCGAGGTTCAGTCGGCACTGCCGGGTATGACGATCCAAGATCGCCTTGGGGAAGTTCATCCCTAGATTACAAAAAGCTCGCTTGCGGGGATAAGAAAATCGAAGACCTGATCTTCTTCGATCGATGGCGCCAATTGGCCGTCATAAATCAAGACGGTTCGAATCGATTGATTCTTCGGCAGTTTAATCGCACCGATTTTGCGGTCGACTTCCTGAATGACTGAGGTGCTGATCTGGCTTTTGAATTTGATTTCACACAGATAAACGGATCGCTTGGTTTGGATCAGAAGATCGATCTGACATCCCTGTTGGCGCAGCGTTTTGCTTTGGCGATAAGGGCCGGCGTAGAGAACTGCATGGTGGGGAATCCGAAGTTGTCCAAAGATTGCACCCAGGTTATCCATGACAAGATTCTCGAATTGAAGGCCCATGATCGTGTCCCACTGGTCGAGTTGTTCTAAGGCGGTTGACTTGAAACGACCTTTGATGATTTGGGCGCGATGGGGCTCGACGTACTTCAGATAAAAACGAAGGTAATTATCCGATAGACGGTAACGCAATTGACGCGATGAAGAGCTTTTGGAATTGGTGAGCCCCTCGGATAACCTAGGTGAAACATCCTTTGCAACAAAGCCTGCACTGACAAGTTCAAGGATTGCTTGGCTGAGGCTGCCTCCCCGCTCTCGACCGACCTTCTGACTGATTTCATCGACCCCTTTGGAACCGTCAACCAAAGCGCGTACGATTTCACGATAAGTGGGGGCTCGGCGGTGGAAGATATCGCTGAAGATGCTGTCGAACTCATTGAAGAGCATCCCACTGGGATGGAAGCAAAGCTGAGCGATATTCTGCTCAGCCGTTTTCTTGGGATCGAGCTCCTCTAGGTAACGAGGGACGCCACCTGTGACTGCCAAGAAGCGAAGTTTTTCGGTGGTGCTGATTCTTGCTGCGGTTCTTCCCCAGAACTGCTGGCACTCGGATAGTGCGAGAGGTCCCAAATGGAACTGCCAAGAGCATCTACCGACAAACCCCGTGTTATTGAGAATGTTCTCTTCGATCCACGAGGATACGGATCCGCAAAGAACGACGACGGTTCGGTCGCGACGAGAAAACAAGCGATCCCATGCGTTCTTGAGGTAACCCGCGAAATCTGGTTCACCGATGCCCATCCATGAGATCTCGTCGAATAGAACGACAACGGTTCCTTTAGAGGGTAGTTGACTTGCCAGAAGCTGAAAGGCAGTTGACCAGTTATCCAGGGGCAATTGCGGTGCCTTGGACTGTTTCGAGAGTTGCTCGGAAAACGCCGTCAACTGCTCTTTTTTGGTAAGGCCAGGACGTGGTGGAAGGCCCGAGAATTCGAAGAAGGCGTTTGCCTGTTTGGCGCACTGCTGAACGAATCGACTCTTTCCGATCCGACGTCGACCGTGGCAAGTCACCAGCGAACTGTTCTTCTTCGCAAGGAGTTCAGAAAACTCCACTTGCTCCCGCTCCCGGCCGATAAAGGTGTTCATGTCGATTCGGTGCCTAAAATCGTACTGCTATTTTTGGCACACGTTCACTATACCGTCGTTTTCGTGCCAGTATTTCGAAACTTAATTCTGGCACCAAAGCGACATTTCGTCAATAACCTAAGACCAGTCACGGAAGTATCGCGTGCATTCCTCGACATCATTCGGATATTGCAGCCGTATTTCGAACCGCTTCACTAAACATTATCTTGCGATGCCACACCAAAAAGTTGATGCAATCGGGTAAGGATGCCCGTTGCCGAGCACCCTCCCCACACCACCTAGCGTCTCACCCCTCCACCATCACCTTCGCCACGCCTGCCGCCTTAGCGAAATCCTCCTCAGTGACCAGCAAGTAACTCTGCTGAGCGATGCGTGGTGAGTTGCCAAGCCAAGAGCAAACCACGTGCAGCGGGAACTCACGTTGCAGTTCCGTTTGTCTGCTAGCTCGCCCCTCTTGAAGCTTTACAGTATGGAACAGTCGCGGCCAGGATCGAGACGCCGGCGCGGCGCAGCAGTCGCGTCATTTCGGTCCGTAGGTTCGAGTTCTTCCAACCCATTGCCGTGTTGGCGGCGGCACGGCACTCGGGAGCCGCGAGAGTCTGTATGTAGTCGAAAACCTCCAAGATGAAATCTTTCGAGTATTTCGCCTTTTTCGACTGTTTCGAGTAGATTCTCATGCACTATAATCTCGTTAGTTGCTTTAGGAGATGTGAGCATGTCTACGCTACTGCCAGATAATTTTGAAACCGTTTCTCCGACCGACACGGACGCCCGTTTGGCTCTTGAATCGAGTCGGATCCTCGCCTCTCGCAAACTAGGGAAAAAAACGAGCGTCCGAATCCGATTGGGTGATGACGATTCATCTGAAGGGGTGGTTGTCCCAACTTCGGCGGTGCGATTATTCCTTCATCTACTGGTCGAGATGTCACAAGGTCATGCAGTGACATTGATTCCTACGCATGCGGAGTTGACAACGCAGCAGGCTGCCGATTTGCTCAATGTATCGAGGCCCTATGTAGTCAAATTGCTTGACGAAGGAAAGATTCCCTCTCGGCTCGTTGGTAAATACCGGCGAGTTCGGTTCGACGACCTAATGGCTTTCAAGAAGAAGGATGACCAAGCCCGCTCCGATGTCCTAGATCAGCTTGCGCAGGAGGCTCAAGAACTCGGGTTGGGCTACTGATGGATCACCTGGTCACTGCGATTTACGACGCGAATGTCCTTTACCCAGCACCTATTCGAGACCTCTTTCTTCGCATTGCACAGTCCGGCTTAGTTTTCGCCCGCTGGACGGAGTTGATCCATGATGAGTGGGTACGCAACCTACTTGAGAACAACCCAAAGATGAATCCAGAAAGTATCGCCAGAACTCGATGTCTCATGAATGAGGCTGTGCGTGACTGCCTGGTGAACGGATACGAGGGCCTAATTGATACAGTCGATTTGCCGGATCCGGATGATCGTCATGTGTTGGCTGCTGCAATCCACGCCGATGCTCGTGCGATCATCACTTACAACCTGAAGGACTTTCCGGCCGAGGCACTTTCCCGCTACGGAATTGAGTCTCTCCACCCTGATGAGTTCCTGTCATCGCTTGTTGCAACGGTACCGGGATCCGTCTGCTCTGTTATCAAGCGGCAAAGGGAAAGTTTACGCAGACCACCCTATACGGCCGTGGAACTCTTAGAGGTATTTGAAGGACATGGATTGATCCAATCCGTCCATGGGCTCAAGCCCTTCTTGGACTTGCTGTAGTCGACAGTGGTTCTTCGTTTTCAATCACCTTGCTACGGAAAAGCACCTTTCGAACTCTTCAAAAACATGGGGAAAACACGAAAAGTTCGGTTCCTGTCCTCTCCGCTGCAAAACCCTGGTTTTCCCAGGGTTTTTCGCATTTCTGGCCAATTGCTTTGGCTTTCCTGCACGTCCATGCACGTGCATGCTTGCAGGTGCTGCGTCGTCTAGTGCGCTGCCTTGCCCCCTGGTGAGTCGTCCAGTGAGTCGCCAGAGTCGCCTCGAAACCCTCGTTTTTCTAGGGAAAACAGGTGGTTTTGCAGCAGAGGTGGTAGGATTCGAACTAGGTAAGTTCGAATCGTAGTAGAATTCCTTGCCGGAACAGAGATATCGGGAATGCTCGCATCGTCCCTCGATATAAGATGCTTGGGCCGAAACAGTCTATCAATCCATCCAATGTTTGCTCCGCTCGCAAGTGCCTGATATCATTCAGCTTCGGATCGAGGCTAGCTTGCGTGATAGGCTGCATTGGTGCGGTCGACAAGGTTTGTACTGATCTGTATCGACACAAGTTCTAAGGCCGGCACAACGGTTGGGCCTGACTTTGATACGACAAAAAACCGAGTGATTTAAGATGATGCCGAATGAAAAACGCCAATATGACTTTTTGGGTCCGTGGTGGGCAACGGACGGTGACAGCGGGCCATGGGAGCAACGATTCCTGGATAAACTGCAGAGCCAAATCGGGCCCGAGCATGTCCTGTACGGGTTGCCGGTGCGTATAGTTGGCAGTTACGGCGGCTCCCAAGAATTGCTCTTTGAGATTCTTGACGGCACCGGGCGGCTTGCTGTTATAGGTGTGACCTGGGAGGGTTTTGAGCATTCTTTCTCTCTGCCTGATACGACCATCTATCCAAACTTCGAGGTATTTAAGACCCGAAGGATGATCCCTGAGCATGACCAGTATCTGGCTAAGAAGCCGGCCCATTTAATACTTATTGAAGCCGCTGAAGAAGGTAACCTCGATCTAATTCGAAAACAGGTTGAAATGGGTGTGGACATTGACGCTTTTGATTTTCCGACCGGCACCGCTTTATGCGCGGCCGCTGAGAATAATCAGATCGAATCGGTAAAGCTTCTCATTGAACTGGGAGCTGACTTGGAAAAAACAGATGACTCTCCCATGCCGATGACTGCCTTGTTCAAAGCGGTCAGCGAAGGGCATTACGAGATGGCTCGTCTCCTTTTGGAAAACAAAGCCGACCCGAACGCTATGTTCCTTACTCGGTCGTCGACACCGAGGAATTGCCTTGAGTTCTTGAAGAGCCGAAAATTGGAGAACACACCGCTCTACAAACTGCTATTGAATCACGGGGCTGAGCTTCCAACGTACATCAAATTGGTCGAAAAACATCCCGAAAAGACTACCTACATCGTTGAGGCAGTCGTTTCCGCACAGCACTTCGATGACGCCATCGAACTTACTACCTACTTGATTGAAAAACACCCAAGTTCGACGCTGCATTACCAGAGAGGCGTTGCCTATGACATGACCAACAACCCAATGGCAGCTCTTTCTGACTTCGATGCTGCAATTGCCCTGAATGCTGCAAACTATCAAGCACTCTACAGCCGGGCTCTCGTACAACGAAAACTAGGCCGATTGCAAGCTTGTGTCGCTGACCTTGAAGCCGCCGTTAATGTAAATCCGTCCGACTACATTTCTATAAACGCGTTGGCAGGAGCTCTTCTGCGATCCGAACACGAGTCGACGCAAAACTTGGAACGTTCCTGCAATCTTGCTACCGAAGCATGCAAGTTGTCCGATTGGAACGACGCAGTGTGTATCGCAACGCTGGCGGAGGCGTTTCGCAAAACTGGCAACGAAAGCAAGGCAATCGAAATGGATCAAAAAAATGCTGAACTACGACAACGCGAGACTCTTCTATAGTGCAAATTCCGTTCAACGAGGTCTATGCGTATTTCAACATTGAAGCGGAAAACAGGAATGAACCTCTGACGCAACAGAACCATCGTATGCAACGGAGCCATCGGTCAGGTCGGTTTTGAAATCGACGCAACTAACTCCCCCCGCGGATGCATTGCATCACCCCTCCACCATCACCTTCGCCACGCCGGCCGCTTTCGCAAAATCATCTTCGGTGACCAGCAGGTAACTCTGCTGGGCGATGCGTGGCGAGTTGCCAAGCCAAGAGCAGACCACATGCAGTGGGAACTCGCGCTGCAGTTCTGTTTGTCTGCTAGCCCGCATCGAATGGAACAATCGTGGCCAACCCGAGACGCCGGCGCGGCGCAAGAGTCGCGTCATTTCGGTGCGTAGGTTTGAGTTCTTCCAACCCATCGCTGTGTTGGCGGCCGCACGATACTGCGGAGCCGCAACTACATATTCGCTCTTGTCGCCGAAGATCTCGAAGGCTTCGTCCAGGATCGATCGCAGCTCGGGAAAGATCGGGCAACTACGAATGCCCCGACCTTCGTGGTGCTCGACCTTCGGCTCTGGGATGCTCATGCGGTTCATCTCCCAATCGATTTCTTCCCAACGCAGCGACAGCGTTTCCGAGGGCGTTCGAAGCCCACCGTAGCGACTCAGGCCCAGGATCACTTTCCAAACTGGGTTGGCCTTCTTCATCAGCTTGTCGACCACTTCGCGGGGTACAAACTCGTTGACTTTGACAGTGCTTCGCTGCGTTCGAACCTTGGAAAAAGGATTCTCGTCGATGATCTTCCAATCGACCGCATCGTGCATGAATTGCCTCGCGAATTGGATCCGCTTGTGGATCGTCGTCGTGGCCATCCCTCGGGCTTTGAGCTTCTCGTGAAACTCTTTCGCGTGGCCCGCAGTGATCTGATTGATCTTGATCCCCGCTGGCATAAACTCTTTGAGGTTCGCCACCACCTGTTTCCATACTGCGACCGTCGCTGGTTTGCGTGATTTCCCCTGGCGTTCGATGTAGTCGTCCAAAAACTCTTCCATCGTCATGCTCTTGCGATCGACCGCGATCTTGCCCGAAGAGATTAGATTCAATCGCTCCAGTTTCTCGCGGATCGTTGGCGACTCGGACAACCATCGAGCGTCGTCTCGATCGATCGCGTTACCGAGGATTCTGGCAGCCAGCATACTCTCGACACGTCGCTGCACCCCCTCTGCCTCACGTTCTGAAATCCTGCCAATGTACAGAACGCGGCGTTTGCGATTCTCGTCGAAATACAGGATCCGCCGGTTGCCTGATTTGTCCGTGGAAATGGAAGCCATCGAATTGCTCTCCTCTCAGTTGGTCGCTTGAAATGTTCGTGACTTGCGGGTCACCCTGGGCGGCCACTGGCGTGCGAGTTGGTTTCGATTCGTTTGCGTTCCAAGAACGCCTGGATGTCTGAAACGCGGTAGCGAATCAGCCGTCCGAGTTTGACGTACTGGAGTTCTCCCTTGGAGCGAAACTCGAAGACCATGCGGCGTGAAATGCCGAGCATTTGTGCCGCTTGATCTTCGTCGACTACCATGGGATCGATCCCGTTTGAACCACTCATATCTCACCATCCTTTGCGGTCATTTATCAATGATTTCGAAAGGGTGTGAGTCGCCAATGTCCGATGCACACAGGAGGCTCACTTACCCGGTAAAGTCCAGCCGCTCTCGGCAGCATTTCGAGAGCTTTCTCAGCTTTGATGGGGTGTTTCGATCAGGTCGCTAGTTCGCTTAGACCAACGGACGCGAAACATTCGCGGATCGTGGCCAAATGCTTATTGACGGTGTGCCAGCTGACACCCATTCGATTAGCGATTTCGTTGATGGATTGGCCTTCGGAGAGCTGCTCACAGATCGCTCTGGCCGTTGGGCAGAGCTTCTTCATGGCGACCCCGATGTCGGTCGCATGGCGCGCTTGATGCACGCCGGCTAGTCCGTAGTCATCTTGTAGATCGGTCGGTAGGTCTTCGCTACATCCAAGGCGATCGATATGTCGCGTGCGTGTTCTGCGGATCTTTCGGAGCTGGCGATCGATCACTGCAGTGATGGCGGTGCGTTCCGATGCTCCGTTGGACTTCGATGGGTCGAAGGTGAACTGCAAGAGTGCGATCGACACTTGTTGCTGAACATCGTCGAGGTCTTGGCGACGGAATCCCATCCGTCTTGCTCGCGAGTTGATCCATGCGAGTTTCGATTTGTCGATCACCGAGTCGTACTTGTTGCGGTACATGAGTGTGCCTTTCGTTGAGTGGTATGCGTCGTTTGGACGGACCATTCTTCGCGGTTTACTCGCTCATGTATCTAGGCTGTGAAATGTGTTTTGAAACTCATCTGTGTCACAGGTGGGACACACTTTCCACACACTTTTCACACATTACTCGCTCACTCACACATTTCCGACACACTTTCCACACATTACAAGGTCACGCCACACATTCGATTTTTTCCCCTCGACTGCGAACTTCAGACCTCTGCGGGTAATAACTATATGGAGGCACAACGCTTCCACGTTTAACAACGCAGGAGTTTGCCATGCATCAGTCCCCATCGATGTCGTTTCTGATCCACGAATCAGCCGAAGAATATCACGCCAAAGCGAAGCACTACCTTTCCAGCCACCAACTGGCCGACTTTCGCAAGTGCCCCCAGCTCTACTACCGCAAGAAGACCCAACCACGCACCCAAGAGGAATCGCCTGCATACTTGGTCGGCCGAGCTGCCCACGTGTTGATCCTCGAAGGCCTCGAACGATTCCGCGAAGACTTCGCTGTCGGCGGTCCTATCAATGCCCGAACCGGACAACCATTCGGCGCTACGACCAAAGCCTGGGGTGAATGGGCAGCGACCGTTGGTAAACCCGTCCTCTCAGATTCTCAGTTCGAAATGGTCGAGCGGATGAACGAATCGGTTGCGATGCACGAATCGGCTGTCGATTTGCTGCAATACGGAATCGCCGAGAGTGTTGTTCGTGCCGAGTACTGTGGGCTCCCCTGCCAGATCCGAATCGACTGGCTCGAACCGGTCCAAGGGATCGTTGACCTCAAAACGTGTGACGACCTGACGTGGTTCGAAGCCGACTCGCGTCGCTACGGGTACGCCCATCAATTGGCCTTCTACCGCGCCGTGCTTTCGAAAGCCCTTGGGATCTACGTTCCCGTTCATCTGATCGCCGTTGAGAAGAAAGAACCTTACCGCTGCGGCGTCTGGCAACTCTCAAGCGAGGTTCTGAACCTTGCCCAAAAGGAAAACGAGCAAGCGATCGATCGTTTGCATGCATGCATCGCCAATGACTCTTGGCCCACGGGCTACGAAGAGCCGCGCGTCTTTGACTTCATTTGATCCACTGCGGCGAGCAGGTGGGATGGCGTGACGCTCTTTGCCATGGTGGGCAATCAGACAGAGCGTCGGGACTCCCTGTGCCCACCTGCTTGCTGCTTTTACTGACCCATTTATTTCGTTGTTCGATTTTGTAAGGAAAAAGCAGATGAGTTTATTACAGCAAGTACAGCGTGGAAGATCCCAACAGCCACCTCGAATCCTGGTCTATGGTACCGAAGGGGTCGGCAAGAGTAGCCTCGCGGCAACCACCCCCAAACCGATCTTTATCCAAACCGAAGATGGTCTGGGGGAGATCGATTGCGACAAGTTTCCGTTGTCCAAATCTCTCGAGGATGTCGTCGCGGCACTCACGGAGTTAGAGACCCAGCCGCATGATTACCAAACCGTCGCGATCGATTCGCTCGATTGGCTCGAGCGATTGATCTGGGATGCCGTTTGCCGGCGCGAATCGGCCACGACGATCGAAAAGGTCGGCGGCGGATACGGCAAGGGCTACACGCTCGCCTTGGACTACTGGCGTCGATTGATCGACAAGCTCGGTAATCTCCATCGCGATCGCGGCATGATGGTCTTCTTGATCGCTCATGCCAAGGTCGAGAAGTTCGAGGACCCGGAAGCGCCGGCCTACGATCGCTACTCACCCCGTCTGCACAAGCATGCTAGCGCCATCATCACCGAATGGTGCGACGCGGTGCTGTTTGCCACCAAGCGATTTACGACCCGCACGGAGGAGAGTGGCTTTGGTCGCCAGCGAGCGATCGCTGCCCCAGTGGGCGCAGCCGGTGGCGAACGCATCTTGAAAACGGTCGGCGGCCCTTCTTGCGTGGCCAAGAACCGGTACCGACTCAAACCTGAAATTCCATTGGCTTGGGATGCGATTGTTGGCGGCATCCTCAGCACATCCAACGAACTGTCCAACCCCGTTTCTGCACCAGAAGGAGCTACGAACCATGGCTAATCTCAACAACTTTAACGCGAATCAAGTCGAACCGTCCTCGAATTTGGAAGCGATCCCTGCAGGCAAGTACCTGGCCGTGATCACCGAGTCGGAACTCAAGCCGACGAAGTCCGGATCGGGCAGCTACTTGCAGCTGACGTTCCAGATCCTCGACGGGGAATACAAAGGTCGATTCCTTTGGTCCCGGCTCAATCTTCAAAATGCCAATCCCACTGCGGTGAAGATCGCCCAAGCAGAGTTGTCGGCCATCTGCCGAGCCGTTGGGGTACTCACCCCGGGCGACTCGGTCGAGCTGCATAACTTGCCGCTGGTGATCAACGTCAAGTGTCGCAAGCGCGAAGATTCGGGGGACATCACCAACGAGATCAAGGGTTACGCGAAACCTGAGGCCGTGACAGCACAGCCTCAGCAAGCAAACCACACGACGCCACCATGGAGACGTCCCTCGTGATCGAATTCGAACTGCCGTATCCGCCGTCAGTAAACCATTACTGGCGGCGGGTGGGAGCACGGACGCTCATCAGCCGCGGGGGTCGACTCTTCCGTCAACAGGTTGTGTCGATCCTCGCGGCGCGAGGCGTTCGCCCACTCGATGGTGACTTGGAGGTCTTCATCGAACTGTATCCACCCGACCGTCGTCGCCGGGATGTGGATAACACGCAAAAAGCTTTGCTCGATGCACTCGGGCAAGGTGGTGCCTATCACGACGACAGCCAAATCATCCACCTAGACACCTGGAAACGCGAACCGATCCCTGGCGGCATGGTTTTTGTTCGAATCTCGAAATGTTCGGAAGTGTGATGATGAACGAGAGTTTAGACCAACGGATTTGTGGCGACTGCGGGGTCGTTGCCACAAGCGATAAACGTGAATGCCCCGAGTGTGGCCGGCTGCTTCGTTCGCATCGCAAGCGGCGCAATCGAAGAGTGGGGATCGACCTCGATAGCGATTGCATTGAGGAACCGGACCGGTCGTTCGAGTCCCGATTGGAAGATGGCTTTTCGATGCTGAAGTGGGAGTAACACCATGCAACTTCGACCCTATCAACAAGCGGCCGTCGATGCGGTTTACAACCACCTGCGTGATCGCGATGACAATCCTTGTGTGGTCATTCCAACCGCAGGGGGGAAAACTCCATGTATGGCCACGATTTGCAAGGATACGGTCACGCTCTGGCAAGGTCGCGTACTAGTACTGGCCCACGTCAAAGAGCTGCTGCAGCAAACAGCCGACAAGTTAACCGCAGTCTGCCCCGAGGTGGACTTCGGTATTTACTCGGCAGGCTTGAAGCGTCGCGACACCAACAATGCCGTCATCATCGCCGGCATCCAATCGGTGTATCGCCGAGCCTGCGAATTGGATGCCTTTGATCTGGTAATGGTAGATGAATGCTTCGTTGAAGGGACGCTAATTTCGACACCGTCTGGTGCCATCCCAATTGAAGAAGTTCAACCAGGGATGTTTGTCTGTCATGCAAGTGGAGTTGGCAAAGTACTTGCCACTTCGGCGCGAAAAGTTGATCAACTAGTGAAGCTGGAGTATTCCGATGGGACTGAAATCACATGCACCCCAAACCATCCAATCTTCACAGAAAGTGGATGGAAATCAGCGGCGACCCTGGAAGTCGGATCGCTGGCAATCGGCATCGAAGGCATGCGAATGCTGTGGGAAAAGGTTTTATCCGTGGGTGAAGTCAATGGCCGATGGAAGCCTACGAATCCAGAAGGAAAAACTTTGGATGAAACAGAGATTTTGCTCGATCTCTTGCTCCAAGATCCACAGCAATTGCATGCGATCCAAGGAAGTGCGAACGAAGGTCAGTGCGACAATGAAAGCCAAAGGACATCACCCACGAATGCGAGGAGGCAACGGCAAAATAACAATTCCGCAAATGCGACTTTTGGAACTGCTGGGGGTAGGTTGGATTGCAGAGCAAGCAGTGCCCGTCACTGGTTTCAAGGCACTCAAACTTCCCAAGAACCTCAAGATCGACATCGCTCACCCAAAGAAAATGATCGCGATCGAGCTGGATGGTCACAGCCACCAATCGCCGAATCGAAGATTACAAGACTCACGGAAAACAGTTTACCTGGCGCAAAACGGTTGGTTCGTCTTTCGCATTACAAACCAGCGGGCGGACGAGTTGTCTTCAACCTGCACGTCTCCGGACATCCTTCTTACTTTGCTAACGGCACACTTGTTCATAACTGCCACCTGATTCCCATCGAAAGCGAGGGAATGTACCAACAATTCCTCGCCGATGCCAAGAAGGTCAATCCGCACCTGCGCATCATTGGGTTTACGGCCACTCCGTTTCGACTCAAGGACGGTGAGATCTGCGCCCCTGGGAACATCCTCAACACGATCTGTTACGAGGTTGGGATCAAGGAACTGATCCGCGATGGGTTTTTGTGTCCGCTGATCTCGAAGTCTGGCAATGAGCAAATCGACTTTGGCTCGCTCCACATTCGCGCTGGCGAATTCGTAGCCGACGAGGTCGAAGCTCTCATGGATAGCGAAACGCTGGTTGAATCTGTGTGCCGTGAGATCGTCGAGTACTCGGCCGACCGCAACGCCGTGCTGATTTTCTCAAGCGGCGTTCGGCATGGCAACCACATCGTCGATACCCTTCGCGATAAGCATGGCATCCAGTGCGGATTTGTCACTGGCGAGACCTCCTCTGAGGATCGGGATCGATTGCTCACGCGATTCCGCAGCGGCCAGCTGAAATACCTGTGCAACGTCAACGTGCTTACCACCGGCTTCGATGCACCCAACATCGATTGCGTGGCATTGGTACGTCCGACGTCTTCACCTGGTCTTTTCTACCAGGCTGTCGGTCGCGGCTTCAGGCTTCACCCAAGCAAACAGAACTGTTTAGTCCTCGACTTTGGTGGCAATGTTCTTAGGCACGGGCCCGTCGATTGCCTGCGGATCAAACCTGCAGGCAGTCAATCGACTGGAGAAGCGCCGGCGAAGCAATGTCCCAAATGCAACGCGCTCATCGCGATGGGGTACGCGAATTGCCCGGAGTGCGGTTTTACCTTTCCCCCACCTGAGAAACAGAACCACGAAGCCCAAGCGACCCAAGCACCGATCCTATCTGGCCAAGTCACCAACACGCGCTACGAAGTCACCGACACACATTACTACAGCCATCTCAAACGTGGGGCCAGCGACGATGCACCGCGATCGATGCGAGTCGATTACATGATCGGCTGGCGCAACCACAAATCCGAGTGGGTTTGCTTTGAGCATTCAGGCTACGCACGGCAGCGTGCGGTGGCTTGGTGGAAACAGCGATCCCCCGATCCGGTTCCGGCAACTACCGACGAGGCACTCGCGAGGATCGAAGGGGGTGCCGTCGCGCAAACCCTCGCGATTGTCGTTCGAAGCGTCTCAGGCGAGGAGTACGACCGGATCGTTGACTACGAGATCGGGCCGATGCCCGAACCTTGCGACCAAGATTTTTCCAATGAGTTTACAGACGAGGAGATTCCATTTTGAATATGTCATCCGATTTCTCATCTTTGCTTCCATCCGCTTTGGCTTACCGCGAAAGTGGTCTGTCGGTCCTGCCGGCCGTTCGATTGCAGAAGCGACCAAGGCTTCCAGGTTGGAAGAACTTTCAGCTACGAATCCCGCAAGAGCGACAGATCGTTGAATGGTTTTCGAAACCAGAAGATGCAATCTGCGTGGTTACGGGCCAAGTCAGTGGTAACCTCGAAATGCTCGACTTCGACCGAGGTGGTGATCGTTTCGAGGCTTGGAAACAGCAGATCCCACTGGAGTTGTTTGCTCGCCTTGTCATCGAAACTAGCCAGTCCGGTGGAAAACACGTGATCTATCGTTGCTCGGAACCGATCAACGGCAACATGAAACTAGCGATGGGTTTTCGTGATGGAGCTCTTGTAACCTTGATCGAGACTCGTGGCGAAGGGGGACTGTTTCTCTGTGCTCCGACGCTTGGGTACACGATCGAGCAAGGTTCACTGACCGAGATTCCAGAGCTCACTGCGCAGCAGCGAGAAACACTCTTGGAAACGGCATGGTCACTTAACGAGCACTTGCCCGCAGCGGAAGTACCGTTCGATTCCCAGTTCGTCCCTGAAGATCGCCCTGGTGATGATTTCAACAACCGCGGCGACGTTCGAGCACTGCTGGTCAAGCATAGCTGGACGTTTGTCAAAGGTGGCGAGAGCGAACTATGGCGTCGACCAGGAAAGACCAACGGTTGGTCAGCGTCGCTCAAGGACAAGTCGTTCTATGTCTTCAGTGGTAATGCGGCTCCGCTGGAACCCAATCGTGCGTACAGCCCGTTTGCGGTTTACGCATGGCTTGAGTTCGGTGGTGATTTCGAGATGGCAGCTCGGATGTTACGACAGCAGGGATACGGAGGCGATCTGGTTTCGACGGTTCTTGCAACATTTGTCAATCATCCTGACATCGAGGTCAATAAAGTAGAGATGCCGACAGACCCAGGCCCGATGCCATTAGAACTGATGCGGATCCCGGGTTTTGTCTCCGAGGTGATGGACCTTTGTCTTGCAACCGCTCCGTACCCAAATCACGTGATGGCGTTTTCGGGGGCGCTTGCTCTGCAAGCCTTCCTGGCCGGCCGAAAAGTTCGAGACCCAGGTGACAACCGAACCAATCTGTATCTGCTTGGCTTAGCTCACTCTGCCGCCGGTAAGGATTGGCCTCGGAAACTCAACACCCGAATTCTTTTCGAGATCGGAGCGGCCGGTTGCCTCGGCGAGCGATTCTCTAGTGGCGAGGGGGTCCAAGATGCCCTGTATCTCTCTCCGAGCATGTTGTTCCAAACTGATGAAATCGATGGGATTCTTCAGTCGATGAACCGTTCCAAGGATGGACGGTATGAAAGCCTTATGTCGACCCTCCTGACGATGTATTCGACTGCGAATTCGGTTTATCCAATGCGTCGCAAGGCGGGAAAGGAAGCTCCGGGAGCGATCGATCAGCCGAGCCTAGTTGTGTACGGAACCGCGATTCCCAACCACTACTACGAGGCATTGTCGGAGCGGATGCTTACTAACGGCTTCTTTGCTCGGATGATCATCCTGGAGTGTGGCGAGCGAGGATCGGGACAAGAGCCGAAGGTTCTCGATATCCCGGAACGCGTCATCGCAACCGCAAGGTGGTGGAACGACTACAAGCCAGGAACCGGGAATCTTCAGTCTTGGCATCCGATCCCCACGATTATCACCCAAGACGAGGAAGGTCGCGATGTACTTGTGGAAGCACGTTTGGAGGCGGAGCGCGAATACAATCGCGCCGAGCGGAAGAACGATCCCGTTGGAACCACTGTTTGGGGACGAGTTAGCGAGCAGATGCGCAAGTTGGCATTACTTTACGCAATCAGCGAAAACCATCGTGAGCCAGTGATCACCAAGTCGGCGGCCGAGTGGGCGGCTCGATTCGTAACTCACCAAGTGCGTCGCATGCTCTTCATGGCCGGCAACCACGTGGCTGAGAACTCATACCATGCGGATTGCTTGCGACTGATTCGAAAGCTTCAGGAAACGCCTGAGCGTCAATTGCCACACAGTCTGCTGCTCAAGCGGATGAAGATGGACGCGAAGTCTTTTCAGGAAATGATCACGACGCTCGAGCAGCAGGGCGATATAGCCACATCGATCGTCGCCACAACGGGCCGGCCACAGCGAATGTATAAGCTCATTCGGTCGATGTAGTGAAACGGATATCGCTCGGCTCGGCGGCCGCTGGATGTTAGATGGACTGGGCAAGCTTCGTAAAAGTAGATGCTATTACCTTGAGTTGCTAGCAAGCCTTGCAGCCTGGCATGCGTGCTTACGACTTGCCCTCGCGCGTTTTTGTAAGCTTACGTCTGAATAAAAAACTTGACGACTGCGTTCGGAAGCCGTAGCATTAGTGCGCAGAAATGTCGGATGTTCAGTCCATTAAGTTTCGGAAATCACAATGTTAGTTACAAAGAAGTTTGTGTTAATCCTGCTTTGTGCTGTTTGGTATTGCTTCACTCCAACACAGTTGAACGCTCAAACATCACCAGGAACGGGACAAGGGAATTTTGGAAGCAACGGATTCGATTTCCAGAACTATGAAATTTATTCAATGTTAAATGTCAATGGACAATTTGCACTCAGCCAAATTCCAAATAATGACCCAACACTGTTTACTGATGATATCTCGAATTTAGGTGATGCTCTACTACTTGTTAGCCGAACGACTACGAATGGTGTCCGTGATGTCATAGTTGTTGTTTCGGGTTTTGGACCCTTTCCGGGCGTGCCTAACAACCAATCGCCAGTGGTCGCACAGGAACTTGCTAATCTTTTAGAGCAAGAAGGCATCGAGAGCCAAGTTGTAATTATTGATGTCCTTTGGGGCGAGCCAGACGACCGAATTGACCAAGTAATTACCGATATTGCTTGTGAGCACCCCGATCAGCAGATCGTTTGGATTGCGTTCGGGTCAGGCGGTGGATTTACACTGGAATTGGAGGGTGACAACGATCAAGATCCAACGCTTGAAGACGCTGATGGGAATCTACCGGTTCCGCCATATCTAAACGACCCCAGCGGTCCCCCAATTGTCTTAGGGGATTTTAATGGTGTTGAAATCGTCGAAGTTCTTGATGGACTCGGTGTTGAAATCAGTGGATCGAATAACGCAGATAATTACATTTGCGATTCGACTTGTTACAAACTGTATCGATGTGATGCCGAGGGTTCGATTGATCTAGGCGTCTTCTTTCACATTCCCGAATCACCGACACCGGGAGAAGTTTCTATCTTTACGTCGGGTATCATTCACGTGATTTTTGGACCGCATTCTGATCCAGATGGCGACGGCCGAGATAATATCGAAGACGCCTTCCCATTCGATCCAAACATGAACTAGCGATTTGGAGCGTGATTTCATGACTAAATCGAAGCGTTTTGTGCGTCCAATCCAAAAAACAATTATCGTCTTTGCAATTTGGATTTTGAATCCACTGGTAGTTTTCGCCGACGGTTTTGTGTTCCAATGGAGTACAAACGGGCAACAGTTAGCACTTCGTAGGAAGGTCGACGACTCTCCGTCATCAAGCGAGGTCTTGGATATAACGGTTTTCGAACTGGTTGAAGATGGAACGAGATTGCGTAGACTGCACACGACTACACTTCTTCCTGGGAGTGAACCGCTTGCAGTAAATGTTTCTCCTTGTGGACGATTCATCGTGACGATGGATGAATGGTCGGGTGCTGGGAACACTGATAGGGCTCTAGTTATTTATGATGCATTTCGCAAGGAATCAACCTCCTTACGCCTGGAACAGTTTCTAGATAAGTCGATGATCGAGAGACTTCCTCCACATGGTTTTGTCAAGGGTGTGAAATGGCGAGATTGGGGTCGATATTTCACGACCTTTGATCATTTTTCGATTATGGAAATGAAGTTCTACCCATCTTCTATCGCGAAAGTCGAATCGTACTTGACCGAGCCGAAGTCGGATAGTTCAAAGCAAATCCCATTTGTCGAGGTTGATTTGATTGAAAGAACGGCGAAGGTAGTACCCACGAAAAATTCCGTTCCAATTAATTTGGAACGTGAGATTGCTGCGCACTCGAAGTACCATTGGACTGCGGTAAGCGATTCGTCGGTGCCTTCATCGCTAAGTCTGCCTTCTCGACTTGAAGGCAGTGCTGAAAAGGGCTCAACAGTCAGGATGGTTTTCTCGTTGGAAAGAACCGGTGATTATCAACTATTACGAAAGGAGTAAGTGTTATTTTTCACAGTTCTTTGTAGCGAGCGGCTCGTTATTCCAGGAGCGATTACCATCGTAGTCGTAGTTGGAAATCGGACCTCGAATCCGCTGAGCGCTCGGGTTGCGAGCGATGATGCGAACGCCTTGTCCATTCGGTTTCAAGACCGGCTCAATGGTGCCGGAATCGTCGAGCTGAAAGAGGTCGCAGTTGGCGGAACCGGTCGCAAGACCAGAGCGACCAGGGATGCCACCGCTGGGAACCTTCACCAGGAACGCAGGATCGGCCGGCTTACCAACGCGAACGACAGCCCACTGGACGCCCGTTTGATTCGCATCTCGTCGCCATAAAATTTGAGCCGATCCGTTGGGCTTCGACTGGAGTGTCGTACCTCCCGAGTCGGCGACATCAGCATATTGATGCCAGGTCTCTTGAACGTTCACCTCTGAAATACAATCGTCTGTAATCAAACAGCGTGCCGGGAAGGTGTTTCTCAGCACGCTGTCTTTCGTTTGGTCGTTGGAATCTGGCAAGCACATCGGCAGCGATCGTTGGGCTCCATGTACCGCTGATCCTCTATCACACAATAACCGCTGGGTACCCGTCTAGTTTAGAACGCTACATATGTTCCATTATTTGTTCCGCTTAATCGAATTCGGAATCCCGGTGACTTGATTATTGCGATCGACAGTGAGTATCAACAGGCCGATCTTCTCGATCATTGGTGCAGCACGCCATCGCGAGGCTAGTTCGTTGAATTTGGGTGAGCTTGGAACGACGACGGCGAGTATGTCATTATCACTGACTTCAGTATACGTCAGTATCTGTCCCATCGCTTCTCGGAGAAGCGGATACTCCTTTGAGCTTTTGCTCGTCGACAACGATCCTTTTTTGCTCTCGACTCGCAATATCTTCCCATTTGAAAGGGTGGCTACAACGTCACCACATCCAGAACGAGAGTGGATTCGGATTTTGCGATCATGTTTCTCATGCCGGTATTCACCCTGCCAGACGGCATCATCCTTTGCCTTCTTCCAACCAATCGTCGCAAGAAATTCTGATATTGCGAAGTGAATGGTGTTTGTAGTTTTGACTTGCGCACCGTCGATAGCGACGTCTACATCAGATATCGTTAGATTGTTTTCAATAAGATGTATCGCCAATCGAAGGCTTACCTCTGCTTCTGGCATCTTCATTTTTGCGTCATCCTGCCTTTCTTAAACTGCCGAACAACGGAAATCTCTCGGTTGCCACCAAGTAGCTTTGATTTACCGAAAAGCTCGATCGGCAACTCGGATGGTCTTTTCGAGTACCCTCGTAGCGCATTGGCTTATGAAACTCACGTCCCAGTGCAAGATCAAAATAACCCAGCGAACAGTATACCAAATGACAGCTTCAAGAGAATAAGCACAATCCGAATGTAACTGCTTGATGAAGTTCGACCAACGCAGACAAGCCAACACGACGAAGAGATTCAATCTGCCGTGCTTTCTGGGTCTGAAGCAAGCCCCTGTTTCCTACCCCATTTGTGGAAAGAGGTTCGAGCCAGGAAACGACATGTTTTGAGTGAAAGAGGGGAACGAACCGACGAAACACCCAACGATTTCATTGGCGGAACTTACTTATTTTTTCACCTGGGTCGCGCTATACCTATATATAATATATATATCTATCTTAATACACCCATATACATACACATGCACGTACGCACACGCGAGGCAGCCTGTGTGCTCATGAGACCCCAGGGGTGAAAGGTGAAGTGAGGGAAGGCCGAGGATGGATGATCATCGATCATCGCATCGAAGCATCGCTACCAACATCACAACCACCGCATCAAACCTGACGCAAAATTTGGCCCAATAGACGCGATGCACTTGCGTGATCGTTGTCGAAGGCCAACAATACAACACAACGCGTGTATGGGGCCTTTGTGGGCCTCAAGCGCGAAGTGCCAAACTGGCACTCAAAAAATAAGCTCTCGAATGGGTCCTACCCACGTTTTTCCAGGGTTTTTGGGGCGTGGGAACGGTCACCAAATCAGACAGAGTTTGTTTTGTGCGTGGGAATCTTAAATCCCACGCAATCAACCCACCGAACGATCCAACAAAACCAATCTAAACACCCAAACAAACACACATCGACTGAACCCTTTCCGTTTCGTTTCTCCCCTGGAAAGGCTCTCCGATGAAAATCGAAGTTTGGAATCTCGATCGCATTCGTCCGTACCCGAACAATCCCCGCATCAACGATGACGCTGTCGATGCCGTCGCTGCTTCGATCCGTGAGTTTGGCGTGCGCCAAGCGATCGTCGTCGACACCGAAGGGGTTATCATCTGCGGACACACCCGCTTCAAAGCCGCTCAAAAACTGGGACTGGAAAAACTACCGGTCCACGTTGCCAAAGACCTCACCCCAGAGCAGATCAAGGCGTATCGCATCGCCGACAACAAGACGGCCGAACTTGCCGATTGGAACTACGATCTGCTCCCGATCGAACTGGGCGACCTGCAAACCAACGGCTTCGATCTGTCGCTCTTGGGATTCGACGACGATGAGTTGCTCAAGTTGCTCAAAACCGATCTCGAAGAGGGGCTCACGGATCCCGACGACGTGCCGGCACCCCCCGATGCTGCCGTGACCCAACCTGGCGATCTTTGGATCTTGGGTAACCACCGGTTGCTCTGCGGTGACTCATCGAAACCCGAGGATCTCGATCGACTACTGGGTGGCAAAACGATCCAATTGGTCAACACAGACCCGCCCTACAACGTCAAAGTTGAACCGCGATCGAACAACGCGATCGCTGCAGGCTTGTCCTCGTTTTCCAACGACAGCGCCTCGCAGAAACTCAAGGGTGGCCAAGGGAACGCAGCGTCGTTTGGTGTCGATCACGAGACTGGCAAACCCAAGCATCCTCCAACGCATAAAAAGCTCCGGGCCAAGGATCGCCCCTTGGCCAACGACTTCGTCTCGGACGAGGAGTTCGATCGATTGCTCGATGCGTGGTTTGGGAACATTGCCCGAGTGCTCGACCCAGGGCGTGGCTTCTACATCTGGGGTGGGTACGCCAACTGCGGAAACTATCCACCGTTCCTCAAGAAGCATGCTTTGTATTTCAGCCAAGCAATCATCTGGGACAAGATGCATCCGGTACTCACGCGAAAAGACTACATGGGCGCGCATGAGTGGTGTTTTTATGGATGGTTGGAAGGGGCTGCGCACGTGTACCTCGGGCCCAACAACGCCACGGATCTATGGCAGATCAAGAAGGTTAACCCGCAGTCGATGGTCCACCTGACCGAGAAGCCCGTCGAACTGGCGGTCCGGGCGATGCAGTACTCGTCGCGACCGGGGGAGAACGTGCTGGATCTCTTTGGTGGTAGCGGATCAACCTTGATCGCTGCCGAGCAGATCGGTCGGCATGCGTTCTTGATGGAGCTCGACCCGCTCTACAGCGATGTCATCGTCGATCGATACCAACGGTTCACGGGCAAGCCGGCGATCCTAGAGCGGACAGGGACAT
Organism: Pirellula staleyi DSM 6068; assembly: GCA_945875845.1. Classification (GTDB taxonomy): domain Bacteria; phylum Planctomycetota; class Planctomycetia; order Pirellulales; family Pirellulaceae; genus JBKCUI01. Next base: position 112,027 of record CAMCMB010000013.1, read on the forward strand.
CCCCCATCCCAATGCGTGCGGCCGACGCGAAGTAGCGTCACATCTTGTGGCAATGCCACTGACCGTCTTGGAAGACGTACAGGTAGTTCGCATCGCAGTTGCGAGCGAACTCCATGAGCGACCGATGGTCGCAAACATGCTTTGGAGGTCGAGCCCGAGTCAAGTACTCGGGTCCCCCAGTGCTAGAGGTCAAACATCGCAGCTCTCCCCCGGCGACCAGTGCCATGACCGTCTCGATGGAGGTAAATCGTTGATTGAGAATCACTCCAGCATGTTCCGGGTAGCCATCGTAGTGCAGGTAGGTTGCTTGGAAGCTACCGTCACCTTGGGCGTATGCAATCGTTGCTCGTGTTGCCATGGTTGTGACTCGTTACGCGTTGGAGTTGTCGGAACTAAGGATCTCGATGAGGTCGTCGGGGAGCGAGAGCATCAAGCGCCGGCCGTTGTCCCAATCGACCTCGACCTGCGTCCATCCATGGTGCGGATGGATCGCCCGAACGGTGCCGAGCGATCCGGAAGGAACCGGATCGGGATCCTCGGGCATGTGGATCAATCGGATTCGATCTCCGACCTTGGGTGCATCGATCATCGTTGCAGTTCCTTTCGTTTAGAGGATCTTACCGAGCAGGCTTTTCTTCATCGCATCGATCGCTTCGCAGGCCAGGAGGTGTTCGGTAAGAAGCGGGCCGGCGGTCTGTGGTTGTTGTGCATCGGCGATCTCGAGGAGCTCGGCCAAGGCGTGGATCCCTTCGATCGCTTTGTAGTAGGACTCGCGGATCTCTTGGGCTTGGTGTGGGTCCATCGTTCGGAAGGCGTCGCGAAGAATCTTCTCGTTAGCTTTTTTGTCTGCGGTGGTCATCATCTGGTTCCTTGTGGTGGGGTGCGGTGTTCGTGGTTACTACTGGTTCTTGATCAGGTACTGAAGCATCTTTTGCTGTTCGTAGAGCTTGTTGAGTTCTGCCTTGGCTTCCTTGGCTTCGCGAAGGTCGCCGTCGGCGAAGTCCGTCCAACTCAGGCAGCAGGGTTGGTCGTTGAGCATTGCGGTTGCATCCTCTACGGCTCGTTGGGCTCGCCAGAGCATTTGTTCGGCAGCCTTTGCGACCCGTTTCTTGGCGTCCGGAATCATCCACTCGAGGCGTTTGAGTTGTTCCTGGATCGCTGCGACCGTTGGGTTTGTTGCGGTGTCGTTCATCGTCGTTTCTCCGTGTTTGCGTTGGGGGTTTCGTTTGGCGTTACGACACAGTTCCCATGCTTTGGGAAGAACATCAAGCCGATGTGGAAAGTAATGTTTTGGATTCTCGAAGAATGTTTTCGAGCCCCACAAACGCCACCGTTTGGCACCGGTCGCGTCGCTTCGGATGTTGGGGTAACTAGGCCATCCAACGAGAAAACGCCCACACATCGCAACAGTGGGGCGTTGTCGCCAAATCGAACCGGGTTAGCGATTGAGCCAATTCCGAATCGTCTTGAGTTCGTACCTGCCCAAACCGGAAACCGCATAGTCCTGGCCGTTGTGCCCTCGGGCAATCAATCGATCCCCTCGGCGCTCGACATACTGGACCGTGGTATCGAGCGAGGGATCGTCTTCGGATTGGATCTGGTACGAATGGTCGGCATCGGGGTAAACCCGCTGGCCATCGGTAAGGTCGCTTACCAAATGAATCTGTCCGATGTGCATGTTAGCGCTCCGTGGTCGTGGTGGTCTGGTCGCGGTTGGGTAATGGTGGATCAAGCTCTTCGGCAATCGAGAGTAGGATCTCGGCGAGTTGGTTGGCGTAGATGCACGCCACCTTCCCCGATTCAAAAGCCTCATCGAGTCGCAGCGCGATCTTTCGCATCGCATCTGCGACTCGGTAATTCGGATCGTCGCTCACTGGGCCACCTCGGCGTTGGCGTTAGCGGCTACGAATCGTCCCCGATCGGTCTTTACGAATCGCGAAGTCTCACCCTTTGCCAGCTCGCGAAGGATCGCGCTGTAGAGCGTCGCGTGGGGTGTCTTGCCACCGGGACTGGTCCAGTATCCCTTAGCGGTCATCGCCTCGATCATCTGCTGGACGTTGAGAGGTTCGGTCGCTTCGCAGAGAACTTTGTGGGCGGCAGCCAAAGCACTCAGGCGCTTGGGTTCTTGGCCCTCGGCCTTCTTGGCGACCCGCTTGGGTTTGATCGGTACCACATCCGGGTTTGCATCATTGGGTTGTTCGACCGGCGATTCGCTTTGCGGTTTCGCGGTCGATTTGCTTTTGCCGACCTCGCCCTGCAACCGCTGCGCGGTTTGGATCACGATCTTTTTGCCGGTAGCAAGGTTGGTGGCGAACCAACCACCGCTGGGTTTCTCGCTATCGATCTGAATCTCGACCTTCTTGCCGGTGACGTTCGCATAGTACTTGCCACCGATCTTGACCTCTGCCTTCTTCATTCGTCTCTCTCCCGTATTGGAACCGTGGTTAGCTGCCATCGTCAGGCTGCTCACACTACCGAGCGGCGATCCCGATCGCGTCACGATTTCGGCTTAGGATCCCCAGACCAGGTCGGCCAACCCGCATCCGAGGAAGTCGACCACCACCTGAATCTCGGTGGTCGCTGCGGGTACATCCAACCCGCGGTCAAAGTTGAAAAGAGTCTTCTTGGTTTGGATGTCTTGAATCCAGAGTTTCGAAATCTTGGTGCGTCCGAGTTCGTAGTCTTCGCTCTCCGCGTGTTCGGCGAAGACCAGGGCTTCGAACCGAACCGCGTTGTTGATCTTGCCTCGTACCCAAGCACCCCCGCTGGAGGTTCGCTTTTCGATCTTGGTGATCACCAGGTCGAGGTCCGTTACGTCAATCTTTTCGTTGGCCATGTTTGTTTCTCCGTGTTGGAAAGGGTGGTGCTTCGTTTGGCGTTAACACACATGAGCCATGCGGTTTGCAACACAGCAAGCAGGATTCGCATTCATTTCAAAAAATGTTTTCAGGTTTCCAAAACATGCGTAAACACTCGCCCATTTCTGGGCGAGCGTCGCGATAGATCGATCCGTTTAGTTGTTGCGGGCCACTTCCCAAGCGCGCTTGGTCCCGTACCCGAGCTGCTGGCCTTCGACGATGAAGAGAACCGCATCTTCGGACGCATCGTCGTCGTCACCCCCGTCCTCGTCGTCTTCGTCGTAGTCATTGATCTCGGCCCCGGATGCCAATCCGTAGATCGAGTTCTCGAAAGGCCAGTTCTGCTGCGTCATCAACCGGACCTCGGCATCGCCACCGATCTCATCGCGGTAGTCCTCGAGGCGTGCAATCAATTCGTCGATCGTCATGTTTGTCTCTCCCGTCTGTTTGAAAATGGATGTCCAGCGAACGTCACAACACATGAGCCATGCGGTTGGAAAAGCAGCAAGCCGATTACCGAAACATCCAGCAGCAATTCCCGAGAATGTTTTGCATCGCACCAAACCAACGACGTTCGCACCAGTCGCGATGCATTGCATGTGTGGGGGATTACTAAGCCATATCCAAGAAAGACGTTTTGTGGGGGACCGTTGCGGTCGGTTCGCATGAATCGTTCCAGTAATGGACAACACCGCCCCGGGTCGGGCGGCGTTGTCTATGGCTGGTTGGTTCTAGGCCGCTTGGTCGTATTTCTTGGCCATCTCCAAAAGCTTGTTCTTGATCGTCTTCCATTCGCGGTTGGTCTCGCCGGTGATCTCGCCGAAGATCTTGTTGCGAAGGTCACCCTTGTACCAACCTTTGGTCCAACCCAATCGGTAGAAGAGTCGGTTGAGTTCCGTTTCACCAAGGCCGGCCCCCGGTCGATCCCAGCAACTCTTGGTTCCGTCTTTCTTGGTGTAATCCCAATCCGCGCATCGTTTGGTGTTCATCGCCAGCTCTGCCAACCCCAGGACCATCATCAGGTATCCGACCACCTTGGTCTTGTTGAGCGTTCCGGCGAAGGCCCGGAATTCGATTCGGTTCTTGCCTGCTGCCAGGTGGGTGAGGTTCAAAAGGTGGTAGCGATCCGCTTCGCATCGGTTCTTCGCGGCGTCTTTGTCACCGTATTGCTTGATCCGTTTGGTGTAGACCGTTTGTTCGCGTCGGCGTGTGCCGGTGCTGGCGAAGATCGCTTTCTCGTGGTTGCCGACCAGGGAAATCAATCTGGCCAAGGCGGCTGCGTCGCCATTCCATTCGATCGTTATGTGCAATCCGCAGCTCGCGTTGACCTTCGCGTCGTGTGCGTTGATTTTGTCGATCGCGTCTTCGATTTGTTTGAGACCTTCGTATCCCTTGAGCTTGGGACTTACAAATTCGCATCCCTTGCGGTTGGGTGTTTCGGGTTTGATGCTCGCGTCGCGTTCTGCTCGCCATCCGGTGGGCAACCAAGGTACTTGGTATCCGTGGTGGTAGGGTCCGATCGGTGTGGTGTCGCTGTTTGGCAGGGTGGTCTCGAATTCGATTCCGAAAGCGATCTGGTTTGCGTTCATCTGCGTCTCTCCGTCTGGGTTGGGTGGGTCTGTCGTTTGCGATC
>CAMCMB010000014.1 GCA_945875845.1 Pirellula staleyi DSM 6068
CACCTTTCTCCAGGCGTCGCATGATGTTGCCGCCTTCATGCAGTTTCTTGTCGTCGAAGTAGCGGAGGTTGGCACTGTTCAAGAAGTCCAGCCTTACCTCACGATACGGATTCGTATCGAGAGCAATGGCTTGCGCCAAGGCTTCATCCGCGGCCTGCAAGAGGCCATCCACATGAATCGCGGATAGTCGCTGAGTGTTGCCTACCGTATCAAAACTTCCCGATTCCACCTCATCGGGAAGATGTTTTGTTGCATCCCATTGGATGCCCAACAAGTCCTGTACCGTGAATCGATATTCGGCCTTGGTCAGCCGCCGTGCTGGTACACGACCTGCGCGTTGCTGTTGCGACAGGCTGAATTCTTGCAGCCAGTTATCGAGTGCACCCGTCGCGGCTCTGACAATCTCAGCATCGGGGCGAGCTTCGGATTCCGGAGGCATGGTGCCGTCTGTAATGCGATCGAAGACATGTACCCACTTTTGCATCGACACTGCCTCGGTCAAATCACCAGGCAGCGATTCAAGATTCAGCGCGGTCTCTGTGTTCGAATCATGACAGTGAATGCAGGAAGCTTGGACCAAAGCATCAATGTCTGGAGCAATGTCAGGGGACTGTCGAGAACTCACTTGCGTCACCGCCGCTTGGCCCTTTTGAACCGAGCCTTCCTGATTGGGTCGAATCGGAACGAAATGCCGCTTCCCAATCTGCCATCCGTAAACGACTAGCCCGAAAACCGTGCAGCATAGAACAACCACACTTGTGGCGGCTGACAATCGACTCCACCAGACACTAACGGTTTCAGTGGTATTCGAATGCATGGGCAGCTTGATACCGAAAAGAACTTGACCAGGACGACTTCTCTTCGCAATTTCAAAGAATGCTAAACAGAAAAAGGTCTGGATCACCAAACCAGCAATGAGTCCAGGCGTATACTCTAGCTTCAAACGATAAACGACTGCGGCTGCCAAGAGTGCCATGGTGAAGTGAACGATGTAGCTGCAATAGACCGCTTGGTTCAGATAGTCGATCCAGCGACTCGGCCGATTCAGAAACTGTGCGGCCCAGGCAAAAATGAAAAGACACCACACCCACGCGTGGAGCTCCAGGGCAAAGGCACCTAACGCAGCCCAAAACGAAAACGCCGGGTACCCCTGATTTACCCAGCCACCAATGGCCAAGTCGGGGACGCCAAAGAGCGACTCGGACATCACGAAGATGATTGTCAAAACGACGGTGAGCGGAATCAATGCATACCGCATCCGTTCCAAAGCGGCGAAGTACTCGTGACGCACCGAGATGAGCAAGTAGCCAACTGCGAAATAGAGAAAGTACCTCGGAAATTCCCACCACATACCAACTTCACCGCGTACCCACGGTTTGCAAAGGACGTCGCTGAAAGCGAAAAGCAACGGCGGAACGATCAATAGTCCGGCAGCAAACGGCATGGTCATCAATGTACGAAGTCCATGTGTTACGCGGTCGTTTGGCTGCCGTCGGATGTAGGCAAACAATGGCGTCAGTACCACAGAATAAATCAGCAGGTTATAGATAAACCACAAATGCCCATACGGCATGCGGCTGATTCCAGGGAAGATCTCAAAGAAGCGCAGCGTGGTATCCACGGGATTCACGAAACCGCCGAGCAAAACATAGGTAGCGAACACCAAGGGAACGAGCAACCGGACGACGCGCTCGCTGAGATACGTCTGCCAAGTCCGACTTCCGAAAGCGAAAGCGGTTCCCATACCCGAAATTACGAACAACGCCGCCAGCCGCCACTGATGCATGATACCCATTATCAGCATCGCTAGTGTATTCGTATGCAGTGGCGCGGGCTCTTGTGTCCAAGTACACAAGCTGACGAAGTGGAGCCAAATGAGCAGCCCGAAAAGAATCACTCTTAGTGCATCGACGTCATGCCTGCGCTCGGAGCGAGTCGTTGTTTGCACCGCAGCCAGGTCGTGCTCGAAACCACTCATTTAGTCGTCCTAATCGTTATCGAACGTGCTTTAAAGGTGTCGCGGATTCGAGCGTGTGCTTTGCTAATTGCTGCGAAGTCAAGCTCAAGACTGAGCATTTGGTAAGTGTGTTCGTAGACCGCCTTCCAATTGGAGTCCATTTGTTCGGGTGCAAGTTCGAGCGGCGTTACGCCGTAGGTATTTACTGAAGTCGGATCCGCGCCAGCGTCCAGCAACAACTCAACAATGTCTGGCTGTGCGAAGAAACAGGCTTGGTGCAAAGCCGTACCGCCTGACTTATTGCGAATCTCCAGATCCGCACCTGCTTGAATCAACAAACTTGCTGCATCGCGGTTTCCGAAAGTGGCGGCCAGCATCAAGGGTGTGTTTCCACCGACTTGTTCTGGCACATTCAGGTTATTGCCACCAGCGAGATGTTTTTGAATCGATTGGATATCGCCGGCGATCGCTGCATTCAGGATCACGAATGGTTCGGAAGCCTGTTCGGCCGCGCGGTCACCTCCAACGAGCAGCTTAAGAATCGTCAACCTTTCGCCTCGAATGCGATTCAGGTCTAGCGGAGTCTTCAGCTCGACTTCCGCCTGACGAAGATGGGCTTCGTAGTCTCTGGTCCATGGGGCGCCAGCACAGTCTACGGGACTGAAACCATCCCTATTTCGGGCAAGCGGGTCGGCTCCATGAGCCAGTAACGCACGCACTACATCCGTGTGTCCCAGGAACACAGCCATGTGCAACGCTGTATTGCCATGCTTGTCAGCTAAACTGACATCGGCGTCGTGGTTCAGTAACAACTCGGCAGCCGCCGTCTGACCGAACACCGCTGCGATGTGCAACGGTGTGTAGGCTTCTTCCGTTCTCGCATCAACAGCGACACCCTGATGAAGTTCCGCATCAAGCGCTGGCAGATCACCGTTTAACGTAGCGATCCAAATATTACGCTTGGTCCACGAAACGCTGTTAAGTAACTTCCCCAACGATGGAGCAGCCGTTGCTGGTCGAGCGGGAGGGAAGTCCACTAAGTAGAATGCCAAGAGCATCGCAGCAGACAGAGTGGAGATAGCAGAAACCCATTTCCAAAGTCCTGAGGATTTCGCTTGGCGACTAGAATCCAGATTCAACGAATGGGACACCAAAGCACCGACGTCATTGAATGATTGCGATTCCTGGCGCAGATGCGAGTCAATCTCGGCTTGCAACAGAAACTCATGCTGGAGTTCAGTATCGCTCTCCAGCAGACTTTCAAGCTGGCCTACTTCTTCCTCCGACGCGATCGCTAACAGATACTTCTGAATGAGTTCAGCGGATCGACTGTTCATGCGAGCTCCTCAGCAAGGCGTTGGCGAATGCAATCAATCAACTGCTCGCGCAACCGCCCCAGCAGCTTGTAAAGTGCATTCGGTGATTTTTCCTGACGCTGGGCTATCTCCACCACCGATTCGGTCGAACTATGGGGTGCCAGCAGCAACTCGCGATGCTCCGCAGAGAACTGGTTTAGGCAGAGGTGCAGCGCTCTACCACGTTGGGTCACCTCGATTTCGGAGCGACTCGCGTCTCGATCAGCCAACGTTTCCAGAAGTTCATTGCTGAGCAAAGGTCGCCGTTGCCTGAGCTTCTCCAACTGCTTCAAGCATTTGAAGCGGAGGATTACCTTCGCCCAAGGCACAAAACCTTCCGCACTCTGCAGTTGCCCACGTTTATGCCACATGGTGACACTGGCTTCCTGCAACGCTTCGTCCACCAAATCCCAATCGGGCACTAGAATACGCGCAAACGCACGCAAACTCGGCTCATGCTTGACCAATAGGGCCAGAAACTCCGTTTCAGACAAATCGAATTGTGGTTTTGACTCATTCATACGCACTACTATCCGTCTTCAACTCTCGAACCTGCCAAATTCTGAGAAAAATATTTTCCCGCGGGCATCTGCAAGAAACTGCGGTTTCCCTTACTTACTATTGCTACGTTGCGAATTCTGTCAGCGGGTAATGGGACGCGGTTCGGCCGTTTTGCATAGATAGATCTGGAAGGGATGCCATTTCGGTTTCCTCGAAGGTCTAGCTATGGAGACGGAATCATCAACGCTTTTTCTTTCGATACTCTTCCCGATGATGGCGAACGGCCGGCCGATCCGGTGTCGGTTCGCTTTCGATCAATCGCGGAGATCCTGCTTCGCGGTATCCAACGCTGTGTCGCCGCAGACCGCGAATTCGATGCCGAATCAAGCGAGATCGCGGCGCAGGACCAACCTGTTTTGGGCAATCTCGGAGACTCTTTACCCGAGCCGCTTGCTTTCGTTTCCAACAAAGCCCTCTCTGTGTCTCACGTCTCCAAAACGCCGGGTTTTGGCGACGCCCAAGACACTCAAAACGGAGGTAATTCGTGAGCAACGAAGCAAGACACAGGGACATCGCAGCACTCTTGGCCAGAGGTGTGATTCGGGTCAAAAGGAGTCCCTTGGCAGCCAAGGCGATCGAGTCCCACATGCCCGACAACAAGGCATATTCCGCTGAGCAGCCCTCTCAAGGCAAGAACATGCAAGCGGAAGACGAAAGCCAGGGCCAAGTGGATTCAGTTGCCCCGATTCAGCACGGAGGTGATCAATGAGCCCAAACGTCTTACTCGAAATCGCCGAGCTGCAGGACAAAACGGTTAGCCAATTGGTTCAGCGCTACGAACAAGTCTTCGAAGAAGAATGTCGGAGCCGCAATAAACAGTACTTGATCCGTCGCATCGCTTGGCGGCTTCAAGCAAACGAAGAAGGCGGGCTGTCCAGAGCCGCACTGAAGAAGGCCGAGGAGTTGGCAATTGGCGCTGAGACGCGTGTGACAGCTCCAAGGAAGCACAGCACCGAGGGCGTCAAGCTGGTTCTTCCCGAGCCCGATTCGTTTGTGGATTGGGACCCGCGATTGCCGCCGCCAGGCAACATCGTCGAGCGGCAATACAAGGGCAAGATGATCCGCGTGATCGTCTTGCAAGATGGCTTTGAGTACGAGGGCCGGCGCTACAAATCGCTCACAGCGATCGCAAAAGAAGTTAGCGGGTCACACTGCAATGGATTTCTATTCTTTCGACTCGGGAGGAAAGCATGAGCAACAAAACACCACCGCGCCCGAAAACCATTCGTTGCGCGATCTACACTCGCAAGTCCACAGAAGAAGGCCTCGATCAACAGTTCAATTCGCTAGACGCCCAACGTGAAGCAGCCGAAGCGTACATCCGAAGCCAAAAGTGCGAAGGCTGGGAGATCGTTTACGATCGCTACGACGATGGCGGCTTCTCCGGTGGCAACATCGAGCGGCCGGCACTCAAGCGACTCATGGAAGACATCCAAGCCGGCAAAATCGACTGCGTTGTTGTCTACAAGGTCGATCGACTCAGCCGATCGCTGCTCGACTTTGCCCGAGTGATGGAGACGTTTGATAAATTTAACGTCTCATTCGTGTCCGTGACACAGCATTTCAACACGACACATTCGATGGGAAGGCTGACGCTGAACATCCTGCTCTCATTTGCACAATTCGAACGCGAGATCATTGGCGAACGCATCCGTGACAAACTGGCTGCTCAGTGCCGGCGCGGGCAATGGACCGGTGGCTACCCAGTGCTTGGTTACGATGTTGATCGCAGCGAACGAACGCCCAAGCTTGTGATCAACTCTGAAGAGGCCATCCAAGTCCGTCGGATCTTCTCGCTCTACCTCGAATTCAAAAACTTGATGCCGGTCGTCGAAGAACTCGACAAGCGTGGCTGGAAAAACAAGCTCTGGCATTCGAAGAAGGGCCTCCCGAAAGGCGGTCGCGAGTTCGACAAAGGCAGCGTCCATGCTTTGCTGACCAATCCGATCTACTGCGGAAAGATAAAGCACAAGACGGATCTCTATCCCGGCCAGCATCAGGCCATCATTGACGACGAAACCTTCCAACGCGTGCAGGCGCAGCTCCGCGACAACAGCTTTAACCGTGGGAATCGACTACCGAGCAAACATGGTGGTCTATTGAAGGGATTGATTCGTTGCCCCGACTGTAACGTGGCGATGGTCCACAACATGACGAAGCGCAACTCGATCGTCTACCGCTATTACACGTGCGTCCGTGCGATCAAACGCGGTCGGCAATCCTGCAAACACCCGTCTCTACCGGCTGGCGAGATCGAAGCGGCAGTGGTTGACCAAGTGCGAGCGGTCTCGCGAGACACGCGGCTTCGTGACGAGATCATTCGCCAAGCGATAGAAGGAATTCAACAAGGCAGGAAGGAGCTAGAGTCGCAACAAACTCAGCTCACACGTCAACTCACTCGTGATCACGGTGAGGTTCAGCAATTGGCCTTGGAACAGCGTCCCAACAATTCGGTCGTCTATCGAATTGCCGACGTTCAAGAACGAATCGAGGAAGCAGAACACCAGCTCGCCAAAGTGAATCGACAACTGCTGGATCTTGAGAAGCAAGAGTTAACCACGCAGGAGATCGAAGAGGCCTTCATCGATTTTGATCGTATCTGGGACGCATTGACCACACGTGAGAAATCACAACTGTTGGCCTTGTTGGTCTCGAAGGTCGAGTTCGATCAAAGCGATTGCACGATCGCGATCACATTCCACGCCAGCGGCATCGAAACGCTTGAACAACAATCACTGGAGGTTTAATGGTCACCGTCAAACGCAAGCTGAACGTCAGCATCGCCTCACGAGGTCGCATCGCGATCCGCCCTCATGATCCGAATGCGGAACCACCGCGACCAAGGCCATCGAGCAAGTTACCTCGTATCACTAGGCTGATGGCCCTGGCGATTCAATTCAACGAGATGATTCGAACTGGGGAGGCATCGGACATGATCGAGCTAGCTCGGCTTGGACACGTTACCCAGCCGCGTATGAGCCAGATAATGGCCCTCAACCAGCTCGCGCCAGACATCCAGGAAGCTCTGCTCAACCTGCCGGCAACGAAAGGCAAACCCGAGATCCACGAGAAGCGGCTGCGACCGATCGCGGCCATGCTCCGCTGGGAGGACCAGCGGGGGGCGTGGAGGCAAATTTATCAGCCGATCAAAACCGAGAACATTTTCATCCCGGTTTATCCTGCATTGTCACCACCGCAGTTTGTAGCAACCGCAGCAAAAAAACTCACTGCTCCAGAAGTCGATCAATTTCGCGACTGAACATGGCAATCTGCAGGCGAGTCATCGTCTCCTTCATCTCTTCCTCGGAACCTTCATTGGGTGGCCATGGGATATCGTTGGCTTTGGCGAGCTTTTCCATCTCTTTCATCATTGCCTCGCGGCTTTCCGGCTCTATGCTGCTGTTGAAGGCAATCTTTCCTCGTGCATCGACAATGACCACACTCGGATATCCGCGAATGCCGTAGCTTGTCGAAGTCTTTCCATCGATGTTTGAGCTTCCCAGATCGAGACCACTCGGTGTCTTCCAGCCCATCGACTTTTTCAGTTTATTCATCTGGTCGAGATCGCCATCGGCGGTGTGTATGCCTAAGAACACGACACCCTTCGGTTCGTACTTCTCGGCCAGTTGTTGCATGGCGGGAATCGCGTGAATGCAAGGGCTGCACCAAACGCCCCAAAAATCCAATACCACAACTTTGCCTCGATAATCCGTCAGCTTTCTTGTTTCACCGTCGGACCAGCCGCGGATTTCCAGCTCCGGTGCCATCGCGCCCACCGCGACAGGCTTCGTTGGCTCAGGCATGGAAGCAGGGGCAAGCACAGGCTTGGCGATGCGAATCGTTGCCAGGGTATTCTCCTGACGATTTGTACTGACAACCAACCTGGACGATGCGTACTGGCCGCCGTGCGATACGTTTAGCCGCAGCAGCCCTGCCGGCAAGTTTTTTAGAGTCGCTTTACCACTGGTGTTGGTACGCACAGCCTCGCGACGCAGCGCGTAGTCGCTTTGCGGCTCAACCGCTGCGCCGGCAACAGGCTTGCCTTCAGAATCGAGCACCAAGACGGGCTGCGAAAAGCCAGAGCTAAGTTGAATTATCCCGAAATCGATTGGTGAGAAATCGGCGTTGGCGTCGATATACTCCGAATCTTGACTGGCTAGACCTTCTTTGTTGATCGTAACAGCGAATTGTAGGTTGTCGCTTTTGCCAGTGACATCGATCTTCACGTCCAACGCGAATCGACCATCACTGCTCGATTCGGTCTCTACTTCTCGGGTCGCACTGCCCCTACCTTTATGCCCAATGGCGACACCAATGCGTGCGCCCGACACCGGTGCTCCGCTTTCGTCGACAAGCTTTCCGGTTAGCGTCTGAGTAGCCATTGGAGCGATCGGTTTGAGCTTGTAAGTCAACAGCGGTACGCCATCCTTCAGCGTGACGACCGCGTTGCTTACCAATGCCTGCTTGCCGCCGCTATCGACCAAAGTCGTCATTCCATTTTTCGCATCTGGTTTCACTTCGACAACTTGTCTATTGTCAAAATCGGGATCAGCGACGATTTCCCCTTGCACATTAACGACGCCCACAATCAGTCCACCACTGCTGCCAACTTGTGTCAGTTCGCCGTATCCATCTACATTGACTTGGCTGAACGCTCTGGGTGGGGAGACTTGCCACCGAACGGGATCGCCGCGGAGTAGTGCGGCCCGATTATTCGCATCCGATTCTTCCATGGCGACAAGTTGGTTTGTGTCACCCAGTTCGCCGATCGCACGAACTTGCCAAACGGGTCCACGGCGGGCTTGGATAACCAACTTTGCCTCGGGTTCTTTCGGCGAAGTCGTAACACTGACAATCGCCTCGTCCGACGGCAACCAATATCCCGGCTTAAGCTGGGGAAACCAAAGCCTCACTGCACCCATAGGAACTTCGACTCGGTAGTTGCCGCCATCATCGGTCATACCGCTAGGCACTCGTTTAGAAGCATCCTGCTCGGTATCGACAAGGAACTGAACTTTTGCCCCTGAAATCGGCTTGCTCGTTTCTTTATCGATAACCTGCCCGACGATCGCATACGGTTCCGCAAATTCCTTTTCGACCTGTGGCACAGGCTCTTGCTCTTGCTCTTGCTCTTGCGTTTCCGCTCGGTCGCTTAAACCTGAAACTAGCAGCAGAAAGATAGCAGACACGGCGATCACCGAACGCATCCAACCCGACCGCTGGGGCTTGGCGATCGCTTCGATTCGGCTTCTAATATTGGATCGACGACTCGCCATCTGCGCCAGCCCGAATTGATTGTCGGAGGAACTCGCAAGTCGCAGTAGCAGCCTACCATAGGTTTGACGTTGCGCAGCGCCAAAGTCAGCAATCGTTGCCGCATCGACTGCCAGTTCGATTTCTCGCCGAAGGATAATCTTGTTTAAATAAACCAAAGGGTTGAACCAATGGATAATCGCGGCCAATCGAGCAAGCCCGAGAATCGCTGCATCGCATCGACAAATGTGATGCCGCTCGTGTTGAATCACCGCCGTCAGTTCTTCGTCATCTAAATCTTTCGCTATTCGCGTTGGAATCAGAATCACTGGCCTGAAGACCCCGGCCGTCGCCGGCCCCAGTTCTATCTCGGTCACCATAACTCGCAGGCGTCGTCGACCACTTGAAAGTAATTGTTTCAGCGACTGATCCAAGACGCGAATTTCTTCAATAGGTCGAGCCTGGCGAATCATGGATTGAAGTCGAACAAAGCCTAAGAGCCATCGAGTGAGTGCGATGGAAACGCCTGCCAACCAAATTATCAACGCTATTGCCCAAAGATTCCAACGCTTTTGATCAAGCGTTTCACTCGCGACAGCAGACTGTGTGGATAACGCCATTGATTCGGCTCCCAACGCCAGATGCTGTGGACCGTTGCCGTTGCCATCAGCGTCCCAGCCTTGAGCATCCGCTGCATCCAGTTGTTGTACGAGCATAACAGGATTCGAAGTTCTGACGGACAGCGGCAACGACTTTGCTGCATTGAACATACTGATGCTTGAAACCGGGACGACCAATATCAGCATTCGCGCCAACGGCACTGACCAAAAGAGTACTCGGTACTTAGGCGCGATCCATCGCTTCGTAAAGCGAAGTAGGACGAACACGACCGCGAACAGAACGGCCGCCTGCCAACTTGCCCGCCAAAGCAAGGACACGACCGCGGTGGATGAATCGGTTGGTAGCGTAAACATGTTTACTTTCCTCGATTTGGTTTATTTTCCAATGGTTTCTCGGTTCGTGACTTCGTCGATTGTGTGATTGCATCAAGCTTTGCGCGTAATTCCTCGGCTTCGCTCGCTGAGATTTCTTCACTCTCCACGAAGTGCAGCAACATGGAAGATAAATTGCCACCGAAGAAGCGATCGCCAAACGATTTCGCAGCTTCCGTCACGCACTCCTTGCGAGTGACGGCGGCGTTGTACAAACGCAACGTGCCTTCGGTTCGCACAGTGACCGCTCCTTTATCCACCAACCGATTCAGCAGCGTACGAATTGTTCGGTGGCTGCGATCTCGTAGTGGCTGCACTCGCTCAATGATTTCTGCAGGCGTCTGGTCCTTCTTGTTCCAGATGCACTCCATCACTTCCCATTCCGCGTCTGTGATCTGCATACCTTGTCTCTTTCCAGTGAGCCCTTGGGTTATCACGCCTGTAGTACACGCTTCAATGTTATCACGTTAGTAGTAATGTCGTCAACCAGTTTTTAGAAAAATTCTTGCGACCGCCGATCTGAAGACGTTGCCCGCGATTCGCCCACCGAAGACGACTTGACGGACAGACCGCCGCACACGCTGCGAAGGATCGAGCAAACCGTGCTACCACACTAGGGCTTAGTACCAAAGTTGGGCTCCAAATGGACGCCTTGGCAGAGTCTGCGGATCGATTCTGAAAAATTCTTTGGTCGGTTTTTTCCGGCAAAAAATGCACTTTTCCAAAATTTCGCATCGGGCTGTGACCAAACGTGTCACGGGGGTGCAGTTCAATACTCCCATTACATTAACCAAAGCTAGCAAATTGGAGACGCTGGTCTTTTCGAGCCCCAAGGATGCGTTTCAACATGAGTGGAAGAGTGATCGCCTATGCCTACTTACAACCCCAAACAACTCGGTGACCCAGAGATCATCCGAGAAATCAATCCGACCGTGCTTTGTGCTTTCCTGAAGCCGTTCGAAGGCTACCTACGAACGCGCGGTCTCGAAGTTCAAGAGCCAAGTCGTATCGACAATGCCGCCATCGAGAAGTTGGTGGACATCTTGATTAACCCAACGATGAAGACGCCGCAACGGCTGCTCAACGCCGTCTTTTACGTCGAGGAGATGTCGTCGCCCCTGGCGGCTGACTCATTGCTCAAGCTCGCGATACAAGCGGGAATGCCGTTCGATGAAAACGAGAATCACACACTGGCCGATGTCGTTATGCAGGTCTGGCTGTTTGACTCAAAGATGGTCGAATCGCAGCATGCATGGCAGACTTGGAAAACGCCAAGACGCATGGAATGTTTTCAGCCAGTCCAGTCGACGGGAATAGCTCCGATCACGATCACTGAAGACCGATTGAATCAAGCCATCAAGGATGCCGGCGATTGGTTTGCCAAGAACAATCGCGGCCGCAAATTGTTCATGACTCCGCGTATCGTCAACAACGAGATTCAGATCAGCATTCGCCGCGGCGATCCGTTCAAACGCAAGCCTACGATTGATGACGACGGCATGGATACGCTGACGTTTCGCGAGGCTCGGAAGGACTCGATGATCTACGACTTGAGAGAAGAAGTGCTGATGCTCAGTTCGAGCTTGAAGAGCACCTACCCTGTTTATTGTCGCATCTTCGGTAATCTGCTATTCGATGATCCACAATACTTCGGAATCTTCTCGCGTTATACGCTCGCGCCGCTTATGGAACTTGGCGAGGACGCATTATCACCAGGCGAAATCGATGCCATCGAAGAGATCGTCTTGCTCAACTATCGCGTTCTACTGGGTGGACTGTTCAATCGCTACATCATTCATGGTGCCGACGATTTCTTCGCGGATCTCAAGTGGCGTGGCGGGACGTTTCAAGCCGAGGGTCCGTTGGATCGTGCGACCTTTCGGATCAAGTATCGTCACGTCAAAGCACGTCGCACGTTGTCGTTGTATACCGGCAATACCTCGGCATACACACGCGATGAAAACGCACGCCACGTAGAGCAGTGGCTGCAGCTACGAAGGTTTGTCATGAAGACTGGTGCAAGGGCAGCAAAAGGAGTGAACACGGATGACCAAGCTGTGGCGAGCTATTGAGGAATCGCCACTGCTCATGGATGTCAAGGATGTTTGGCGCGAGCGGCTCGGGATGGAGTTTGAGCCGCTAAGCCGCTTTCTCGAGGCGACGAACATTGTCGCGACGAGATTGCCAGGGCACACTCCATGGTCCTCATTCAAGGTCGTTGTGAACGACGACCGTTTCGTGGCGTTCTGTGAAAGTACCGGTGAGTCGAGAGAGGTTCTCCGCGCCGATGTGATTTGCCATCAGCTCAACAGGAGGCAACTTGCAGCGGAGTTGAATGCTGCGCTTTGCCTGGGCCGAAAGCCGGAATGGCTCGACAGTAGTCGCCGAGTCTGGTTCCTCGGTAACTTGTCACTGGAGCTTCAATCGCGGCCGGTGTACATGTCGCTGCACATTGCGAGCGACTTGATCATCGAAGCACTAAACGCCGTGGCCGCACACGCGCGATCGACGTTTCTATTGTTGGATCTCAACAGCAAACGACGTGACCAAAAGTTTGACACGAGTGCGAAGATCCTCGACTGCAAACCTGTCGAGATCGAGCAACTCATCAGCGTGACCTCAGATGGTCGTTTGCTGGCCAAGTCGAAATCGCGAGAGCTCATCGCATCGGTACTTGGTGTGACGCTTGAAAGTCGCTTGTCTGGCTACGTCTTCCAACGCAAAGGCAAACATCGGATGCTTGCCTTTAACAGCGAGATCGAGATCACGGCTGAAACGAACGGCACTTGGTACATCAAGCAACTGCTCGCCAAGCCCAACGTTGCGTTTCGTTGTACGCACCTCGAAGCGTTGCAGGCGGGTTTGGCCGAAGAGACGTCGACTGGTTCCATCGGCGAAGTGGTCGACATAGAGACTCTCAGAGGCTATCGCGATCGCTTGCAAGAGATCGACGAAGAGCTTGAGGAAGCGACCAGTTTCAATGACCCATCGCGCCAAGAGAAGCTTGGCGATGAACGCCAGGCCATTCTGGATCAGATCAAATCGGCCCAAGGCCTCGGTGGACGGGTCCGCCAGAAGTTCGATGCAGAGCGTTCACGAAAGACGGTCTGCAAGGCGATCTCACGATCGATCGAAGCGATTGAGAAGGTGCACCCCGAACTGGGACTGCATCTCCACAAGTCCATCAATCTCGGTCTCGAGGTCAGCTACAGCCCCGACGTCGTCATCGACTGGTTGTTTTAACGTCGATATTGAAACGCGTATTGATCACCGGAACCAACGGCCTGTTTTCGCTTTTTCGGCAGTTTTCCCGCGTGGGAAAACTTGCGTTTTCGCGAAAACAGGCTATATTTTCGTGTATGAGGCACTTTTCCCGAGTGAGAAAATGGACGAAAACACGAAAATCGACCCGCAGTTGATGCTTGACCGGCTGCACTCCGGGGAGCCATTGCTGCCGCCACTGGTCATCCGTCACGCGAGTTTCGAGTCTGATCGCGCGATCGACGCACTACTTGAGGTGGCGTTCAACGGAGCCGCCGATACCGAACGATTCAACGTTGAGTGCAAGACTCGATCCACGAAGGAAGATTTTCAAAAAGCCACTCAGCAAGCCGCCGACAACGCCAAGCGACTGGGGTGTAATCCGTTGATCTTCCTTCCGTACTTGTCACCGGATCGACTAGCAGAACTTGAGAGTATGGCGGTCAGCGGCATCGATTTGTGTGGCAATGGCATTGTTTACGTTCCCAACCGTATCTGTGTCGTGCGTACAGGTCAACCAAATCGCTATCCCGATTCACGACCAGTCGCGAATCCCTTTCGTGGGCGCTCCGGACTTGTTGCGCGGCTGCTAATCGTGAAGCCCAATTGGGAAACACTGAGCGAATTGACTGAAGCAATCGCGAAGCATGCGCAGCTAAAGGGCCCTTCGCTTTCTCAAGTTTCCAAAACGATCTCCGCATACGCTGAAGAGTTGCTCGTGCTCAAAGATGGAAACACTATCCGCCTTGCCGATCCCATTCGGATGCTGGATCAGCTGGGCAAGAACTGGCGTTTGAATCCATCTGGTCGAAGTCGCTTCTATCGAAGTCCAAAAGGCCCACTGAAGTTGAGCGAACTATCCAACTCAACAAAACTTGCTTGGTCGCTAACCGGCGAGTCCTCGGCGACACGCTATTGCACCATCGCTCAAGGCGGACCAACGAAGGTGGCCGTTAGCGACTTGAAGTTGGCTGAATCGCTGCTTTCGTTGACGCCCGAGAGCGTCCCCAGCTTCGCGGATATCGTACTGATCGAGACGCAAGACGATGCAGCGTTCTTTGCCAACGAGCAAGATGAAGATGGAGTTCGCTATGCCAGTCGAATTCAAACTTGGATTGAGCTTAATGCAGGCGACGCTCGTCAACGCGAAACGGCCAAAGATCTGTATCAGTCCATCATCAAAGCATCGAAGGCGTAGTGGTAATCATGGATGATCTATTGTGGCCGCACTTTCAGCCGCTTTGGCGAGATCTCGTTGCTGCTTCTTCAACCAACATCCTCGTCGCTGGCGGATACGGTCTATTTCTCAAGCAGCGCTGGCTATCAAGCTCCGCAAGCTTGCCCACCGTGGTACCGATTCCAAACTGGCTGGATGCGACACCACGCGTTACGAAAGACGTTGACCTGGTTCTTGGACTTGATCTGATCAAAGATGCGAGCCATCAGAAGTCTGTCGTCTCTGCACTGACTCAGAATGGCTTCAAAGCCAGTGATCGCGCACACGAGCAGCGATGGAAGTTTCTTAAACGGCTACAAGGAGATCAGCTGATTGTTGTCGAAATGCATGCTCAGCAACCAGATCCCGACTTGGATGGAATCACTGCGACGGGCAAACGCGTCAAGCACAAACCATCGCTGGGCGAACAAGGCGTTCACGGCCGGACCAATCCAGAAGCAGTTGGATCAGAGCTGCATCCATTTAAGTTTTCATTAGATGACGTCAAGTTGGTCGTCCCGAACCCTGTCACTTGGAGTGTGATGAAGCTGACAGCGACCCGCGATCGTTGGGTCTCATCGCAGGATCTAGCGCGTGATGAAGAATTTCGGGAGTTCAGTCGTTTGCAAGCCGCTAAGCATGCTCAAGATGTGTACCGCGTCATTGCCATGATGACGATGGAAGAGCGTGATCGTGCAAGTGAAGTAGTCGAGTCTCTTAACGGAACTGACGCATTCGATGCAGCGAAGCAGTGCTGGCGGAACGACTTTGCAGACAACCCGATCCCTGTTGTTCTAGAGCTCGGTGCGAAATGGCAACCTGGCGACGCAGCAACCATTCGTGTAGTGCTGTCAGGCTGGTTCGGTTGAAAACCGCCAATATCACTCAGCACTTGCTTGACGAGTGTTTAGTATCCCAGGTTCAGTTCTTGAGCTTCATCAGCCAGTTCCTGAAGCGCATCTTTGCTTCGACGATCCTGACGCTTCCTATACTCGAGCAAATCAATAAGTTTGATAAGCCGATTCTGACCAACTTTGCGGTGGCAGATGTCACCCGAGTCGAGCACTTGATCCAAATAGGATTTCGAAACATTCAGTATGTCTGCTGCTTGTTGATTCGTTAGCTCCTCGTCCATCGGCATCAACTTAAATGGCTTCCCTTCTGAAATCACCGAGAGGACTTTGGTCAGCACGGTGACCACGGCATGCGGAATCTCTACAGCCTCAACGTTGCCATCACGCTGCAACATGAGTTGCGAATCTGGCAAAATTCCACGGGCAAGTGCTCGGCTGAAAGCCCTGGCTTTTTCAGCATCTTTTTCAGATGGAACGAAAGTCTCGTCGACAAATTCCACGTCAATCTCCTTGATGTTCAATCGGTCTGATCCGTAACGCCAGGGCCTAAAGACCGGTCTTGTTTCTGATTGAACTCAGCGCGTGCTTCGGGCGCAGTTAGGCGAACAATCTTACCGCCTCGCCAAATCACGATCTCGGTCCCGGTTCGCTCTGCGACTTCAATCGCCTGTCGACCTGCATCGCGGCATGCTGCAGCGACTCTCTCGTCCATAGACATCGATAAGCAATCTGGATTGGACTTGCTCATTTTCCCAGCTTCTCGTTTGGTTCATTGGGCGCGTGCGAAAGCATCCGCCTCATTGCCCCCTCGTACGGGTTGTCTTCGATTCTACCTTCTTTCGTTTGACCTTAGAAGAAACGCCTATCGAATCATCCAGCGGTTCGGGCGACGCCAGGATTTATCAAAAAACCTGGCAATTTCTGCACTTTCCAAGTTGCGACACGTTCTGTCGCGACGCGACACGACTTGTCGCGGCTCGTCCTCGGTTGAGAGGACGTGAATCG
The DNA here is from genome assembly GCA_945875845.1 of Pirellula staleyi DSM 6068. Taxonomy (GTDB): domain Bacteria; phylum Planctomycetota; class Planctomycetia; order Pirellulales; family Pirellulaceae; genus JBKCUI01. Next base: position 16,455 of record CAMCMB010000014.1, read on the forward strand.
CCCGACTGACCGTTACCTGCGTTTTCCGCGAGTCGGTCTCCGGCGCATTTCTGGTAACGGTCTGAGCGGCTGTGGTCATGCCATTCCTCCAACCGGAGGAAGAAAATTGACTGCGTCTGAATACCAAAGCCAGATGGTCCCCTTCGCGATGGAGCTGGCAAATCGCATCTCGCTGCGTCTCGAACATCACAACTCGCTGACGTCGTTTGAGATCGAGGACATCGAACAAGAGCTCCTCACCTACGTTCTCGAACGAGCCTCGCAATTCGATCCGGCCAAAGGAAGCATCGAAGCCTTTGTGACGCAAATGATGCGGACGGCCGCCGCTAGTCTCATCCGTGGATCGAATCGAAGACGCAGTAACCCGCCGCCAGGGCGCGTCGTCGACTCGCTTTCGAAGATGGTCGAAGGACCCGATCGCAAGTCCGAGGAACTCAACCGCGGGCTCTCCTCCGCCGATGGCACACGCCGTCGCCAGACCGAGCCACGCGACCCATTTCGTGACGTCGAATTGGCTGATGCCGTTGACCATCAGATCAACACCCTGCCTCGCCGCTACCGTCGCATCGCGCGGCTTTTGCGAACTCACAACCAAAACGAGATCGCAAACAAACTCGGTTTATCGAAACGAAAAGTTTCGCAGGTTTTAGCAGGGATTCGTGAGCATTTTGCGAGTGTCGACTGGAGTGAATCCGGATTTTTTTGGGACGTCGTTTCTCCGAATTGCATAGCTAGTTCTGGAGAGGACAACGTTTTTCAAACCAACCAAGAATCCAACATGGAGAAATCAGCATGAGCGCACCCGCCATGAATATCGAACAGCGAGTCACCGTCTCGCTCGCCTTGCAGCGATACCTGCGAGCCGTCGAACGCTTCGAAGCCGCTTCCAACGAGTTCAACGATTCCTGCCAAACGATTCGTGAGGCACTTCCTCGTGAGAGCCGATTCGTCGCCAACATTTCGCACCAGCACTATCTGGTGACCAGCGATCGCGAAGGCAACTTCGAGGTCGAACAAGTCGACACGGTTTGATTCGCAACCTGTCATCCCCACTTCGACCTCCTCGCTGAAAGATCCGCTGACCATGTCATCGCGACTACTACCCCATGAACCCGGTGATCGGAAATGCCTGAAGTGCAACGAAATGTTTCGTTCCAAGAGTGCAGCTAACCGCATTTGCAAGAAGTGCTCGCAGATCAATGCGTCGCTGAAGGTGAGTGAAACTCAGCTCGCTCGAGAACGAGGCGCGAAACGCCTCAACGGCAATCTGATCGAAGAACAAGACACCTACGAGATGAACTTCTCGTAAGCGGTAAAGAAACACAAAAAACGCACCCAAATTTAGTTCGAAAGTCTTATGTCTCAAGCAACCCTAACCTCTGAAACGAGCGACAAGAACGTGCTGACCTACTCGGCACTCAACACGTTCCGCAATTGTCCTCGCAAATACAAACATCGTTACGTCGATAACCTGCGTCCACGGATGAAGGTTGAATCGCTGTCGTTCGGAAGCGTCATCCACAGTGCCATCGAGATTTGGTATCGCTCCGTGGACGATGCCAATCGCCTGTGGATTATCCTGGATTTCATTGATCGCAGCTTCCCAGACCGAGCGACCGACGAGAACCAGCAAGCCAACTGGCATCTGGCTCGTGCCATCATGACTGGTTACGCCTCGCGGTATGCCTCCGAAGACTTCACGATCATCGAGATCGAGAAGTCATTCACTGGAAACATCCGCAATCCCGACACGGGCCGCTGCAGCCAGACGTTTGTGATGGCTGGCAAGGCAGACGCGATCGTCCAGCGATCCGACGGCATGTATCTGCTTGAGCATAAGACCGCCGCTTCGATCGACTCGAACTATCTCGACAAGCTGTGGACCGATACACAGATCGCGTTGTACTGCTACTACCTGCGTGAGCTGGGCTATCCGATCGTCGGCGTGATTTACAACGTGCTGCTCAAGAGCCGGCTCAAGCAAAGCAAAGGCGAAACGCAGGAAGAGTACGAAGCTCGCCACGCTGAACTTGCCGCCAAGAACAAGAGCGGTAAGTCAACGGCCAAGCGACAGATGCCTGAAACCAACGAAGAGTTTCAAGGTCGGCTGGCAGCCTGGTACGCCAAGCCCGAAGCGTTCCATCGCGAGTTCATTTATCTCTCCGAAGACCGTCTCGCCATGCTGCAAGACGAAGTCTGGGAAATCACCCAGCAGTACCTCGACGCGCGACGTCGTGGCAAATGGCTGCTCAACACATCGAGTTGCTTCTCGTACCAACGACCGTGTGAGTATCTGCCTTACTGCCAATCCGGCTTCAATCCAAACGTGGTGGACAGAGACTCGATTTCCGTCCGCGACTCTCGCCAAATCAGCCGCTCTCTGGGGGCCAATCAGAGACAAATACTCTCAGAGTCTCTGGGTTATGAAAAACGCCGGGTTAACGACTCTGGGTAATTCCCTTTCCGACTCACTCGGGGTTCTTTTTTTTCGCTGTTCTGCCTCACTAAGAGTCCCATAGTTGCGAACATCGGTATGCAGTTTATGACCCGCGCGATGGATGATTTCGAATTCATGATTTTGGATCGCTTTACCTCTTAGTTTTCGGATTCTGAGACAATTTTGGCAAATCGTGTTGACGTTTGCGATTCAGGCGACATCAGCCAAGTGGAGCCAAAATTATGCAAAACCCAAACCCTTCCGAAATCGTCGGCCTTATCGCACGCCACCAGGCCCGCTTGAGGGGGCTGGTAAGGTGCTTGCTGGTTCGTTCGTCGGACGTGGAAGACGTGCTGCAGGAAGTCAACGCTGTTCTCTGGGAGAAGGCCAACGAGTTCCAAGGCGGGACAGACTTCTGGGCTTGGGCTAGCCAGATCGCAAGGTTCAAAGCACTCAACCATATTCGAAAGTACAGCCGCGACCGTCTGGTCTTCGACGATAAACTTCTCAGCGAACTCGCTGATCTGGCACACGAGCGTCTTTCGCAGCTTGATCATCGGCGAGAGGCACTTGAAGGTTGCCTCAACGAACTTCCTCCGCCGCAAAGACAATTGATCGATCTGCGTTATGCCGGAGGCCATGCGATCGAGGCGATTTCCGAAATCATCGGCAGGCCTCAAGCCTCGATACGCCAAACTCTCTATCGTGTTCGACAAGCCCTCATGGCCTGCATCGAATCGAAACTGCAATCCGAAGGGGGTGCATCGTGAGTTCACATGCTCGATTCGCAGAACTGATGTCGAAGATGCTCGACGACGCGATATCGGATGAAGAAATCTTCGAGCTGCATGCCCTTGTTGATGTTGATCCATCGCTTCGGTCGCAGCTTGTCGATCACTTATTGCTTGACACTCTGCTAGAGGAGAACCTGGGGCAAGAGCCGTTAACGGCGTTGATCGACACGATTGGTGACACAACTGATCTGGCTAGCGCGCAGAGATTAGTTCCGGTGAAAGAGCAGACGCCAGTTGTATCGTCAACCATACTTGGTCGGCGTTGGTCATGGAGGTCAGGCTGGCTCGTGTTGGCCGCAAGTCTGCTAATCGTTGTTTCGTTCTTCACGATGCAAGGCGATCGAGAGGCTTTTGCGAGCGCATCGCGAGTCGTTCAGTCTGCGATGCGAACACATGCAGCTCCCATCGAACGCATCTATGTGGTTGAGATCAAGCGAGGAGAGTCGAACAAAGCAAAATTTGAACTCCCACGCGATGTCCGTGTGGCCACTCAAGGTGATCGGTTCTGGGTTCAGATGCGTGGCTATCGCGATTGGGCCTGGGGGCGCAATGACCAGGGGGCGATTTGGATGACGCTAGGTCCACGGCGTGCGGTCGTCGTGAATCAGGACGAAATTGGAATTCCACTGCGATACATCGGCGATCTTTACACGTTGAACTTAGAAACCTTGCTTCAAGGTTTCCTCAAGTACTGTCGCTTGGAGATGTCCGAAGGCTCCGCCGACACGACCATCATCGTGGCAACACCGCGACGTCAGTGGACCAATCGTCCGCTTCAGCGCGCTATCATCGAAGTGGATCGCGAAACAAAAGCCATTCGCAAACTAGTGATCGAACACGAGTTCGATCGAGCAAGTTCGGTTACCACCTTCACTCTCGTAGATTCGCGATTGGCGGATGAATCGCTTTATGGTCCCGAAGGACATCTGACAGATCCGTACCGAATCTTCTCGACCGAAACAAACGCAAGCCGTCGTCGTGAACTCATCACTAACTGGTTTGGGCCGACGTCGGACCAATGGATGCAGATCAAGGAGACTCAATCAAATGAATAGGGACAGGGTATGGAATTAAATTCCGTTTCGATACTTGATGACCGAAAGACCACCAACAATTGGCCTTTCCTTATGTGGGACGGGATATGCGCCTCACCGACGTGAAAGGCAAGGTTCATGATGGAATCTTTGGCTACGACGCAATTAGCAACAGATAGGGCAGGAATAACAAAAGGACGGCTGAAATATATGATTCTAAAACGAACAGTGATTGGGGGTATCAGCAGTCTGCTGGTCGTGTTTGTTGGATTCGCAGTTGCGAAGCGAGTTTACGCACAGCAGGAGATCGAGAAGCGATTCGAGCAACTCGACGGAAACAGCGATGGAAAAGTCACCCCAGATGAGTTACGTCAGCCGGCTATTTTCAAAGCCCTCGACATGGATGGCAACGGCGAGATCACGAAAGAAGAAGCCACGCGAGCTGCCTTGCGCGGTCGCTTGAAGAATGCAATTGGCGGAGCAATGGGAAGGAACAACTCGAGCGACGAGGTTGTTCCAGCCGAGCCAGCAAAGTCCCTTGACGCTCCGGTTCGCCAAGGACCGAAGCTGATCACTCCCGGGGAGCACGGCATCGGTCGCTTCGTCCCTGACTTCGAATTTGCGGATCTTGAGGGGGTAACGAAGAAGCTTCACGGCGACTCCAAATGCGAACTGACCGTCATTGCGTTTACCAGCACGAGTTGCCCGCTGAGCAAGAAGTACTTACCAACGCTTGTCGAAATTCAGCGGGACTTCGCGTCACGGGGCGTCCGGTTCATTTTGGTCAACTGCGTTGCAACCGATAAGCTTGACGAAATGAAGGCTGCGGCATCACGCTTTGCATCGGGTGCGGAATACACCTTCGATAAAGATTCACAGTTCGCAGCGCATCTAACGGCAACCAGCACGACGGACGTCTTCGTACTCGATCGCTCGCACACGATTGTCTATCACGGTGCGATCGATGACCAATATGGATTCGGTTATTCGATTGATGCGCCGCGGCATACCTATCTCCGCGACGCATTAGAAGCCGCGCTGGGTCAACGTGCGATTCTGGTCTCCGCGACTGCAGCCCCTGGCTGTTTGCTGGAACAGAAGCCAGTATCGAAGTCATTGTCCGATGTGACCTATCACAACCAGATTGCTCGACTGCTGCAACGGCACTGTGTCGAGTGTCATCGTGAAGGTGGTGTAGGGCCGTTTGCTCTCGATTCTTACGAGGATGCCGTAGCTCACGCACCGATGATTCGAGAAGTCGTCGATCGGGGCATCATGCCCCCGTGGTTCGCTGTAGCCGACAAGAGTCATTCGACCTCGCCTTGGATCAATGATCGCTCGCTCTCTGCATCCGAGAAGCAGCAACTATTCGCCTGGATTGATAACAAAACTCCAGCCGGCGATCCCAAACAGTCCCCAGCACCACGGAGCTTCGCTGATGGCTGGCTAATTGGAAAGCCGGATGCAGTGTTCGAATTCGCGAAGCCCGTGAAGGTCAAGGCGACTGGCACGATGCCCTATCAGAATGTTGTCGTGGATACCCATTTGGAAAAAGATCAATGGGTTCAAGCGATCGAGGTTCGACCTGGAAAACCTGGTATCGTTCACCATGTGTTGGTTTTCATCCAAGGAACCGACGAGGAAGACGGACCTCGAGATGATGCAGCCGACGAACGATCGGGCTATTGGGGCATCTATGTCCCAGGAAACAGCACACTCGTATACCCTGAGGGTTACGCGAAGCGGATTCCGAAGGGAGCTCGGTTGCGTTTTCAGATGCACTACACCCCGAACGGTACCGCCACCGAGGACAGCACTCGCATTGGATTGGTTTTTGCCAAAGAGGAACCGAAACATGAGGTGCGTGTCGCGGGAGTCGTGAACGCTGGGTTCCGGATTCCACCTGGAGCTGACAACCATCAAGTCGTGGCCAGCATCAAGAGCGTACCCACCGACATTCAAATTCTTGCGTTCTTACCTCACATGCACTTGCGTGGTAAAGCGGCTCGATACGATCTCATCTCTGGCGGCGAGACGCGCACGATGCTCGACATCCCACGGTACGACTTCAATTGGCAGTTGCTCTATCGATATGCCGAACCTGTAAGCGTCAAAGCTGGTGACACACTGCGATTCACTGCTTGGTACGACAACAGCAGTGGCAACCCCGCCAACCCTGATCCGAACAAAGAGGTGCGATGGGGCCCGCAGACTCAAGATGAAATGCACTTGGGCTATGTGGAATACATCGTGCCAGGTTCCAAGCCTGGCGATCCAAATCCGCTATCGCCACGAGGTCGCGCACGCGGAGCAATTCGGAACTTCTTCGGTGGTTCAGGTTCGCCAGAACCGAATGTTGGCGACGCGTTATTTCAACAACTTGACGCTGACGGAAACGGCAACGTGTCCCGCGATGAAGTCAAGGCGAAGTACAGCAACAACCCAGCGGCGTCGACCACGATCTTCGATCGACTTGACACGGACAAGAACGGTCAGCTGAACCAGCAAGAGCTTCGCAAGCTCTCCGAGATCGGAATGAGAGGTAAGCAATGAAAGCTGGGTCAAGTGCCTCAACCAAATTCTGTTTTGCGATCTTACTGACCTGCTCTACAGGGCTTCTGGTTCAGGCTCAAGAGTCATCGGGAACTGCGGGATTCAAACGCCTCGATAAAGACGTTGATCCAAAGACAGGCAAACCGGAGATGAGGCTTTTTCATGGCGACCACACCCGCATTGTGGACGTCGACGATTTGAAGCGGCGCTATCTCATCTACATCCCGGCGAAATACGACGCGACGAAACCCACGCCAGTTGTCGTGGTGTTTCATGGTGGGGGCGGAAATCCTGAGAGCATGATCCGGCTGACCGGAATGAACGCGAAAGCTGACGAGTCAGGCTTCATTGTTGTTTATCCGTTTGGTACCGGCAAATTGGCTAATTCCCTGCTGACTTTCAACGGCGGTGAGTGTTGCGGCTACGCCATGCAAAACAAAGTTGATGATGTTGGCTTCACGCGAGAGCTGCTGGATGATCTAGCCAAAGTTGCCAACGTCGATGCCGATCGTGTCTTTGCAACTGGGCTCTCCAACGGTGGCATCATGGCGCATTACGTGGCGTCGGAACTGTCGGATCGTATCGCCGCCATTGCCCCGGTCGGCGGACCACTGATGATGGAGGCTCCTCGGAACAAACGCCCTGTCCCAATGATGCACTTTCATGGAACGGCAGACGCGTTCGCACCATTCCAGGGTGGCTACGGAAAAGGGTTTCTCGGCCGAAGCAAGGTTACCAAGTTCAGATCGGTGGATCACACGATACAGTCCTGGGTGAAGGCAAATGGGTGCAACACCGAACCCGAGATCATCGCTTTACCCGACGTCGCTAAGGATAACATGAAGTCCACCCGCAAAACGTGGAGTGGCGGCAAGGACGGCAACGAGGTCGTACTGATCGAAATCGACGGTGGCGGTCATACGTGGCCGGGTCAGAAGCCGATTGTGTCCGCTCTCGGCGAATCGACCATGGATATTTCGGCCAACGACTTGATGTGGGAGTTCTTCCAAAAACATCCTCGCCAACGAACTGAACAAGTAACGCAGGATTCCAAGCAATGAGACTATCCATGATCGCACAAGCCTTGCTTACTCTCGTGTCGTGTGTTGAGTTTTCCCTGGCACAGGCACCTTCGCTACCAATCGCTTCGCAGTCCGAGTTAGCTTGGGTGACTGCTGAAGTAAAAGCACCGCGGGTATCGTTTCAAACGTTTGACAGCGATTCGGCAAAAGCCAAAGTAAGTTACCACATCTATAAGCCTGCTGCATACGATCGTGAATTGCAACGGCGATTTCCCGTCGTCTATTGGCTTCATGGTTCAGGAGGAGGACTCGCGGGCATCCCAAAAGTCGCGGCTCATTTCGATGCTGCGATCGAAGCTGGAAAGACTCCGCCGTGTCTGATCGTCTTCGTCAATGGACTGGTCGAAGGCATGTACGTCGATTGGAAGGATGGCTCGGCACCGCTGGAAACGGTTATCGTCAAGGATCTCGTGCCTCATATCGACGGGACGTATCGAACCCTCGCAACACGTGAAGGGCGATTGCTCGATGGCTACAGCATGGGTGGCTATGGGGCAGCGAGGTTGGGCTTTAAGTATCACGATCTCTTTCGATCGGTCTCCATCATGGGTGGCGGACCCTTGCAAGCTGAATTGATTCAGACACCGCGCGCGGGGAGGCAACGGGCCGCTGAAGTTTTGAAGAAGGTCTATGGAGGCGATCAAGAGTATTTCAAAAGCGTCAGTCCACGGCAACTTGCTGAGCAAAACGTGAAGGCGATTATCGAGAGCTCGCACATTCGCATGGTTTGCGGTGATCAGGACGAGACGTTCGACAACAATCTCGCTTTTCACGAGCACCTCGATAGACTCGCGATCCCGCATAGTTGGACAGTGCTGAAAGGAATTGACCACAATCCAATGAGAACGCTCGAAGCGATGGATGATTCCAACTGGGAGTTCTATCGCCTGGCATTCGACCACGCTGCGAACGCCCCATCAACAAATAAGCAGTCTGAGTTCGAAATTTCGTTTAAGGTTAAGCAACAAGATCGCCGCGCTGTGATTGTGAATGCATCGACGGATGGTACCAAAACGCCAGTTATCATTGCGCTTCACGGAGGCCAAGGGAGCGCAGAGATCATGCGCGGCAACTCGGGTTTCGACCCAGTCGCCAAGGCGAACGGCTTCATGGTGGTCTACGGTGAAGGAACCGATTTCGGTGGCAATCGTCATGCTTGGAACACCGGCTTTCTTTTGCGGAGACAAGTACGCGATGCGGACGATATCGCTTATCTGGATACGCTGATCGATAAACTCATTAGCGAACATGACGCTGATCCAGCTCGAATCTATATGACCGGTGGTTCTAACGGCGGCATGATGACGTTTGTTTATGCCGTGGCTCGGTCGGAGCGTCTTGCTGCAGTCGCACCCGTGGTCGCGTCGATGTTCACGTTCGACAAGAAACCGTCAGCTCCTTTGCCAATCCTAATCATCAATGGTGCCAAAGATGAAGAAGTTCCGATCGAAGGTGGCATGAGCCGAAACCCGCTGGTCAGTCGCGCACAGGATGCCCCCTATAAGCCTCTGAAAGAAGTAGTGCAATTCTGGGTTGAGGCGAACAAGTCACAGAGTCCTGCGGATATCAGCGAGAAAGGGACGGTGACAACCTCGGTTTACTCAGCAGTGACCAGCGGTGCTGCTACTGAGTTCGTCGTCGACGCTGAGGGTGGGCACGGTTGGCCTGGCTCGCGGTCCCGACGAGACGGAAATGCCCCCATCAAGTCTTTTTCCGGTGCCGAGCGAGTTTGGGAATTCTTCAAGGACAAACACCGCTAACAAACCATGGTTTGAATTGGAGATATGAACAATATGAGTCGCATGAGGAAATACCTGCTCCAAACATTCGTCATAGCAGCCTGCGCCGCATTCGGAATAGCCACATTACAAGCCCAATCCAGTCCCGCGATCGACAATTGCGAGGCGGCTGCCGAGTATTCCCATTCCCAGCATGGAACAGGAGTCCTTGTGATGGTTCGTGGAGAGATCGTTTTCGAAGACTATGCACCGGGCTGGACCGCGGACAAGCCGCACTTGCTGGCCAGTGGCACAAAGAGCTTTTGTGGTGTGATGTCCGCCTGCGCAGTGCATGACGGGCTACTAACCTTGGATGAGAAAGTCGCAGAGACACTCACGGAATGGAAAGACGACCAACGCAAGTCACAGATCACGATTCGTCAACTGCTGAGCCTATCCAGTGGTATTGAAGGGGGAGACAATGGGACAGTACCGAGTTACAAGCGGGCCGTATCGATGGCCAATGCCACTGCGGACGCTGGCAAGAAGTTTTCGTATGGTCCGATTCCATTCCAGTGCTTCGGCGAACTGATGCGCCGGAAGCTTGAACCCCAAGGGGAATCGGTCGAGGCGTATTTGCTTCGTCGAGTGCTAGATCCTATCGGCATGAAGGTTGGATTGTGGCGCAAAGATGCGGATGGCAATATCAACTTGCCCGCCGGCGCATTTTTAACACCGCGCGAATGGGTGAAGTTCGGCGAGTTGGTCCGACTTGGAGGGAAGTGGAATGAGGCGGAGATTGTGCCGGCCGCCCTTCTTGCTGAATGCTTCAAGCCATCAACGGCTCAACCTGCGTATGGAATGACTTGGTGGCTGCTGGGGGATGGTGACGAGAGTAGCACTGAGGCGGCGAATGGTCGCGAACTGGCTCCCAAGACGAAGCGGCTAATTGAGGAACGACGCAAACTGAACTTCCATCCGCCTGCTGATACTGTGGCAGCGATGGGCAAAGGCAAGAACCGGTGCTATGTCATTCCTTCTCGCGAGATGGTTGTCATCCGCATGGGAGACAGCCAAGGTCGCGAGTTCAGCGACAATGAATTTCTTGCCAAGCTGCTGGAGACGCCATGAGAACCGACAAGACAGTCCACGTGACGACGACTTTATTCCTTATCTGAGTGAATACAATCAGGGCTGCGTTGTTCAAGCGACTAGCGACAGAACAACGCACCCAACGACCGCAATAATTTTCAAAGGAATTCAACACGGGAAATGGCCATGACTTCAAGACTATTCTATTTCGCCCTTTGCGCAGTATTTTGCAGCCAACTTCGAGCGCAGGAATCACCGTTTTCCAACGCTGGTCCTCTCAAGGTTGTCGTCGTTGACTCAGTCACCCTCAAGGATGATACGCGCGGCAGAACCATCGAGACTCTTGTACGCTATCCGAGTGGCCCAGGATCATTTCCGGTTATTGTTTTTAGCCATGGAGCGCTTTCAAACAAGGAAGCTTTCGGTCCTGCCAGCGAACATTGGGCAAGCCACGGCTACGTCGTCATCCATCCGAACCATGCCGATGCGCGGAGCGGTACAAACACCGGTGGAATGAGGCGGATTCGTTTCGGTGGCGAACAAGAATCTGGAGGCACCGATGAGGGAAAACCCAACAGAACCAACTCCAACCAGCAAGCGAACCGCAGGGGAGCGGGACTTGTCATTGGCGGGTTAGGTGGTGGTGCTAACATGGGCCGGATCGAGCGGATCAAGGATATTACCAGTGTGCTCGACTCGCTCGACCAAGTTGAAACACAAATACCCTCGCTCAAAGGAAGACTCAACCGGGACGCTATCGCGGTTGCAGGGCACTCGTTCGGTGCCTATGTCGCGCAATGCCATGGCGGTGTTAAGACGCTTATAGAAGGCAAGCTCGAGAATCTATCCGATCCGAGGGTCAAATGCGTTGTACCCATATCGGCCCAGGCCGAAAGTGAGAGCTATGGTCTAACCGCCGAGAGTTGGACAGACGCAAGCACGCCAGCGATGCATATCACCGGCACGCGCGACCGCTCCGCGCCGGATCGGCCCGGTGGGCAATTCGGAGATGCGAGCACCAAGGTAATCCCATTTGAACGCAGTCCCCAAGGAGGTAAATACCTTCTCATCATCGAAGATGCAACCCATGTCTCCTTCGGAGGAAGGATGGGCCGACTGCGCGGTGGAGCGGACGCTGCTGGCCTTACGAAATCTGTAAGCCTGGCGTTCCTCGAAGCGTATCTCAAACAAGACGTCGAGGCGAAGGCATGGCTGGATGGAGAAGCTTCCGCAACTTGGCTTGGCTCTCAGGCCAAGCTACAGCGAAAGCTTTAGCTTGCTACTGTATTTAGATAACCCCTATTTCAAATCCACCAACAAATCGCTCGGGTATGAAGCCGTGCGTGGCCAACGACTATGAAATCTACTTTTCGAATCACGATGGCTCCGCTCGCTTTTACGCTTACCGTCTTGCTATGCGGGACATTGTCGGCTCAATCGGTCGCCGACCGCTTTAAGCAGTTGGACAAGGACGGCGATGGGAAACTGAGTACCTCCGAAGCTGGTACACTCGGCTTTTTCAAGCCTGCTGACTCCAATCGCGACGGTTTGGTAACACTGCAGGAAGCGGAGGCCTTTGCTAAGAATTCTTTGTCGCCGCCTGCACCACGGCCTGATCGTAACGCAGGCATGGAGGGTGATGGTGCAGCACCTGTGTTTCATTGGCCTGTCAAACCGATCAAGATCTCCGAGTCCGAATGCCCCGTGCAATCAATGGATACGACCGCGTCCGATGGAAGAAATTTACGTGCCTGGTGGCGTAAGCCCGCTGGCGAAGGTTCGTATCCCACGATTGTGTTTATCCATGGCGGATTGAGGCAATTTCCGGATGAGAGTTTGCGCCTGCATTTAACGGACAATCCCGTAATCACCCGTTTTCTTTCCAAAAGCTACGCGGTCGTGATAGCTACCTTTCGTACGTATGAGCAGGATGTTCAATCGCGAGAGCCGATCGAAGATGTTCGTGCGATTCTCAGGCAAACCGCCAAGCTTCCTCAGGTCGATTCCCGAAGAATCGCACTGTATGGTGGGAGCGGCGGTGGCAGTATTGCCCTGGAACTCGGTGGCGATCCCGAAGTGCGGGCGATTGTCGCCGGAGAACCTGCGACGGTGATTTACACCGGCATGCTAAACACCGGCGAATACGGTCCTCGGTTGGAAATGATGGCCGATCCCGAGAAATACTTCACACCTGCATTGCGGGCAAAGACGAGAGAGAAACTGAAGTCCATCCGCGTACCGGTGATGATCCTGCACGGCGATCAGCACGATCTGGTTAAATTGAACAAGCCTCTTTTCTTGCCTCTCATGCAAGAAGCGGCCATCGACGTTGAGTATGTGGAATACTCCGGCTTCGGCCATGGTTTTTACTTCGGCGGAGGAGACGACCGCTGGGGCAAAGGGGCCGACGAAGCAGTTGTCGAACAAGTCGTCAGAGATGTGCACCAGTTCTTCTCCCAAAAGATCCGAAGCCCTATCCAGCTGCCTCGCTAAAACTAGGGTTCCTCGCGCTCTGATGAACGAAGCGGCTCGCATCCAGACGGGTCCAACTGGAATCAGAAACAGCATCCTGAATACTGCCATCAGCAAGACGATACCAAAAAGAATGGCAAACTGAAGCGAGGCGAACGCCCACTGCGTTGCCCAAGCGACACATTCACACCCCATTTTTATGGCTGCATTTGGAAAAAAACACGAATTTCTGGCTAACAATTCGATTGCTCATACGGCATATCCACCATGAGCAACAATCGCGACCCCGAAAGTGAATCAGAAGTCCGTGAACGGATGACTCGGCATTGGCTGGAGGCAGAACAAGCTGTCCGTGCCTACATTGCGGGGGCCGTCCGATCTTTTGTCGATCGTGAAGATCTACTGCAACAGGTTGCCTTAACCATCGCTCGGCGCTTTGACGAGTTTGACGAACAACGTCCCTTTCTAGCATGGGCCCTCTGGCTAGCCAAATCGCGAGTTATCGATTTCTACCGCAGCCAAAATAGACACCAACAGTTCCTGAGCGAGTCTCTCCTGGATAAGTTCGCCGACACGTTGGTGCAGCGTCAGGAAGTTATTTCTCGTCGCCATGAGGCATTAGAACATTGTTTGGAAAAGCTACCTAATCGATCTCGGGCTTTGATCCGCTTTAAGTATCAAGATGGGCTAAGGATCGAGCAAATCGCCGAGACAATCCGGTCTACGTCGGCCTCCGTGCGGGTTGCCTTGTATCGCGTTCGCAATGCTCTCGCCGATTGTATTCAAGCTCGACTAGCATCGGAGTCTACGGAATGATACCGGACTCGCTTAAACAACAGATTGATCAATGGCTCGATGACGACTTGAATGAGGAAGACCAAGTTAGATTGCAGCGGGTCCTGGAATCTACTCCCGAAGTACTCGATTTCTTGTGCGATCGCGCATTGCTTCACCAAATGCTTCTGAAGTCTGCTGACTGTGAATCAATTGCATTTGTGGCGATTGATAAACCGGATACACCAGCTAGTTATGCAAGTCTCCCAATACATCCAGCGTCACGATTGAGGCTCCCTTGGGTGTGGGCATCTTCGGCTGCAATAGTCTGTCTGCTCTTGATCACGCTATTCTTGCTTCCAGATGCCATCGCAAGTCCTGCAGTAATCGTCCAGAAGACACTGAATGCTTTCCAGACGGAGATCGATCGCTGTTATATGGTGAAAGTAGATGCTGAAGTTCCGCTGCGCCGAAATCGTCTGCTCCGCCGAGCGATTCCCTCAGACTCGAAGCTTTGGGTGCGTGGAAGTCAATTTGTACAAACGTACGAAGATATCGATGAGCCGATTGCCTGGGGACGGAATGAACGTGGAGCGGTTTGGTTCACGGTTTCGGGCGAAACCGTAGCCGTTTTTGAGGCGAACGAAATTCCCGAAGTACTACAGGAGTTATGCGAACTTCGGTGTTTGCAACTTCCTAATTTGCTTGAGTCACTGCTACGCGATTACGAACTCGAATATGCAAATAGAGAAAAGGATACTCAAGTAATCCTAGCGAAGCCGCGCGGTAACTCACCAAAATTGAAATATGGCGCGGTAGAAGTGGAAGTCGAATTGAATTCACTGCTGGTGCGTCGCGTCACCCTTGAGCGGATGAAAGATAGTCGACCAGTGGCTGTCATCAGTTTCCTTTTAGAGAAGACCGAACAACAGCAAGACGCGTTTTACGACCCCCAGACGCACTCCAAGATGGGTTCGCAAGTTTGGGACAGCGGTTCGCGGCCAGGTAAACGCGCAGAACTCCTTCGGGAGTTTCTGCAAAAGCTGCGTACCCCTTTAATTTCTCGATAAATATCAATTTACATGGGTATCGAAATGAAATCGACTAATCGAACATGCATCCTGTTGTTGGTCTTTATTGTCTTGGTATCTCGCGCGACAGGCCAAGATAGGTCTACGGGTAGAGGCTCGGCTGACAAATCTCTTATTCAACGATTTGATTCCAATGGCGATGGCAAGATCGATGATACGGAGCGTCGGGCCGTTCGCGAAAAGATGAAGCAGATGCAAAACAAGCCGGGTGCCAGAACACCTTCTGGAAAGACAGAAACGGTCGGCAATCGTGAGGTCACCGAAATGGAATATGCCTCCAGCGATGGGCAAAAGATTCCTTGCGTGCTCTCGATGCCTAAAGGAAATGGCCCCTTTCCCATGCTCGTTACCATCCACGGCGGTCAAGGGAATCGGGACCTGGGTTACATTCGCACCATGGCCGCCCCGAACCAATTATCACCAACGATCAGCGCATTCAATGAACAGCCTTGGGCCATTTTGGCGATCAGCTACCGCTCTGGAAATGGCGCGTTGTTCGGCAAGGAGCACGACGATGTCATTGCGGGCATCCGATTTGCCAAGACACTGCCAAAGGTAGACCCGTCGCGCGTCGGTGTTGTCGGTGGAAGTCACGGTGGACATCTCGCGCTCGTTGCCGCTGAGAAGATGGGGCAAGAGTTTCTGTGCGTCGCGGTCGGCTCGCCTTGGATGACGGACCCGGTCGTCTACATGATGGGCGATCCGAATAGTCCACCTCTCTCGCTGGTCTCAAAGCAAGCTCGCGACGAACTGACGAAGAATGGACAGTCACTCTTCAACGGACTCACCCGTGGACGTGGCATGTCTGAGGCCGAAGCAAAAGACTTTTTGGCGAAGAATTCCATCGAAGCCAATGCCAACAAGATCGAAATCCCGACACTGTTCGTCACTAGTCGAGGAGATGATCAAGCACCGTACGTACTTATCGAGCCGATGATCCGGAGGATGCAGACGGCGAAGAAAGAAGTCTCAGTCTACACGGCGGAGAAAAGCCCGCACGGATTCTATTGGGCACGTACCGTCAGTGCCGCTCGTGACCTGCGAGGCGAAAAGACTCCACAGGAAGCAGAAGAGGAGCTAACGGCAAGGCGGACGATGATTGAGTTCTTTACGAAGCAGTTCGCTCGCAAGGATGTAAAGGCAGACCCTTCATCGACCAGTCAACCAAAACCTGATCCGTCACCCGCACGGGATGATGATCCTGCCGAATCTAAAGAGATGCCTTCGAAAGACTCGTCGGAAAATAGTGCACTGCCCGATCGCGGGCTGGGAAGAGCGAACTTTCAGTCACTGGCCGGAGACACGGGTACGGTCACTCGCGATGCATTCAAAAAACATCTCAGCGGATCAGCGGCCTTCTCGAGTCGACCGGAGTTGGCCGATCGAATCTTTGATCGACTCGATACCGATGGCGATGGCTCGCTCAATGAAACCGAATACGAAGCCATGAACGACCTGAAGAGCCAATTCGGTCGCGGCGGACAACCTGGGCCCGCGGGGCCTGCAGGGCGCGGCGCAAATCGCTCTGGCCGCGGAGGTGGCTCGATGCTTCCAAATCGCCAACCGGCACCGCGCGATGCAACCAAGCCTCAGGATCAAGCATCCAACAGCGGTAGCTCTACCGATGTAGCAAAGACTTTTCCGATCCATATCGCAACCGGAGACTTAGTTGGCGAACAGGCCGGAGACGTCCGAATCTTTCGCGGAGTTCCTTATGCAGCGCCTCCCACCGGAGCAGGACGTTGGCATGCACCAAGTGCTCCTCAATCGTGGAGCGGTGTGCGCCAGGCAACTCAGTTTGGCTCGACCGCATTGCAAGGAGAGACATTCACGCCGCGTAGCTCGCAAAGCGAAGATTGCCTCTTCCTCAACATTTGGACTCCATCGAGTGCAACGGCCGAATCGAAGCTGCCGGTGCTGTTCTGGATTCACGGTGGTGCATTCATACAAGGTTCAGGGGGCCAACCGCGATACGACGGTACCGAACTAGCCAAACGCGGTGCAGTCGTGATCTCTATTAATTACCGACTTGGGCCACTCGGTTTATTTGCACATCCTGCGTTGACCGCCGAGAGTAAGCCTGACGAGCCGCTGGGCAACTACTGCTTGCTCGACATGATCGCCGCACTCCGCTGGACGCGCGACAACGTAGCCGCTTTCGGCGGCGACCCAGGTAATGTGACGATTTCCGGTTCCTCCGCGGGTGGCACTAGCTGTTTGTTCTTGATGGGAATTCCGCAGGCCGAGGGGCTGTTCCACAAAGCCATCATCCACAGCAGTGGAGGCATACAGAACATTCAAACGCTGTCCGAAGCGGAAGCAGCAGGTCTACGTTTGGCTGAGAGACTTGGGATAGGATCTAAGACAACCGGCACCGAATTGCGTCGAGTTGCTGCTGCTGATGTCGCGATAGGAGTAGGATCGATTCGCGAATTGAGTCTTCCAGTCAAACCGATCATTGACGGTCGCTTGGTAACGGCCGGTCCAGCAGATACTTTTGCGCAAGGCAAACAAGCAAGGATTCCTGTGTTGATTGGAGCTGCCAACGGCGAATCGGGAGCGAGAAAATTGGGTGACGAAGTGGCTACGGGAGGCGCTTTCGGATTTCAGCGCAAGCTTGCCGACGACATGGTGCGAGCCGGTCAATCGGTATGGATGTTTCAATTGACCTATGTCCCGCCTCAGGCTCGTGCGAGTCGCTTTGCTGCCCAGCATGGCGAGAGCGTCGCCTACGCCTTCGGAACCATTGGGCAGTCCATAGCGGCGCAATATGGATTTCGCAGTGAGCAGACTGCCAATAACGCGGCGCGTTCGCGTCGTGGCGGAGTTTACCGCCCGACAGGAGGTGGACGCGAAGACGATTCACAACCCGTCGAGGAATCTGAACAGGGGCGAGAAATCAGTTCAGCCATGATGAAGTATTGGGTCGCCTTCATGCGTGATGGAAGACCCAGCGGTAAGGAGTTGCCAGCATGGCAGCCGTACACCAATGCATCGCCACAAACCATGATCTTCGGTAATGAAGGGATCTCATTGAAGTAAATCAATGGGATGCTCAAAACAGGAATCATCATTCAGGAGAAACGGAATATGAGATCCCGAACATCGTTCATCGCGTTCATTGCGATAAGCATTGCAGTTCACATCTCGCAAACGACATATTCTCAAGACGCGTCCGATGCGCCATCACGGCGTGGCTTCAATAGGACACAACGCTCTGGGGATTCGGGCGATCTAAACAGAAAACCGACAGCTGGCCAGCGCGATGCTATAAGGCGGTTGCGAGAGCGAACGGAGAATGGCCCTGTACCTCCAGGGCTGGAGCAACGCAAGATTCAAGTGGGAAATGCCGAACGCGAGTTTTTCATTAACATTCCCGACTCAATCAAAGGCAAACCGGCTCCTGTTATTTTCGTTCTGCATGGAGGGGCGTCGAATAGTGGTGTGGCAATGCACCTAAAAGTCGACTTCACCGTGCTCGGCAAAAAAGAGGGTTACGTTACGGTATATCCCAGCGGAGTGAACGGCTGGAACATTGGTAGTCATGACATGTACTCCGTGAAACGCAGAACCAGTGATGCCGATGATATTGGATTCTTTCGAGCGATGTTTGATACCTTGGTTGAGGAAAAGGTGGCTGATCCGGAAAGGCTCTACGTCGTCGGTGGGAGCAATGGTGGAGTGATGACGATGAATCTTGTATGTCATCTGGCCGATCGAATTGCCGGTGCCGGAGTTTTGGTCGCAACTCTGCCACGCGCAGCGGAAACCACTTGGCCTAAACCCTCTCGACCAGTTCCCATCATCATCATGCTCGGAACCGAGGACCCGATGAAACCATGGAGCGGCAATAAAGACCAAATGAGTGCCGACGAAACCGTCGCGTATTGGCGAAAAGCAAATGGGTGTCGCGATGCAGTCCAACAGTGGGAGCTCGCGGATCGCGACCCAGGTGATGGATGCCGCGTTGAAGCCAGTCAGTGGAAAGGCAACGCTGGGGTACTCTTTTACACGATGAAGGGTCATGGCCATGGCTGGCCGATGCAGCGGGGTCGTGACGCGGGAGGAACGGGGGCGAAAACCAAAGATATCGCCGCACCAGAGGAAATTTGGGGATTCCTCAAGAATTCAGTGTCGACGAAAAACCATCCGTGATTCGAACGAGTCGTGCGCTCAACAGCCTGCGAGTAATCCGAGAGTGGTTCATACTCTTGAACCGTACTGGTTGTCATCGAGGCAGGTTGTCGTACGTGACCAGGACGCGGCACCATCTGCAGGCAGTGCTGATCCAACCGCCGCGTGTCGAGAGGCCACGCGCAGCGGAAGCTCTAAAGCAACTGGTTGCCTTAATGACGACTAGATAATCGCCAAAAATCTTGCTATTCCAATTCCGCCACTAACGACCTGATTTTCCGCATAGTTGGGCGGTGTTAAGTAGAGTGAAAGTTAATCGATTCTTGCTGGGTAATGAGACGCGCGACGGACGAATTGCATAGATAGATCTGGGAGGGACGCTACTTCGGCTCCATCCAAGGTCTTTCTATGGAGCACAATCATCGACGCTAACTCTCTCGACTCCCGTCCCTACGTGGACGATCTGCCGTGCGATGCTGCATCAGTTCGTCGCCGGTCCATTGCTGCGATCCTTCTCCGAGGCATCCGTCGCTGCATCGCGGCCGATCGCGCGCTGAATGACGATCAAAGCCCGATTTCGGCGCAGGTCGAACCTGTTTTGGGCAATCTCGGAGACTCTTTACCCGAGCCGCTTGATTTCGTTTCCGACAAACCCCTCTCTGTGTCCGACGTCTCCGAAGCACCGGGTTTTGGAGTCGATCGAAACATTCAAGAAGGAGGTAAATCGTGAGCAACGAGGCGAGAAACAAGGACATCGCGGCTCTGCTGGCCAGAGGTGTCATTCGGGTCAAGAAGCAACCGCTAGTGGCCAAGGCGATCGAGTCGCAAATGCCAGCGAAGCATGACGTCGGCAAAATTTCGCAAAATTCTGTCAACAACGATTCACAGGCTGCGCGTGACCAATCGAGAGACGGAGGTAACGAATGAGCCCACACGTCACCATCGAGATTGCAGAGTTGCAGAACAAGACGGTCAATCAGTTGGTCCAGCGCTACGAGCAGGTTTTCAACGAAGAATGCCGGAGCCGTAACAAGCAGTACCTGATCCGGCGCATCGCTTGGCGACTGCAAGCCAACGAGGAAGGTGGGCTCTCTCGAGCAGCTCTCAAGAAAGCGGCAGAACTGGCTGAGGATGCGGAGACGCGAGTGACCGCCCCGCGCAAGCACAGCAACGACGGCGTAAAGCTCGTCGTGCCTGAACCGACTGCGTTTGTGGACTGGGACCAACGATTGCCACCTCCGGGCAACATCATCGAGCGGCAATACAAAGGCAAGATGATTCGGGTGATCGTCCTACAGGACGGTTTTGAATACGAAGGCCAACGCTACAAATCGCTGACGGCGATCGCGAAAGAAGTCAGTGGCTCTCACTGCAATGGATTTCTGTTCTTTCGGCTTGGGAGACGAGCATGAGCAACAAACCAACACCACGGCCCAGAACGATTCGCTGTGCGATCTACACTCGCAAGTCGACCGAAGAGGGACTCGATCAACAGTATAATTCGCTCGATTCCCAACGCGACGCTGGACAAACAAACTTTGGCACTCAAAGAAAGGGCTGCCCAAGGGTGGCCGCGTTTTTGACAAGGGCAGTCTGCATGCGCTTCTGACCAACCCCATCTACTGTGGAAAGATCAAGCACAAGACCGATCTTTACCAGGGACAGCACCAAGCAATCGTCGATCAGGAAATCTTCGATCGCGTTCAAGCACAGTTGCGTGAGAACGGCTTCAACCGTGGCAATCGATTGCCAAGCAAACATGGCGGATTATTGAAAGGGCTGATTCGTTGCCCCAACTGCAACGTTGCGATGGTTCACAACATGACGAAGCGAAACTCGATCGTCTACCGCTATTACACATGCGTCCGAGCGATCAAACGCGGTCGACAATCGTGCAAGCATCCGTCGCTGCCAGCGGGTGAAATCGAAGCTGCGGTCGTTGATCAAGTTCGAGACATTTCCCGAGACGCTGGGCTCCGAGACGAAATCATTCGCCAAGCGATGGTAGCTACACAGCAAGGCAGAAAAGAGGTTGAGGCACACCAGATTCAGCTTGGCCGGCAACTCGCGCGGGATCACGCAGAGATTAGACAGCTCGCGCTCGACGAGCAACCTGGCGGCCGGGTATCGCATCGCATTGCTGACATTCAAGAGCGAATCGAGAAGGCTGAGCTTGAACTTGCCAAAGTTAATCGACAACTCATCGACTTGGAAAAGCATGAAATGTCGACCCAGGAAATCGAAGATGCCCTAATCGACTTCGATCGCATTTGGGACGCACTAACGACTCGCGAGCAATCCCAACTGCTAGCGTTACTGGTCTCGAAGGTCGAGTTCGATCAAAGCGATTGCACGATCGCGATTACATTCCACGCCAGCGGCATCGAGACGCTGGAACAACAATCACAGGAGGCTTAATGGTCACCGTAAAACGCAAACTGAACGTCAGCATCGCTTCGCGAGGCCGCATCGCAATACGTCCTCATGATCCCAATGCGGAACCACCGCGACCAAGGCCCACAAATCGCACACCTCGCATCTCCAAGTTGATGGCGCTGGCCATCCGCTTCGACGAAATGCTCCGCACCGGCGAAGCGTCAGACACAATCGAACTGGCTCGGCGCGGGCATGTGACCCAGCCACGCATGAGCCAGATCATGGCACTCAACCAGCTTGCCCCCGACATCCAACGTCACCATTGAACGCGTTGTGCGCACCAAACCGCATCCAACTTACGAGGCCGGCGATCGCACCGGTCGTCTGCCTGAATTGCTCCCTCTCGACTACGAGCAATTCGTCAAAGCTTTCAATTCTCCCGCTCGCAGCTCGGAAACCGGCACCAGCAGCGCAGCGAAGAGCTCCACGCCGGCAAGCACCCTTTCAGGAAAGGCTAAATAGTCATGAGTGATTACGAATCATTCGAACCTATCGATTCGCAAGTTGACCTCTCATCGTTTGATGACGAGTTCGAGACGGCAGACGCGCCGAGCTACGACGAGGTCCCCGATGGCAAGTACCAAGTGAAGATTCAGACCGCGAAGCTTGAATCGAGTCAGAAGGGTGACCCGATGATCAAGTTCGATCTGGTGGTCATCTCTGGTTCGCAGGCTGGTCGGCACATCTTCAAGAACTCGGTCATCACACAAGCGTCGTTGCCTTATGTCAAAGGCGATCTAAAGACGCTTGGATTGGAACTGGCCAAGTTCAGCGAATTGGCAGGTCGGCTCGACGAGTTGCTCGACAAGACGCTCGAAGTCACCAAGCGTACCCGAGGCGAGTACACAAACGTGTATTTCAATCGTCGGCTGAATATCGCCGCCGCGCCGAGTGGTGGATTGGCGGACGAGGATCTTCCGTTCTAGGTCGCTGGTTGCTTGACCGGCGTTACCCTTCTTGGATAGAAGCGATACGGCGTTTGAATCGATCCTGTATCGCCTAATGGAACAACCGGAGACAACCTATTGGTCGATGGATGCGCTGATGAAGGTGCTCGGTAGAGACTGTTATCCCGTTTTGGCGAAGTTCGCCCTCAACGAACGGAATAAATTGGACAATCGCGCGAAAGCGATAGAGGTACTATGCCAACACGCTCATTTGCCATGGATCGAGAAATTGCCAGATGATTCTGGGGAATGGCTATCGAAAGATTTACCACTTAAGGAACTGCGGGAATGGATCAAGGAAGGCTACCCTGCGAAGTCGAACATATCAAAAGTTAAATGTCATCCAGACCTCCTCCGACCGAAAACGGAACTGGATAGAGCAGCACAGGCTCTGGAACGGGTACTAGCGTCGCAGCTTGCACAGCAAAGAGAACGGTCACCGACGCGAGGGCGACTTCTGCCATCAGATCCGAAAACCATCGAAACGATTTTGGGGCGATGGAAGCTTCCTGCGATCTATGTGCGATTTCTCAAAAAATACTCACCCAACTCGGTTTTGATTTCGTTGAAGCGACAAGTCGAGGATTTGCAACTCTTTGGTGCTGCCGAGCTTGAGGAAGCACAGCATGGCTACTCATTCAATCCGATCAAAAACGAAGTGATCGCCATTTGGCCAAAGCACTATGTCGTGATCGCGGAGATGGCAGGCGATCCATTCGTACTTGATCTCTCTGCTGCAAAGAAAGGCGATGCCCCGGTGTTGACGGCCAAGCATGGGCAGGGATCGTGGAAGTTTCGCAAAATCGCTGACACTTTCCTTGAGTTCCTCCAGAAGAGAGTAACTCAGGTTTAGTTCACGATGTCCAAACATGAACCTCTTTATTTACGTGAGTTCGCTGAATGGGTTGGCTTGGATGAAAATCGCTGGGATGTAGCAATCAGCAAGCAAAAGGGAAATGGTTGCAGAAGAGTCATCGCCTGGGTTCGTGACAAGACAACAGGTCTGCAGCTTGTGGATGCAGCTAAAGGACAAATCACTAAGGAACAACTCGATCGAGACGCGAAGCGGATTGCGAACGAACTTGCGAAACGGCTTTTAGCGGAATGAATGAATTTCTTCTGGAGCAAGTGAAACTGTGATAATACAACCGCGACATGTAATCTGCGTGCTTGGCCAGTGGAATGACTTTTCATCGGTACAGTCGATGATAGATAGTGTGAGCCCTGAATTTACGCTGGATCTCGAGTATTCACAGCTCGAGCCTGATAATCGCATGAAGGACTCATTTGAGGCTTCGCTGGATCGCAATAATCCCACGATAATGGGCGATGAATGGCGCATGATCGATTCGCATTCGGCTGTGGCTTATCGCAATTGGAGATCGAACAAATGAAATCTGATGGGTCGTTTTGCAATTGAAATTCTGAATATGAAACCAAAAACGCGATCGATTACCGACAAGGACCTCAACCGCTTTGAGCGTGGGGTACTCAAAAACATTCAAAAGCATGGCTGGCATGCTAACGGGATTGCAGGTGAAGGTTCGTCGCCCCCTTGGGCTTATAGCGTTGGACTCTTCGCTAAGTACGGTCAGCCCGAGCTGATCGTTTTCGGATTAGAGATCGAGACGATGCATGAGATGATTGCTCGCTATGCCGATCGGCTGCAAGCCCGCAAAGAATACGGCGATGGCGTCAAGATCGACGGCATCATTCCGGGCCACTCATGCGTCCTCCGCGAAGTTCATGCTCCATGGCGCGAGCCATTGCTCCGTTCAGCGAGTTGGTACTACCACTACGAAGAGTATCCGGTGTTGCAGTGCTTTTGGCCTGATCGTCACGGTTATTTCCCATGGGACGATCACTGTAACAAACGCAGTCGCAAGGCTCAGCCGCTGCTGTACCAGCGATCTACCGAGAAGACTGGCTTGCCCAAGTCGCTGCTGGTTGACGAACCTTGGAGATTCGCCGATTCTCCCGATACCATGTGCTTTACCAGCAACTATGTGTTGAAGGGCTCGCCAATTACAAGGGTCTATCACAACTATGATGGCGACTGGCAGTTTCACGGTGTTCAAGATGCGGATAGAGTGAAGCCGAAAATTGTGTGTCTTTCTTGCATCGTGGAAATGGACTCGTCAATCGAAGTGTTGCAGGATCTTCCCTATGGTTGGATGGCTGAGCGAAAGTCGCCCAAGCACAAGTGGAAGCGTATCAAGCATCATCCATTTCCAAGCTTTGACGAGGATGGCTACTACCTGGAGGACGCTGTACTCCTCTCGGAACACCGTGATGACCTCAAGCCTCCAACCAAACAGAGACGTGAGAATTGTAAAGTGGGTGACAGCGTCAAGTTGCTGTTTCGCTTTGCGGCGGAAGATGCACCACGCGAGGATAACCAAACCGAGCGAATGTGGGTCACTATCACCAATGTCGATGACGACTATGGCTATTACACCGGAGTCATTGACAATGAACCGATTCACTCAACCGCAGCGTACGGCGATGAACTACAGTTTCATCCGCTGAATATCGCAGAGATAATCAAGAAGCGAGGACGATGGTCATGGAATTAGACATCACCTGGGCTGTTCCACCCATCAATGATCAAAAAACGCTCAGCAAACCGCCCGCGAAATACGCAGAAACGGATCTCCTGGTCAGTGAGTGCAATACGGGCCACTACGACTTCACTAGCGAGCGGAAACGAAAGAAGCAAGGTCCGAGCGGCTTACTGACGGTACTGGTTCCTGAGGCGGACATGGCATTTGCCACAGACGGTGGACGAATCCCCGCCGTCGTCAAGATCTCTGCCATGATTAGCAAAGCATTTCCCAACAAAGATCTAAAATTTTGTTTTTGATACTTTCGAAGGTCGAACACAACTGCTAAATTCCGTGAAAGTTAAACTTTTCAAGAATTGAGTTTGTCTCAGTTTTCCCTATCTTTGGAGGCCAAATAGAAAATGAGCCGTCGAGACATCGCACGTTTTCCTATCATGCGCAGAACTACCGGAGTCAAGCGCACTCAGATTCAATCGCACTCAGATTTAATCGCACTCCGATCCAGAGCGGATTCGCAACCTGACTTCAATGGTCGAGATGCTGTTCGTCGGCCGTGCATGAACAAATCGTACAAATCAAATCTATCGGTATTAGCTGGCGGTTTTCTCGCCATTACTTTTTTTGCGCAGGTGGCTTGGTCACAGACGACTCGTTCAGTCGGGCCAGCAGGAGCCTATACGACGATCCAGTCCGCGATTAGCGCGTCTTCGGCAGGCGACATTATCGAGGTTGCCCCAGGCATCTACAACGAGAACCTTTCGATCAACAAGAGCCTGACGCTCGTCGGCCCGAATGACACCGTCGCCGCGCTGCCGGAGACCGGCTGGGTGCGCGGCCCCGAAGCCATTGTCGGCTCGTTGACCGGCGGCACGCGCGTCGTCATCAGCGGCGCTGTCACCGTCAACATCCGCGGCTTCAAGTTCCGTGGTCCGTCGACCAGCAACGCCATGGGTATGAACATTCAGGCGGGCACCAGCGGCGTCATCAGCAACAACTGGTTCGACAACCTGACGAAGACCAGCAACTTCGGCGGCGCCGACATTTACACGACGGCCGCCTGCGGCCCGTGGGAGTTCCGCGGCAACCGCTTTGATGGCCGCGGCTACAAGTATTATTCGGGGGATGCGGACGAGGGCACCTATGGCTACTCCGCGATCAACGCTTGGTATGTGAATGACGTGACTATCCACGGCAACCGCATCGAGCGTTACGGATCCGCCGGCATCCAGCTGGAGAGCACGATGAAGGGAACAATCACTTCGAACTACATCAAGAATGTGGCGACCAATGGGATCCAAGTGGCAAATGGCGCCTCGACCGGTGTCGTCATTCAGGGGAACACAGTGGACGGTGCCTCGTTGCTCTATGAGCCCTACTTTGATGTCTTGCCCATCGATCCGGAGTATGGCTGGGCAGGTATCCGCATATGGCAGGTAGCAACCTCCTCTAACGGTGGCACCAGTGTTCTGAATAACAAAGTGATCAACATTCCGCAACGCATTGGGGCAATCGGTTTCGTAGGTTCGAATGCGATCCGTCAAACTGTCGGAGCCGTTTCATACAATTCCATCGACGCTTCCAACGGCGATGGCCTTCTTCACATCAAGGCGGCGGTTCGTTCGGTTAGGATTACGAACGGAGTTGCCACCCTGTCCCTCTGGGAAGGCAGCTCGAATACGGCCAACGGCATCGCGCGGACCAACCATACGGTTGGCCAGAACGTACTCGTTTCCGACCTCGGTGCGCCTTTTGACGGGACCCATCCGATCACCGCCGTGGCCGCCCCTGCCAGCACCGACTTTTTCGGTGACACCTGGTTTTATAAGACCATTTCCTTCGAGGTTATTGGGGCCGATATGACGGAGACCTTCGTACAGCAAGGCGCCGCCGCCTCGGAACTCGATTCCGCCGTTTCGATCCCTGCGGCGAATAACTGGTTCGGGGCAGCGGGCGGTCCAGGCGCAACCGGCGCATCGCTCAACAGTGCCGGCGCCTCCGCCGTGGTCGTGCCGTGGATCCTCAGCTTTGCCGAAGGATCGGCTCCCTCGGGTTTCATCGAAGGAGTTGGTTTCTGGCCGACTTCCGTGATCTCCTCCGACGCCGACACCGACCAGGACGGCCTTACGGACGGCGACGAGGTAACTATTTACTTTACCGATCGTAACAACCCGGACACCGACGGGGACGGGCTTGCGGACGGCGTTGAAGTGTTAACCTACCTCACCAGCCCCCTGTCAGCCGACACGGACGGAGACTACTTCGATGACGCCTTCGAAGTCGCCAATGGCTCCAATCCTCTCGACATGGACGACCCCATTCTTATGGGCGACACTCCGGAGGAGGGCATGGCAGCTTACCTTCAGTCCTACGCCAGCGATAACATACTCACCCTTGACCTGGCATTGTTCAATGCCAAAAACAATAACGCACGAAAAGGACAGCGCACAAGCTTGGCCAATCGGATGTTCGCCGCGTCGGTTTTAGTCCTCGACGGAGAATGGGATGCGGCGATCGAGAATGTTCAGAGCGTCCTGTCGAAGACGAGCGCGGGTACAGTTGAAAAAACCACTTGGCTCGTCTCCGAAACCACGTACGTCGATCTGCTAGAGATCCTTGACTATCTGGTTTATCTGCGGGACAGATAACGTAGGCCGTAACCGGAGTTAAAGCGCCAGCTCCCTCTGCCCCGAGTCATCGGCGGTGGAGGGGGCGTCGGGTCTACGAAACTCAAAGGGGTCGGGCCTAGGCCTGACCCCTTTGAGTTGCCACAACATCCGACATGCCGGTTCTGATCTTGGGAGAGACAGGTGCGGGCAAAGAAGTGGTCGCGCGGTCTATTCACGGACGTTCACCTCGCAGATCCAAACCGTTCATCCGAGTGAACTGCGGTGCAATCCCTGCGAGCTGCGGCCCGATTCGGATTGCAGATTGTCAGATCAAGGCTGGCCATTTTCTTATTGATCTGGATTGTCGATCAATGACTTGAGTCGATCGCCAAGCGGTTTTGGGAATTTCGCAACCTAACTTTCGTCCAAAAGTCCAACCTCGATCATATCTAGAAGGTGAACACGGTCTTTTAGTCGAAACGAATTCAATTTCATTCGGACAAGCCGCTCCAATGGCAAGATCCGAATGCCGTCCCCGTATTAAATGGGTTCGACATCGGGGTTCGGCTCGAAGTCGCCTTGCTTGACCATACGATTCGCCAAGACAATATGAATTGCATAGCGTACCGAATCGTCTTTTCCTTCGAGAAACATGTCCAAACCGGCCGCTTTGCGGTAGTGGTATCCATTTGCCGCCATGACCTGTTTGACTTGCTCAAGATCCTCAGGACGAATCAAGATATCGACATCGTTCGTGGCACGTACGGCTCCGGGATCGACCTGAGCTACCCAAACTCGCACTGCATTGCCTCCTACGATCGCAAAGGGAATCGAGGTAGACTCCAGAATATTTACGGCTTTTCTCAGGCGTAACTCAACGCGATCCATCGATTCCCCGATTTTTTGCCAAAGTTGATCTCCGACCACCGTCAATGCTGGATTCATCTCTTCTCCCTTCTCCCTCTACCAATTCCATTTTTCCAATCATACCACAAAGCGTGGAAGCCTCAAAAATGGCCCCTTCTTTTTGATGTAGGAAACAGCTGGACGAATGCACTCGCTTTTGATTTGGTCCCGTCGGCGTACGACTCATGGCCAACGTGATTGACTGCGTTCGATCTTTCGGCCTCGGCGTTTTGTGCACTTGAAGAAAATTATGGTCGATTCTTTTCCAAGAGCTCCTTGGCTTTGTCGAGGTATCTTTTGGGGACGGGGTCTCCCGGGGATAGCTTAACGGCTGCGTCTATGGCTTCGACCGCTTGCTCCAGTTTGCCTAGCTTTTGCAATGTCAAGCCGAGTCCTAAGTGGGCACGAGCTAAGCGTATGTCGCTTTGGATAGCGAGCCGGTAGGATTGGATAGCTTGATCCACATCCCCATCGCGTTCTGCTGAAATTGCGAGGGCAAAGTGTGCTTCTGCAAAGTCTGGTTTCAAGCGAACGGCTTCTTCGCGTTCGCGTCTGGCAGCTTCGAATTGTTGTGAGCCCTCCAATGCATAACTGTAGGCGTAGTGCGCTCGTGCATCTTCGGGAAAGAGTTGCACGGCCTCTTTCAATGTAGTCAATGCGAGAGGCGCTTGACCCGATTGCAAAAACACGGATGCCAGATTGAGTCTCGGCCGCACCATCTCAGGCCGTTGCTTGATCAGCGCAACATAACCTTCGGCTGCGGCCTGCAGATCGCCTTTTGCAGCTGCGGAGTCTGCCTGCATGGCAGCAAATCGAGCCGCAACTTCTTGCTCGTTGATCGCGCTGTAAATCTCATCGGGCATCGTATCATATCGTTGGCCGGACAAAATCGCCGACTGCTCCGCTTGACCCAACATCGGATTGACTCCGAGCAGCATGCGCGATCTCGTCAATTCGACGAGCACTTCTCGATTTTTGGGCGCGACACTTTTTGCTTGCTCAAGCAGTTCGGTTGCCATCTTCCAATTCTCTCGGATACCTGCAATTCGAGCCAATGCGATGAGTGGGAACGGTTGGTTTTTGTCGGCTTCCAATGCCTTTTTGAACGAAGCCTCCGCTTCGTCGGTTCGGTTTAGGCCAAGCAGTGTATTGCCCCGGCGCATC
This sequence comes from Pirellula staleyi DSM 6068, assembly GCA_945875845.1. Lineage (GTDB taxonomy): Bacteria > Planctomycetota > Planctomycetia > Pirellulales > Pirellulaceae > JBKCUI01. The sequence continues at coordinate 46,259 of CAMCMB010000014.1, forward strand.
CACAGTGGAGCATATCCTGAGTCAAGCTCCTTGGCGATATCGTACTTATCGAGCGCAAGAATCGGTTCTTGGCGGTCGAGCAAGATTGCGGCTAGATAGGGCCAACGCATTTCCTTGGGATTGAGTTTGGCGGCTTGGTCGAAGCAAATCAATGCTTCCGAATTCCATTCGTGTGCCATCAAGATTTCGCCGTACTGCCCCCATGCTTCGGCGGAGTTGGGTTTGTCCTCGACTGCTTTGAGCAGTTGGGCCGTGGCGAGAGCGACGTTGCTATTCGCAGTTGTGAAATCGGGCTTGGGAACCTTGGGCGTTGAGTTTAGGTTTTGGCTGATAAACCAAATGGCAGCTGATACGCCGACGGCAACAAGCAGAAGCAATATGGGCCGATTCTTCCAGGTCTTTTCCGGCATGGAGGGACTGGTTGAAGCAGGCGGCGGTGAATCCATTTGTTTTGAATTTTCAGGTGTCCCGTTGTTCATCGTGTATCTCCCGCAAGGATTCGGCCACTGCCACGTTTTACAGTAATAGTCTGGTTGCTATCTCCACCGGGGAACTCCTCGATCTCGGTGCCGCCGTTCGGCCAATAGACTCGAATCGCATCGTAGCGCGCCGCTTTACCGAGTCCTACGTGCACTCGCGTATCATTGCAGCCTAGGTAACCTGACGAAGGGTTCAGGTCCCGAGTGATGACCCGCTCTCCAACTTGGATTTGAATTTCAGCGCCGATGGCCGACCGTTTTAGCAGCGGATCGATTGCGGAAATGCTGAGCCAATTTCCAAGCTTGGGAAAATCGTTTCGATAGAGTCTGGCCGGACCTGCACAGTTGGTGACTAGGAAGTCAACATCGCCATCATTGTCTATGTCGCCATGAATGAGACTTCGGGAGACTTCCGTGTGTTCGGTGAAGTCGCTGCCACCGAGTCGTCGCTGAGATTCGAAGCCTTTGCCGTCGTTGAGGTAGAATTCATTGTGTTGGGCATAGTCGCTCCAAAACGCGTTGACATCTTTTTTTTCGGCGGGACGTCCGCGTTTCACTCCACCGTTTGCGATCGCCAGATCGACATCTCCATCGTGATCGAAGTCGGCGGCGGCAACACCAAACCCCGTAAACGGCAAACTGCTTAGCGATAGCCCAGCGGCAACCGTCCTGTCGCTAAATTGTCCGACCTGGGAGGCTTGAAAAAGGGTGTTGTATTCTCCGGCCAAGTGAGTCACAAACAGGTCGCTCAAGCCGTCGTCGTTAAAGTCCTCCGAGACCACTCCCATATTCGCTTGCGCCTCGCCGAACCGATTCAAAGCGACCCCGCGCAGGATGGCTTCGTTGCTGAACATTTGATTTTCGTATTGAACCCAAAGAAAGTTTTCTTCGCCATCGTTGGCGACGAAGATATCCATCAAGCCATCGCCGTTGAAGTCTTTGCAGAGTACGCCAAGTCCCTTGCCGACGCGACGAGCGATACCTGAAGGGACGGTTATGTCCTCAAATTGGGAATGAACCGTCTGGGTAGCTGGCTTGCCAAGGTTTCGATAGAGTCGACCGACAGTGCCTAAGAGTGATTTTGGGCCGCAAAAGTCTCGACGTCCCGACCCATCTTCGCAGACGCTTCCCGGGTAGAAGTCGACATAATTTGCGATGAACAAATCGAGCCAGCCATCGCGATCGAAATCAAAGAAGCTGGCTGCCGTGCCCCATTGGAGATTTGTGATACCAGCCTTTTCCGTGATGTCGTCGAACCTCCCATCGCCTCGATTTTGGAATAGCCGGTCAGCACCGTAGCGGGTGAGAAAAAAGTCGAGGTCACCGTCGTTGTCGATATCGCCTACAGCCACTCCCATTCCGTAGCCTCCCGTTGCGATTCCTGCCCATTGCGTGATATCAGCAAATTTCCCGCCCGCTTCTTGTCGATAAAGTCGATCCCCCCCGGAGCCATTGGCTCCCAGTTGTTTTCCGCCTATCAAAAGCAGGTCGAGATCTTGGTCGCCGTCGATGTCAAAGAATGCTGCACCTGAGCCCATGATTTGCGGCATCGAAAAACCATCCAAGTCCCCGGGGTCGTGCACAAAGTCGAGCGACGATAACTTGGTGATATCGACCAGGCAAGGTTGTTGGTAGGAATCTGTGCCTGTCGATTTGGTGGCATTGCCTGGAGGAAGTTTTGAGGCGCAGCCAGCCAGCACAAGAAACGGGATCAGGTATCGAAGTAGGTGCATTTGGGAACTCAGGGGGGAGATACGCTGCGATGCTACTAGGCTTTGTAGCAAATCCAGGTTAACGTGTGCATGAATGGCAGCCCATTGCATTTAGATTTTAGCGAGAATCCAGGAATCGAACTGGCTGATTCCTGCGAATCCCATCCGAAAACAATTGCTGACGAAATCAGTAGGTCATCGCATGTTCCAATCCCTCCGTCTTCGAAGATTATTGTTGATTGCGATTTTGGCATCCGTTTTCGTAGTCATCGCAATTCAGTTTTTTTTGCCCACAATCCAATTGGATACAGCAGCGATGCTGGCGGAATCGAGGAATTTGATTGAGCAAGGGCAAGCTCCAAAGGCTGGCCCCGTTCTCGACCAAATCTTGCAGGCCGAACCCGACAACGCCGAAGCTCTATTCGAACGCAGCAAACTTTGGCTTCGAATGGGTGAACGGGAAAACGCCGTTTCGGATTTGCAAAATATTCGAAAGTCGGCTGCATCCGTCCAGCGGAATAAGCTCTGCAGCGACGCTTGTTATTTAGAAGGTACGCTTCATTTGGAACTGAATAGAGCACGCGATGCCGAGAAGTGTTTCCTAGAAGCTTGGAAACAGAACACCGATAGTCTTAAACCCTTGGAACACGTTTTGCGACTGTACACGTTGCAAATGCGCCGAAAGGATGTTTTGAACATTCTTGACCAAATTGAAAAACGACGGCCACTGCTGTTGGAAGAAATGGTTTTGCGAGTCGATGCAGGTTTACCGATCATCGATGAGAAAGATGCAATCGCCAGTCTCACTCAATTTGTTGCGGGTGATCGACAAGACGAGTGGAGTTGGAGCGCAATGCTGAGGTACTACATTGTCAACGAACGGTATGATGAAGCCAAGGATTTGGTTTCGTCGATGCCGAATACGCTAGCCGCAAAAAGTCATTTCATCGGGCTAAAAGCTGTGGGGCAATTGCAATCCGCTTTGATGGATGAGGCGACCGCGACCATGAATATTACGAGCACGGACTCTCCTCCTGATTACTGGTGGTGGCTAGCTGCGGGGAATTTAGCGGATGCGAAAAAAGAATATCAGATCGCAAGCGACAGTTATCGCCAAGCGGTCGATTTGCAACCTGAATCCGGCTATGCACGCTATCGATTGGGGATTGCCCACGAATCGAACGCTGCATCTGAATTGGCACTTCCTCAGCTAGAAGCTGCGGCTAGTATCGACCGACTGCATCAACTCACGGGAGTCATCACTCGGATGGTCGGAATGCCCAATCGCGAATTGGGAAACGCGATCATTCGCATCGCCTCGATTTGCGACGAGCTTAACCAAGTGGAAGACTCAAAGCGATGGAGGAACCTCGCTCTCCAAATTGACCCAGAAAACGATCTCGCCAGCAAAGCCGTTACAAGAGCAAGTCGACCAACTCCGTTTGCTGGCAGTTCCATCTCAAAAAGTCCTCTTTTGGTTCAAAAAGAGATACGGCAATGGCTCGCCAATTCTGTTGCCAATACGAATCCAACGGGTGGGACGGCCGATAGCCCGCCAGTCAATCGTTTGCAGATGGAAGACATTCATAAACGAGTCGGATTGGACTTTCAGTACTACAATGGAAACTCAGGCAAAAAGTACCTTATCGAAGCTATGGGAGGCGGGATAAGCGTTTTGGATTTTGACGGCGACGGATGGCCAGACTGCTATTTCCCGCAAGGAAGCAGTTTACCCAGCAATCCTTCGGACTTTGGCAAGATCGATCAACTTTACAGGAATGTAAATGGTGAGCGATTTATCAACGTCACTCAGAATTCAGGCATCGTTGAAAACGGCTATTCGCAAGGGGCTGCAACGGGTGACATTAACAACGACGGATTCCCGGATATCGTTGTCGCCAATTTGGGCAAGAACCGCCTCTTTATGAATCAGGGTGATGGGACGTTTCGGGACGCAACAGATCAATGTGGTTGGAATGAAACGGAGATGAGTTCGAGCATTGCGCTTGCCGACTTTGACAACGATGGCAATCTCGATTTGTATGTCACCAATTACGTAGACGGGATTCGGGTTTGCCGCGATGCGAATAGCAACATCGCCACGTGCAATCCACAGAACTTTACGGGAGTGCAAGATCGCCTTTTTCGCAGCACGGGTGACGGTGTGTTTCTCGATGTGACGGTGGGAAGCGGACTTGAAGCGATCGACGCCAAGGGGCTCGGTGTGGTTGCGACTGACTTAGACGACGACGGCTTGCTCGATATTTATGTAGCCAATGACACAACACCAAATCAACTTTTCAAAAACCTTGGCGGACTTCGCTTTCAGGATATCTCATTCGAATCTGGTACAGCCTTGAGCCCTGAGGGGCATGCGCAAGCAGGCATGGGCATTAGCGCAGCCGACTACAATGGTGATCTTAAAACGGATTTGTTGGTAACGAACTTTTACAATGAGTCCAATAACTTGTACACCAACTTTGGCTCGATGAACTTCACCGACAGCGCGCAGGCTGCTGGACTGAGTCGTCCCTCCAAATACATGCTTGGGTTCGGAGCACAAGCAGCGGACTTGGACTTAGATGGAAATTTGGATTTGATCGTTGCGAATGGTCATATCGATGATGTCCGTTGGAAAAGCGAGCCATGGACGATGCCTACGCAACTGTTTCACAATCAAGGCAACGGACGCTTTCAAGTACAGAGCCAATCATCAGGCGATTATTTTCAGGCGAAGCAGCTAGGTCGCGGCGTTGCTAGTCTTGATTGGAATCGCGATGGACGTCGCGACTTCATCGTGGTTCACCAAGATCGCCAGGTGGCTTTGTTGGAAAACCAAACCAAGACTGCCTATCGAAGTCTTTCGATTCGACTCATCGGTAAGAAGTCAAACCGAAGTGCGACTGGTGCGCGCGTCGTAGTTGAGTCGGGAGGAATTCGTAGGAGGATGGATCTAAACGGTGGCGATGGTTTCTACTGTACCAATGAACGATCCATGTGTTTTGGACTTGGCTCAATTTCTAAAGGTCAGTTGCAGATATCTTGGCCGTCGGGTGTTACGCAATCGATTTCTTTTGATGGTGAAACGACACTTACGGTCGTGGAGCCCGAAAGCGAGAGTGTCTTGCTCCAGTAGGAAGTGGAATTTCCGCTGAATAGGTTAACATAACCTTTTTACCGGAGAGATTTCCATGACCCATTCATGTAGAAATTTCACAGCGGAACAAAAAGCTGCCATCGTTCGGCGGCACCTAAAAGGAAAAGAGTCGATTGCCACGATAGCCGAAGAGCTATCGATTCAGCCAACGCAAATCCATCAGTGGGTTGCTGTGGTGATGGAGCAGCAAATCCGAAGGCTGCAAGAGAAGCTCATCCACAACAACGAAGGTATCGCAGAGCTCATGGAGGAGACCGCTGGTCGTTTGGATCGCAAGATCGTGACTCCCAGCAAGAAAGGCACAGGCTACATTCAACCGACGAAAATCATCAAGAATGGCAGCGAAGCAGCTACAACGAAGAGAACTACACGAAGGATAGGGCTCTGCAGAGGTGCACTCCCGAGCGTCGTGGAGCCCAAAGTCGGAATGAGGAGCGGCCCTTTTCGAAGGACCGCTCCCTTCCATTCCGATTTTGGCTTATGCGATAAACCTTCGCCGCACGATGCGGCGAAATCCCTAAGCAGGATGCGTTACCACTGCGTTAGCCACGCGCGGAACATTCCATTTGCCGGTGAACCAAGATATATCCTTCGATCCACGACTCTAATGCGGCATATCACCCCGCAAAAAACCATCAGGGGGGCCTGAGCGGTAATAAAATTTGAAAAAAATGCTTAAAATAATTTTTTCTCCCGCCAAAGTAGACGAAATGTTTGTTAACCTTGCTTAATGTGTTGACGTCTACCGTTAGCGGTCGTCAACAATCGTTAGTCCTCTTTTTTCGATCTATCCTTATCCTTGGGAGACTAGAAGTGTTCATTTCGTTGAGTCGGAAACCCTTTCGTCGAGGTTTTACCCTTGTCGAATTGCTGGTGGTCATTGCAATCATTGGTATCCTCGTTGGCTTGCTACTTCCAGCGGTTCAGGCTGCGCGCGAAGCTGCACGCCGTATGTCCTGTTCGAACAATCTCAAACAAATTGGGTTGGGGTTGTTGAACTACGAGAGCGCTTCCAGGGCTTTCCCGCCAGCTGCGATTTGGAAGAGCGGAAGAATGGACAGCACCGCTGTACCAGCAGCTGGTCAACAGCGAAACTTCTCATGGGTTTGCGGTTTGCTTCCGTACACCGAAAACCAAGTGTTGTATAGTGCGATCAATTTCAATTTGCCGTTGGCTGGTCCAATCGCTACGGACGGGGTTAATGCAACTTTGGCAAATCCACTAGGCTACCAAATGTTGCCAGATGGAACGCCTATTGTTTCAAAGAAGATCCCAATGTTCATGTGTCCATCAGACCCTGGCTTCGGTGCTGATAGGAATCGGTTCAACCTAGCGTGGAACAACTACGCAGGTTCCGAAGGCTACGATTGGTGGAAACGTGCAAATCACCCACTAAGCGGCTTCTTTAACTTGAACACCTATACGAAGATTTCGTCAATCACTGATGGAACATCCAACACGCTCGCTATTGTTGAGGCATCCACTCAAGGTTTCGAACCAAATCCTGGCGTCGCTGGTCACCAGAAGAATGGTGGTGGAAAACCACGTGGTGGTGGATCGGATAACGCTGTTTTCCGTACACTACTATTATCGGCAAACACGGCAGGGGATGTGTCAGGTGTTTGGAATCTGCCTAGACCTGATGGAGCCACTTCGGGTTTCTGGTGGGGAGCCGGTCCATACACGATGCAGCCAACCTTCTTGCATTGCTTCGGCATCAACAACAACTGGCCAGGTGCTAGCAGCCGACATACGGGCGGTGCACAATCTGTGTATGCGGACGGGTCCGTTCACTTCCTGTCGGATTCGATTGACTACCCAGGGGAAGGATCCATTGGTTATGCCTATGGAGCTGGAGTCTGGGGAGCAATCAATACAATTACGGGCGGTGAAGTTGTACAAGTCCCTGAATAGTTGAAGCACACTAAATACTTAGGAGATGAGAATGCAGAAGTTTTGCCAAATGGGCTTGGTTTGTTTCGGATTGTTTTTGGTCACAGGTTGCGGTCCTTCCCAACCGGCTCCTCTGTCTGAAGAGAAGCTCAAGGAAATGAACGCAGCAATGGACACCGACATGAAGAGCATGATGGGTAACATGCCCAAGAAACCCGGTGGTAGTAAGTAGTTTTGGCAATTCTTGCCTCGAACTCAAAGCAATCCGAGATAGAATCTCGGATTGCTTTTTTTTTGTACCTTCTGGAATACCACTATGACACGAATCAAGTATGTCGTTGCAGCTCTTGCTCTATCCATACTCGCTTTCGAGGTGGTACGGCAGGTTGGAAAGGAACGTGTGCCTGTTGCGCTGCGTGAGAGTACTCCAACCCCTTTCTCTGTTCCGCCTACCGAACAATCCAAAGAGTCTTGGTTCACTGATGTTTCTGATGCAGTCCATTTGGATTTCGTCCAAGCGGTAGGGCCCTTCGGGACGCATTTCATGCCAGAGATCAACGGCTCTGGCGGCGCACTTTTTGATTGCGACCGGGATGGCGATCTCGATTTATTCCTCGTCAACCTAGGGAAATCCCCCAACGCATCGCGTGATTTCCCACCGGACGTTAACCTTTCACACAGACTCTATCGACAACAGGCGAACGGCGTTTTTTTGGATGAGACGAAATCATTCGGTTTAAGCAAAACCGCCGGTAGCCTAGGCAAGACACAATTGGGAAACGGCTGTGCCATTGGCGACGTCAACAATGATGGCTTTCCTGATATCTACATCACCAACTACGGTCCAGATCAACTCTATGTGAATCAGGCAGGGACCCAATTTGTCGATGTGACAACTGCGTCAGGACTTGGTTGGGCCGATTGGGGAACAGCTGCGGCCTTTTTCGATTACGATCGTGACGGTTGGCTCGATTTGATTGTCGTCAACTATTGCGCTGACCCTCGCTATGATCACTCCATCGCCTGTGGATTTACCAAAGGTACGGTCAGCTACTGCGGACCTCAGAAATTTGAGACCACCATTGATCGCTTGTATCGAAATGAAGGAGCCGCTTCGATTGAGAATGGAGTTCCGAAGTTTACCGACGTAACGGAAGCAACTGGGTTGGGCACAAAAACCACATACGGTTTAGGCTTAGCCATCTGCGACTTCGATGGCAACAAGTGGCCGGATGTCTTTATCGCAAACGACATGGGAGAGAATCGTCTATGGATGAACCAAGGGAATGGTACTTTTCTTGAGGAAGCGATGGAACGTGGTGTCGCGCTGAACGGTGATGGCGTGAAGCAAGGCTGCATGGGAGTTGCCTGCGCCGACTTTGACCACGATTCTGATTTCGATCTCTTGGTGACGAATTTGGTGACCGAGGGAGCTACTCTCTATGAAAATGCGGGGAACGGGTTTTTCATGGATAAGTCGCAGTCAGCAGATCTCTTTAGGCTCACCAGGCGACACACGGGTTGGGGCGTGGCTTGGGTTGATCTCGATCTTGACGGTACGCTCGATCTGCCGATGGTAAACGGCTTTGTGGTCCCGGATGGCTCTATGTTTCCTCCTCATGGCGAGGATACCTTTCAAAATAAAGTGGTCGAAGTAGCCAACGAGGAGGGCTTTTTGAAAAGATACCATGACAAGAATCAGCTGTTGTTAGGTAACGCAAAAGGGACCTATTCGGACCAAAGCAACTTTGCCGGCGAATTCACGCGTTCTGCAAATTCCACCCGCGGTCTCATCTTCGGCGACGTAGATCAAGATGGTGACATTGACTTAATCACAACGGCAATCGGTGATCGTGCCCGAATGTACCGCAATGAACTTCCACGCCATGGGCACTGGCTGAAAGTCGATTGTCGGCTACCGGTCTCGGGACGGGACGCGATCGGTGCGACCGTATGCATCCGCACGGACAAGGGCTCGTGGACTTCTCAAATCGCACCATCGACGAGCTTTTTGTCGAGCAATGAAGCGTGCATTCACTTCGGTCTCGGCAATGTCGAGCGGATCGAACGGATCGAAGTGGATTGGCCAGATGGTACGTCCGAAATTTTTCCTGGCGTGCTTGTTGATCAGCGGGTGTCGCTGATACAAGGAACCAGTGCTTCCAACTCAAACCACTAAACCAGCGATCATGCGTACGTTTCAGCTTTACCTTTGGCCCATTAGCATGCATTTCGGTTTTTTGAGTCTGGTACTGCTCACGCATGCATCGACTCTTTTTTCTCAGGAACCTGTACCTGGACCACCGTTGTTGCAGGAAACTGCTCCCCCTCCCATTACCGATCGCACGGAGGATCAGGTCGCAAAATTTCTTGCCAACGTTCCTACCTCAGAACCGTCTGGACCAGTACCTGGGCTTCGCGTTTGGCGGTCCGAAGTTTTTCGGTCTGGCGACATTCTCAGTGTGGTTGTAGCCATCTGTGTTGCACTTTGTTTGATAGCGCCAGGTGTTTATTTGTTTTATTCTTCGTTGCAAGGTGCGTCGTTGAATTTGGAACGCCTCAGTAAAAGCGTCAGCCTGTTGTGCATTTTGTCGATGGCGTGGGTTTTGTTGTTTTATTCGCTCGCCTTTTCTCGAAATGCCCACACATATGGAGTTCTTGAGAGGGAAGTCGATGTCATGGATCGCAAAATAGCGCCTGGCAACATCTACATTGGTGAGCTAACTCATTCAGCCTTTGGCGGCCTAGGTTCGATGTGGGCCGCGGGCAACGTGCAACATCCTTTGAGACGCATTGGTGATCAGGTTCCACACATCTTGTTTATGACCTTTCAAATGATGATTTATTTGCAAGCCATCGTGCCTCTTTGCATCGTTGCCAGCAAAGGGATCGGGGAATGGGCGGCGATTCCATTTTGGTTGCTTTGGAGTGTCGGCGTCTATGTGCCGCTTTGCTATTGGACACAGGGTGGCGGATGGCTTGCGGAGTGTGTCGATGCGAGCAGCGTAATTCCAGTGCATTTAGCCACAGGTTTCACCGCTTTAGGGCTCTGGTGGATCAAAACGCCATCGAATGCGCTGGTCGAAAAAGCTTCTCATCCGATAGGGTTAGTGTCCGGATGGCTACTGTGGATTGCGGGGATGCTGGTGCTGGGAGGTTGTCGAACGCTGATGGACCCAGGCTGGACACCTGACTTGCCCAATTTCTTTCTAGCGGGATGCATGGGCCATTTGACATGGGCCGGTTTGCAATCAAAGGCGTCTGGCAATCGAGGCAGTTTGCTTTGGCTGTTTGGTCCGATAACGGGAATGGTGGCCATATCGTCTGGCAGTGCGAGCGTATCTCCCGAGTTTGCCATCGTGATTGGTTTTTTGGGATCCTTAGCAGCACGACTTACACTTCTCATCAAGAAGAACGAACCTGTAAGCCTACTGTGGCTCGTGTTTGCGGTTCATGGCGTCAGTGCCTTAACGGGACTGATTCTGACCGGCGTATTTGCAAGTACGGAAGTAGCAGGGAACGATATTTCTGGCAAACCCATTGCTGGGTTGTTCAACGGGAACGTAGAGTTGCTGCGGGTCCAATTGCTGACCGGTGCGGTTTCGGGGGTCGTAGCGTTCATTGGAGGTATTCTTATAATGCCGTTAGCCAGTTTTTTCGGGGCGATTTTGAAGCGATTCTTCAAGCATTCGATTGTAGGTGTCTCAAGTGATTCAATCTGATCGGAAAAAGCAAAGGCGTTACGGATGGTTAGGTGCAACGATTTGTTTGGCGTTGGGAGGCTGCAACTCGAAACCATCCGACTTGGCATCGGGAACCCTTTCGAAAGGAAACGACAGGAATCCAACGAAGAGCCTGACAGCGCCGGCTCCGCAGCCCAAAACAGAGCCCGTCCCTTTGGACGAATTTCAGCAAAGTCATGAACGCATGCTGACAACGCTAAAGGCAGTCGATAAGCAATCGCAACTAGATCACCCTTTCCTCGGCGTACGGCCGCTCAAGATGGCTGAGCTCGCATTAAAGACCAGCGGCCCGAGCGCATCCGCTTGGGATAAAAGTGTCATGCATGGCCTCTATGGCCAGCAATTATTGCGAGCAGGAAGGACCAAGGAAGCGCTCGAGCAAATGCAAACGTCGACAGACTTGGTCGATAGCCTGGGTGATTCCATTCAGCTAAAAATCAAGCAACAGATTTACTATCTTCTGGGGGTCGCTTACCTCCGTGACGCGGAAACCGTCAACTGCGTTCACTGCATCAATGGAGAGCGTTGCTTGTTTCCAGTTAGCGGAGAAGGTGTTCATGACGACAAATCGAGCAGTATGGGCGCCATTCGGTACTTCGAAAAAGCCCTTGAGCTTGCCCCGGGCGATCTCAAGTCCCGCTGGCTGCTCAATGTGGCTTACATGACCATCGGCGAGCATCCGAGCAAAGTGCCGGCGCAATATCTTATTGACCCAACCAAGTTTTCAGGAGGGCTATCGCCTGTTGGAGAGTTTACCAACAAAGCAAAGGAACTGAATGTCAACATCAAGGGCTGCGCGGGCGGAGTCATTATCGATGATTTGGATGGCGATCTGGATTTGGACGTTGTCTTCTCGACCTGGGAAACCAACGGTTCACTGCGTTATCTTGTGAACAATGGCGACAACACCTTTCGCGACGAAACAGAGCAAGCCAATTTGAGCGGGATCTTGGGCGGCCTTAACTTGGTCCAAGCGGATTACGACAACGATGGCGATATCGATATTCTAGTTTTGAGAGGAGCTTGGCTGGAAAATCACGGCCGACATCCCAAGTCGCTGCTTCGCAATGATGGCAAGGGGCATTTTTTGGACGTCACCTACGCGGTTGGTTTGGGCAACGAGATGTTTCCCACTCAGACTGCTTCCTGGGCAGACTTTGATCATGACGGCGATTTGGATCTGTACGTCGGCCATGAGGGTTTCCCGAGCCAGTTGTTTCAAAACGATGGAGCAGGAAGATTCAAGGATATCGCGTCAGCTGCCGGAGTTGTGAATGGTCTACCGACCAAAGGGGTGGCTTGGGGTGACTACGACGGCGATAGCTGGCCCGATATTTACGTGTCCAACTTGGGTGGCCGAAACTCGCTCTATCGCAATCAGCGCGATGGAACCTTTGTCGATATGGCTACCGAGCTAAAAGTCGATGGACCTCATTACAGTTTCCCAATTTGGTTTTGGGATGCGAACAACGATGGTTTCTTAGATTTGTACGTTTCGAGTTACAAGCCAGGAGTGGAACATGTCGTTCGTGACTACCTCGGTCAAGCGGGCGAGAACGAACCAGACGCATTCTACTTCGGCACTCCTGATGGAAAATTCGAGGAGCGCAGAGAGTCGTTGGGCTTTAGCCGTGTGACGCAACCCATGGGTATCAACGCTGGGGATATCGACAACGATGGTTTTCTCGACATGTACCTTGGGACTGGTTATGTGGATTACGAAGGATTGATCCCTAATCTTATGTTCCACAACCAGCAAGGGAAGAAATTGGTCGACATTACCTTTTCTGCTCGGGTCGGGCACTTGCAAAAAGGACACGGTGTTGCATTCGCCGATTTCGATCACGACGGTGACGTTGATATCTTTGCAGTCATGGGCGGTTGGTTTACAGGTGACGCATTTGCAAGGGCCGCATTCGTCAATCCTGGTACGGACAATCACTGGCTTTACGTTCGTTTGGTTGGAACCGAATCAAACCGATTCGGTGTCGGTTGCCGAGTCCGAGCAACACTGAAGAACAGCGATGAAACCAAACGAAACGTCTATCGTTGGATGGACTCCGGAGGAAGCTTCGGCGCCAATCCACTTCGTATTCATTTGGGACTAGGTAGCAATGAAACGATCGAGGAATTGGAAGTGTTCTGGCCAAAGACCGGCAAGAGCCAAATTCTAAAAGATATCCCGGCAAATCAGTTCATTGAAATTACCGAAGGTAGCGAGGGCGGGCGATCTCTAAAGTACTGACCGCTTAGCTCTAAAAACTTGGTAGAAAGATCGAACGCAGAAAAAAGAATGCAGACCTCTTGTCGATGGCGAAATGAGTTGGTTCATGAGTTGGGTCGAGTCGATTGCCCGCCGCCTCAAGATGGAATCAACCATGCGTCCACGCGGACGCAAACGCATTCGAATCCCCAAAGAGGCCATCAAAGAGGCCTGACCCCTTTGTTTCGGACCACCTTGAACCCGTGGGAGAGCTCAGCTAAACGAATGTGGGGACGTTAACATGCCTTTCGCGTACGACTGTGGAAAGCGGATTCGCTTGGCAACTACTTCAAAAGCAACGAGCGGTAGGGACTGGCGTGTGGAGTGCTGACGGGATGACCGGTGTGTTACTGATATTTGCCGTGGTAATAACGACAATTTGTTCAGGAGGACTTTTGGGAATTTTGTGAGCAATTTTGTGGGTTGTTGGTTTTTCGCAGGTTCCTGACCCAAGTCTACCCTTCGTCGCTGCGTTAGACGATTTCGAAAGACAGCTGGAGTACCTCAAGTCGCCTTAGGTGCCGCCGAACGATGGCAGCTTTTTGTTCCGCTGTGAATTTTCTACGTGAATGGGTCATGGAAATCTCTCCGGTAAAAAGGTTATGTTAATCTATTCAACGGAAATTCCACTTCCTACTGGAGCAAGACACTCCCTTCCATTCCGATTTTGGCTTATGCGATAAACCTTCGCCGCACGATGCGGCGAAATCCTTTAAGCAGGATGCGTTACCACTGCGTTAGCCAAGCGCGGAACATTCCATTTGCCGGTGAACCGAGACAGTTTTGGCGAAAAACGCCGGTGGCAGCGACATGTAAAACCTGACCATCGCGTCCCGCAGTGCAACTGGTTGAATGCGATAGTTCGTTTGCGTCTAACTCCCAAACTCTCCTGCTGTGGCCAAAAGATCGGCCCGATGGAATCTGCCAGACAGTCATGCTTCCCTTCTTGAAGCTCCTCGCCGATGGCCAGAAATGGAAAATGCGGGATGTGCGTTGTTAGAAGTCGATCTTCGCCCGAAGACCGAATAGAAGCGACGAGTCTGCCCGTTGGCGGAACGGATCAAGGACTTGAAGATCTGGCGTTATCTGACACCAAGGGGTCGCCTGCATGTTGTAGTACAGTTCGACCCCTTTTTCATTCTGTAACGGCAACAGGTTTGGAGCGAGATTTTTTAGTGGATCGCTTACACCAACGTAAAAATAACCGACGCCGAAAGTGTCTGCTTTCCGTTCTGCAAACGGGCTGTTTCCACTAATGCCCGCACTGGCAAACCAATTGATTGGGCTTGGGTTGTTGTCCGCAATTCCGAGGTTACCGAATACGCCCCATTTCCGTTTAGGGTCATCGGGTGAAACGTGGAGTGCCTGATCAAAATTGTAGGCCAAGCACCACGAGCCGGATTTCGGAGTCGACACGATGACCAATCCGTCAATTGGATCGAGGTAAGCGGACGGATTAAGGTTTGTGTACGTTCCGCTACTGTAGGTTCCCGAAACGCCTTGGTGACCGGGCAGACCGAAGAAATTGGTCTGCGGATTTAACTGAGCGAAGACCGTTGCCCCGTTGTCGAAGAACGTATCAAACCCGCTCACGGTCGGTGTGTTGTTCGTGTCGAATACGGCCGCTGCGAGCAATGGCTCCATGTTCTCGAGGTAGGCATAGCCCGCTCCGAAGGTCGAATAGGGAACTGTGCGAGCATAAACGGGGTTTAACATCAGCGCGGTGTTTTGGAATCCGTTGAGACCGCCCGCGCCTGTGATCGGCTGTTTGAAATCGTCCAGCGTGTTGATCTTCCCTGCGTAGACCATGGAGTTCTCAGACAAGAACTGGGTTAATTTCACTCCCGTCAACGCGGTGATCGATCCGTTCGGTTTGGGCACCGCCATCATCAGGTTGACCGGCAACAGAGCACCCGTGATCGAATTGGCCGACTCACCGTATCGGGTTTCCCCGTGCAAAGTGATGAAGGACCCTTTCGAGAGTCCAGCTTTTTCGCCGTCCACGTTCAGGAAGTAGTCGTTGCGGCCACCGTATTGAAACGCTTGCTCAAGGCCACCGCTGGTTACACCCTGATGGTACTGGGTATTGCTGACATCAAATGTGATTCCGTTTCCCGCAAGCGCAGATCGGGTGCCGAACCAATCACCCGTTAACTTCGGTCGTTTGTACCATGGCCCACCAAACAGCGATGACTGGGTTTGCGTCAAAGAATCAGGTTCGGTGATCTCTGAACTACCCGTGGGCTCAGTTTCGGTCACAAACGGAGGCTGAGTCATTGGCATTGAGAGATTGGTCGACTCTTGGGCCTGCGCCGATACGGCGACAATGTAAACTGCGACTGCTTGCAGAATGCAGGCGGAATTTGTGTATCGAGAAAAGGTCAGCATCGAACAGGCTTCCAGATTAGGATAAGCAGCGCCACCAGAAACGATATAAGCGGGATTTCGGGTTTTATCGAACGCCAGTTCGGATTGGGATTATTGGCTGTGAAAGATGTGCTTAAAACATCGAGAAAAGCGGGCCGGTTATAATGATTAGCAAACTTCGACGACCGTTGCTAGCACGAGTTGCCAATACTCGGCATGCGTCCATGGTTATATTTAGGGAACGACTGAGTCACCTCCGAAACACCCTCCACTAGGTGGCAGTGGGATAAAAAACCTGACCCATGCGTCCCGTGTGAGCATTGCCCCTCGGCCAGCACTGCAGGTATTCTTGTGGTGCAAGTGAATTGCACTACGGAGCACTTGATGGCTGATAAGGATCGGATGTCCCCATGGGAATGAGAGGAAACTGCTTAATGCTTTTCTCGAAATCAGAAACCATACGAAGGATCGGTCCGACCACCCAAGAATCAGGAGTAGGTTTCTCCTCGCGAGGATCGGTGTAGAGATTGAAGATCGTCGGAACAGGATTCTTCACCGGCGGGTCGAACATTGTGTCTTGCCGGTAAAAATGAACTTTCCAATTTCTCCATTTGACGGCCATGAGTCTTTCGGCACACCATATTGGAAATCCTTCTCGAGAGGACTTTTCGGTCTTGCCTAGGAAAAAGTCGCCCTGATTAATGCTGTCTAGCGGGCGGTCTGTCGGAACCTTGGCACCGCAGTAGTTTGCTAATGTGGCGAAAAGATCAACGCCATGAACGATTTCATTGCTAGTGCGACCCGACTGGATTTTTCCTGGCCAACGAATCATGAACGGAACACGGATTCCCCCCTCTAAAGCCGTGAAGTATTGGCCTCTCCATGGACCTGCCCAACCATCCCAAGGCCGGATAAACTCCGGGCCGTTATCGCTGGTGAAAATCACAATCGTATTGTCCTTGACCCCTGCCTGTTCAACAGCATCTAGAAGTTCTCCAACGTTGTGATCCATCTCGGTGAGCATATCGGCCCAATCTCCATTTTTTGTCCTGCCCTGGAATGCGGGATTGGGTTCGGTGGGCAAGTGGGGTTGGGTAAGTGATACATAGGCAAAAAACCTATTGCCGGACTTTGCTTTCGTTCGAACAAATGAAGCAGCCCTCTTGGTGATCTCGGCATCAATGAATCGCCTCTGTGTCCGGTCGTAAACTCCAAGCGATTGACTCTTCTGTCCCTTTTTGCCCTGCATCATTCGCTCGGCTGGCATGACATCCTCCGACCAACCTGGAGACGATGGCCAAAGTGCTTCGTCCGTAGTTCTCGGAATACCAAACCACTCATCAAACCCTTGGTCGTTGGGCAATCGCCCATCATGGCTACCAAGATGCCATTTCCCATAATAGCCCGTCGCATAACCTGCATCGGACATCGCTTCGCCTAACGTCACTTCCCACTGGGTCAGTCCATCGGCGACGCCGCCAAATGGAACCGAATGCGTACCGGATCGAATCGCCCATCGTCCGGTCATCAGACTCGATCGACTCGGTGTGCATTGGGTCTCCATGTTAAAATTCAAGCACCGCATACCGTCTCTAGCTAGAGAGTCGATTCGCGGTGTGGGTGCGCCCCGAGTGACTCCCCCTCCATAAGCACCTACTTCGCCGTACCCAAGATTGTCGGCGAGGATAACCAATACGTTTGGAGGCGAATCTTGACCAAAAAGATGCAGATGATTGGTAAGTAGGAGAATCAGGATGGTCTGCACTATTGTTTTCATCGGTAGCTTTCTGAAAATCAGCGACTAAAAAAGTGAATCGATATCGGACTTGACTACTTACCGCCAGTCTGGGCGTTATTGAGTTTCTCTAAAACCTGGTCGAGGCTGAAACTGCCAACCTTCTGGCTTTCAACAACTCGGCGATGGTCACGTCGCGAGCTTGTAAACCTTCCTTGGCACCAGGAAGTCCCCGTCTGGTTCAATCGCAATGGGAGCTGCAGACGGAGGGTTTGGGCCAAATTGGTCTTCAACTCGGCAGGGAGGGAAGTGGGATCCTAGCTGAGAGGGTTCGGCACAACAAGACGGCTACACTCTCTTCGTTCCCCTCGCTGGACTCCAATACGCGAATGGACAAGCGTTAGAGGAACAGAGGGTATTCTTGATGACCCCGGGAGGCGAGTTGGCTATTGCTTCCAAAGTGCCGCATGATTGGTGTTCGATCGTGCTTCCGTTCGAAGTTCTCGGCCAAGCCCCCCAAGTCCCGCAGGACTTTTCGTACCCGCTAGGCACATCGCTAGTAGTCGATGTCGAGAATGGAACGATGAAGCGACTACGGCAAGTCCTCTTCGACATAGCCTACGCTCTCAAGTCCGATCCAACTCTCCTGTTCGTCTCTGCAGCAAAAGAATCGCTGCAACGCGAACTGCTCGCCGCTTGCAAACCGATTGTTGCAGCAAAGAAACGGTCCGAGCCGACGATGGGACGTCCGACCTTGAGTCGCAGTGATATCATACAGCGTATCAAGGCCATAATCGAGAACAGCTCTAGCGAAAGTTTGTCGATTGACTTGCTCGCCCACGAGACGGGAGTATCTACAAGGACACTAAGAAACATTTTTTTGGAGTACTATGGCCTTCCACCACACCGCTTTCTAGTCGTTCATAGGCTTCATCAAGCTCGGAAGGCACTTCGGGGCGCATCGGCAGAAGGAGCGAAGGTGACCACCATTGCTGCGGAACACGGCTCCGCAAAAGTTAAGCTGTAACGCATGTAGTGGTTCTTCACAAGAATTCTTGATGTAATTGGTTCGGGCGACGCTTTAGTCGCTAGCAAGCTAAATGCAACACCGATGTCACGGGTGTAGACGGGAAAAAAATTGGTAAACGGAGTTGCTGGGTTTTTCTCGCATAATAACAAAAAGTGGAGAGAACGATGGAACGTTTAAAATATCCTGCCCGTTTGCTGATCGCAGCTTCGCTGTTATCTTCTCAAACTGCATTGACAATTCAGGGAACGATTTTGGCTCAGGAGAATCCTGCCTGCGATGAATCAATCCAGTCGACAGATGGTCCGAGTGTTCCTTTTGACAACAGTTGCGATTCTAACGATGTTGATTGCGACGGGTATCCATACTTGGGCGGCAAAAAAAGCATTTGGAACCGCGATACGTTGACCGGCGACTGGTACGGATATAGATCTAAACTGAAGGACTCCGGGATCACGTTTGATGGCCGATCGACCCATTTCGGCTTTGGAGTTGATGGTGGGGTGAACACTCCGGTACCACCCCCACTTGGCCTTGGTGATACGTTCAAATATACCGGGCGTGGTGAATACGACTTGACCTTTGACTTGGAAAAGTTCGGCGGATTGCCCTACGGAAAGTTGCTGGTTCGTACGGAGCACTGGTATGGGGAGTATGGCAATGTGTCGCTTCGAACGGGTGCCTTCCCGCCGGCGGTTTTCCCGGCTGCGCTTCCCCCGAGGCTCAACGATCCCGGTGATCTCTTCTTGACCAATTTCGTGATCACCCAACCTCTCTCGAAAGAATTCGTAGTCTATGGTGGCAAGATCGACGTGCTGGGCGGTCTCGACCAAGACGATTTTGCAGGCGGCGACGGAACGACGCAATTCCTCAATCAAGCTTTCATTGCCAACCCGGCCTTTCTGTTGGGGCTGCCCTACAGTTCCTTCACAGCCGGAATGGTACTGCCACGCGACTGGGGCAGGATGAGTGCCTTCGTTTTAGATCCCCAAGATCGCACTCAAGATTTCTTCAACCACCTTGGCGATTTGTTTTCAACGGGCATCATCGTCGGGAGTGAAGTCAAAGTAAACACAAATTTCCTTGATAAAAAAGGTGAAGTGCATGTCGGTGGCGTTTGGAAGCACCACGACTTGACCGATCTAAGGTTCAATGAACCCCCGCCGGGTGTGTACCCAGAACCGGTTGTTCCAGGCTTTCCGACGATCGACGATTCGTACACGTTGTACGTCGGTGGTGACCAATATCTTGTTCAATACGCGGACGACCCGACGCGTGGTTGGGGACTGTTTGGTCGAGGCTCGATCAGCGATGGCAATCCAACACCCATCCGTTACTTTCTGAGTGCTGGACTTGGAGGATATAGCCCGTTGGGGCGGAATCGTGGAGATAAGTTTGGGCTTGGTTGGTACTATGTCGGCGCCAGCAACGAATTTGGTCCACTTCCACAAGCATTGTTTGGTCCTCGTGATGGAACTGGTGTCGAAACCTTTTATAGCTTCCAAGCAACACCTTGGTGCACTATCAGTCCAGACGTTCAGTACATCAAGCCAGAAGCCAGCGCGATCGCCGACGACGCCTTTGTTTATGGTGCTCGGGTGAATGTGACGTTCTAAAAATTTGAGTTGATCCTCACGGTCTGCGCAGCAAGCAAATGAAAAAGAGCTTATGGCGATAGCCAGCTTCACGCGCTTCTGACAAGAGCATACATCATGAAACAGAATAGAACTCTCGCCGCTTTCAATCTCATCTTGGGCCTAGTGTTTGCGTCCACGACAATCGCCCAGGAAGTGCTCCCTTTCCCGCCCGCCCCAACCGGCTCCGTCGCCGGGCTGACGATCCAAGACTCCACTTACAAAAAGCGTGTCGAGCCAAAACGCCTAGCCGACGGCGCACCGAACATCCTCGTCATCCTCATGGACGATGTGGGGCCGGGAACTCCCTCGACGTATGGCGGGGAAATCAACACGCCAACGCTCGATCGCGTGGCGAAGATGGGTGTCTCGTTCAATCGCTTTCACTCCACTGCCATGTGCTCGCCTACGCGCGCGGCGCTACTCACCGGGCGCAATCACACGCGGGTCGGCAATGGCCAAATTGCGGCGATCGCCAACGACTTCGAAGGCTTCAGTGGCACGATTCCCAAGTCTTCGGCCACGGTCGCCGAAGTGCTCAAAAACTATGCCTACAATACTGTTGCCTGGGGGAAATGGCACAACACGCCGGAAGAGCAGATCACCTCCAAAGGACCGTTCGACTATTGGCCAACCGGCTACGGCTTCGAGTACTTCTACGGCTTTCTTGCCGGTGAGGCTTCGCAGTATGAGCCTACGCTAACCCGCAACACATCTCCGGTCACCGAGCATCTTCCTAAAGGCTACCACCTCACGGATGACATTGCGCAGGACGCGATCACGTGGCTGCGTGAGCAAAAGGCGTATGCCCCGGACAAACCGTTCTTCATGTATTGGGCACCCGGCGCATCGCACGGTCCGCATCAGGTGATGAAGGAATGGGCTGACAAGTACAAGGGCAAGTTCGACGACGGTTGGGACAAGTATCGAGAACGCGTATTCGCAAAGGCCAAGGCCAGGGGTTGGATCCCGCAAAACGCCCAGCTCACGCCACGGCCCGATTCGATGGCCTCGTGGGATTCGATTCCAGAAAACGAAAAACCCTTTCAACGCCGCCTGATGGAAGTGTTCGCCGGATTCACCGAGCACGCCGACTTCAATGCTGGCCGCGTGATCGATGAAATCGAACGGCAGGGCAAGCTGGAGAACACGTTGATTTTTTACATTTGGGGTGACAACGGCTCTTCTGCGGAAGGGTTGTATGGCACGATCAGCGAGCAACTCGCGCAGAACGGGGTTCCGACCAAGATTTCACAACACCTTGAGGCACTGGAAGAACTCGGCGGTCTCGATGCCCTCGGCGGCCCGAAGACGGATAGCATGTATCACGCTGGCTGGGCGTGGGCCGGCAGCACTCCTTATAAGTCTACCAAGCTCGTCGGAGCTCACTTTGGCGGCACTCGCCAGCCGATGGCCGTCGCCTGGCCGAAGCGCATCAAGGCGGACCCGATGGCGCGACCGCAGTTCCATCACGTCATTGATATCGTGCCGACCATTTACGAACTGACCAAGATCACGCCACCGAAAATCGTGAACGGGTTCGAGCAGGATTCGATCGACGGGGTCAGCATGGTTTATGCATTGGGAGATGCAAAAGCAGCGGGTACGCGCAAGACCCAGTTCTTCGACATCATGGCCAGCCGCGGCATTTACCATGACGGTTGGTTCGCCAGTGCACCTGGACCGCGTGAGCCGTGGGTGGGGGGCATGCCGAAGGGGATCAAGGAATGGTCGCCGCTAACGGATAAATGGGAACTTTACAACCTTGATGAAGACTGGAGCCAGGCGAATGATCTCGCCTCCACGAATCCGCAGAAACTCGAAGAACTGAAACTTCTCTTCTTGCTGGAATCCACTAAGAACAAGAACCTGCCCATCGGCGGCGGTTTGTGGTCCACCGCCATGTTCCATCCCGAAGATGCACCCGCTTCGGCTCTCACGGAATGGACTTTTGATGCGCCGATCACTCGGATGCCAGAGTCCGCCGCGCCCAAGCTCGGTAAGCAAGACAGTCTAGTGAGCATGGAGGTGGAGGTACCCGAAAACGCAAACGGAGTGCTTTATGCGCTGGCTGCTTTTTCCGGCGGCATCACCTGTTATGTGAAGGACGGCTTCTTGTGCTACGAGTTCAACCTCTTCGAGATTCAGCGCACCAAGCTTAAGTCCGAGAACAAACTACCTATTGGTAAGGTCAAGATTGAAGTCGAATCAAGACTGGCCGCCAAAATCGGCGGGCCGATGGATGTCACCCTCAAGGTGAACGGCAAAGATGTCGCACAAGGCCGGGTGCCTGCTGCCATGTCCCTGCACTTCACCTCGAATGCCACGTTTGACATCGGTGTGGATCTGGATTCCCCGGTTTCGCTCGACTATTTCGACCTGGCACCTTTCAAGTTCAACGGAACGATCGGTGCGACGAAAATCAAGTACCTCAATAAGTAGTAACGAACCATGAGGCCCACCCTAGGACTACTCGCAGCGATTTGCTGTCTTGAGTGCCTGCTCAGGCAAATGGCACATGGGCGAGAACGTCGGCCGGTTCATTGAGTCCTTTTCCCATAACGGACTCCCAACCACACTGTCGGCTCATCTGGCGTGGTCCAATCGACACGATGCTTCTTGAACGCGGGGATATTGATGAAATCGCCTAGCTTCATCTCGACCATGCCATCTTCGAACTGCAACCTCGCGGCTCCCTTCAAGACGATCACCCATTCGTGTTGCGGCTGGTCGTACCAAAATTCTGCCGCTGAAGCATGTCCGTGCGAAATGATTCGCTCGATGCGCACGTCATCCGCCTGAATGATTGTCTGGACGACTTCCTTAGGCAATCGCTGCGGAAGATCTTCCAATATGTTGTGCATGTCCGCACTGACTGCTTGGCTACTTGACCTCAAGTGCTGAAAACGGGGCACGTCTTGTCCATCGACCGTCACCGTTTCCGAGAACATTGCCTTTGGGCGCACCCACAGGCCATGATCTCCATACTCTGGCCGGTAAACAACGACTTCCTCCAGCGTCTCGCTGTGTCGGGCCGTGCCGACGACGGTGTATTCGTTGCCTTTGTAGTGTCGGTAGCGCCCAGGCTGAATTGAGGCTTTCTCGTTCATACATCCATCTTCTTTCGTAAAAATGTCGCCAACTCTTCGGCATCGTCCGTACCGATCCTCAGTATACGCCCGCATTTTTGGCGAATCCACTCGTCAAACGATAGCTCGAAAGTGAGTGGGGCTTTGCAAAGTATTGGATAGGGTGTTCCATTGAACCGCCGCTTGGTGTCTATTAAACCTCTCGTCCGTTGGTTTAGCTAGGAGCAGTTATGAAGGGATATTTCATTGCAGCGATGCTTGTGCTAACAGTTTCAGTGATGACCTGCGGCGATGATACGCAACCCTTCAAGATCACCAGCAAAAGATCCGATGATCGAGTGGAGGTGAAGCTCGAAAAAGGTAAAGTTGTCTTCGATGTTCGCAGTCCAATTGGCATCAGCAGTGTGACCATCGAGCGAACCACGGAGCAGTGGCCGGAAAAGGTTGCAATCCAACTTCGATTGAAGGGGCTGGAGAACGTCAGAGTATCAACCGATAAGATCAAGCTCGAAGCATCGGTATCGAGTCAGAGTGGCGATACAAGACTTTGGAAGGATGGCAGAGAAGACTCACCATTGAACTCCAAAAGTCCATACTGGATGGAGATACGAATCATAGACAGCGATGGCAAGCCAACCAAAGTCATACCGCTGAAGGACGGCATCTTGGAGATGCAGTTGCCCAAGATGCTGTTGGAGGGCAACCCCAAATTTGTTCAGTTGGAATGGATCGACTTTTATCGGAATTGACCGCTTGAAACGTTAGCGACCCGAGACACAAGGTCGTGAGGGGGCTCAAACCGCCTTACGGCGAGTGATGTTAGCCGACCAAACTATGCTTCTCATGATGGAATTGGACGTCGCCCGTTTCAATGGAATGGGTACAATGTTGAGACGGAAGATCTCCTCGCCATTCTATGGTTTCTCGATACTAGCCAAGTATGTCCACTGATGAATAATAGACATCCCTCACTTACCCAGCGTCCGGCCTTCAAACAACTCCAAACCCACTTCCAGAATATCCGTTCGACGCACCTTCGAGACCTTTTCGCAGCCGATCCGAAACGGGGCGATCGATTGACCCTCGACGTCTTGGGAATCTATTTAGACTATTCGAAGAATCGCGTTTCGGATGAGACGCTCAAACTCCTATTTGAACTTGCCCGAGAATGCGATTTGCCGTCGAAGATTGCAGCCATGTTTCGCGGCGATCGAATCAACATCACAGAGGATCGGTCTGTTTTGCATACGGCTCTCCGGTCCAAGCCGGATGCCACGATTCTTGTCGATGGGGGCAACGTTGTTCCTGAAGTCCATGCCGTTCTGGCGAAAATGACAAACTTATGCGATCGAATTCGAAGCGGCCAATGGAGAGGCCATACCGGCCAGCCGATTCGCAGTATCGTCAACATCGGTATCGGCGGTTCGGACTTGGGCCCCGTAATGGCCTATGAAGCATTAAAGGTGTATTCCGATCGTGAACTTACATTCCGCTTCGTTTCCAACATTGATGGAAGTGATTTCGCAGAAGCGGTCCGCGATTTGAACCCGGCTGAAACGCTTTTCATTATCTCTTCCAAGACTTTTACAACTCTTGAAACAATAACCAACGCGCAAACTGCAAGCGACTGGTTGCTGGCTGGACTGGGCGGTTCCAAGGAAGCAGTCGCGAAGCACTTTGTTGCCGTCTCGACGAATGCGGTCCGAGTATCGGAATTCGGTATCGACACGGCGAACATGTTCGAGTTTTGGGATTGGGTCGGTGGCCGTTATTCGATGGATTCCGCAATCGGTCTGTCGACCATGCTAGCCGTTGGACCGACCGGATTTCAGCAGATGCTCGATGGTTTTCACCAAATGGATGAGCACTTTCGACTTGCACCCCTTGAAGAAAACCTCCCCGTATTGATGGGTCTGATCTCGATGTGGTACGTCAACTTTTTTGACGTGCAAACGATCGCCATTTTGCCGTATGAACAGTACTTGAAACGATTCCCCGCCTATTTGCAGCAGTTGACTATGGAGAGCAATGGCAAGACGACTACTTTGGATGGCCAGAAGGTCGACTATCGAACGAGTCCGGTGTATTGGGGTGAACCAGGAACGAATGGTCAGCACTCGTTCTATCAATTGATACACCAAGGCACTGCATTGATTCCATGCGACTTCCTCGCGTTTGTCGAAACGGCACATCCGTTGGGCCGCCACCACGACATTCTGCTTGCCAATGCGATCGCTCAATCCGAAGCGTTGGCCTTCGGTAAGTCGGAAACCGAAGTGCAAAGCGATGGAACAGCCGCCTGGCTTGTTCCGCACCGAGTTTTCGATGGAAATCGTCCGTCGAATACTCTTTTGGCCCAGCGTCTCGATGCGGTGACGTTAGGCAAGCTGATCGCGCTATACGAGCACATCGTGTTCGTTCAAGGAGCATTGTGGAACATCGATTCCTTTGATCAATGGGGCGTCGAGCTTGGCAAAGTCCTCGCACAGAAAATTGTCGGCGAACTCGAGAGTCCTGACGACCTAGCCTTAAAGCATGATAGTTCTACGAACGCTCTGATTCGTCGCTATCGTCAACTGAAGTAATATAGCCGGAACGCAATAGCGGGCTGTTGATTTAGTGAAGTCGTTATTGGTTAAGGGCGGTATGACGGACTTCCAAGTCCGTCAATGGGGAATTCGACGGGCTTGGAAGTCCGTCGTACCACGAAATCAACAAGCCGCTAGCGTCCGGTTCATGGTAATCCGCGGGCTAGCGTTCAATAGCACCCACTTTGGTAGTGGAACCATTCGCTAACAAAGTGAATACCATTTGGCAAGCGTTCTGCGGCTGATATCCAATCTACCTGGCGCTCGCCTAAAAGGGTTGCTGCAACGCATCGCACAGAAACTTCATCAACGGTTTGGCATCCGCAAACGCAGTTGCGATTTGATCGGTTGCATCGGCTTGGAGAAATGATTTGTCGCTGATCGGTGTCATTCCGGCAAAGCTTTTTCGGCGTAGGTATTCGATGAGTGGGTGCTTTGGATCAATGCCGCGCGGTGCGGTTTTTAAGGAATCGCCATCGAGCTTGTATCGGGCGGCAAATTTCTTGTTGTTGCAGATCTTGGTCCAGTCCGATTGATTTTCCATGATCGATTGACGAATGGCTGCGAGGGGCTCGGTCGGCGGTAGCCATATTCCCGCCGCTAAGAAACAAGCACCCGGCTCCAAGTGCACATAAAGTCCCGGCGCATGAACGTCTCCTCCGATAGAATGGCGAAAGTGAATTCCGAGGTTGGTCTTGTACGGAGTTTTGTTCTTCGAAAAGCGGGTGTCGCGATAGATCCGCATGATCGATCCGCCAACTCGCTTGGGTTCGGCCAAAAGATAACGCGATTGTTTGGCGATCCGTGGCTGCATTTGACGGACAAATTCCATGGCCGGTGTCAGTACATCCTCTTCGTAGCGAGCCTTGTTCTGAGCGAACCACTCTCGATCATTGTTGTTCTTTAGCTCTCGCAAGAATTCAAAAAGCTTATTGGAAAAAGGAGACTTGACTGCGGTATCTGCTTTTGGCATTTCATTCTTTGTGGTGAGGAATTCCCCGTCGCAACTTCAGAGCTAGCCCTCAGGATTATCCAATACGATTTTGAAACGGGCGGCAAGTATCGGGCTGAATTTCATTAACCACGTCGCATCTAACAATCCAACTCCCACACCTGGGTCAACCGTGGAAACCCAAGCAGCAACTGCGTTCCCTCCGATAATTGCGTACGGAACGCCCGCTTGGCCAAGACATCGGCAGGTTCTTTCAAGTCTTTCTCGTACTTTCAGTACGGCGTTCATCATGCGGTCCAATAAGTCATGTTGGTGACGTGCGACTGCTGCATCAAGCTCTGCGGCCGAAATACTTCGAACGTTAGCGACTGTCATTGGTTAACTCGAACATCACAGCGGTTTCCTACGCATCCCCCAATGCATTCTACCTCAACCCGACAACGCTGTGAAGCATTTTCGCCAACCACGTCATTGGAGTGGCTTTGGTCGTGCATGACAGGCTGGAAGCGATGGAAGCCTATCCCACTTATTGCTAGCCAGGCATTGAATTCAGGCATCAACGCATAGATAATGCCTTTCAAATCTAGTTCGCCACAATTTGAGGAGATTCCCATGAGTTTGAATCGTGTTTGGGTCGGTCTGTTTGGTTTATTAACTTCCATCCTCGCGTTATCCAGTGCAACCTATGCTGTTGTCGAAAAGACCGACGAGGACTTTCCCTATCAAGGTGAATACGCAGGGACCGTCAAAACCGGTGATGGGGAAATCAAGGTTGGCATGCAGGTCATCGCACTTGGAAAAGGGAAGTTTCGAGCCGTCGGATTCGAAGGGGGCCTGCCCGGTGATGGTTGGTCCCGTGGCGCTACAATGCGATCTGCGGAAGGCGAGCGGAAGGAAGGCTCTATTACCTTTGCTACCGAAGACGCCATCGTTACCATCAAGAATGGTGTCGCGAAGATCACATCCAAAGATGGTCAAGAACATGCCAATTTGAAGAAGATCGAGCGCAATAGTCCCACTCTCGGCGCCAAGCCGCCCCAAGGGGCCATTGTGCTATTCGACGGCAAGTCGGCCGATGCGTTTGACAATGGGCGAATGGAAGATGGGCTCCTCATGCAGGGCTGCACTAGCAAGAAGACGTTTGGAAGCCACAAAGTGCACGTCGAGTTCCGCACTCCCTATCAACCCGAAGCTCGGGGGCAAGGCAGGGGCAACAGCGGCGTTTATCTACAAGGCCGATACGAAGTACAGGTCCTCGATTCCTTCGGTTTGGAAGGTAAGGACAATGAATGCGGTGGCATCTACTCCGTCTCTCCGCCGGATGTCAATATGTGCCTACCACCCTCGACTTGGCAGACGTATGACATTGAATTTACGGCCGGCGAATATGCAGCAGATGGCAAAATTGTCAAGAATCCGAAAGCGACCGTGACTCACAATGGAGTCGTCATTCACAAGGATCGAGAGTTGCCCGGCGAACGCAACACGACATCAGCGCCCATGAAAGCAGGCGCCGAACCAGGGCCCTTATTCTTACAAGACCACGGAAACCAAGTTCGCTACCGCAACATCTGGGTTGTGGAGGCCAAGTGATCGCCATACTTGCTTGAGCTGGTCCCCTTCACAATGTCCTATGGCCCTATGGTCCTATGGTCCTATGGTCCTATGGCCCTATGGCCCTATGGCCCTATGGCCCTATGGGGCGCAATGCCAAACGGCGATCCACCCCTAAAATCATCGAACAAAGCGCAGGAGCGGTCTCCCAAACGCTAAGCTGACAATATAGTCCCTAGGCAGGAGCTACATGGACTTAAGATCCCAGTCTTTTTCGTTTTTGCCTTTCTGTATTTGAACACGGAGCTCAGTCGCTTCGTTGTATTTTTGAGGAAGGACTTCCTCAAAAACCTCCTGAACGGGGCTCTCTGGAGTATCGTAAAGCTTCCTTTTACCAACCACTTTTGGACTTCGAATTTCGACTTTGCATTCGCCCAGCGCAGCGTCGCACTTGTATTTACCGTCTTTAATCTCTCCTCCCCCAGATGGCCCTTGGCCGTTCGCGGGAACAAAGGAAATCGAACCTTTGTCGATCGGCTTGCCATCGAAGCTAATTGTCCCGAAGATTTCACCGACAACGGGCTCTGGCCCACAACCTGACGACAAACACAAAACACATACCGCAACTAGACTTATGCAACACTTGGTTAGGTTCAAGGATTTTCTCCAAACAACAATACGACGCGAAGGAAAGAAGCAGAAAGGAACACCCATCTTTTAGTATTTGTGAACCAAAAAGCGGCGCCTTCACCAAAGTAAGGCGCCGCGAAATGCGGTTCGATGGAATCTGTAGAATCAGTTGTCGATGCTGGCCACCTCGCCACCATCCATCGATCCCATCGCTTGCCAGATCGCCAAACTAATACTGTTTGAAACGAATCCGACGGATGCATCGCACCGGGCAGCGTTCACTCCACCAGTGTGCCGACTACGGGCTGCATTTCGCTGTGCCGCGCGGCCATTCACCGTTGAGGCTGTAGCAGCGGGCATAGCCGGATCATTGGTAGCTTGAAACCAACCATTTGCAATCAGGTCAGGCGATGATGTATTCGGCGTCAAAAGTGTATGAAAACGGAAAACACCATCATCGTTGTGAATGTCACCTCTCCAGTCATTATCATTGGCGCTCTTGGCCATCAAATATTCGGACAGTAACAACGTGTTCGAGGTCCCATCAGTAATATTGGCAAAAGTGACCTTGGCAGGATTGTTGCGGTTACCATTGATGTTGTTGAAGGGAGCCTTGCTGGTTGGAGACTGTGTGTAAAGCACAGGGTCGGCATCGCGTTGGCCATACCAAACATTGCCCCAATTCACGACATAGTTCCCACGTGTTCTTTGGTAGAATCCGATATTCTGGTCAATCGTCCCGGTATCGCTAGGACACAAATAAATTGGAACTCGTCTTCCCGTGGTGCCATTGAGGGTGTTACCGATCGTGTTGGGCGGTTCATGAAACCGCTGTTTGTAATCACTTGCGTTTGCCAAATTGCTCTGCTCAATGTAGGGCCAGACATACATCACCCAGGTTTGACGCCAAGTCCGCGGAACCGCAGTGGCGGATGAAGTGCCGGTACCACCAAGTGGAAACTTTTTATTGGCGTCATGAAAATTGTGAAACGCCAGTGCAAAGTTCTTTAAGTTGTTGGTGCACTGCATTCGCCGGGCCGCCTCGCGGGCCGATTGCACTGCCGGCAACAACAGTCCTACTAGAATTCCAATAATCGCGATAACAACCAAAAGCTCGACTAACGTGAAGCCTCGGCGGAGAGAAAGACGATTCATAAAAACCTCTCGCAATGTACAGAAAAGACACACAGAAAAGGGTCACAGATGGCATACCACCCATTAAAGCCCGTTGTTCAATATTTCGCATCGTATCGTTTTCCAATAATACTTGCAAGTTTTTTGCAAAATAAACGGAACTTAATCAGCGTTCTGAGCCACTTCGCCACCATCGCGAGTCGTCAGGGCAACAAACGTGAAAGCATCTGTTGAGCTCGACAGGAACGTCACAGAGCCATCGCCCTTCGCGAGCTGAACGCCACCGGAATGGAACGAATAGGGATTCCATTCGTTGTACACGTTAATAAAAGAGCATCCCGACGTAGCAGTGGTACCTGGAGCATAAATACTCGTCCCGGCCAACCCTCTTGGATGCTGCGCAACATTCCAATCACCGAAGAACGAATTGAGCGTAAACGCAGAGACAGTAAAGGGTGCTACGGGAGCCCACGAGTTTCCGCCTATTGCCGTTCCACGGAAATAACGTTGCTGCTTTCCCGCCACTTCAATAAAGCAAATGGTGTTGGATAAACCATCGGTTACTTCCGCAAACCTAACCTTTCGCTTCGTAATCAAGTTATTGGATCCCAGCATCGCATTTTCGGTGGTGGTTGCGTTTGCAATCCCAGCACATGCACCAAGCGTGGAGTGTATGCCTCTCATCGGGACATAGTCCGTACGGGGTAGCGTGTACACCGTATTCGAAGGAAATCCAACCGCGCCCAAATAGGGTCCGTAATCCGATTGTACCTCAGGCGTCGATGGGCAAACAAACACAGGTTGTTTGGCAAAGGCTGAGGGAGAGTTTTGTCCACCAGGAAAGGGTGGTGGCAAATTGCGCAAGTCAATCAAAGGCCGCTTTAGGTCAAACAGGTTGCTCAGATTGGCTTGTTCCAAGTAGGGCAACAATTGCCCCATCGCCCCAAAGGGTCTCCTCGCGTCGGCCGTGGCAGGGAATGCTGGAAACAACGGTGGGGTCACTTCAGCCGCGATGAATTCCGTTCCCCAGGCAGGTGCATACTTCAAAGCGGATTCATGATTGTGAATAGCCAACCCCAATTGCTTCAGGTTGTTCCCGCAACTCATCCGCCTGGCCGCTTCGCGAGCCGCTTGCACCGCAGGTAACAATAGTCCGACCAGAATTCCGATGATCGCAATGACCACCAGCAACTCGACAAGCGTAAAGCCCGTCCTCCGAAATCTTCTAAGCATGACAGCATACGCTCCACTAAGACAGAAAAGGAAATGAGAAACGCACCAATGTTAAGCCGAAAATCACACTACTCGCCAATCTTGACTTAAATCCGAATGGTTCGGGACAGATCTCCGGGTTGAAAACCTCGAAAAGGGGAAAATAAAGAGATTTTCGCCCCCTTAAGGAGATGCTACAGAAACGTAACGCCCCCGTCAAGAAAATGGTGGCAGGAGGCATTTGTTTTTCTAATGACCTTCAGGGTTAAACCGCATTGTCAGCGTAACCGGGCGTTCCTCACCTTCGTTTTTCGGCGTACGCCGCAACCTTTGCGGATAGGCTATGAGTTTTTGGATGGACCACTTTTTTGGCGGCAGTTTGACAACCCGACGTGTAACGGCTTGTTGATTTAATGGTACGACGGACTTCCTAGTCCGTCGAATTCCCCATGGACGGGACTTGGAAGTCCGTCTTACTGCCCTTACCCAATCACGACTTCACTAAAGCAACAAGCCGGTAAGCGAGGTGGCGACTGCAATCCCTCGCTCACCGGGCTGTTGATTAGTGAAGTCATAGCCTATCCGACGGTTACTTGCCTGTTTGAGCCTTTTCTTTGTTCAATTCCGGTTCGTAACCAACCTTCGTCAAGTCGATTCCTTTGAACGGGAGGTCGTTGGGCGTAACGCGAATTGCGGTCGTGACTTTGAGTGGAAATGGTCCGCCGACATCGTAAGTCAACTCGACAAAACTCGCAGTCCACCCGGGCTGATCGGCGGGTTTGGCCGCGACATACGCTCCATCGCTTTCTGATTGCAGCTCCGTGCTCGCGTAGGCTGGCCCGATCGTCATCAAACGAAAATCGCGAGCTTTCGGATTGTTTGCTTGCCAAAGCAAAACTTTGGATGGTTTCGTCTTCGGCTGAACACGAATCGTTCCATTGCCCTCAAATGTCCAAGCGTATTCGGGGCGTGGCTTGTTCGTCGTTATCATGTTGTAGAACGCGGCAATGCTCTGTATCGCGTCGGTATTCTTGAGACCGTGGTCGGCGTTGGGCACATACCGTAGCAGTTTCTCACCTTGGAGTTGATCATAGTAAAACTGCGATGAGTCGGGCAAAAAGAATTGATCTCCACTGCCGTTCACAATGAACTTGGGCATCGTCAATCGGCCCCGATAATTGAATGGATCCACGATCTCGTGCAACTCCTTCATCCGCGGATGACCGAACCGCTGCAGAATTTTGTGCTGGTAGTAATTGCCTATGGCTTCGGACCAAAATCCGTAAACCTCCGCGTGATGGCGAAGCGATGGCTGGGCGTTCACTAGATCGATCACGATTGGAACGACGGCTTCGACTCGATCATCGGCTGCACCGGTCAACCAAGTTGTCCAGCCGCGTTTCGAACCACCCCCGACGACGAATTTTTTGACGGTGTGCTTGCCACCTGCTTCGGACGCTGCGAATTCGGTGATGCAGTCCATGGCTCGCACCACGCTCTTGACCATCGGCAGACGAGGCAGCCATATGGAATCTCCTGAATCAAGGAATTGTGCCCAAGCATAGCCGATCAAGTCATCTTCCGTACGAAGTTGACCGTCGTTGTGGAAGACAAGCGGTTGGTTGGGTATATTCTTGAGTTCGGCTACGATGCTGCCAGTTGCTTGCGCAATGGATGCCGTGATCGGGTCAGGACCGTTTGGCACACCGCTATTATGGCTTCCTCCGCCAATCAGCAGAAACACCCGATCGGTGGTGACTTTCTCTGGCATGGTGACGACCAGCCAATGTTCCCAAACAGGTCGATCGACCTCTTTCGTCGTCAACCAAGTCTGCGTTTTTAACTGGATCACCGAAGTTTTGAGCGGTCCTTTCTCAATCGACTTTTCAAGCTTCCACTGGTAAGTCGAATCCGCTTTGGCAACATAATCGTCGAGCTCCGTACGCATGCTACCCGTCGGCGGTTCCGCCAAAGCAAAGCTGGAAAGCATGCCCAAAAAGAGTATGGGACAAGTCAGTTTACGTAGAACCATAAGGCACTGTTCCTGCAACGAAGTTGACGATGGAGAAGAAGTAGTTCAAATACCATAGCGGGTCCACCGGCCTATTTCCAGAACCCATTCGCGTAGCGTGATTCAACGCGTCCCCCCCAATGTTAAACCGGGTTTCGGCTTGTTTGAGCTCCACTGGTCACACCCGGCAGGTGCGACCCACGTTCGACCCACCGTAGGTCACTCGTGTGGAGAGTGACCTTGCATTGTTGTTACCGCTTGCAAAACATCATGCAGTAATCTTGCGGAATCGGTAAACTATCGAGCGTTTCTCACTAAACGTTCTCCGACCGACTCCCACTATGAACATCGAACAGCTCAAAGCCATCCAGACCCCATTGAAGGACCGATACCGAACCGAACCAGCATCGGCACTTGTCACGATTCGCACTCAAGGCAAAATCGATGTAAAAAACCAACATTGTATGCTTGAGTCTTTTGCAGGCACGATTCGAGCCGGCTTGCATCCGGCGGCGGGTGGCACCGACGCGGACGCTTGTTCGGCCAACCTGTTGCTGGAATCTTTGGTGGCTTGCGCGGGTGTGACACTGTCTGCTGTCGCGACGAGCATGAGCATTGACATTCGCGAATGTCAAATCGCAGCGGAAGCGGATATGGACTTTCGCGGCACATTGGGTGTCGATCGCTCCGCACCAGTCGGCTTAACTGCCGTTCGACTTTTTTTCGAAGTCGAATCCGACGCCGACTCAGCCTCGATCGCGAAATTGATCAGCTTGACGGAGCGTTATTGCGTTATCTACCAAACACTACAAAAGGGTGTTGCAAGCATATGGGCCAAACATGCTGAGTCAGGTCAGAATGTTGAACCTCGTCGGAGTTCGCCTGTGAAGGATTTTGAAGCCGGGCCTACGGTTCAAGGTCACTCTCGGCAAGAGTGACCTACGGTGGGTCGCACCTGCCGGGTGCGACTATGGTTTGAACCTAAATGGTCTTGAGATATTCGAGCAAGTCGGTCTTTTCTTCTTCGGAAAGTTTGCTGGGATAGTCGTGTCCTTTGGCGGATTTACCGAATTGTGTTGTGTCGAAATACCAACGTCGTTCGGCTGGTTTTAACCTTCGCGGCAATTCCATATCCGTCTCAACTTGCAAGCCCATCTTGGCTGTGTCTAAGCCGAGTGCCGTCCGTCTCCAGCGTTCCGGTCGTTCATTGGGATGCAAAAGATGCCACAGCGTGGGCACACTCCCGTTGTGCAAATAAGGTGCAGAGGCCCAGATGCCATCAAGCGGTGGCGCAACATAGCCGTCGACATCTGCGAATGTCTTTTGCCCGCCAAAATCTGCGAACCAACTATCTCCGTAGTGCTTTCGATTCGTGGGGCTCAGCGCGTCCAATCGAACTCGATCGGTCGCTATGTCATCGATGGGTACACTCAATTCAGGATAGTCGGATTGGTCACCGTAGGTTCCGTGACACGAAGCGCAATTGCTCTCAAAGATTTGCTTGCCTCGCATGGATCTGTTCGCGTCGATGGCCAGCGGATACTTGGGGGGCCGCAGTTCCGAGAGGTATGCGTAGACTTGGCGAAAGTCATTCTCCCAACTCGAAAACTTTTCAGGACCATTTTGGCGAACCAACATAAACTGCATCAAACCGCGATGCCCTTTTTCCGCGAAGCCGTCGATATAAATATGATGCTTTCGGTGGAAATGCCACCAGGGTGGAGCGTCCATATCGTGATTCACCATGGGAGCCGGAACGCGATTGGGATGTACACTCAAATCTGCGTCACGGTAGTTCATGAGCGCAACACCAAACATGACGGCATTGCTAGTGCCGACGGTTTTTCCCAACGGCATAAAGACAGAACCGACGTCCATGTGGGTGAGCGGTTTGTATAACGACACCTTGATCCGACGGACTTGGTCGATCAAGGACTCAAGGGCGTAAGTCGTATTCGGTGCCCCCGGATAGGTCGCACCGTAGAGGTTACCTCCATGGCATGCAAAACAATTCATGACGTATTGTTTGTCCTCCGTCACGACGTATTGCAATGGGCGAGTTGCGTCGTCAGGCCGCGGAGCCAAACCGTAAGCCATCCATGTGCTTTTGCGAGAATCCGCTTCGAGAGGCGCGTCGGCCAAACTCCATACGTGCTTGACTTTGTCCAGTTCGCTCAGCACTTCTTCGTCGAAGTCCGCAGGCAAATAAACGTTGTTCACTAAATTGCGATAACCCGCTTTTGCATCGCTCGACATTCCGTCCCAAAGCGACTGGTATTGGTCGCGCACGCTTTCAAGTATGGTCTTTGCGTTCGACTCCGCCTCGGAAAGCGTCGAAGGCTCAGGACGGCCGAGTTCGGGGCTATCGGCAAACGAAGCTTGAGCGACGAACCAATGTGCCAAAGCGATAAGTACAATTTGAAAGTTGCGATGCATATTCGAAATTTGACGTTACTGATGGGTTGTTAAGTGATGTGATTTTAGGTTGGTTGCCGTTCGTGGCTAGGCCGGGGTTTTATCATCGTCGCCTATCGCTCCGCGAAAGTATGCAGCACGCAACTTTTGCGGAGCAAAAGGCGACAATGTTTTGCCCCCGCGAATCAAATCAGAGCCTCAGCGCCGACTGCAATCCCTCGCACACCGGCTTGTTGCTTTAATGGTACGACGGACTTCCAAGTCCGTCGGATTCCCAATTGACGGACTTGGAAGTCCGTCTTACCGCCCTTACCCAAAAACGACTTCATTAAAGCAACAAGCCGTTACGCATCGGGTTATGAAATCACAGCCTCATGTCTCAATGCGCAAGAAAGCCCGCACTATCTTACCGGACCGTAAAGCGGAAAGAGCCGCAACTAAAGCGATTCCCACTATTTTCACCTCGTAGGGACGTCACAATGGGTTTAGAATGCCCGCTTTCCGAGAGTTTCTCCGCAGTGTTTTGGAACGTAAAATGAAGGTTTTGATAGTTGGAAACGGTGGCCGTGAGCATGCATTGGCTTGGAAAATTCGCCAAAGTCCGCGATTGACGCGGCTTTGGGTAGCGCCTGGAAATGCAGGCACGGCACAAGAAGCCGAAAATGTCCCTATCGCCGCCGACGACATCGCTGGATTGGTCGCGTTTGCAAAAAAAGAGCGAATGGACCTCGTCGTGGTGGGCCCCGAAGTCCCGCTTTCGCTAGGGCTCGTCGATGCTTTGGCCAAAGAAAAGATCCGAGCTTTTGGGCCGAGCCGAGCGGCTGCGCAACTCGAGGGGAGCAAGGTTTTCTGCAAGTTGCTGTTGCGGCAGGCTGATGTTCCGACCGCCGAGTACCAAGCGTTTCGCGATGCGGACAGCGCCATGCGGTATATCAAAGCACGTTATCCAAACGACCGTGACAAGGCCCCTGTGGTGGTGAAAGCAGATGGTTTAGCCAGCGGAAAAGGGGTGATCGTTTGCTCGCGTCGCGAAGAAGCACTCGAAGCCATCGATCGCATTGCTCGCAAGAACGAATTCGGCAAGGCTGGCTCGCAATTGATTATCGAAGAGCGACTGGAAGGGCCAGAAGTCAGCGTGCTCGTAATTACCGATGGGAAAACAATTCTCACGCTGCCTGCAGCCCAAGACCACAAGGCTGCATTCGACGGTGACAAAGGTCCCAACACAGGTGGCATGGGCGCTTATTCGCCAACGCCTGTTGTTACTTCCGAAATGATCGAGACCATCGAAGACCATATTTTGGTACCGAGCATTCATACCATGAAACGCAATCGCAAACCCTTTCGAGGGTTGCTGTACGCAGGTCTCATGCTTACGCAAACCGGACCGAAAGTGCTGGAGTTCAACGTTCGGTTCGGTGACCCAGAATG
This sequence comes from Pirellula staleyi DSM 6068, assembly GCA_945875845.1. Taxonomy (GTDB): domain Bacteria; phylum Planctomycetota; class Planctomycetia; order Pirellulales; family Pirellulaceae; genus JBKCUI01. Next base: position 83,285 of record CAMCMB010000014.1, read on the forward strand.
CCAGCCGCTCCTGATGCGATTGCAGAGCGACTTGCTCGATATTCTCGAAGCCACGGTGGATGGACGGCTGAACGAAATCGATGCGCCCACCTGGGATCCACGTCCGGCCATTTGCGTCGTGATGGCCAGTCAAGGCTATCCTGGTGAATACGAAACAGGCCGAGTCATCACAGGCTTGGATGCAGCCTCGGCAATCAGCGACGTAAAAGTCTTTCATGCCGGAACCAAGCTTGTCGATGGTCAAGTGACGACCGACGGCGGTCGAGTGCTTGGCGTAACCGCCTTGGGGCCAAGTTTGGCCGCCGCGAAATTACAAGCCTACACAGCCGTGCAAGCCATCCGATGGCCAGGCGCTTGGTGTCGCAAGGACATCAGCGACAAAGCGATCAAGTACACCATGGAAAACGCACAAGCTTTTTAGGCGGCAGGCACACAAACAATCCATCAAATCTCGAATCTCAATGCTCAATGCTCAAATTTGAAATTTGAAATTTGAAGTCTCCTACCATGGCCAGTCATTGCCTAGCGCTCTGCGTTGTGTTTCCGTTAATTCCACGATGCCTTGCTTGGCTAACTTCAAAAGAGTAGAAAGCTGTTCGTCATCGAACGTAGATTCTTCACCCGTGCCTTGAATCTCAATGAATCGACCCGCCCCCGTCATGACGACATTCATATCCACATCCGCACGGACATCACGAGCATAGTCGAGATCCAAAGAAGCTTCCCCATCGACAATACCCACGCTGATTGCGGCGACACTACAACGAAGGGGATATTCGTCGGCCGGCACTCCGCGAAACGCGGAATTGACCGCGTCGACCAATGCGATGAAACCACCGGTTATCGCAGCGGTGCGCGTTCCGCCGTCTGCTTGCAACACATCGCAGTCAATCGTTAACGACCGTTCGCCAAGCTTCCTCAAGTCGGCTACCGCTCGAAACGAACGGCCGATCAATCGCTGGATTTCCGTTGTTCGACCATCCACCTTGCCAGCCCTTTCGCGAGCCTTTCGAGGGGAAGTGCTCCCAGGTAGCATGTTGTATTCCGCAGTGATCCAACCCTTGCCTTTGCCGACCATCCAATCAGGAACTTTGTTTTCCAGACTGGCGGTGCATAACACGACCGTGTTGCCACAGCGATACAGCACGCTCCCCGCAGTTTGTTCAGTGAAGTGGCGTTGGACAGTAACGGAACGAAGTTCATGCATAGGAAATGAATTGCGAAATCAATAGTGGGGAGGTTTATCATCCGCCAGCGAACGCGGCGTATTGTCGGCATTCAAAACAGATTGGACTACCGACTTGGCTTGCTCCACCTGCCGACTCAAGCTATCGAGCTTGCGCTGCTGCAGAAGAAGTGCCTCGTTCAAATCATCCACCGTTTTTTGAAGATGAGACACTATGTACTCAAGCTCTTGAACCCTGGCTTCCATGGGTGGATATGACGATGGACGCCCATTCCGCGCGGAGTCCGAATTGGATGCCATATTGGTTACTTGCTCAAGATAAAGCTCTGAAAGGACCAGCCATCTTCTTCGGTTCGCACGACGCCACCACTCGGAGTAAAGTAGTGCTGGATCTCGTGAAACTGAGGAAGCTGATCCCCTTTCACTTTTTGCGGTTGTCCTTGACGCGAATTTTTTGGTTTTAGAATGCGATCGAGAATGGTTGCGAGCATACTTCTCGACTCGGGCAGAATGTCTTGTCGAAACAGTTCATACTGCATTTCGAAGGCGCGATCCGTTCGGGTCATCTCGTTGAAACTATGTCCATTGTTCCCTGCCACGGCCCCCAGCATCTGCGACGCACGAATGACATCCGCCTCCTTCACAAATGTGCCACTGTTTTTCTTGGCATTGCGAATCGTATCGATGATCATTTCTGCATCCGAAGCAAAAATGAAGTAGTCATCCATGATGGAGATTGCCCATTCGTCAAGCAAGCGTTCCTCAGCGTCTTCTTCCTTAGCCTTGTTCTTGTCGGTTTCCTTGGTGCCGAAGTCGAGTACGACTTCTTCCTCAGCATCGTTCTTGATGCGCCAAACCCGGAAACCGTCTTCATCGAGGGCCTTTGCATTCGGTTCGGCTTTTCCAAATCGATCCAGAACGCCAGGCAACTTGCCTTGGGTGTCATTGAGTCTGAGAATAACCATGGAGCGTTTGCTAGTCGGCCCAATCGGTTTCACAATTTCCGTGACAACGTGAAACTCAGATGTCACGTAGGGCAAAACTTCTTTGGTAAAATCGATTTGAGGACCGTCTGGGTCGTCGCGAATTCCTTCCATCACCGCTTCGAAGGTACCTTCGCCAACGTAATCGTCCACGATCCCTTTGAATTTCGGGAAAGCTTTCTTGATGTCCCAAGAGAACGACATTACCGACGCCGTTTCCTTGTTGATCCAGTCGGGGGCAGCGAGTTTGCTCAGATTTGGAAAATCGAGGATTTGCACCGACTTTTGAGCAGGTTTCTTGGCGATGAGATAACCGTTGTGGAAAAAGTCGAACGAGTCGCTAGCCATTTGAATGTTGCCGGAAAAGCACTCTAAATCGCTGAATCCTTGTTGGTCCAGTATCTTGAGAACATCGGCTTGGTTGTTGGATGGCTTGGCCGACATCGAGCGAAGCAACTTGGCAAACCCGATGGGGCGTACGAAGTACTCGATCTCTGGTGCTTCGCCTTCACTCAGAACTTTGGCTTGCACGGTCTGATACAACGGAGATTTGGCGAGTGAGTCGGCCTTGTCGCCTTTTTGAGCGTTAATAAGTTCTGTAATCGTAGCCATATCATCGGCTGCCAACAACTGATCGTTGGAGATTGTGTAGAAGGACTCTAAAATCCGCGGTTCGCCAGCGATCTTTGGCATCGTGTACTGCATAACCTTGTTGCCAGAGTTCTCAACTATTTTGGCGGTTGCATTGGCGGCTTTGAGTTGTGTGTCCACACGCTTCATGAATTCCTTAGTCTGCTCGCGACGTCCTGCAACGTCGATAATCATCGCAATGGAAAATGGCTTTGCGGCAACCTTCGGGCGCGATATCCATGCCAATGCTGTTTGGCCACTCGACACATCGCTTAGCTCTTCGATTTCGAGACGAAGCTGCCAGCCAGCCTCCTTGAATCGAGCTTGGATCTCTTCGCGTTGCGTATCCCAGAAACTCGTTAGTTTGGCGTCGGCCGCGAGCATTCCTAATTGGGTCTTACCCCACGACTCCAAGAATCGTTTCGAGTTTGGCAAAGAGAAAATCGCTTGTGTGTCCGCCGAGAGCATCGATGCGGCAGAGGCCAATGGCCGCGCTTTTTCCTCGGCGGCCGTGGGCAGTTGCTCGTTTCCCAACGCTTGAATCCCAACGAAGAAAATCAACCCCGCGAACGAGCCCAGACAAAAAAGCTTGCGATGTCCGTAAGCGGACGAGCGGCTTGCGACAGTACATCCAATCCAGGATGCAAATGAAACGAGAGTGGAATTCATGCGAATTGGATTGTGGTTGTAGGTAATGACGAGTGCAGGAAATCAAACGGATCGTAATCCCCAATCCCAAATTGATTAGAAAAGCGAATAGTCAGCGTTCCGTAAAACGTGTATCGTATCGCAAATCAACAGGTCAAGGGAACCCTGTTTTCCCCGTGGCTGTCCCTCGAAGTCCATGAAAACCCACAGAAATTGCAATTGAACATGCCTAAAGACGAAGAAGTTCTTGTAATTCCAGCACAATTGCTCGATCAACTGGGCCCTTTTTCGGGTTTTCAGCCAAACGCAGAACGTTATCTGCCGGCTATTCTCGATCGAAATAATCAGTCCTTTCGCCCACGAAGCCTCGTTGAAACAGATCCATCGTTTAAGCAATTGATTCCTTATGTGATTCTCGAATGCAGCGATGCAAATGAGACACGACTGTTCCAATACACCCGAGGCAAAGGCCAAGGCGAAAAACGCTTGCACGCCTTTCGATCCGTCGGAATCGGAGGACACATCTCAGTCGAAGATGCCACCGGTGACGATTGGTACCGCACCGGTATGCAACGCGAACTGGACGAGGAAGTATTAATCGAATGCAATGGCCAACAACGCGTGGTCGGTCTGATCTACGATGATTCATCCGAGGTAGGACGAGTGCACCTAGGCATTGTGCACATCATGCAACTCGCGTCGTGCAAAGTTCAAACACGGGAAGACCAACTGGAAAACAGCGGCTTCCTCAGCCTCGACGTGATCAAGTCCGAAATGGACAGTTTAGAAAACTGGTCGCAATTGTGCATTAAGCACCTCTACACGTAGATTGAACTCTGTAGCGGCAGGGCGCGAGCCCTCCGGTTTCGCTGCGTCGATCAGCCACTCACCGGACGGCTTGCGCCGTTCCGCTAACAAAGTGAGTGCTTTGGCTCACGCCGCTCGCCATGTAGGAATCTACTACCGCAGAGAATCCGCAATGGGGCGCCATTGCGACTCGCGACTCCGATCGCCTTTCAAATCGCGAGATGCCCCACCCAAAGAGATCGGGTCCCGATTGTTCCCCGACGTCAATTGGCCCGCCGTCAATTGGCCCGCCGTCAATTGGCCCGCCGCCGATTGGCCCGCCGTCGAGGGCGAAACATCCGGCAGCCCGGTTCGGCCAACCGGCCCTCGGAGTCCCGTCGTTCGAGACGAACCGGATTCCGAAAGTGGACTGCTATTTCGTCTCGCACCGGTGGCTTCCCCAATCAGCAATTCTGTTTCGCTTCTAAACTTGGAGCTCTTGCCGCTATACCCACCCGGATTCGATGCAAGTAGCTTTTCACTCTCCGCGAGCCGTTGCTCCAACTGTGCGTTACGAACTTCAAGTTCCTCCGCCCTCTTTTTCTGTGCACGAAATTCACTGAGCAGCCGCTCGCTTTCGAGCTGGTATTGCCTCATCGCTTGTCCGCCGGGCATCTGTTGGCAACCCGAAAGTACGACCGAACTCAGCAACAGCAACCAGGAGGCGAAGCGCCATGTTCGCGCAGCGAACTGGATGAAATCAGAAGTGACCGAATTGGAGATCGTTTGTCGGCTTGCCATAGCGAGATGGATGAATTGCAGTCATTAGCAGTGGATACGACGGACAACATTTGTTCTATCGCTCGTAGGGGTTAACAAATCCTCGCATGCAACGCTAGGTCAATTCACTTTTTGCCAAAACAAAAAATACTCCCTTTCTCAGTTGCAATAATGAGTTTTCCATCGGAAATGGCTGGAGATGCCAAAATCTGACCGGCCACTTGATAAGTCCATGTTTCTCCCCCTGTTTTCATGTCGATCGCATAAATCACTCCATCGAGGGCTCCAACCCAGGCCCTGCCATCGCAAATGATCGGCGAGCTGTCGCTACGCTTTTTCAACACAGCCTCCCAGGCGACTTTGCCGCTTTCCAGATCGATGCCTAGAACGCGACGATTTCGTGTCGTAACGACAGTCGTACCCTTGAGTACCCCGCCTTCGAGTTTGCCGAGAGTCGCTGGAGACGAGCGAATGTCGCTTGACTGGGCCGGGTCCGAAAATGTCCAAAGTACTTTATCTGTTTCTACGTCGATGGCAAACACAACACCTGGCTGCGTCGGAACAATAGCAATATTCCCGATCACGCTGGGTGTGCTGAGTGTTGGCGCATCCAACGGAAGTCCATCTCCAACGGCAGAACCAGCTTTGAGATCGATTTTGTGTAAACGGCCATCGCACCCACCGAGCAACGAAAATGTCTTCCAGATCGTTGGCGACGAACGCAATTGATCACCCGTCGCATAGTTCCATTTGGGTTCACCCGTGTTCAGGTCGAGCGCAATCATCGAACCACTCTCGCTCGTGAGAAGTACATTTTCTTCAAAAAAGTTGGCGCCCGATGCGACTTGCTGTTCGATTTCGCGAGCCCAAAGTTGATTGCCAGTGGTTGCGTCAAAGCAATAGACTTGACCGCTAAAATCTCCGATCACAACCTTGCCCTTATAAACGGCGGCGGCTGTCACAAAACCATCTTTTTTCTTGACGGACCATAACTCTTTTCCTGTCCCTAATTCAATTGCATGCATGGTTCCTTCGAAGTCGCCCAGGAAGACCCGACCGTCTGCGATAACCGGCGTGCCTTCGAAACCCGATTTTTCTGAGTTGGTTTTGAATTCCCAAAGTACTTCGGGACGCTCGGTTACCTTGCCGGTCGCAACCCCCGTCGACGCAGGGTTCCCTCGACCGACGGGCCAATCCGCTCCCGATCGCACCTCTTGCGGTTTGTTGGGAGGTTGCTGAGTCGATCCTGTGGAAGACTGGACTGGCGAGCTGAAGCCTGCGGCAACGAAGTATCCAACGCTAACGACCGAAGCATTTTGAATAAACTTGCGACGACTTGTTCTCGTCATTGGTTCTTCCCGTCATTCGAGGTAATAAAGGTACGCAAATTGGACAGTGCAGTATAGCAGTGCAGTACAGCGGTGCAGTATAGCGGTACGGTTCGAGCCAAGTAACAACACGTAGAACTACCGCCAAAGCGGCTTCTTTACCAACCAAGAATTGATCTAGATACCTAGCAAAACACTTGGTATCGTCCAGAAAAAGACGACTCTGGTCGGTTTCATTGGCACTGGGATGGATTCCGTGGACGACAATCGATTTTCCCCTAAATCATTCCGATTAAGCATTTTGCTTATTCTTGCGACTTTTTCTACGTTAGTGGGTTGCACGGACGGCCCATTTTTCGAGTTGAAAAAACTGAACCCGATCATACAGAATCAATGGAAAGAAGACCGAAAACGCGGTGACGTTTTCTCACAACGCGTTAAAGAATTCGGCCTCGTCCGGTCTCAATTCAAAAAAATGTCGGATGCCGACCAGGCGAAATGGGTGAGTACCATCAGCACGGTTGTCAAGAAAGAAACAAGTACCGAGATTCGACGAGAGGCAGTGCTAGCTTTGTCGGAAGTCATTCATCGCCCGGATGCTTCGGCGACGTTGGTGCAACTCGCTCAGGATAAAGAGGAGAAAGTTCGATTGGCTGTGGCTCGCTCGCTTCGCAATCATGCCACGTCGGAGACGACTCAAACGCTATTTGCGCTCGCCTCCGCCGATGATAGCCCTAGCGTTCGCGAGGCAGCAACGGAGTCTCTGGGAATGCATCGTTCGGATGAGGTCAAGCTGTTCCTCACCAAACAACTGAATGACCGCTCACCTGCGATGCAATATTCCGCTTCACTTGCCCTTAAGGATTTCACTGGCAAAGACTTTCGAGGTGATGTTCCATTGTTGAAACGCTATATGGAAGGGGAAACCGTCGAACCACCGGCAGCCTCGCTTGCCGAGTCTCTCCAGTCTTACGTTCCCTTCCTGAGATAAGACGCCTCAAAATTTCCGGTTTTAAAGACTGGTTCGAGTGCTTGATTCCGACCGATACCACCCATGGTGTCGGGACATCGCTAGGATTCGCGTAAGAATGGTGCTAGGAAACAATGCAGCCGTGGTCTCGTCAACCTTGCTTAATCTATTTTTTACCTATATCGCTTGCATTACTGCACTCCGATCCTTCTCGATTGCATGCACAGCAGCCATCGGGAACTCAGAGCAAGCCAAACGCGCTTCGGCTTGGGCAGTCGCCTACGCTTGACATTCAGGAGCCAGCGCTCCGAAACGAGCCATTGGGTCCCCTCACCCAAGAAACGAAGAACCAGAAAGAGGACCAAGAGATTCTCATCATCGGCTCTGCTTCGACGAAACTCGTAAGCACAACGGATTCCGAGTCGATCCTTCTCGCAGATTCGCTCAACCAAGAGGAAATCGATCCCTCGATCGTCCTTGAGATCGCGATTGCTAGCATGTCGCACGCATCCCCCTTCTGTTGGTGGATGGCCGGTCCGACTAGCAATCTCTTCCGAAAGCAAGAGTTGCCCACCGATCCGGAGCGCACCTCGGTTGAGTCCCCCAGTAGGACGGATGAGGAAAATGGTACCGACAACGGAGATTTGTCGCTTGGCTTTACCGCGACGTTAGATCTGGAAAAACAAAATCAACCCGAACCCGTTGAACGCAGTGGGGGGGCTCCTGGAATGGTCCGCAAGCCCGCGCCTCGCACATTGCTTATTCCATTTGACGAACAAGCAGTTGAAAGTGAGAAGCCATTAAGCACTCTACTCTTTCCCCCAGCCACTCCGGAAGGATCCAAAAATCCGTCTGGGACGGTGGATCGCAATCGCGACTCTCAGCGCGCGCAAGAAGAACCACATCTGGACCCTGTGACAAGACCCAGCGGTCGCGAACTACAAGGGATCGATGCGATGAATGCATCCAAGCCCGTGGCGCAACGCCGGGAAATTCGTATCGACGACCCGTCCAATGCCCTGGGAGTTCCGCCGATCGTTCAACGCGAACCCGCGGACCCGGTAATGGCCACGCGTCTCAATCGCACCCATGCTTGCCTTCGTTTCTATCTCGAGAATCCCGAATCAACCTCCATTCGGTCGCCTTGGGCTGTCATGCACGCGTTGCTTGCATTCGGTGCCGAGTATGAGATGGTTCATGGGCAAGGACGCGTGAACGCAATCGGTTGGATGTGCCACAACGGGACTTGCCGAACGCAACGCATGTTCACGCCGAGAGGCAAAGGCTTCGTTCCCAATGTCGGTGGTGGCGTCCAAGGTCACGAAGGACAATTCCTGGCGATCTTGGCGCAATCCAGCGTCCCGCTGGACTACCCGATTCAAATCGGTTCCGCTATGTACAAGGTCGAAGATCTTGTGCGTTACGAAATGGCGACTTGCAAAGAGAGGTCGGAGCTAACGTTCAAGCTGATTGGCTTGTCCTACTACTTGGATTCGAACAAACAGTGGAAGGCCAATGACGGGAAAATTTGGAGCATTCCAAAACTGATCCAGGAAGAATTGGCTCAACCCATCATTGGCTCCGCGTGTGGCGGGACGCATCGACTCATGGGTCTGTCGTTCTCAGTTAGACAACGTCAACTTCAAGACCAACCCATCAATGGTCAATACGCGCGGGCCGCCAAGTTCGTGCGAGACTATGTTGCCTATACTTGGCAATTGCAGAATCCAGACGGCAGCTTTAGCACCAACTGGTACGAGGGTCGCGGCAATGAACCCAACGACGAACGCAAGGTTCAAACATCGGGCCACATGCTCGAATGGTTGATGTTTACGATGTCGGACGAAGAGCTCAAGAGCCCCAAGGTCGCCAAAGGAATCGATTTCCTGCTCTCCAAAATCTACGACCAGCGCGACAAAAAATGGCCAATCGGCCCACGTGGTCACGCCACGCGAGCGGTCGGACTCTACAACGCTCGGATCAACGAAACTCTTAATCCAACGAGTCAACAAGCACCGTCCCAGTCCGCCTCGAAAAAAACGCCCGCACCCATCATCCGCAAATGACCGCGACCACAGGATGCAGCTCCCTTAGTTAATCCCAGTGGGATGATAGCCCAATGCTGGGCTGTTAGAAAACTGGTATTAAAACAGGTTTTTGTTTCCGCAAGTTTTGTTCCGTTGGAGTGCGCAATGAGATCAGGCAGTCTAGAAAGTCATGTTAGGCCCGATAGAGCCGACAGATATTTTGCCGATGGTGACAACCACCGGTCGGGCACGTTAAACAGTCCGCAGAATCTTTTCCACGACAGCCGCCGCAGGGTTTTCAACCAGCGCCAGATTGCGCGTGCCAACCCGAAATTTAAGCTCGCGATGATCGAGACCAAACTGATGCAACACGGTCGCGAGCCAATCGTGATTCGATACTAAATCCTCCACGGCATGATGTGAAAATTCGTCCGTCTTGCCATGTACGCAACCACCCTTGATGCCGCCGCCTGCGACCCACATGCTGAAACCATACGTATTGTGATCGCGACCGACCTTTTTCATCCCCTCGTCTCCCACGGGAACTTGGATCGTCGGCAGACGCCCCATCTCACCGCCCCAATGGACTAGCGTCGAATCGAGCAAGCCGCGACGCTTGAGATCCTGAACCAAAGCGGCTGCGGGTCGATCGATTTCCCGACAGCGCTTTGGCAACTCCGTCGCGATCGAGGAATGGTGATCCCAGCTCTGACCGTTGTTGAAAATCTGCACGAAACGTACTCCTCGCTCCACTAAACGACGAGCGATCAAGCAACGCGTTCCATAGTCGCGAGTGACTTCTTGATCGATCCCGTACAATCGAATGGTTTCTTCCGACTCTCCCGAAATATCAAACACTTCGCTGGCCGATGTTTGCATTTTGGCAGCCAATTTGTAGCTAGCCATCCGCGCCGTCAGTTCGTTCTCTCCTGGATAGCCCTGTACGTGTTGCTGATTCAATCGATCGAGAAATGCTAACTGCTGTCGCTGGGCTTCTCCACGCAAGTGGACGGGCGGTTCGAGATTGAACATGCGAGGTTCCTTGGGGCGGATCACCGTTCCCTGGTATAGGGAGGGTAGGCGTCCGCTCGTCCAACTGTCGCCGCCCACGATGGGCAATCCCGATGGATGGGTCAATGCGATGTACGCAGGTAATTCCTGAGTTTCACTTCCTAAGGCATACACCAGCCAACTGCCAACGGTCGCGCAACCACCGACTCCCGCTCCCGAATTCATGGCGTAAAAACCAGGGAAGTGGTTGTTAACGGCCGAATGCATCGAACGAATCAATGTGATGTCATCGGCCACTTCACCCAAGCTGGGCAAAAGGTCGGATATCTCCATACCGCAACTACCGCGCGGTTGGAACTTCCACTGCGGTCCCATGATTTGTCGACTCGCTTGTGCCGCGTTGTCGAACTTGATATCCCCCTCAAACTGCTGCCCATCTCGCTTGGTCAACTCTGGCTTTGGATCAAACAAATCGATCTGGCTCGGCCCACCCATCATGAACATCGAGATCATGGCAGTCGCATGAGCCGGCCTTGGAGGGCTTTTGGGGAGCAAGTCAAACTTCTGCGGCTCAAGCAATGGCTTCTGCGGGGGATCGGCAGCCAACAATCCATCCTGTCGCAACAACCAAGCAGCCCCAAGAGTCGCCAGACCGTAAGTGGATGATTGCAAAAGATGCCGACGCGAACAAAGGCCCTGCCCGATCGTCTTCGATGCATTCGGTGTGGTCGTCATAACTTTTTTGCCTCACTGCTGGAATAAAAAACGATTTGACGAAAAGAGCATCTGGCACAAACTGGCCAGTGAACGCACATTCGCCGCTTCTGGACGCTTTGCTAGTTCCGCTTGCCATGTCGCATTGGCATCCTTTCGGAAAACCTCTCCCTGCGTCGTTAGGAAATCAAGACAAAACGAAACCTCATCGGCGGTCGCCCTGCAAGCGAACGTACGCACGAAAGCTGCCTGAATTTGAGCCGTCGCATCTTTCTCTTCACTCGAAAGCAACTCCGCCATCTTCTGCGACGATTCCACCACCGATTCATCGTTCATGAACCACAGCGATTGGGGCGCTGCAGTCGATGAGTCGCGTCGTTGGCAATTGGGAGTCATCGCCGGTAGATCGAACGTTTGCAAAATGTTCAGCGGCAGCGCACGAGGTGAACTCAAGTACACGCTCCGACGAAATGCTTGTCCACCTGCCCCTTCAATCCCTGCGAATAATCCATCGCGCAGCAATCGCGTTCCCACCACCGCTTTTCCTTCACCATCTTCGGCGACGGGCACGCTTGGCCCATCGAGCGCCCAATTCAATTGACCACTTGCCAACAGAATGCTGTCTCGAATGGACTCGGCCTCAAGCCGACGCAAATTCATCCGACTTAAAAAACGATTGTCGGGGTCGATTCCAGACTCTACACCTGGTATGCGTGCAGTCGTCTGTTGATAGGTGCGAGACAATGCAATCTGCCTATGCAGTCGCTTCATGCTCCAACCGTGCCGAAGGAAATCGTTGGCCAGCCAATCCAGGAGTTCGGGATGCGACGGAGCGTCACCGAACAAGCCGAAATCGCCAGGTGTTGCGACGATGCCACGTCCAAAATGATGCATCCAAATGCGATTGACCGCCACGCGAGCAACGAGCGGATGAGTCCCATCGGTCAACTGCCGAGCATAGGCCAGACGTCGTCCGGTCGTCCGACTCGACGTTTCCATTTGGGACGGGATCGCAGTGTCCGATCGAGCCGATACCAAGACCGTTAATTCCCCCGGCGTGACAACCTTGGTGGGTGACTCGGGGCTACCGCGAAAAAATACATGGCTCACAGGAACCGCATCGCGAGACTCCTCGACCGCCATGAGCATGCGATTCAAGGGTTTGGTTTTGCGAATCTCAGCGACCTTCTTCTCTTCTGCTTCGAAGGCTCGATGGGCTGGCATGTCATATTCAACCAACTGCCCAACAATCCAGGCGATCGAACGCACTTTCGGATATTGATCCAGCAATTTTTTCTGCTCGTCAGTCAACTCGGCTGGCTTCGCGTTGGCCGCCGTTCGCAAGGACTCGCGGACCGCTTCGGGTGCGAGCGCAATCTCGCGATCCTGGATCGTTTGGCAGTGTGCACGACGTCGCGTGTTGATGTCTTCTTGCACCGCAACGGCTTGCGCTTCGATGGCAGTTGAATGCTCGCGCGTCGCATCATCGGTCATGTCGATCAATCGCTGATTCGGTTTTTTCCACTTGTGGATTGGAAACACCGGATCAAAGACCGCGCGAAATCGATAGTAATCCTCGATGGTAATCGGATCGTAACGATGATCGTGACACTGGGCACACCCGACGGTCAGTCCCAAAACGGCCGTGCTCACCACACTCAGCGCATCGGCAACCGCTTGATTTCGATCCATCAGTGTGTCGTCCGTTTGGGTAATATCCGGAGACATCCGCAACAATCCCGTTGCAGAGAGCAGATCCGCGTGCTTGGGATTGTTGCGATCCGGTGTCCCCTCGATCAATTCATCTCCCGCCAACTGCTCCCTTAAAAATTGATCATACGGCATGTCGGCGTTCAAGGCGCGAATGACATAATCTCGATAGTGCCATGCATTGGGACGAGCTTGGTCTTTGCCGATGTTACCATCGCTCTCCGCATAGCCCGCGACGTCTAACCAATGCCTCCCCCACCGCACTCCGTATTGGGGCGATGCCAGCAATCGATCCACCAATCGCTCGATTGCATCGGGTGCACCGTCCTGTTGAAACTGATCGATTTGCTCCACGGTCGGTGGCAAGCCGTGAAGGTCCAGCGTCAATCGCCGAATCAAGGTCGAACGATCGGCAGCAGGCGAGAACGCTAACCCTTGCTCTGCAAGTTTCGATGCGATGAAGGCGTCGATCGCACTGCCGTCGCTGGAACTCGGACTCTCCGGCGGAACGGCATTTTGCACCGGTTGAAACGCCCAGTAGCTCAATTCCTCTTCCGTAAAACGTGCCTCTTCGGGACGCTCGGGTTCCGCTCTCGCTGTCTTGACTCCCTGTTGAATCCAGTCGGCAATGGTTTGCTTTTCTAAACTGGAAAGCTTCTTGCCTTTAGGCGGCATCTCATCGGTGGCGATGCGATTCCAGAGCAACGACTTTTCGAATTCACCGGATGCAACAGCCGGTCCCGATTCACCCCCTGCAGTGATGAGCCGCGCCAATCGCACATCCAAACCACCAGATAGTTCTGCGTCTTCGCCATGACATTGAAAACAATGTGCTTTCAGAATGGGCCGAACGTGTTTTTCAAAGGTGATGGCGTCCGGTTGATTGTTGTTTGGCGTTTTCGTTGGGGAGGGTTGCTGTGCAAAACTTGGTACGAAAAGCGAGGTCGAAATCACAGCAAAGGAAAAGCATTGGATCCATTTCCGGTCAGAGCGATTGGGCGAGAGGTTAATTTGTGCGTATTTCATGACTGAAAGCATCGCAGGACGGGGCGGGAGTTTAGGTAAGACGATTTATTTTACCTCAAATACAACCCTTATGCGCTATCAATTTGTTGCCCAGCACCGATCACCCGCCGGATGTCTCAGGCTACGATAGAATCAATGGTAAGTTGAGGAGGTGCTCGAGAAGCGCATTTCGATGCCTAGCGTGAAGGTAACGATCCCCTGGGATAAACCCAGGGGCATTGGATTCATGCCACTGGCTTTACGCCAGTGGTACCTGACCTTCACCCTAGCGTGAAGGCAACGACCCCCTGGGATAAACCCAGGGGCATTGGATTCATGCTATCTGGCTTTACGCCAGTGGTACCTGGCCTTCACCCTAGCGTGAAGGCAACGATCCCCTGGGATAAACCCAGAGGCATTGGATTCATGCCACTGGCTTTACGCCAGTGGTACCTGGCCTTCACCCTAGCGTGAAGGTAACGATCCCCTGGGATAAACCCAGAGGCATTTAATTCATGCTATCTGGCTTAAATTGGGACTTGTATAAGGAAAGAGTATGAATCCAACGAACGATAACGCGATGCGTCGACGTGATGTCTTGATTGCGATGGCATCGATCCCATGGGTACAGCAACATGCGTTGGCTCAATGGAACTGTGGAAATTCGGCGTCTGCCAAAAACGCTGGTTTCTTTTTTACCTCGATGGGCAAAACAGGTTGGTTCGATCTGGATGCGGGCGAGGTCAAGTACTTGAACTGGGACGTGCCAGGTCAAGCGACTTGGCAACCAGCCGCTTTCTTTGAGGATGGTCGCCGTGTCCTTTTGCTCAGCATGGAGCCGAGACGCGATGGGCCAGGACGCCCTTTTGAAGAGTACTACACGCAGACGCCGACCCATCTGTGGCAATACGACCTGGAGAAAGATTCTCTCGAAGAAATTTGCACCCAAGAACGTATTGCTCCATTCACAACCCCCGCCTTACTTCTTTCGAACAAACGCCTGCTGGTTCAAGTCGTAAAGAACAAGATTGGCCAGATCTACAGCGTGAACTTGGACGGTAGCGATCCAAGGGAATTTACCAAAGCTGGCGAAGGACTTCCCTATGGGATGAGCCTCAGTCCAGATGGCAAACGAATCGCATTTCATTTGGCGAGTCCGCAGGGATACCAAATCTGGACATGCGATGTCGACGGATCGAATCGCACTCGTCTCGCCGCCCAAGCCGGGCATTTGTACTTTGGAACGCAATGGTCGCCGGATGGCAAGTGGGTTCTCTACGTCGATTGCTTGCACGAGAACGATCCCGGACATGATTGGTGCGATGTTTGTATCGGTCGACCGGATGGTTCCGAGCATGTTGTGCTAACGACCGGTCAAAGCATGTGGTTTGCGGCAACATATGGCGACCCGAAAACACGGGGCGGCGGTTCCAATGTTCCATCTTGGACGCGCGACGGCGATATTCTTTTTCCACAACGAACCCAAGGTGCCAAAGTCGCTTGGCAATATCGGGTTGGCCAACCCGACCTCGACCATTTCAACCGCGACTTCAAGCCCGAACTGGCACGGGGTGGAACTCAGATCTGTCGCCTCGATCCCGTAACTGGATCGATCAAGTCACTCTCTGAAAGAGATACTCCTGGCTGGGATTTTCGAGCAAGCCAGTCGCCGGACGGTCGGCACATTGTTTTTTGCCGAGCGGAAACAGGCGAGGCACCCGCGATTTGGATGAGGAACGACGACGGAACCAATCCGCGGCTGGTTACGCGAGGGCAGGACGACCTCGGCGCCGATCATCCTCGATGGATTCCGTAAATCGGCCCCAAATGGTCTAGCAAAAAACAAACGGATGGAGTAAAAAGTTGAGAAGTCGGAGAATTTGGACTCCAGCAATGGCGTTTCGAGGACTTCGGATCGGGGTGTAGCGCAGCCTGGCTAGCGCATCTGGTTTGGGACCAGAGGGTCGTAGGTTCGAATCCTATCACCCCGACTATGTTTTTCCTTGCGATTCGTTGATAAAACGTTACCTTGCCGCCGGCAAGAGCGCTGTTTTCCAAAGGCAAAAAGTCTGTAGTACTACAGACTTTCAGTTGGAGGCGACGCAATGGCGCGAGAACCAGGGTATTGCAGGCACAAGCCGACAGGCCAAGCCTATGTGAATTTTGGCGGACGGGTGATTTATCTTGGAACCTACGGAACTGAGGAATCCAAGGAAAAATACCATCGTCTCAAAGCAGAATGGTTGTTGAATCGGCACTCTCCGAAATTCCAGCCAAAAAAAAATGCTGGTCCATTCATGGCGGATTTGTGCCTTGTCTATCTCGACTTTGCGGAAGGGTACTACCCGACCGGCAACGAGTATCTAAGCCTTGAAATGGCAACTAGACCTATTTCTGAACTATACGGTACTTTGCCTTGTTCGGAATTCGGGACCGTTGAATATGAGACATGCCGTAACTGGTGGGTTCAGCGTGGGACTTGTTCTCGCAAAACAATCAACGGTCAAATGCAGAGACTCGTTCGCATTTTGAAATGGGGTGTCGCAAAAGGAATGGTACCCGTGGGTGTCTACCAGACCATAAGATGCGTCGATCCTCTAAAGCGTGGTCGATGCGATGCACGAGAGATAGAACCAATCAAGCCGGTAACCGACAGCCTTGTTGATGCAACAATTCCGTTTCTTACCGACGTGGTCGCCGACATGGTTCGGTTTCAAATGCTGGTTGGATGCCGACCTGGTGAACTGGTATCGATCACGCCGGCAATGGTGAATCGAACTAGTGAAGTCTGGACAATCAATCTCGCAAAACATAAGACAGCCTATCGCGGAAAGCAACGAGTCATCTATGTCGGTCCACGCGCACAAGCGATCATATCGAAGTACTTGCTGCGCGCGGGTGACGCACCATGTTTCAGCCCCATCGAATCCGAGAAGCAACGTCTTGCCGCGAAACACGAAGCACGAGTAACGCCGCTTCAGTACGGCAACAGTCCAGGAACGAACCGCATAGCACGCAAGCCGCGAAGAGCGCCAGGGACAGCATTTACGGCAGGCACCTATGGTCGATCGATTCTGAACGCAACTAGGCGTGCCAAAATTGAGGAATGGTCACCCAATCAATTGAGGCACTCGGCAGCAACAGCGATACGCAAAGAATTTGGACTTGAAGCTGCACAAGTGATTCTCGGCCACAGCGAACTAGGCGTAACTCAAGTCTACGCTGAACGAGACACAACCAAAGCAATCGAAGTGGCTATGAAAATCGGTTAGTATTCAACACATCGCTAGGGGCTTGATCACCCCGCGTAACCCTTGCCGTTAGTCCTCATGCTGACGGCGAGGGTTGCAGCGATTCTTTCGAAACATGAGGTATCTAAAATGAACGAAGAAGCTGACGAGTTACTTAAGCTTGAAATTGCCTTGCGAGAGGTAAGTATTCGGCTGAGAGAATTCACAAACCGAATATCATTTGTGAATGATGACTACGCTGATATTCTAAAACTGGCGAGCCAAATTGCAGCAATCCAAAAGAGCCAAAATTTACCTATCTTGTTGCAATGCGAAACACGCAAAGCACCAAGCAAATACATGGTGCAAATGAATGGCAGGATTGGCTATCCGGAAAATCTACTGGTTGTACGCGCGTTCGATCCTGAAAATCCCGCATTGGGGATTCTAACCGCATTGCCAACAGCTGGTTGGTTGGCTGATGGTAGTGAAGTTTCACAAATACCGTCCAGAACCCTAGAGTTGCTTGCGCGCTCAATTCGGTACGTCTCAACAAAACGTGAAGGAACGCCAACGTACACGAATCCGCTTCCGAAAGGCGATGTTATGAAACTCTACGGCATACGTGAAACGACTTTCAAGAAGTGGTTGAAGTCGGGAAAGATACCACATATCGACAACGAGAAGCGAACAATCCGACTAGAGCTGTCGGAATACAAACGCCTAACCGGCGCCTAACCGTCTTTATCCGGCGCTATCCGGCGCTCGCCCAGTTTGCCAATTCCATGGCGATGCAAGTCTTGTAATTATCTGTTCAGTCTTATTTTGTTTCGCAACGAACAAGGAACTGCACAGATGTTACAAAACGAAAGCCTATTCTCATTAGTCGATGCTGTTGAGAAAGCGACTGGACGGCGCCCGCACCTATCTACAGTCCTGCGATGGTGCACCAAGCCTAAGATGGGGATCCGATTGGAGTCAGTCGTCTTAGGCGGTCGCAGGCTGACTAGTCCAATTGCCGTCCTGAGATATATGTCTGCCGTGACTGAAGCTAAAGACGGTCCTTCTTCGTTCGCAACTGCGACACCTCGGCAAGCAACTCTTGCTGCTGAGCGATCCGCCAAAAAACTGCGAGAGCGACTCGCAAAGAACTAAACGCAAACACCCTTGACGGCTAAACCAAGGGTGAATGCAAGGTTTTCTAGCAGTGTATGAAACTGCATTTTTAACAGAAGGTACTTCAATGATAACCTCAAACGCGAAATCGGGCAAATCAGCCTATCGGATTTTACCGACTCTTGGCCGTCGACCAGCTCCCAACGAGCCCGGCACGATGCGCCAACTCCTTGCGATCCAAATCTACTTGGACGCTCAGCAAGAAGAGCGACGCACAGGGACCGCAGCGGCGCGACTCTGGACCGTTTGCCAATACTTGGAGACCGATTGTCCAACCAGTAACGAGTTGGGCGAATGAGCCGCGAAGCCTTCACATTAAATCGCCAACTGGAGTTCTTCACGGAATCGGAATTGGCTAAGCAGTTAGGACATCAACGGCATTGGTGGCAAGCCGTCCTCGTTGCGGAGTTGATCGACAACGCATTGGACCATTGCGAAGAATTTGGAATCCTGCCGAACATATCGGTAATTGTTCGAAGTGACTCGATTTCAATAACGGACAACGGGCGGGGGATTCCTGCGGAGGTGGTCGCCAATATGGTCGATTTCGAATCACGGACATCCTCCAGGCTTAACTACGCTTGCCCCACACGCGGTGCGCAAGGTAACGCGGCAAAATGTCTATTCGCCCTGCCGTACGTTATCAACGGATCACGCGGGAGTGTTGAAATAGACGCGGCAGGCGTATGTCACAAGATCGTCGCAACGATGGACACGATCGCCAGAACGCCAGTGATTGAGCACACGACCGAGACCGGAAAAGTACAAATCGGTACTTCCATCAAGGTCGACTTACCATGCACAATGGACGATCTCGGGATTGATCGAATTGTATCTTTGATCGGTGAGTACGCTCTTTTCAACAAGCATGCCAACTTTCATTTAGACCAGTTTGGCGAATGCTTTGACTGGAAACGGTCATCGGACACGATCAGCAAATGGACGGCTAAAAATCCAGATCCGGCGCATTGGCACGACCTGGAATCTTTCAAAAACCTGATGGCAGCCTGCATCCAACTGGACCGGCAACGCGGTGAGTCTCGTACAGTCCGAGAATTTATCCGCCAGTTTGCCGGTCTGAAGCGATCCGACACGATCGCAATCGTTCTTAACGATACTGGGTTGGCGAGGTGCGACCTGTCGAGTTTTGTTTCGACCGATGGCGTTGATCACGTTAGGGCGGAAGCATTACTTTACGCGATGCAGCACGCGACCGAGGCACCCAAACCGATCAAGCTTGGGGTGATTGGTCGAGAGCATATACAAGCCGCATTCGGTGGCGCAGTAGAATACAAGCGGATTCAAGGTACATGCCAAAGGGGACTGCCTTTCATTGTCGAAACTGCATTCTGTGAATCCGATGGCGAAGGGCTTCAACTTTCGACTGGAGTAAACTTTTCCGTCGATGTTCGGTCGCCAGCACATGACAACATTGATCGACTCCTATCTGAGTTGCGCGTCGACGAAGATTCGTTCACAAAGGTGTTGCTGCACATAACGACTCCGCGAGTTCAATACTCTAATCGCGGCAAGACTGAAATCGAAACTTGCTCTCTGATTGACGACGCTGTTGAGCAAGCTTTGAAGTCGGTGACTAAATCCTACACGGCAAGGATGAAAGCGCAAGATCGCGACGCCAGTCAACGAGAAAAGCAGGCTTTGAAGTCTGATCGACTTGGCAAGATCAGTTTAAAAGAGGCGGTATTCCGTGTCCTTGAAGAATCCATTGAGGGTGCATCTGCGCAAGGAAAAACCAAGTTTGATGCGCGTAGTCATTTCTACCGTGTTCGTCCAATGGTGCAGCAATATACGAGCGCTGAACTGACACAAAAGTATTTAGATAATGTTATCGATGATTGGGAAATGATTCACGGAATTATTGACATGCGAACGCGGGACCCTCGCGGATTCCTGTTAGAACCGCACACAGGTAAACAGATCCCGCTTGGTACTACGCAGGTTGAAGAATACGAGATCCCATGGCACTTATACCACACAGTCATCTACGTGGAAAAAAAAGGGCTGTTGCCATTATTTCAATTCGGCGAGATCGGTGAGAAGTACGACGCGGCGATCATTTGCGCGGAAGGTTGTGCGGTTCGAGCTGCTCAAACCTTCATGGATACAGCGGCCAACGGCCGTTCGATGAAGATCTTCGTCTTTCACGATGCAGATCCCGCAGGCTATGGAATCGCCAAAGCAATTGGCGCAAACTCAGGTGCTCATAAGTTCGATTTTGAGATCATCGACGCGGGTTTGCATCTTGAGGAAGCACTTCAGATGGGATTGGAGACCGAGACTTTCACTCGAAATAAATCACTGCAAAAGAACATCACTTTCACAAAAAAGGAACTTGAGTTGTTTACCGGAGAGCAACGTCGTTGCACTCGCAAAAACGGCAAATCAGGCTGGCAGTGGGTTGGATGCCAGCGAGTCGAATTAAACGCATTGTCAGCATATCCAGAGCGGTTTGTCGACTGGGTGGAATCGAAACTCAAGAAGCATGGAGCTGCGAAGAAGCTAGTGCCGGCGAGCAAGGTTCTCCAGTCCCAAGTTGAAGCCGTTTATCGCAATGAACGGTTACATCGAATACGCGAAGCGGTGATGAGCAGGCTAGACGTTTCTGCGATCGTCGACCAAATCGATAACGCCATACCGTCGCCGAAATTCATTGGAGTCTCGGACTCACTTAAAAAATGGGCGCGACTTTTGAAGCCAGAGACATGGACGTCGGTTTGCAGCTCTATTTCATTCGAAAAACTGAACGACCAAGACACTCTGATTCAAATAGCTGTTGAGGAAATTCTGTCGCAGCGACAAGGAGGCGGGAATGCGTAACAAATTCTACGCAATTGTGCCTCTTGGATATCAGCCAGCAGGACCGTTTCGGGACCAGTTAGCAAGGCTAGCTCACAGGTTACTGTTGCTGACTTCAATAACAACGGAACGTCGCGAGCGAGGGCACTACATACCCATGTACGATGACACTTGGCGCTCGCTCTTCGGTGGTAAGTCGTCAGAAGTAAAGAAAGCGGCAATTGCTTCGGGATTGATCGAGAGAAACGGTAGGTACTCAGTGGGAAATTTTCCGCAAAGCTATCGTTTGACCCGCCAATATCGCAGCGGACGATTCGACGCGATCGAATTGACACGGAAGCCAAGACAGAAGAAACGTCTGCTTTGCGATCGCGACAGACTAGATGAAGTTGGACGCCGTCTCACCGATCGATTCGGTGACTTTGCATTACCATCGACATTGACGCCGTTGAATCCGTGGGACTGCTTTGCGTTGAATCGCTTGATCGCTAGGGATTACTACTCAATGCGCTGTGATTTCGGACGGTTTCATTCGAATTACACTTCCATACCCAAGCAGTTTCGAAAATTGTTGTCGTTAAAAACAGGTGAAACACTTGCATCAATTGACATCAGCAACGTCCAGCCACTCCTCCTAGGTATGGTAACCAAGCGACACACACAAACCAGCCTAGGCGGACGCATACCAATATGTCACACATTAAATGAGTATTTGAGGCTTTGCGAAGCTGGTCATATTTACGAATTCTGTTTGGATTGCTTCCGGAATTGCGAAGTTCATCCATACTGGATTCCGCTTCCTTCCGGGAAAAAGTTTCTCTGCGAGCCAGCAAAATGGGACCGTAAGAAGGTCAAGCAAGCATTTGTGATTTGCCTCTTCGATCGAGTTGAGGCGACCAAATCAAATCCCATTTTCCGAGTATTGAGTAAACACTTTCCTGAAGTTGCAAACTTCGTCATCTATGCCAAGCGAGACAAATACCAAACGCTCGCAAGGCAATGCCAGCGGATGGAGTCACAATTGATGATTGATGGCGTCGCAGCGTCGTTCATGGCGCGACACCCTGACTCACCGATCCTGACGATTCACGATGAAATCATTGTCCCCGAATCACTGGTTGATTCATCGACAAACATCATCACGAATCGGTTCCAACTTGCTGGTGTAACACCTAGCTTGAAGATCGAGCAGGCAAAACCAGACAAGTCGGGTTTTACGAACCCAGAGAGAATCGAACGATGACAAAGCGAAAAAAAACAAAACAACGCGATACTATTCGGTGCGGTAGTTACAACGAAAAAACGAATTTAAACATCGAGCACATGGGCGAATGTGTTTCGCTTCGGATACTGTATCAACGCTTCGGCTTCAACTCAAGCTCGAAGTATTTTGCCAGCTTGTCGGCGTAATCCAGACTTATAGAGCGCTCACCAGCCACGAATCTAGAGAGCGCGGACTGGGGGACGCCTGTGGCTTGGCTAATGGCATACCGCGATGCGTCACTGCGTTCAATCGCTTTGCGGAGCGTTGCTTCAAGCTTGTTCGTCGTCATCGCTGCGTGCTTTGAGGTAGTCCTCTAGTGTCTGCTTGCCAATTGGTAGGTTGGGCTTGCCGTCTTGCGTGCATGCCCTACCGAGTCTTTCGAGTAGTTCATCGGTCGACAGCTCGCTTAACAAGCTTTCCGGTTCAAAAGGTTCTTGATCGTCATGTGGTTCCAACAGTTTTTGCCTTTCTTAGTCAGGTATCCCCTCGCCGTGAGCTCGCGAGCAATTTCTCGGAGACTCATTCCTCTTGAGTTTAACTCCTTGACGAGCTCGATTGCAGCCTGTTCAATCGGATTCTTCACTAAGACAATGCCATTGCTGGCTAAATCGTACCCATAAGGCACAGTCCCGACTCGTTCCGATTTCGATTTCTTGTGAGCCATCGCGAATTTAGTTCGCTCGGAGATTTGATCTTTTTCAAATTCAGCCATCACAGCCAACATTCTGAAGACCATCTTTCCCGCTGCACTGGTTGTGTCGATTTTTTCCGAGAGTGAAACCAAGTCCGCACCAGCCTTGTCCAGCTTTTCGCCAATGAGAATCGTATCCTTTGTCGATCGCGCTAGCCGACTCAACGAATATACAACCAAGACCGCCCGATGCTTGCAGGCTTTTTCGATTGCTGCTTGCAATCCAGGTCGATTGTCAGCCCTTCCACCACTTATGCCAGCATCCGAATAGATTTGAAGCAATTCGCTATCGTTAACGATGCACCAAGCCTCGATCTTGGCTCGCTGTGCTGCCAAGGAGACTCCTTCGTTTGCTTGGTCTTCTGTAGAAACTCGAACGTATGCAACTGTCTTGGTCATTTCGATCGCTCCGTATTGCCTGCCTACTTATCACCTGTCAAGTATTATCGTCGATACTTGCCATGTGGCAAGCAGTAAAGCAATCCCTAGAAGCGGAATTTGGGGGAAAGTGTAAATAACCGAGCGGTTGTTTACAAAAAAGGAGCTAGAGCATAGGCATGGAGGAGCCTTGAACAGCGCGTGGAATGACCTCGACGCCATGCCGCTCGCCTTGTCGTATTCGAGCGAAATAGAGTCCACAAAATCGCGTCTGACGCTTCCGCAAAGCGAGGTGCGAAATGAGCCGCACCCCACCAACGTGACGCGACTACGAGCGTACCATCAAGGCAATTGTCCAAAGTCGGCGAGAAGTCCAAAAGCTGATTGATGCCGCTCGATCGGACGAACATTTCAGCGGGGCGTTGGTGTCGGTGAGTGTCCCTGGAGAAGACAATGTGTCAGTTGGCCAGGAAACGAACCATACCCTGCCACCCTTGCAACTGGAGTCCCACGTACGTACGATCGGGACGGACGAGCAAAAAAAATTGCGGTGGCGGGGCTATACTCTGAGGATGAATGCATGAGGATCAAAGGAAGTCGGAACACGCTAATACGAGTCGATTACGACAAGATAGGACGTATGGCGGGCGTAGCAGGAGACACCGCCAAGCAGTACGCTCATCGAGGTAAGTACGACTCGCATAGCCTGGATAGCGTCTTACGATGGGTTAACGGTCGCCGAGCCGCAAAGGGGCTGCCCATGATCGGATTGCCCTCTGTGAACGCTACCGATGCCGAGAATTGTTCTGACGGCAGCTCAAACATGAGTCCTACGCCTGCACCGCCTCCGCTGGATTTGTCGGGTCTTTACGATCCGCTGCTCGGGGGTTATCGCGTTGATGGGGGAATGCGCGGTATGGCGTCTCGGAGGTAAACGTGACGCGCTACCCGGTAGTCGATGCTTGGGGTACGTGTCGGAGGGCGGAGCAAGGTTGGAACAGCGTCCATATTCCGTATGCCGCGCATTGCCGACTCGGGTCAATAAACGGAAGCCTTGCCCCATGCAACATCGAGCAATGCAGAGGTGACTTCCGTGCAGGATAGCGAGCAGGCTGAGATCCGCCGTGAGATCCAGTCGATCGCGGAAGTCAGGCGTATTCTGGCGGAGATGTTGGAAGGATAAAGCGTTTTCACCCTGTTTTTTCATTGGTCGTCGGCGGTTTTGCGACACCGTGTCACAAAATTGGCGAGTGTTGTGACCGCTTTGCTTCTAATGAAAAAGGGGTGTTATTCATTAGGAGCGTTGGCGGGCCCGACACCAGTGTGCGTGGACTGGCAGCCTGCGAGCGTGCTTGGTGGCTGGAGGCACGCGGTTTTGGTGGCGTCGAGGGGCGTGGTTTTGAGGGGCGAAGTGACGGGTCAGCCGGGATTTGATCCAGACCCCCACCCCGTCTCCGTGACACCCCTAACGTTATCCTCCCCAAAATCGAAACGTTTTTTCAATTGCGTTGCCGGGTCCATTCTTATGACATGGTGTGAGTGGCTGGGTGGTAACGTTACCAGTGGCATCTGGTATAACGATGTCTAGGATGCCAATGAGCTCGATCGACCATGCGTCGAGCATAGCATCAATTGAAGCATTTGAATCGAGCCACCCAAAAACCGGGGATAAAACTTATGTAACCGACGTCTGAAAGGGAGCCATTTTCGGCGGTTTTCAGGGTGCCAGTTGCGGTGGTTGGTAGGTTGAGCGCACGGAGGCCCCTTGCTCGTCGCGATCGTTTTTCGCGGAGTTGACGCTGCTTCAGGTTTTTGCCAAGAGTGGT
>CAMCMB010000015.1 GCA_945875845.1 Pirellula staleyi DSM 6068
GCATAATCAAGAAGCACTTGACCTACGAAACGAAAAGCTTGGACGGGTACTCATACGGAAAAACCATGCAATAATCCAAAAAGCAAGAATTCCACAAAAAGTGGCGAAGGCCACTTGCCAAACCTAGGACCACATAGTCGCTCGCCTTACCGAACTACTTTACTGCTTTTTCTTCCCCGCATTCGGTCTCGTTGCGTAACGTAGCCGACTCGACTCCAGATGGGACATAACCGGGAAGCTGAGCCGTTGGAATGTATGGGAAAGACTGAGTCACACCGACAGTGCTTGACGCGAATGGAACGGGTTGCGATCGGCGAAGAATCGCGATTTGGCGACGAATATTGGAAAGGTCTTCTTGAATCGTTTGGGCGGTCAGAGACGAATCCTGCACATTACCTGTCCTGGCTTCGAGTGCTGCGAGTTTCACGGCTAACTCTACTTTTTCCACCAGACCGGCCGTCATGACTTCGGAAGCATGTTGTCGAGCTTCGGCGACTGCCAATTGCGTTGAGAGTCTTGCGTTTCGTTCCGCCATCGCCATGATCTGTTCGTTTGCGGCACGGCGTTCGGTCATGATATGCTCGGTCATTTCCAAACGCGTGCTCAGTTCCGTCTTGGCAACCAACAAATCAACAATCGTCGTAACGGGAAGCGATGCTTTGACGTGCTGAAGGCCGCTATTTCGCAAAATGGAGGCGGCTTCGGTTTCTCCACTCAAGATTTCTTGGGAAGGATTCGGATACGAATAAGCGATATCGATACCGGGAGGTGCTGGAGGAGCCACGGGGGCGACCATGATCGGTTCTTCATCACTTTCGGACTCTACCACGACGTGCACTCCCGATACGTCGCAGTGGGTGCCCGCAACTGGCTCATCCTTGACGTCGTAGCACTTGTTCCCAGCGCAAATGCGATGGCCACAAGCGATCACTTCGCCGACGAAATCACCGAATGCTATTCGCGGGATACGTTGCGTGAACTTCATGGGCATTGCAACTTGCGGATCATGTCCCAAAATACCATTCGGGACATCGGAAGCGGGTAGGTCGATTACGTTAACCGATGGAGCATTGGCACCCAATTTATTGGGTTGTTCGGTGGCTGAGCCAAAGTGAATTTCAACCGAAAATTTGGGCGACTTAGCAAGCCATTCGCTCACCAACGCTGCAAGTCCCGACTCGGTCGAAGTTGGCTGGCAATCGGCCGGATTGCACACGACTTTCGCAGAATCAAGACAGCATTTCCCGTCGCATGGAACGGAATTGTCGCCGTCGTCACCCAGAGCAAGAGACGGGATTCCTAGACTGAAAATCAACGCGATGACCAATGATTTGAATTCTGACGCTGCGTCCATGCTCGCATCTCCGTAACTGTCGATTGACTAGAAAGGGGTTTGTTGGGAGGTTCTTACGTACTCCCGACTTCAAAATCCAATCTAACTAATTTTCGAAAAAGATTAAAGATCGAAATCAAAAGTCAAAAAGGAGGGTGCGAGTTAGGGTTTGCCTGCACCCCAAAATGACGCTAGGAACCTCCTACAACCCGCCTGTAAACCAAGCTATCATGTTTGGATCGACACCCACTCGTATTGATCTCTATTAAGTTTGCGTCCAATGTCCGCTGGCCCCCTGCATCGACCGCCGTCCGTTTCGCCATCACTGGCCGCCAAAACCGTGGCTGTTGTTGACATCGGAGCCACAAGTGTACGAATGGCGATAGCCGAGATCGATGCCCGAGGTACCGTCCGAATTCTTGAAGAAGTAACGCAGGCAGTGTCGCTCGGAAGGGACACTTTTACTTCCCAACGAATTCGACGCCAGAGCATCGAAGAGTGTGCCGTCGTTCTCAAGAGCTATCGCAGGCTGATGCAGGAATTCGGGATCTCAAGACCCGATCAAGTACGCGTGGTGGCTACCAGTGCCGTACGGGAAGCTAGCAATCGACTTGCCTTTATCGATCGAATGTACATTGCCACGGGGCTCGAAGTGGAATCGCTCGACGAAGCGGAGGTGAACCGGATCACTTATATGGGTATCCAGCCGCTTTTGCAATCGAATCCCACCCTAGCGTCTGTCAAAACGATCGTGGTTGAGGTCGGCAGCGGCAGCACGGAAGTACTCGTGGTTCGAGGCGGAAACGTCCTCTTCTCGAATACCTATCGGTTGGGGTCGCTCCGATTGATCGAGCAAGCGGACCGGTTAAATACTTCCCAAGCCAAACAGCGAGCGATCATTGAAACGCAAATTCACCGAATTGTGCATCAGATCTATGAGCACGTTGACTCCGACAAACAGATTCAAATGGTCGCGATCGGAGGTGATGTGCGTTTGGCGGCTGCAAACGTCCCTGGCGCACAAGTCACGAAGCAGATGTGCACCGTTCCGGTTGATGGTTTGACCGACTTTGCCAAATCGATTGGGGTGCTCAAAAAGGAAGAGTTGGTCGCCCGTTACGCACTGAGTTATGCGGATGCGGAAACAGTCTGGCCGGGCTTGATGAGTTATGTCCTGCTCGCTCGCGAGTTTGAATGTCAGCAAATCCATGTCGCAGATACAAATTTGCGCGATGGACTGCTGAGCGATTTGGCCGTCCGCGATGCTTGGACGGCGGAGTTTAGAAATCAAATCATCCGATCCGCCATCAACTTGGGCCGCAAAATGGCGTTCGATGAAACGCACGCGAGACACGTCGCGACACTTTCCAGGAAACTCTTTGCGGATTTGACGGACGAACACCAGCTCGATCAGCGAATGGAATTGATACTATATCTATCGGCGTTGCTTCATGAAATTGGTAGCTTCATCAATGCCCGCAGTCATCACAAGCATGCGATGTACATCATCCGCAACAGCGAACTCTTTGGCCTGTCGGTCAAGGACCTTCTGCTGGTCGCATTAGTGGTTCGCTATCATCGCCGCTCGTCTCCGCAACCCGACCACGAAGGCTACGCAACCTTGGATCGCAACGATCGGGTTGCCGTCGCCAAGCTGGCGGCGATTCTGCGACTTGCTATCGCGCTGGACGAATCTAGGTCGCAGCGAATCAGCAATATTCGAAGCGGTCGGGACGGCGACCGGCTCATCATTGCAACTCAAGGAATCGAAGACGTTTCTTTGGAACAATTGACGGTGCGGCAATCCGGCGACCTGTTTGAGGAAGTGTTCGGCATGAGCGTCTTACTGCGAAGCGAAGCCCATTAGCGCCCTGCCGCTCTCCTAATAGAGATGGGAAACGCACTTTTCTTCCAAATTTTTTGTAATGACTGCATTATTTTTCAAACAGTTTTCTCCCCCGTTTGGTTATAAAAGATTGGGATATTCAATAACCGGATGCTAGCGTGCTGTTGATTTAATGGTAGGACGGACTTCCAAGTCCCTCGAATTCCCCATGGACGGACTTCCAAGTCCGTCGTACCGCCCTTACCCAATATCGACTTCACTAAAGCAACAGCCCGCGAGCCCACAGTATCCCTATTTTATACGACCACTCTTGTTCACAAATTCGTAGGCCAGCCGACATGAGCATTCGACGATCCCTTAATAGAAACCAACTTCGGCCTCGTTTCGAGCGGCTCGAGTTCCGGCAGATGCTTGCCGCTGACCTCCTACCTACGGAAAGCAAACCATCCCTCGATAGCTTCGCAACGGCTGTTCACTTCTATGCTGGACAGGAACTTGTACAGCTTCACACGCATCCATCAAGGATTGCGATTGGCACAACATCTTCAACATCACCGGTTCTTCCAAGTGAATTATCCTTCGTAAGAGATGTTGCGGCCGGGGTTCGTGTTTATGAATCCACGGTCCCGCTGTCGAATGAGTGGATTGCCTCCATCGAATCGCTTGAGAACGTCACATTCGCAACCTCCGTTTTTGTGAATGCAAAATCGTCAAGCGAAGCGGTATTGCTGAACGAGATCATCGTCGCACTGAAACCCGGCGTTTCCGCGGTTGAGTTTTTTGGCCAACATGATGAATTCTCGGCTTATCGACCGCTCGATGGGACTCCGGATCAGTTCATCGCAACGGTGACGTCTGGTTATGGCTCATCGGCACTTCAAGTGGGTAACGAGATCGCAAAGGCGCCTGGTGTCGCATGGATGTCACCCAACTTTTATCAATCCTGGGAGAAGTTCTATTTCCCCAATGATCCGCTCTTTGGAAACCAATGGCATTTGCACAACACGGGTCAGGGTGCTGGAACGGTGGATGCAGACTCGGATCTTCCCGAGGCTTGGGATCTGGTTCCAGGTGGTTCATCGAACCTTGTGGTTGCTGTAGTGGATGAGGGTGTGGATTCAAGTCATCCCGACTTAAACCTCTGGACCAATTCTGGAGAGGTTGCCGGTGACGGAATCGACAATGACGGTAATGGCTGGGTCGACGACATCCGAGGATGGAATTTCGCACTCAATACGAACAACCCAGAACCTTTGGGAGCGGAAAGGCACGGAACATCGGTAGCGGGTGTTGCGGTTGCTCGAGGCGACAACGGAATAGGCGTCGCGGGTGCAGCCTATCGGGCCAAAGTTATGGACATAAAAATATCCAACAACGGTGCGTTTACAAGCGATGCGAACATTGCCGCGTCCTTGTACTATGCTGGCGGGAGAACGCGCAGTGGCGCAGGCACATGGCGAGCTGCAGACTTGGTCAATAACTCGTGGGGAGGAGGCGCGACCAGCGCCGCGATCAATGCGGCATTGACATGGGGGACAACACTTGGGCGTGAAGGACAAGGGGCAACGTATTTCTTTGCATCCGGAAACGGTTTTGCATCGAGCGTCAGCGAACCCGCCGTTCAAGCGGGATCGATTCCGGGTGTGATTGCCGTGGGAGCAACCAACAATAGAGCAGGACGATCCGACTATAGCAATTACGGTTCTCAGTTGGACCTTGTTGCACCGAGCAGCGACACGCGTGCTGGCTTTTTGGCCATCGAAACAACCGACCGCGTCGGCGCGAGCGGCTACGCAGCGGGAGACTATACCGGTACGGGGGCAACTGGTTTTGGCGGCACGTCCTCTGCCTCTCCGCTGGCCACGGGAATCGGTGCTTTGGTATTATCGCGAGCTCAATCGGAGTCGGTTCCTCTGAGTCCAACTCAGTTGAGATCGTACTTGAGAAACGCGACCGACTTGTTCGGCGGTTTTTCCTTCGACATCAATACAGGCAAAAACATCGAAGTCGGTTATGGTCGGCTCAACGCGTCGACCGCCGTGCAAGGTGTAGGTATTCCGGAGATCTCTGTGGTCTCAACGTTGAGCGAAATCCCGTCTGGCAGCGCGATCAATCTAGGATCGGTCAATCTCGGAAGGACGACTTCCGTGTCGTTGCGAATACGCAATCAAGGGACACAACCGCTGACGATTTCCGCGACCAGCGTTGCGGCACCATTCTCGATTGCTCCTGGTCTGATCGGAACCAGTATCGGCCTGGGAGAGTCCCGGTTGTTAACGCTTCTTTTTTCGCCTCTGACCCCTGGAACGCACAACGCCCCGGCTACGATTGCGTCCAACGACGCGGATGAATCCTCTTTTGTACTTAATTTGTCAGGCTTTGCGATCAACACTGCGGTTTCAGGCAATGTCTATGAGGACTTTGCAGGCGATGGAGTTCGGGCCCCTTCCGATACCAATGTCTTAAGTTCAGGTGCCATCGTTTACATTGACGCGAACAGCAATGGCAATTTTGACACGGGTGAAATAAACACACCCGTCGATGCAACGGGTTACTATGCCTTTTTGACTTTACCCAATGGTACGCATCGAGTTACACCATCCCTGCCTGGCTGGTTCCAAAATGGACCGACCGGTGGTTTTTATTCGATCACGATAACGAGCCCGTCGGATTTCAATCTCAATCAAGATTTTGGATTTAGCCGGAACGGCCGGATGTACGCAAGGGGGTTCAACGACGTTAACTTCAACGGAACGGTCGATACGGGAGAGACGGGTGTGCCGGGACAACTCATTTACATCGATGCAAATCGCAATCGAGTTTATGAACCAGCGTTAGTCGTATCGAACGTTGTACCTGTATCCGTTCCCGATCTTTCAACAGCCATATCCACCCTCTCGGTCACCGAATCGCGAATCATCACAGACGTTAATGTCACGGTCAACATCGTTCATACGTGGATGGGTGATATGGTTCTAACTCTCATCAGCCCGCTCGGTCAGCGCGTTCTATTGGCCAGTGCCGTGGGGGGCAGTGCGGATGGGTATATCAATACGACATTTGACGACCAAGCAACAACCGCGATCACTGCCGGGGCTTTCCCATTCACCGGGTCATTTCGGCCTTCGGGGCTACTGTCCACGTTTAATGGCACCCAAGCCATGGGCCTTTGGAGGCTAGAAGTAGTGGACAACGTGGGGGGTGATTCGGGAACCATAAACTCGTGGTCTCTTTCCTTTTCTGGTACGGATACAGGCCGCTACACGAATGACGAAGGTTTCGTCGCTATCGATCTTCCGACCGGGAGTTCGCAAGTTCCATTGGAACCGGTGGGATCTTGGGAATTCACGCTCCCGTCGGATGGGATCCAGCAAGTACCACGGACAGCTGGACCTGTGCGGGGTGTTAATTATGGTTTGATCTTCGGAAACTTTGCGCCTACCGCTTTGGCTTTAGCACCTGCCTCAGTCGACGAAAACATGCCAGCCGGAACGCTGGTCGGAGCTTTTTCGACAACCGATCCAAACCGCACAGACACCTTCACCTACTCATTCGCCAGCGGCACGGGCAGCGACGACAACACCCGTTTTCAACTTGTTGGAAATCAGCTCGTCACGGCGGTACCCTTTGACTTCGAAGCGCAGAGTACGCGCAGTGTTCGTGTCAGAACAACGGACTCAGGAGGACTCACGTTCGAAAGTGCCTTTGTCATTTCGATCAACAATGTCAATGAAGCGGGAACTGGGATCACATTGACAAGCAACACGCTCCCAGAAAACGAGCTGCCTGGCTACCTTGTCGGATTGCTTGTTTCCAGCGACCCAGATACCGGAGACAGCATTCTTTTTCAATTCTCCAATGCGCCTGGGGCTAACGATAACGGTTTGTTCAAGATCCAAGGGAACCGATTGGAGTCAGCCGTTACCTTGGATTACGAAGCGAGAAGCAGCTATTCGATTCGAGTCCGGGCAACCGACCGCGCCGGTTTAGCGATCGAACAAAACTTGTTGATCAGCGTGACCAACGTAAATGAAAAACCTTTCGACATTCTCTTATCCAATAGTTCCATTCTTGAAAACTCTGCGATAGGTACAGCGATAGGCACGTTCCGTACACTAGATGTCGACCAAGGAGACACTCACGCAGTCAGCATGGCCGCAGGAGTCGGCGGCGACGACAATTCGAAATTCGAATGGGTCGGGACTGAGCTGCGAGTGAAAACGTTGCTCGATTTTGAGACGCAACGCCTTCATTCCATTCGCGTTCGTTCAACAGATCTCAACGGATTGTGGTTGGAAAAGGTCTTCGCAATCACCATTATCAACGCAAACGAAAGCCCTGCCAATGTGACGCTGTCTCCTTCCTCGGTCAACGAGGGACTTGCGATAGGCACCACTGTCGGCGTTCTGGTGGCCATCGATCCGGACATCCCGGACAATCACAAATTCGAGTTGTTTGCCACTGCGACGTACCCGGACAACGATAAGTTCCGCGTTGTCGGAAACCAACTGCGAACATCCGCAATTTTCAATTTCAATGTCAAGAACCAATACTCCATTGGGGTACAAGCAATTGATCAAGGAGGACTTACATTTGTCAAGAATCTAATCGTCACCGTCAATGATGTGAATGATCCCCCAACGGATATCGGTCTGGACAATCGCTCCATCCCAGAGAATCAACTCGCTTCAAGCCCGATTGGCAATTTCTCCACATTCGATCCAGACGGCGGTGATGCCTTTACCTATTCGCTCGTGTCGGGGTCCGGGGCAATGGACAACGCAAATTTTGTCATTGTTGGCAGTCAATTGCGCTCTGCCACCAGTTTTGATTTCGAAGCCAAGGCAAGTTACTCGATTCGAGTGGAGAGCAAAGATTCTGCAGGCGTCAGCGTTCAAAAATCGTTCCTGATCAATGTCACCAACGTTAACGAAGCGCCGACCTCGATCGCGCTCAGCAACAATGCGTTCGACGAAAATAGTCCGGTCGGTACCTCGATCGGACTGCTGTCGACCCAGGACCCTGACGTTGCTGACGCATTTGTATACAGCTTTGCGACAGGCTCCGGCGATCAGGACAACAGCAAATTCAAAATCGAAGGAAACGCACTTCAATCGAACATCGTTGCGGACTTCGAACAAACTCTGAGCTTTTCAATATTGGTGAGAAGTACCGATGCAGCCGGGCTGAGCACTCAGAGGCAGTTTGCCATTGCGGTTCGCGATTTGAACGAAGCACCTTTCGGCCTTGTGATCAGTTCAAACCTGGTTGAGAACACACCCAGCGGAGTAACTGTCGGCACCGCCCTTGCCACCGACGTCGATCTGAACGATGTGCTTACCTATAGTCTTGTGGCCGGAACGGGTTCGACGGACAACTCGCTTTTTTCGATCACTCCTCAAGGTGTCCTACAGCATTTGGAACCTCTCGATTTCGAAACCAAATCAAGTTATTCGATTCGGGTACGCGCGACGGACAAGGGTGGACTTTTTGTTGAGAACTCAGCAGTATTGGCCGTGATCGACCAGAACGAAGCGCCGACGCAAGTCGTGTTGAGTGCCTCTAGTCTGTCAGAAAACCTTGGCGCAAATGCGACCGTCGGATGGTTGAGCACAGTCGATCAAGACGCCTTTGATACATTCACTTACAGCTTCGTGACCGGAGTAGGTTCAACGGATAACGCCGCGTTTTCCATTGTTGGGAATGGTTTACAGGCCGCAGCTCATTTTGACTTTGAGACCAAGAATGCCTACTCCGTTCGAATTCGATCGACGGATGCAGGCGGCCTGTTCAGCGAGCAGTTCTTTGCTATCTCCGTCAAGGATGAAAATGAGGCGCCTACGCTTGTGTCCTTGTCGAATAGCTCGGTGCTGGAAAATGCTCCAGCCGGTACCCTCGTTGGGTTCGCCACAACTTCGGACGTGGATGCGGGCGATTCGTTCACGTACTCATTGGTTGCCGGTGTCGGTTCCGAAGACAACAGTGCGTTTGCGATCGTTAACAATCGACTCGAAACGACATTGGCTTTTGACTTTGAATCCAAGAGCAGCTACACGGTCCGGCTGCAAAGCATAGACCGAGGCGGATTGAGTACCGAATCTCCCTTTGTCATCCAAGTCATCGATGCAAACGACTTGCCGACCAGTTTGAACTTGTCCTCCACACAAGTGAATGAGAA
This sequence comes from Pirellula staleyi DSM 6068, assembly GCA_945875845.1. Classification (GTDB taxonomy): domain Bacteria; phylum Planctomycetota; class Planctomycetia; order Pirellulales; family Pirellulaceae; genus JBKCUI01. The sequence goes on from CAMCMB010000015.1 coordinate 9,358, forward strand.
TGTAACCGTAGGATTCTTGATAGGCCTGCTCAGTTCCACCGATCAAGATGTCTCGGACACAGTCACCTACCGTTTTGTGGCTGGGAGCAACGACAATGCGTCATTCTTGCTCGCGGGTACTAATGGACAAGAACTGAGGATGGCAACGTCACCGAACTTCGAGTCGAAATCCAGTTATCGAATCGATATCCAAGCGATCGATGCATCCGCGTCGGGTCCAATCCAATCTTTCACTATCGCAATCAACGACCTAAACGAAGCGCCGACGCAAATCGCTTTGAGCGCATCGAGTCTGGCTGAAAACCTAGGTCCAAATGCGGTCGTTGGGTTGTTGGGTACCAACGATCAAGATGCTGGGGATACATTTACCTACAGCCTCGCGACGGGAGACGGCGCAACGGATAATTCCGCGTTTGCGATCGTTGCGAATAGCTTGCGGACGACAGCTAATTTTGACTTTGAGAACCAGAGTACCTACTCGGTTCGTATTCGATCGACGGATGCAGTTGGTCTATTCAGCGAGCAGTTCTTCGCTATTTCGGTCACGGATGTGAACGAAGCACCTACGCTTGTTTCCTTGAACAACAACTCGGTGTTTGAAAATGCTCCTGCCGGAACGTTAGTGGGGATCGCCACAACCTCGGACGTGGATGCTGGTGATTCCTTCAGCTATTCCTTGGTTGCCGGTGTGGGTTCCGGAGATAACAGTGCGTTTGCAATTGTGAATAATCGACTCGAAACGACATTTGTGTTGGACTTTGAAACCCAGAGCAGTTACTCCGTTCGACTGCGAACCACCGACCGAGGTGGATTGAGCACGGAATCTCCCATTGTCATCCAAGTCCTTGATGCAAACGACTTGCCCACCAATCTGAGCCTATCGTCCACACAGGTGAACGAAAACGTCGCTATCGGAGCTTTGATAGGCCTGCTCAATTCCACCGATCAAGATGCGTCGGACTCAGTCACATACCGATTTGTATCTGGAAACAACGACAACGCGACGTTCCTGCTTGGTGGAGCCAGTGGTCAAGAACTGTTAATCCTTGCGTCACCGAACTTCGAGTTGAGATCTAGCTATCAAATCGATGTGCAAGCCATCGACAAATCCGCATCGGGTCCAATCAAATCCTTTATCATCTCAGTCAACGACCTGAACGAAGCACCGACACGTTTGCTGCTTTCGAATTCGACCGTCAGCGAGAACAACCCAACGGGAACACAAATCGGTCTATTCTCCGCGGAAGATCAAGACTTTGGAGATTCGCATGAGTTCCAACTAGTCCATGGTGCAGGAATCGCGGACAACACTCGATTTACGATCGTTGGTAACGAATTGCGATTGGCGGAATCTGCCGATTTCGAACGGCAAGCCAGTTATTCGGTTCGCATCCTTGGGGTCGACGCTCGCGGCCTAGCGTTGGAAACAAATTTCGTTATCACCGTTTTAGATCAGCCAGAATCGCCAACGAATCTGCAATTGAGCAACAATCGAATCGCCGAGAATCGCGGCCCACTTGCCTTGGTGGGATCCCTGGATGCGTTCGACCCGGACGCGGGCGATCTATTGACTTATTCGCTGGTTTCGGGGCCTGGAGGTACGGACAATGCCATCTTCGAATTGGACCGAACTAGCTTGATGGCCAGGAATTCCTTGGATTTCGAAGTTAAGAACAGCTATTCCGTTCGAGTGAGGGTGACGGACCGAACCGGCCTATTCGTTGAGGAACCATTTACTCTTGCTGTGGATAACGTGCCAGAAGCTCCGACAGCGATCGCAGCGTCCAACACATCCATTGCAGAAAACCTTCCCGCCGGGACCTCCATTGGAACGTTATCCACGACCGACGCAGACTTTGGCGAAACCTTTAGTTATAGCTTGGCACCAACCACAACGTCCGGAGACAACGCGAAATTTCAGATTGTTGGAAACGAAATTCGCTCGAATGCAAAATATAATTTCGAGTCCAAGTCGTCTTATCAATTGCTAGTTCGCAGCACCGATTCGGCTGGCTTGTTTGTGGAGGTTCCGTTCGTCATCCAAGTGACCGACGTCGTCGAACTGCCCATCAATGCCCAGCCCGACAACGCGACAACCACAACGAATCTCCCAGTCCTGATCAACGTCCTTGGAAACGATGTCGATCCCGACGGATTTATCGATGTGTCGACCGTAACGATCGTCTCGCCGCCAAGTCAAGGAAGCGTGCGAGTACTAGAGGATGGGCGCATTGAGTTCACGCCTCCCAAAGACTTACGTTCCAATTACGCGTTCTCCTATTCGGTTCGCGACAATGACGATGTTGTGAGCAACACTTCGTCGGTAGAAGTCAAAGTCTATTCCGCATTCCAAAACCAACAATGGACGCTGGATGTGGATGCCGACGGGGCGATTACCCCGCTCGATGTTTTGACGGTGATCAACGACATCAACGTAAATGGGATACGCACACTGCCGACAGGCGTACCCGATACAGCTCCCTACATCGATACGAACGGGAACGGCCAATCGGATCCTCTCGATGTGTTGGAAGTCGTCAATTATTTGAATTCGCTAGCTGGCGGCGAGGGTGAGAGTCGCCGAACCGAGAGTGACGCAAATTGGGCAGACGTCGCATTTGCGAATACGGATTTCGCGTCACCCCTCGGTCCGCGAGATAGGGCATCCGAAAGCGAACTGGCAGCCGCAGCCATGGTTGCCATCGATGAATACCACCGCGATCTGGCGATCGGAAAAAACCGACGCCGCTAAAATCCCGCTGGTAAATTGGGTGGACGCGCTGAGAGGCTCTCGACACTTAGCCGAGCAACGCACTGGTATCAGCAAGTGTTTTGCACGCGGGGGCTGCGCGAGCCGCTCGGTGAATTCCCACGCAATGTGAGAATCCTCACCGGACTGCTCGCGATACTCCGCTAAAAACGTGAGTGCCTTTCGCAGCCCTAAATGCTCAAGGGCATGTTCGCTAGCAAAGCACCGTCGGTCGCGTTTGGCTAAATTTGCGAACTGTAACGAGAAAAAGCCCCCTTTGAGAGAACTTTTGTGCCGCCTGTGCCGATAAACCGAGTGGTACTGGGTATTCCGCTGGTTCTCATTGTAGCGAACAAGCGTGTCAAGCCGGTTATTCGATGGTTTCAAGGCATAACAGTGCCAACCAGCAGGTGTCCAAAGCATCTGTTCCAATGGGGGAATTGCAGGCTCTGGAATGCAACAGGGTTCGCAATCGCATATTTGCGTTGGAGAGATTTCAATGAAGTTGCTCAAGGGCTGGAAATTAAGAATACTAACCGGACTAGCACTCGCCTCTGTTGGCGGACAATTGCAAGGCCAGATGATGCCTGGGAGCATGGACCCAAGCATGCTCGGTGCGGGAGGTGGACCTATGGGGCCAGCCTCGTATCGAATACCGGGTCCGCCTCCAGGTATGGCGCCTCCAGGTATGGCGCCTCCAGGCATGGCGCCTCCAGGCATGGCGCCTCCAGGTATGGCGCCTCCAGGTATGGGTTATGGTCCTCAAATGGATCCCTCGATGGGAATGCCTATGAACCCAAATATGGGGATGGACCCCAACTTGCCTAGTGCAGGTAACGGTCCGGAATGCTATGGTCCCGAGGGAGGCCAAGGCTGCCCAGATTGCGGTGGTCCATGCGGACTTGGGTGCGGCGGTCGCGCATGCACTGACATGTTCGGTAGAGACCGTTGCGGGCTGTTGGGTGCGATCGGTGGGATGCTTGGCCAATGCCGTGGCAAATTGCGTCCGTACGGAGAAGGTGGAATTGCGACTCAACGCTGGTTTGACGTTTATGCGGAAGCCATGTTCTTGACACGGACCAAGGGTGCTTCGAACTTCAACACTTCATCGCTTGGGGCCGGCTCGGGCAATTATGTCCTCGGTACCGACCAAGTCGACTTGAACCAAGCCCAAGCGGGGCTGAGTCTACAACTCAACATTCAAACCGGTCCTGGTTCCAACTTCGAGGTCGTCTACTTCGGCTTGAACGATTGGGATGCGAGTGCTCAAGTCACAAGCCCCCCACCAGGTAGCTTATTTTCTTTCATCAGCGATTTCGGAGTGACACCTAGTGGCGGATTCGACGACACGGACCGATCACTGGTACACTCGCTAAACTACTCATCGAAACTCAACAATGGTGAAATCAATTTCCGCCGTCGTTGGGCCGAGCCGTACGGGTTCTATCAGGGAAGTTTCTTGATGGGCGTTCGCTACCTCGATCTGGATGAGCAAATCATTTTCTCCGCTCGCGGTGAGAACAACGACACCTTTGCGAGCAACGGTTTGAGATTTGCCGACTACACGACGAACACTCAAAACTCGCTAGTCGGTTTCCAAGTGGGTGCAGACCTTTGGTACAACTTGTTTCCAGGTGTCAAAGTTGGTGTCGAGGGCAAGACTGGCGTTTACAACAACCGAGCACATCAAAACACCAATATAACGGCGAATTCGATTTTGGCGTTAGACGAAGAGGTCCTGTCGAACCGAGTCGCATACATCACCCAGCTTTCGACCCAACTCTACTACCGACTCAACTACAAATGGGCGGTTCGCACCTCGTATCAAGTGATTTATGTGGATGGGGTCGCCTTGGCAGCCGAGAACTTGAACGCAACACCACCTTCGACCTTCCTGCCCAATTCAACTCGAACCGCATCGATTAGCAATGATGCAGAGATTGTTTTGCAAGGTTTCACCATCGGTGCAGAATACACTTGGTAAACGGTTGATCTGAATAGTCAAACCAAGATGAAAGAAAAGACCGGGAGTGAACGCTCTTGGTCTTTTGTTTTTTGTAAGAAGAACAGCGGTGACTCCCACGCCAGTCGTAACGGACCTCCGACCTAGCGGGCTGTTGATTGAATGGTACGACGGACTTCCTAGTCCGTCGAATTTTTCATTGACGGACTTGGAAGTCCATCTTACCGCCCTTACCCAAGACGACTTCACTAAATCAACAGGCTCCTAGCGGGCTGTTGATTGAATGGTACGACGGACTTCCTAGTCCGTCGAATTTTCCATTGACGGACTTGGAAGTCCGTCTTACCGCCCTTACCCAAGACGACTTCGCTAAATCAACAGGCTCCTAGGGTGCCGCCCGTCGTTCAGCGCTTGCGGCGGTTTCGTAGTACTTGACCAAATCCTCGCGAAGCTTAATCATCGCGGGCTGATAGATGTACATCATGTGTCCACCTTCGTAGAAGCCATACTGAAGGTTTGCTTTGAGAGTAGGTTCTAGCATCAGGTGGTTGGTCGTATTCATCATCGCGAAGTGGGGTGTTGCTAAATCGTAATAACCACATGCTAAGAAAACTTTCAGGTAAGGGTTTGCAGTCATAGCCTTGCGAAGCGTATCCGTTGCATCTACATATCGCCCCTCAAAACGGCGATAACTCCAGGGTTGGACATTTCCGGTTAGGATCTCGTAAACACGGTCCTCTTTGTATTCCAGTTCGCGACGGACGTAATCGTTGAAGGTTGCCGTGAACGGGCCGAAAATGGCAGCCCCACTTGCGTCGTACTCGTATCCATCTCCTGCATCGTCTCGGTCTATTCCAACGTAGCGACTATCAAATCGACCAATCGTTCGGCTTTTGGATCGCAACAGTTCCTTGCCGAACCGATCCATATCCACCCGAAGCTTGGCCTTAATCACGAACTCGCGTGACAATCCCGTCAACCTCGACAATTGGTCCGCAGTGATACTAAAATCCTCTGGAGATAATGAAGTTCCCTTGAGCAACGAAGCCGCGTAGCGACCGTTGGCAAATTCCTCGGCCTGCTTGACAACGGCTTCGACCGTTTGGCCTTGCAGTTCAGGGGATAATGCTTTGTGATACCAAGCGGTCGCAGCGTACGTCGGCAAAAAAGTGATGTAGGGCAAATCGTTGCTGCCGCCAAACCGCAACGTTTGAAAATTGATGACACCGGAAACAATGACCGCACCGTTGAGTTCCATGTAGTAGCGATCTTGCAGGTATCCGGCCAGACCAGCCGCGCGAACGCCACCGTAACTCTCACCCAACACAAATTTCGGACTAAGCCAGCGTTGATACTTGGTTGTCCAATCGTGGATGAATTGCCCGACGCTTCGAAGGTCCTCTTCGTACCCATGGAATTGCTCTTTGCCTTCGCCCTCCGTTGGACGCGAATAGCCCGTACTAACCGGATCGATGAAAACCAAATCCGTGACGTCGAGCAAGCTCATGTTATTGTCGGTTAACTTGTAGGGCGGACGCAGCGGTGTCGCATCGTCTGGGAATTGAATGCGTTTGGGGCCAAGCATTCCAAGATGGAGCCAAACGCTGCTGCTGCCCGGGCCTCCGTTGAAACAAAACGTAACAGGTCGCGTTCCTGGATTCGCCACATCGGTTCGGGTGTAAGCGATAAAGAACATCTCGGCCTTGGACTTTAAAGCATCATCCTTCAGTTGCAGTTTGCCGGCGACGGCTTCATACGCAACGTCGATGCCGTTGATAGCGAGTGAATGCTTGGTGATGACGATTGTCTCTTTTTTCTCTTCGGTTTTCGATTTTTCCTCTTTGGCGGTATCCACTTTTGTGGTTTCGGACTTTTCTTGACCGACGAGTGGACTGCTAAAGCCAAGGGCCAAGAAAAAGGATATGGAATTCAGCGTGAGAAAACGAATACGAAAAGTGGCGAATCGAGGGAGAAGCATCTTGCAGGAGACCTTGGTTGGATACACTGGACGCGAGTATTTTAGAGGAACGACCTATTTTGCTTTGCCACCAAGGGAAAAACTAGAAGCAAAATCGGACAAGAGCCATCTGCCGAATCAAAAAGAGGACAGGATGAACTGGATTTCAGGTTTTTTGTTGCAACCAATGGTTTTGGTTGGCCTTGGCGGAGCGATTGGAAGCGTGGCTCGATACGGTATGGGCTTGCTGCTTTTGCAGATTTCGATGGCGACGCAGATGCCGCTGGCTACCACGATCGTCAACATCTCCGGTTCGTTCGCGTTGGGGTGCCTCGCTGGCAGTTCAAGCGATCGTTCTCAACCCTTTTATTTGTTCCTCGCTGTGGGATGCTGCGGAGGATTCACGACTTTCTCTACGTTCTCGCTGGAAATGGTTGAGCATCTTCAACAGGGTAGGCTCGGCGTGGCATTACTGGAATGCATGGCGAATGTCGCGCTCGGTGCCGGCGCACTTTATGTTGGCCTTGCTCTGACAAAATGATCGGTCCGAGTATCCTGTTCGTGTTAGTCGCTTACAGCAGGGCCCGCAGTCGCATCCACCGCGACCACTTGGCCGTTCTGCCATTGCAGTTCGATGATCTTGTCGGCATATTGCTCGAATAGATGGCGGTCATGGTGGCTGATCATGAGCACTTGAAAACCCAGAGCCCGACTCGCGTCATGAATGATCTTCACCAACTTGGGTACCAGATCCGCCCGAAGCCAACAGTCTTGCTCATCCAAGACCAAGAATCTTCGATGTGTCGCTTCGTCTAGGGTGGTTAGCGCGAAAATACGCAAGCAAACGCTGACGATGTTTGCCACCGAACCGCCCTGGCCATGAAGCAAATCCTCTTGCTTTCCGTTTCGTTCAATCCAAAACTCAACGCTAGCACTATTTCGCGAAAAGCCCGCTTCGGCATGAAACGAAATAGGTTGCTCAAGGATCTCCTGAAGTGCGATCGTGATCTTTTCCTGAACGGTGCCCAAGAGCGTGGAAAAAAGATCTCGATTCAATTTCTCAAGAGCCGTCGAAACTCTGTCGGCAGTCCGAAGATAGCCTTTGAGCTGTTCCAGTTCGACCGTATTCGCAGAAACTTGGTGAATAGCTTCTTGCCGAGCAAATGCCAATCGATCCAGCCGCCGTCGCAACGAACGTGCATCGTTGGCAATTGAGACATGGTTGATCGACGTTTCAGTTATAGGTTGCATTTGGAAGACGTTTGAGAAAGTTCCACTAACCAGGGCTGCCTCGCATTATACCGCTCGACGCCGCTGGCGTGGAATAGGCTAGCAGACTGTCCTACCAACCTCAGAGCGTTGACGATCGCTTGGATAGGCTATACTCAAGGAAGTTTCAATATTCGATGAACACGATTCAATAGTTTGATCGGTCCAATGGCAACCTTTTGGCCAGTCTGGCGAAGCAACGCCTCAGCAAATCAGGCAGAATACGAAAAAGAGATCGAGCAACTATGTCGAAAAGCTCCGATCCCATCGATATGGCTTTTCGGCAAGACGGGCAGCGGCAAGAGTTCTATTATTCGCTACTTAACTGGCGCTGAGTCCGCTACCATCGGTGAGGGCTATCGTCCCGAAACAAAGACCTTCAGACGTTTCGACTTCCCTGACTCTGTGGAACCTTTGTTGTCCTTTATTGATACGCGTGGATTGGGCGAGGCAGCCTACGACCCACAAGTCGATATTGAACGCTTTGAGAACTCGACGCAGCTCATGCTGGTTGCGGTATGAGTTACGGATCACTCGTTACACAGCGTCATCGGGCCTCTGCGGAGAATTCGCAAAGCGTCCCCGCATCGCCCAATCGTCCTGGTGCTGACGTGCTTGCACGAAGCGACTGGCGCCAGTGACCTGACAAGTGGCCCAGATCCCTTTGCAACCCACCCGAAAAGCCACTCGGAAAGTAAATCGGAAAGCCAATCACGAAAAATCCCTGAAGGTCTACAGACTCTGATCGATGAAAAGACCAAGCAATTCAAGGGTTTGTACGACATCTTTGTTCCCATCGACTTGACGCAAAAGGAGGATGGATTTGCGGATCCCGATTTTGGTGGGCTCCGTCTCAAACAGTCCATTCTGGAGTATCTTCCGCATGCCTATCGATTCTCGCATGGACGCTTCCCCCGATTTGGTTGACGGCTTGGCTGGTCTCGAAATTTTGGGTTGTCCCGAAGTCGCGAAAGCGTGTAGCCAGCGAGCCGATCAAGGTTCCCGCGTTCTGGACAACTCAAGACGCCGCAGCGATGAAAGTGGTCGAGGAATTTCGAGATGGGGTCGTTGATTTGGATCGACTGTCGATCGCGGATCCAGATCGCTACTTTCGCGATGCACAAGCGTTGAGTCAGTTATTGGCGGGTCACTACCACCAAGTGACGAGCCCAAATGCACTTAGCCCGCTCACGATAGTTGAGCTCATTTCCGTTGTTCATTTGTCCGTAGAAGATCTCGAGGCTTGGGTGTTGCAAAACGTGCCCGGCAGTGATTTGGTCACGGTGGGGCAGATTGAGCAGTTACCGGCGGCCTTCAAGGCTCTCGATATTGGTCAAACGATCCTGTTTTTGGTATCCACGATCGCCAACCCAAGCAAACTTTTTTCGTACCCGATATGGCGAAAGTCGGGAAACGTGACGGTTGCTTTGCAAGAAGGGCTGATCAACGCCTTTTACCAAGTCTATTTGCGGCAAGTCGGTTACTATCTGATCGAAATGTATAGCGGGCGATTGAAAGGCGGCTCACGTCGCTATCGTCAGCAGTTTGGTCAAATGGCTGCCGCCATGCACACATCGGGTGGTGATGCAAGTCTGTTCGCAGCCCTCGAAGATGTCAGCACGGTAATTGTGGTCATGGGGCAAGTCAAGGCAGGAAAATCGAGTTTGATCAACGCGTTGATAAAGGATAAAGTCGCAGCCATCAGCACATTGCCCGAGACTCGCGAAGTGAAACGGTATGACTACCGAATCGAACCATCCGACAACGTCCTCTCGTTGCTCGATACGCCTGGCTACGGGGAAGCAAACGTGACCGATCGCCAAATGTCGGAGATAAAGTCGGCGTCTCAAATTGCAGACATCATTCTACTTGTCATGGCAGCCAACTTGCCGGCGAGAGACGCGGACGTACAGATGGTTCGGGAGTTGACGGCTCATTATCGCCAACACCCTCACCTTAGGCCGCCACCCATCATCGCAGTACTCACTCATATCGATTTGTTGCGACCTGTGCGCGAGTGGTCCCCGCCGTACAACTGGCGAAATCCGAAGTCGGCGAAAGGGCAATCGATTGCCAACGCCGTGGCTTATACGAAAGAACTCTTTGGCGAAGCGGTTGTGGGATGCGCCTGTGTGTACACGGGCGAGACTCATTCGCCGGATTCAAGTGTCCTGGACGAGGTCGTTCCTCAATTGGTCGAACACATGAGTCATGGTCATTCTGCCGCGATCCTGAGGGCGTTCTACCAGCAGCTCAGCCGACAACGCTTTCAGCAACTGGCAACGCAGGTGATCGGGTTGTTCAAACACATCGGCCAAAGCCTCGTGAAATAGAAATGGCATGATAACGTCAATTACATCAACGCTAACAGTAACTGTCTACGTTGGCTCGTTACCAATGGAGCCCGCTATGGATGCAAACTTAGGTCGGTGGCCTGCAGACGTGTTTTCGATTTGAAATAGTTAGATCTTCCACGCAGAATGGCAAATCGCATGGGACTGTTAATCCGTGTGTCGGTGGTTCGAGCTCACCCGGGGGAGCCTTTCAGAACAGTCTCGAAACTGGTCTGGTTTAGTTAACGCAGAAAGCCGAGGTCTCTACCTCGGCTTTTTTCGTTTAAATCCGTGGTTTTCGCGGGTTTCTTGTTAACCGCCGCCCCGAACCGTTCGTCTCTTCCTGCCAGCTCAACGTCCAGGATCGCCCGTTTCCTGCTCTCCACCCCGTACAGGATAGCCGAATCTCTCGAACTCTCTCGGTTAACGGGGACAAATGGGTTAACAGATACCGGGTAGCGGCGAGACATCTTGCGCGCTAGTACTAAGAGAGTCTGAGACACCTGGAGATAGGCCTCAAACGGAACTACTAGCGCCACCTGTGTCCCTGCGGTGGCATAGGGCTGTGGAATCGGTATGGCTTTCCCCAAGGAGACTCTATGCTCAAACCGAAATGGCGGTGCTCGTGTCGATATTACAAAGAGCCTTAACCCGGCCGAGAGAAAACAAGAGCCCATCGCAATGGAATTCGGGGCTCCGGCATCCCTTTGGATTGCCTTTTCAAGTCTATCACGGCGTGGTATACATGCCGTCTTGGAGATGCTGAAATGAGGTACGAACGCATGCTGGGAATCGCGGATCGCCACAACAAGCTGGTTCAGTTGATTCGCGAGGGCGAGCACTCATCCTGTGACCTGGCCGCGCAGCTCGGAGTGTCCGAACAAACGATTTATCGCGACATCGCGTTTCTCAGGCAAAACGGACTGACGATTGAGTCGGAGAAGTGTGCGGCGACTTGGGCGTACCGCATTTGCGCTGAGCCATTAGAGGTGCCGAGAACAAAAGACACAAAAGCCGATTGAACTAACCAAAGAAGTGAGTCAGTGACCACGTGTTTTTAATTGATACTCTGATTCTAACCACTGGTATTCTGCTGCTGCTTGGCATTGCATCGAGCAAGATTTCTGCACGGTTAGGGGTGCCTGTCCTGGTGTTGTTCTTGGTGCTGGGCATGCTCGCTGGCTCGGAAGGCATCGGCGGACTGCCCTTTGAAAACTACAAGTTAACCCACGCAATTGGTACCGTGGCTCTGGCCATGATTTTGTTTGACGGAGGACTAAGTACATCCTTGCCCGCGATGCGTTTGGCCTGGAAGCCTTCCGTATTGCTGGCAACCTGGGGTGTGTTGGTCACGGCCGTCATCACGGGGCTAGCTGCTGCATGGATTCTTCAAATTTCACTTCTGGAAGGGCTATTGCTGGGCAGCATCGTCGGTTCGACCGATGCGTCCGCCGTGTTTTCGGTTCTTCGTTCGGGGGGCATTGGTCTGCCGAAGCGAATCGCGGCCGTCTTGGAAGTAGAAAGCGCCTCCAATGACCCAATGGCCATCTTTCTGACGGTTGGTTGTATCGAGGTGTTGCTTGGCAATGTAGCGATCGGCCCGGGACTGCTTGGTTTATTTGCGTCGCAGATGCTGATTGGGGGATTGTGCGGAGTTCTTGGAGGTTATGTGGCCGGTTGGGTTGTCAACCGGATAGAGTTAGGTGCCGCTGGCATGTACCCGGTCCTAATTAGCGCGTTCGGCTTGTTGACATATGGACTGGCCGCCACGCTGGGAGGAAGCGGCTTCCTGGCAGTCTACATTGCTGGTGTGATCATCGGTAATCGACCGCTCGTTTTCCAACGCGGTATTCGCCTATATCATGACGCGATCGCTTGGCTTTCACAGATTGTCATGTTCGTTGTTCTAGGGCTGTTGTGCTTCCCGAGTCGATTGGTGGACGTGGCTGGCAAGGCTCTCTTGATAAGCGTCGTATTGATCTTTGTGGCACGTCCCATTGCAGTGCTGCTTTCGGCATGGCCATTCCGATTTACTTGGAAGGAACTCACATTCATTTCCTGGGTAGGGCTCAAAGGCGCAGTACCCATTACGCTGGCCACCTTTCCTTTGATGCTCGGGACGGCCGAGAAGCCATTGCAAGCGTCTTTGTTGTTTGATGTTGTCTTCTTTATCGTCGTGGTTTCAGCAGTGATCCAGGGGTCGAGCTTGACTCCTGTAGCTCGTTGGCTCGGCCTCGAACGGCCCCGCGAGCCAGAGCCCCCTTTGACGTTAGAAATCTCATCGCTTCGTCATGTCAACGGCGAAATCGTCGATTACGCGATTGGTGACGACTCCCGGGCGGCTGGCCGTAGAGTGAAAGATCTTGCATTACCTGAGGGAGCTGTCATTGCCCTGATCTCGCGAGGAGACCAGATAGTCCCACCCCAAGGCAGCACCTATATCCAGCCCAAAGACCACGTGATCCTTGTGCTGAAACCAGGGATTCAGCCACTCGTCAATCAAGTATTCGGTAGCTGCTCTGACGTGCGGGGTCTGATCCCTATCACTTTGGAGTTTCCATTGCGTGCCTCAACTACTGTGAGCGAAATCCGAGAGCTTTATGCAATCGAAATGGACGCTCAGCCTGAGCACTCCCTAGCAGAAGCTATATCGCACCATCTTGGAAATCACCCACCCGTTGTGGGCAACGCCATCCGTTTCGGCCAGGTGAATTTTCGAGTCCTGCGGCTGTCGAGCGTAGGTAAGATCGAAATGGTCGGCATGTCTCTGCTTCCTTTGGACAACTTCATCGAGCCATTGGATTCAAGCACAACTTCGATGGAGGCGTAGACGTATTCAAAAGAATTTGCACCGAGGAAGACCTGGTAAGCCGTGGGGACCTTGGCGTGCAGAAGATGCTCAAGGGCGATTACTATGGCAGGGATCGCGAGACAAAGATAGACTTGACACGTCAAACTACTGCAATCCCGCTACGTCGAGGGGGCGTATGAACACTCAGAACAACCTAACAAGATCCTGCGATCAGGTGGCCTCAAATGGCTTTGGTGGTACTAGAAAAACCGCGATGGTGCCTGAACATCAGTTAGCCAGAACGAACCGCAAAACGATTTATGGTATTGCCATGGTTTTGGTTTCGCTCTTTAAGTTTTCAATCACCTTGATTATGGGTTTAACTCCGGAGCCAATGAACGCAACCATTACATTTCTTTTCGGATGTTTGGGAGCTGCCTTGATTGTTGCGGGACAATTGGGCGAGCGGAATAGTAATCGGTAACGTTGGACTAAGAACCAGTCACAGGATCGGAGTTGTGGATTGCGAGCCGCCCCTGAAAAGCACTCACTAGATGATCTAGTTATCAACCATATGCGAACGGACCTTCCTCGACTCCATGTGGAGCAGACGGTCGGGGAGGCGCTTCTTTCTATCCGCGAGAAGCCGCCCGAAAGTCGCATCATCTATTTTTACGTCGTGGACGATCAAAACAAGCTGAAGGGTGTCGTTCCAACGCGGCGCATGTTGCTGAATGCTCCTGAGAAGCCACTCAAAGAGATCATGGTCGCTGATGTCCTGACCATATCAAACACCGCGACTGTCCTTGAAGCATGTGAATACTTTGTGCTCCACCGACTTCTCGCATTTCCAATTGTCGATGCGGATTTTCGACTTATTGGAGTGGTCGACATCGAGCTCTATACGGAGGAACTGAGTGACTTCGATCGACGTGAGGGGAACGACGAATTGTTCCAGCTCATCGGTGTACACCTCGATGCCGTGAAGCAAACATCACCTGCTGTCGCTTTCGGTAATCGCTTTCCATGGCTTCTCGCGAACATCGCGGGGGGACTTATGGCTGCGTTTCTTACCGGCGTGTTTGAAGCGGAATTGCAGAAGGCAGTTGCGCTCGCTTTGTTTATCCCCGTCGTGCTTGCACTGGCAGAGAGCGTGAGCATTCAGTCGGTGAGTTTGGCGCTTCGAGTGTTGAGTGGAAAGCAGCCAACCGTCGCGGAGATTCTCAAGAAGCTTCGACAGGAGGTTGTCACAGGGCTTTTTCTCGGCGTTGCAAGCGGAATAGCTGTGGCCGCAGTCGCGTTGATTTGGCTCGGGCAGGTGCGAGTGACTTTGTGCATACTCGGTGGAATTGCTGGAAGCGTAACGTGCGCATCGGTTATCGGAATGACGATGCCAAACCTGGTGCGGCTCTTCAATCGCGAACCACAAGTTGCTGCTGGCCCAGTCGCGCTAGCCTGCACGGACATGGTTACTTTGCTGATCTATTTCACCCTGGCCCGCATTCTACTGGCTTAGACTGCCACGCACCGGCTGCGGTAAGCTGGACTCTCACTACGACTTTTTGTGGTGTTCCTGCGCAAGACGCTTAATGTGTTCCGTGAGTCCAACCGCTTTGTCAACCGGCAACTGTAGTGCAATACCGGTCCCCAGCGTTTCATCAAGTTGGCCTGCTTCTTCGGCGACCTCCAAGATCATGTCCGACTTCTTGGCGTCTACCAACACAAGTACGATGCTTCTTTGCTCGAAGAGCGTCAAGCCAAGAAAGGTTTTACTTGGTGAGAGCCCCAGTCCTCGAGCGTTGCTTAATATCGTCGCCCCTGTCGCACCAGCCGTCAAAACTGCATCAAGGACTTTATCGACTCGATCCGTCTCCACCACGACCAATAATAATTTGAATTCCATTTGAAGTCACCTTTTCTATCTCAAGGCCTAGTGGCATGACTAGCTGCTTGTTAATGCGAATTGATGCGTATGCAGCGATTGCCTTTGCTGCTCAGTTCCCGCCATCACTTTAGCATAATGGAGTCTTGTGGTGCAACTTCGCGGGTGCCCTGTGGCGTACGGAGTGGTAGAATGCTCGCACCCCAATTACCCGAGGAGATTAGCCCAATGAATCAGGATTCAAGCACGACGATTACCAGCATCTGCTTTCTGCGATCGATCGGGACTGACGACTCGACGGCATTCGAGCAAGCGATCCGGGTATGCCAAAAGTCTGGGGCCACATTGACCATAGTGAGCGTGGTCGACGAAGTGCCGGCAGGATTATTCCAATTGTTGGCAGCACAAATCTCCTCAGCAGAAACTATCTCCGGCGAAGCGGATGAACGCAACGAATGCGAACGACTTCAGAGCTTAGCCGATTCGCAAGGCGTGAAGGCTGCCTCGGTCATACTTCGAGGCAATAGGTTCCTTGAGGTTAGTAAACAAGTGCAAAATCATAAGCACGATATCCTGATCAAATCTCCTGAGCCAAGCAATGGAATCCAGAGCGTACTTCTTGGTCATATAGATCGTCAGCTGATACGAAAATGTCCATGCACAGTGTTGATTCAAAAGCCAATGCATCGCGTATACAGCCGCCGTGTTGTAGCGGCTGTTGATCCAGCGCCGTTCCTGGAGGAAAGCGAGATCGATCCAGTGCGGCATGCATTGAATATCGCCATTATGAACTTTGCATCCTCACTTGCTGCTGTTGAAGATGCCGAACTACATGTGGTTCATGTATGGTCCTTCTACATTGAATCAGCGCTGAGATGGCGAGCCGGTTTGAGCGACGATGCGATTGCTGAAGTTGGGATAAGCATGCGATCAAAACACGAGGCAGCACTTGATCAACTTGTGATGCCGTACATGGATCAAGTTGCAAGAGTCCATCTCTTAAAAGGCCACGCTGGAGAAGAACTCGCACGGTTCACTGCTTCGGAGGCGGTCGACTTGCTTGTCATGGGGACGATGTGCCGAACCGGCATTGAAGGATTCCTGATCGGGAACACAGCGGAAACAGTGCTGGACCACGCGAACTGTTCGATTGCAGCCCTAAAACCAAGCGGGTTCGTATCTCCTGTTAGACCTTAACGATTCTTATGAATTCCATTAAATTGTTCTCCCTTGACTATTGAGTGAAATTACCCTGAAATCTGCGAACAGGAACCGAGGTTCCAATTAAGGAGACGCGACAATGCAACAGCATGATAGTCATCGAGATTGCGCGACGGATATCGGTGCTATGGTTGAGTCAATAAACATTGTTGATAACTGTGATGACGCTACCGTTGCGCGTTTGGTTTTCGAGATTGGATCGATTGCAAACCAGATGTTCTCGACTGTGGGAGCGCCAGAGGACTATTTTGTTAAGACACTTAACGGACGATTCCGGCAACAGATTCTAGAACGCATTCTTTTTGTAGCCATGAAACGGATCGCACCAACGCTTCAAGTCGGTTGTGATTTTTCTGAAGAGTTTCGAGAAGCAAACGTCGTGCTTGAACGTGCCCCCGCATGAGCCGAGTACTGTAACCGAAGACTCTACGTGATTTGCAGCCGATTTGGCCACTGGTCAATCGGCGAAGCCATAGCATTGGGCATCTCGATCTAATTGAATGGTTACAAGCCCCTATTACCTTTCATCGATTTTTGCCGAAGTTTGTTCGAACTGCCTCTCCCGCTGACGAAGACATGCCGAACGATCCTGCGTCGGTTCGCTTTCGATCGATCGCCGACATCCTGTTCTGGTGTAACCACTTCCGTGTAGCTGCAAATAGTGATCGGGATAATGAACCCTAGCAAACTTCCAATGCGGACGAACCAGTTTTGGGCTATTCGCAACTCTTTAACCGAGCCATTCGATTGTCGGCGACCTTGCAACTCAATCTCTTGAACGCTGCAATCTCTACGTTGCTGACGACTAACCTTCCGAAGTTCTTTTGACAAGTCTCTTCCACGCTTGTCGCTGTTTCTCCCAGTTCGGCATGATCGCAATTGTTCGCACTTCTCGTTCGCGGAATCGTGGGACGGGGTCGGTTGTGGGTTCGAGGTCGAGGATCGCTTGCTGGATGTCGGGGGCGAGATTGGCCAGGTTGATGATCTGCGTTACGCGGGCGCGGGTGATGCCGGCGACACGGGCGATCTCGGCTTGGTCTTTGACTTGGCCGGTGGCGAGTAAATGTTCCAGTCGAATGGCCAACGCCATAAGCTTGGTGATGTGAGGAAGCTTGGCCGGCGCACTTGGCATCTTGGGCTTGGGGACACCGACGCGTTTTCGACCATGCGAGGAAGCGCTGGTTTCAAACTTGGCTTTCATGTGGCTCATGATTTCTTGGTTTCTTCGTTGTTAGGGTTCTTGGTTGCAAATGATTTCAGCCCGAGCGGGCTAAGCGTTATCGATAGTGTGCTGTCGGTGGGGTCGTGGTCGATGCTTGCTACCAACTGTGACATCAGTCGGCTTCGTTCGCCCATCGTGAGATGCTCCCACAATTCCTCGAGATTCTTGATTGCCTTCAGGATGGTTTGGCGGTCTGGAGTACCAGCTTGGATCTTCGCGAGCTGGTCTTGCAATTCGTTACGCCTGCGAAGGTCGCGAGTCTGCTGCTCCGTAAGTGATGCGAGTGAGTCGAGACGTTTGACTTCGCGAGCAACGTCACCGGTGGGAATCGCGAAGGCTTCAATCGCTCGCTCGAGGTTGACCAAGCTTTCATTCAGGAGGGAAAGCTCTTTCTGAAGCGTCTCTCCTTTATCGTTAATGGTCCGGCTCACGCGATGGCAAGTCTCATTGAGTAGCGTCTCGTCGATTGTGAGCGATTGAAGTTGTGCCACCACAAAGCGTTCAACCTCCTCTGCAGGCAAGGATGGCTTAGGACAGGTCTTATGACCGCGCTTGGTTGCCTTGTTGCAAACATAGTAGCGATATCGTTTGCCGCGCCCGCTACCACCGCTGGTCGAATGCGTCATCATGGAATTGCAGGCCGTGCACCGCAGCAGACCAGCCAATACGCCAGGTGACTTGCCGTGGATGCGATCTCCCAAGTTGACACGGTTGGCACTGAGCTTCTTCTTTACTGCCGCAAACACAGCCGGATCAACGATCGCCTGGTGTTCGCCTTCGTACATTTCATCATGGTAGGTGACCTTGCCGAGATAGATCGGATTGGTCAATAAAGCATGGAGCGTCGTCTTGTAGAATTGGCCGCCACCTAGCTGCTTGTCTGTCTTCGTAACCCAACTCTTTGCTCGCCAACCGCGGGCTTCGATCGCCTCAAGTGTTCCGATGAGCCCCTCGCACTCAAGATACAGATCGAAGATTTGCCGGACGCGTTCTGCCTCTAGTTCGTTGACGATCAGCTTCTTGGTTACTCGATCGATATCGTAACCCAGTATTGGCCGGCCGCCGATGTACTTGCCCTTGCGTCTTGCGGCTGACATTTTGTCGCGAGTTCGTTCGCTGATGATCTCGCGTTCGAATTGTGCAAATGAAAGCAAGATGTTCAGCGTCAATCGCCCCATACTAGAGGTGGTGTTGAACTGCTGCGTTACGGACACGAAGGAGACGCCCGATTTGTCGAACGTGTCCATGATGCGAGAAAAGTCCATCAATGAGCGGCTGAGTCGATCGACCTTGTAAACCACAATGCAGTCGATCATTCCGGCCTTGATATCCTCCAGTAATTGCTTTAGCGCAGGGCGTTCCATGTTGCCACCCGTGAAACCGCCATCGTCGTATAGCTTGTCGATCTCCACCCAACCTTCATGGCGTTGGCTGGCAATGTACGACGAGCATGACTCGCGCTGAGCATCAAGCGAGTTGAACTCCTGCTCTAAACCTTCCGTTGTAGATTTGCGGGTGTAGATAGCGCACCGAATCTCTTTGGTTCTCTTGTTAGTATCGATCATTGGGCTAGCTCCTTCTTGCCCTTCAATCCGAAGAACGTGAAGCCGTTAACGTGCGAACCGGAGATCGCCTTCGCCACGGCTGAAAGAGTGCTGTACGTCGTACCGTTGAACTCAAAAGTACTCTCGCCAACATGAACAACGAGCTTTTGACCCTTGTAGGTTTTGTGCAATTGATCTCCTGCGGGCGGCAACCGGGGGTCACGACCAGGATCAATCACGGTCGTTTGCTCGCATGCAAGCGATATCTGATCGGTGAATGATTGCGTTGGTCGCTTACGCAGATCGGCATCGTCAGCCATTGCTAATGCACGTTGTCTCACTCGCTCGGGTAGACCTCCTTGTTCGTTCGCTTGCAACCGCCAGGCAATCTTCTTGATCATCCAATCGCGATTGCGGCTACGTGGTGGCTCGAGACAAACAGTCTCGAAGTACTCTTGAAGTGCAGCGGTCGCCATACTCTTCATGCGTGCGACCTCCTGCTTGATGTTGAGGCTCATAAGTCCCTCCGTTGTGAATGGTCTTGTTGGTGGTTTCTCGCGGCGCGTTTACCGCCGGTCACAGAGAGCGATAGTTCTCAAGAATCCTCAAGCCCATCGTCGGAAGTTTCTGGCTTAACTGATTCCGAATCCAGTTTGACCTGCGAGTTCTGCTGCAAGAGGACTCGCACGACTCCGATCGCCAACAATTGAGCAATCTCAACTTGTCCTTGTTCGATGCTAACTTGTGCCAGTTCAGAGGGTTGCCTCATTCGTTTCATCCACTTCCGCGTTAAGTATTTGAAGCCAGGCATCTCTACCTGTTAAATCGCTTTCTCCTACCTGTTGGAATACCCGGTTGGACGCAGAATTGACGGACCAAAGGCGAATCTTTCTCGAGTCGTTGCTAACGGACGGCAAGTTCAAGAATATTTTCCGATTCCAAAAAGCTGTGACCAAAGGTGTCAAACGCGTGTGAATGATAGCTCTCGCGATTGGCAGTGGCTTGGCCTGGATGGAATCACATAGGACAACGGTCATGGACTGGCGGATGGGATGCCCACGCTAGGAGTTTTGCACGGTGGAAGCCGTAGGCTGGCCAATGCCAATCGCATTTGTTTGCGTCAGTCGGTTGGATCGCTTGACGTTTTGATCAATGAAGGATTGCTATGAAGTACTGATTTTCAAGGTTTACATCATGACCGCTGTTCGACTTCCGCGTTTATCGCGCCCCGGTGTTTTGGAATCGATCGCTCCCAAGCGATTGTTCGAACTACTCCATCCTTACGCCGATTTCTTCGCAAATCGGTCTATCCCGATCGAAGCACCTGATTCGATCGATTGCCAAGCGGTCATTCGTGAGATAACCAAAGCGGATCGCGAGACGCCAGCGGACCTGCTGGACGCGATCTGCCTTATCGATGAACTAGCCAACACCGTCGCCATTGAGCTGTTGCTCGATCGAATTCCCGCTCACACATTGGGAATCCAGCCCAGTGGCAAGCATTCAGCAGCAGATATCGTCACAGCTGCGTGGCTGTCCAATCCCGAGAAGCTTGTCCAAACACACGCACTTTCTCGAATCAAGCGTGTTCGCTCGTACGACTATTTCCAAGCGAGCCAAACCACTGCTCCGAAGTTTGTAACGCCGGCAGAGGAAACGCTTCAGCAACTGGAACGAGACATTGACTCTTGGCATGTGGAGCGTTTTCGCGCCCAGGGAACAAGGGTTGAAGTCTTCGAGAACGCGGATGAAGTCGAATTCTCGATAATGCATGGCAGCCTATTTCGACGCCAGCGAATCGTGGAGAATGGTCGCTTCGGATTTCAATCGTTCTGGCCTGTGCAGAGCGCATCGGCGATCTACAACCGCGAGTTTGGCGAACTGCGGATCAATGCCAAAACCGGCAAGGAGAAAGCGTTGTATTGCCGGCTCTTGGGCAAGCATATGTTTGGTAACGAGAACCTGTTTCCAACCGGTATCAAATACACGCTTGATCCACTACGGGAGTTTGAATTCGATGCGCTGGCACCCGGCGGCATCGAGGGCATCAGCGATGTTCGAATGATCGAACTGTGGCTTGGTGATCCAGATGATCGTTACGGTGTCACGACCATTCGCAAAGGTGATGACCTGCTGGATTGGGCACAAGCGAAGAAGAAAAATATTCGCCTTGAAAGGCGTTTGATCTCCGCGACATTCAAGATGGAGCTCGAGGGCCGAAAAAGCGAGTTGGCAATCACCGTTCGTCCTCCCAATGTTGCCATTTACAGCCGCGGGCGAGTGTCCGCGACCATCGAAGATTGGCTTACCCAGCGTGGATTCATCATCTCGAAGCAAGCTCCAAGGAGGACTCGTCATGAGCCAGCCCTGGCAAGCACTTGAGCAGCTAAACGATGTAGCGACCTCGCACTTGAGCTGGCGGCTGATGCTTGGCGAAGCTTTTGAATCGCACTGTGATCTCCTCGTGCCGATCAACCCTCACCGCAACAAGTACCGCGTCATTTCAACGCCGCACTTGTCGGACAGTTACTACCAGGGAGCCAGCGGTTCGGCGTGGTATCTGTTCGCTAATCCGAATGTGCTGCCCGCGTTTGAGATCGTGTTCCTCAATGGCCGACGCACGCCCGTCATCGAACGCGTTGAGATGCCGGCCAACACGCTCGGCATGGGCTTCCGTTCTTACATCGACTTCGGTGTGAACTCGCAAGACCCACGCGCCGCTGTGAAGGTCACTGGCGAGTAAGCCTCGTCTCCTGACCGCTCTGAAACCAACCATTCTTTGTCCTCAAGGATTCCATAATCCATGCAAGCTCAATTCGTTCATGACGGTAAGGCCGTCGATTTCACTCCCACCGTTGATGTCGCGGTTGGATCAATCGTGATCCAAGGCGACTTGGTGGGCATTACCAAACGCGACATCAAGGCCGGCTCGCTGGGCTCAATCGCTGTGGAAGGTGTCTTTGACATTCCCAAAGACCCGGCGGATGCCGAGGTCTATGCGGCCGGCCAGAAGATCTACGCGACGACCGACGGAATCGTCACCGACGTCGATGCGGGAACCGTATACCTCGGCAAAGTCGTTAATGACGCTGCCGCTACTGATTCCTTCGTCCGCGTTCGCCTGAGCCAGTGATGAGACGCCGTGAGCAACAACGCACAAATCATAAATGCAGGAGCCATCTTCGTCGCGGATGGTAACACCTTGCCGATCGTCCCCGAGTCCGACGTGGCCGCTGGCTCAGTGGTTGTCGTCGACCGGCTCGTGGGCATCGCCAAGTTTGGGATTAGTGCGGGCTCACGTGGCAGCATCACGATGCGGGGCGTCTTCGATGTAGTGAAAGATCCAACCACCAACATTCCCGCTGGCACGATCCTTTACTGGTCGGAGATCAGTTGGCATGTGGTCAAGAACGCTTACGCCCATCCGATGATGGGCAAAGCCATCGAGTCCGCTCCACCAGGAACCCGCTGTGTCCGTTTACGACTGAGTCAATAAGCCATGGGATCAATCGCAAAAGTAACTGTCGATCGCGCACGCTCTGTTCAGCCACTGCGTCTGGCAAACGGCCAAGTCAGCCAGTGGATCTCGGTGGGCGAATTCCGCAGTTGCTTTTGCATTGCCAAGCAATCGACGCCATCGCAGTGGACCATCGAGGGCTGGCTTCCCAATGGAGAGGTCGCAGAACTCGCCAAGTATGAAAGCGAGTTATTCGATCCAACCAATCCGCGCTACGTCACGATGAAGGCGATGTGTGGGCTGCCCATTCGCTTCGTGGCTTCGACGCCGCAGTCGAATCCGCAACTGTGGGTGGTGTTCAAGAGTTAGCGACGCCTACCGCTGGCCCGCACCAGGGGCACGAGTTGCACCTCGGTGCTCCAAACGACCCTTGTGTTTGCGGTCCAGCGTTAGTCGTCACCGTCAATAGTTTTAGCAACGAGCTCAATATGATTCATAAACAATTGATTTCAGCCTGTGCACTGATGCTGCTCGTGGTGGCTGGCTGCGATTCTGGCGTGGTCAATGTTCGTGCATTACCAACGCCTGAACCGGAACAACCACCAGCCAATCTGCCGGTGCAATTGCATCAGCGCAATTGGACGGGCTCGCTTGGTCAAGGGAGCTGCGTTCACGCGTCGCTCGTCAACCATCTCCGTTGGCTCAATAGATTCGAGCTTGGCGAACGCTGGCGAGCTACCTATGCCGATGGCGAGTGGGACTCGCGTCTGCGTGATCGCTTGGATGCTGCCGGCATTGACTACAGCTTCACGCTCAAGGCCGACCCACGCTTCCTGGATTGGGCCAGCGCAACCAGGCGTGGAGCGATCCTCTGGTGGAAGCCAGCGCACTGCTGCACGTTCGTTGGCTGGATCGAGCGAGATGGGAAGCAATACGCAGCGATTCTCGACAACAACTATCCGGGGCGCTTCGAACTCACGCCTCGCGAACAGTTCATCCGCTTGTGGGCAGGCTATGGAGGCTTTGCCCTGACCGTTCTCAACGATCCCAGCAGTTCACTGCCTTACCAAAGTTATGAGGTTCTGTAATCACCATGATCAACGATACGATTCGAATTCGCTTAAGTCTGGGCCTGATCGTGGTGGCAATCGTCCACGCGATTCTCCTGGGTGTTGTCTTCACTGCTTTGCATAACAAGCCAGCGCAACCACAGCCTGAGCAGAGCTGGACGGTACCCAACTATCGACCGACCGCGCCGAGCGTTGGCGCGATCGAGAAGTTGCAAGAACCGCAGTCGGTGAACTTGCAGGCCCAGGGTGAGATCAAGCAACAGATTCGCACCTGTCCGCCGAATTGCCTACCACAACGCGTCTATCCCGCGCCAGTGGTAGTTCAACCCACAATTGTGCAACCGACCGTCGTGACGCCAACGGTGACGCCCACAGTGGCCCAACCAGTCCCCGTCACGCCGAACTTTGTGGATGTTCCAAAGCCCGCTCAAGAACCGTTGGTCGTTACTCCCGTCTCGAATCCTGCGGCTCCTCCACCGAAGAAGAGTTACCAGATCGCGCTGTTCGTTAACACCGATGCGACAAGTCAGCGACTCCAGGAATGGTTCACGCAGAACAAGCAGCTAGCTGCGCTCAAGGAAAGCTGCGAATTCCAGGTCTATACGGCAACCAATGCGATCTACAAGACTCGCTATGCCGACATTGTGCCCGCGGAACAGTTCCCTGTGGTGCTCTTCCAAGACGCAACCGGCGGGCACATCCACGCCGCTGGTCGTTCGATGATTCCGAGCACGCCGGACGAGCTCTACTCGGATTTGCGTCATGGATACACGCTCTACAAGCAAGCCAAAGAAGCCCAGAAGACTGGAGCGGTAAAAACCAAAGGTTACTCCTGGGACGATGCGATCACGCCGACGCTGTATCTGTCGGCTGAAGATTGTCCCGATGGCTATTGCCCAACGCCTCCCTCCGAAGACCGCCGGCCACTGGATCGAGTGCGCGATCTCTTCGACGGAGCGAAAGATACTCGCAACGCACTGCTTTGGCTGTCGGCGGGCGAGATCGCCACGGTCGCGCTCATTGGAATTGCAGCCGTGTTGCTCGTGTTCATTCTGATCAAACGCGGCATTAGCTGAGCGTTGCTTTAACCCAATCCACTCTCCTAGATGAGGTTCAACCCAAAAATGTTATTAGCCATTGCCGTCATTGTGGTCGTCGTCCTGCTGGCAGTTGCGCTGCTTCCTGTGAAGAAACGGGAACCCGAGCAACTCAAGCAAGCGTCGCCCGTTGCTTTCTTAACTCCAGAACCAACCCAGCCCGTTCGTCAAACAACGCTTCGTCAGCAACAGCTTGACGAAGAGGCGAATGCCGTTGCTTCCGAGTACCAACGCCGCGCCGATGCGGTTTGGCTCGATGAAGTTCGAACGAAGGCTTCGAAGCTGCTGGGCAATACGAAGGCAAAAGCCGAGTCATGACAGACATGCTTCAAAAGGGCCAGGAGTGGCTTGCTTCCAAACTCACCCAGCACGCATCTCGCCAGGTCGTATATCGCCGAGGAGAGCTTGGAGCCACGCTCCAAGCCACTATCGGCAAGTCGATGTACGACCAGGACGACGGCGAGGGAATTGTCACTCGCAGCCAAGTCCGCGATTTCCTGATCGACACACGAGCGTTACTCGAATCGATCATTGGAACGTTGCCCCGGCGCGGTGACACCATTGTCGAGATCGATGGCAACCACACCTTCATCTTTGAAGTGATGGCCCTTGGTGGCGACCCACCTTGGCGCTACAGCGACCCATTCCGTCTGAAACTCCGCATCCACACCAAACAGATCGAATCACATCCCTCATGACGACCGTTCTACAAGTTGCCGACAGCGTCACCGCCCAGCTCAATGCCGCCGAGTTCGATTTTGAGTTCGTGGCCGAGCGTCTGTACGTTCCCAACTTCGACCTCGAAGACATGAAGGAACTCCGCGTCAGCGTGGTACCTCGCGACGTCGAGTTACTTCCCCACGATCGCGCCCACAACCGCTACCACTGCCGAGTCGACGTCGCTGTGCAAAAGAAGTTTTCGAAGGGAACCAATGAGGAGATCGACCCGTTGGTGGACCTTGTGGAAAAGATCGCAGACGAGTTTCGCTTGAAGCGGCTCGTGTCATTTCAAGCGGCTCGATGCATCAAGGCCGAACATGCCGTGCTGTACTCCAGTGAACACTGGGAGCAACTGCGTCAGTTTACAAGCTTGTTGACCTTAACCTTTGAACTGGCACGATGATCCGACTTACGGTTCGAACTCAATTCGATAAGCGAAAGCTCAAGAAGAAGGTGGAAACTGCGACCTTTACATCGATCAGCGAGGCCGGCGGTGCCATCCGTAAAACTGCAAGTCGGAGCATTCGTAAGCGTAAGAATCCATCCAAGCCAGGAAGCCCGCCGAATACCCAGACGGGCATGCTCAGACGAGTGATTCGCTACGAAGTAACCAATAACAAGACCGAAGTCATCATCGGGCCTGTGAATGAGATCGCGGGTCGACTTTGGAATCTGCATGAATTCGGTGGATTGGCAACCAAACGCCGCAAGCTGAAGCCACATCGCTTTCGAGTTGGCGAACATGGTCCGATCCGAATCAAGCAGCAAGGAAACAAGACGAAGTTTGCGCGGATCGAATTGCGAACCGCAGCACAAGCCAATCGAGCCACTCGCTTGATCGCTGAAGAAAACGAACGCCGCAGTGACAACAAACCTCGTCATTACCCCAAGCGCCCCTTCATGAAGCCGGCACTGGATGCCAACCGGAGTCGGCTCCCCATGTTCTGGGCCAACTCAGTTAAGTAAACGTTCGCCATAAGGAATCATTCACGATGCCAGAAGTAAGACTAGGTCTCGAAGCCGTCCTCACCATCGACGGAGCCGAGATCACCAATGTCAAGGATTTGACGGTCAGCCTTGAAAAGGCTGAAGCCGACGCCAGTACTCGTGCCAACAACGGCTGGCGCGCGACGGTCGGAACGCTGAAGGATGCGTCCATCGAGTTCACAGTGCTGAACAAGGATGGCGATAGCGCGTTCGGCTTGCTTCAAGGATTGTGGAGCAGCGGTGATCCCTGTGATGTCGGCATCAGCGACGCTGGTGGAACGCTCACGCTGACTTGCGAAGTGATGACCTTCAATGTCAACCAGAACTTGGAGGAGGTCATTTCGGCTGATGTGACTCTCAAACCAACGCAATCGACTGGCGGTGGTGGCATGAATGTGGGACCGGGCTTGGCTGGTCCTTGATCGCTGTCGTTGTAGTTGGTTTAGAGGATTCATAACACTCAGGGAGGCATCATGCAGAAGTTCGTTGACCGCGCCGGCCGCATTTGGATTGTGGATATCGATAACACGACGCTGCGCCGCGTGAAGACTCTCACCGGCGTGCATCTGCTGGAAGCGATCGACGGTGATTTGATCACACGACTCTCAACTGATCCGTTGCTCCTGGGCGACGTGCTCTATGCCATCTGCAAACCACAAGCTGATCAGCAGCAGATTACCGACGAAGCCTTCGGTGAGGGCCTCGCTGGAAACTCGATCGACGATGCAACCGGTGCACTCCTCGAAGCGTTGATCAATTACTTCCCGGAGTCCCGACGCCGTCTTCTGCGGAAGGCGGCCGAGAAACAGAAGTTGATCGAGACTCGAGGGATCAATGCGATCGAGAAGCGACTGGACGATCCGAACTTGGTCGACAAGATCGTCGAAGATCTCGAACGCAAGCTCGCTGTGCCGAGCTGGAACGACTCATCACCCGAGTCGCCGGCATCGTCGGGGTCGACCCAGGTCCCCTAACACTTCGCCAACTCGTGCTGATGGCAGAAGCCAAACGCCAGCACGACTGGAATGTTGCCAGCACGATTATGGCGCTGATGGCCGAGATGAATCGAGATCGTAAGAGACGTCGCAAGCCATTCAGGCCCGACGACTTCAATCCTTACGCCAATCAGAAACCGATCGTTGCCCGCGGCACTGTTGAGCAGGCTGCTGCAATGCTCGGTGCAAGTTACAAACCGAAATTGCCGGAGTCGCCATGTCCCAAGTTAAAGCCGGAGGAGCCTACGTCGAGCTGACTGCGCGAAGCGCCCAGTTTCTCAAGGGGCTCGAGGCTGCGCAAAAGCGACTGCAATCATTTGGTGCGTCGGCCAGATTGGTCGGCACCAAGCTAATGGGGCTTGGTGTCGCTGCAGCGGCCCCAGTGGCTGGAAGTCTCGCAGTGTATACAAGTTTCGACGATGCTATCCGAGCCGCCGGCGCTGCCGCAAACGCGACTGGTGCAGCATTCGAATCCTTGCGTAATACTGCCAAACAATTGGGGGCTACGACTAGCTTCTCTGCCAGCGAAGTTGCCTCTCTGATGACCGAACTTGGTCGCGCGGGCTTCTCACCCAAGCAAATCGAGGAGATGACACTGGCGGTTATGAACCTCGCTCGCGCCACTGGAACCGATGCAACACTCAGCTCGGGAATCATGGCAGCTACTATTCGCCAATTCTCCATGGAAGCCACCGATGCAGTCCGAGTGGCCGATGGTCTCACAGCCGCTGCCAACAAGTCCTTCAACTCGGTGGAATCACTCGGCGAGGCGTTGTCCTACGCAGGCCCAGTGGCAGCCGATGCCAACATGAGCCTTGAAGAGACGCTCGCCATTCTTGGAACGCTTGGCAACCTTGGGATTCAAGGGAGTGAAGCCGGAACCGCTCTACGTCGATTGCTCACGTTGAGTGCATCGGAGTCCGAGAAGTTTCAAAAGGTCTTCGGTGTTGCGACCAAGGACGCTCAAGGCAATGCCCGTAACCTTGTGGATGTGCTTGGTGAAGTTTCTGCGGCTACTGCCAATATGGGAACCGGAGATCGCGCTGAAGCCTTCAACGAAGTCTTCGGATTGTTAGGCATCACAAGCGCGTCTGCAATCGGAAAGACCGTTACTGATACGCGTCAACTTCTAGCCGAAATCCAGAACGCCGGTGGTATCGCAGCCAAGACGGCCGCTGACATGGATGCTGGGATCGGCGGCGCGTTTCGGATCTTAAAGAGTTCTGTGGAAGGCGTCGCGATCGCCATCGGTGAGGCTCTTGATACGTCTGTTAGTTCGATGATGAAATCGATCTCAAGAGCTCTTTCGGGACTCACCGAATGGATTGGTAAAAACCAGGAGGTGGTCAAGAAGGTTGCTCTCATCGTTGCTGGCGTGGTTGGTGTCGGCGCAGCATTCATCGGAATTGGTAGCGCGGCCGGCGTGGCTGCGTTCGCGGTCGGTGGCCTAGCTTCAATGTTCTCGCTGGTGGGAACTGCGATCGGTGTCCTTGTGACCATGATCGGTGCGTTGTTCACGCCACTTGGCTTGGTGGTCGCCGCCATCGCGGCACTAGGTGCTTACTTCATCTATTCCACTGGAATTGCCGGCCAGGCGATCGAGTACTTGAAAGGTGTCTTCGAAACACTGAAGGCCGACACGATCAAAGCCTTTGGTGCGATCGCCAATGCATTGGCAGCCGGAGACATTACCGCTGCGGCCAACGTTCTGTGGACATATCTCAAGCTCCAATGGATCAAAGGCACAACCTATCTCAAGGGCGTGTGGGCTGACTTCACCAATTATCTCTCCGATGTCTGGGGCGACACAGCTTATGCGATCGGCGATGTACTGATCAGTGCGTTATCAGGCCTCGCCAGCGTATGGAATGCAACGCTGGGTTTCATGGCCGATGGCTGGACGATTCTTACCACCTCAGTTCAGAAGGGCTGGAACTCCACGATCGGCTTCCTCAAGAAAGGATTCATTCGGCTTCGTGAACTCGTCGACATCGCTGGCGACGTTTCTGTTCAGATCGGTGGCGTGCTCATCAATGCTCTGGCAGGCGTTGAAACTGCCTGGGTCGAAACCATCGACTATCTCGCCGACACCTGGTCGGTGTTCGTCGCGCAAGTCAAGTCGATGTGGAACTCGACGGTGGGCTTTCTACGCAAGGCATGGATCAAACTCAAGTCGCTGTTCGATGACGATGTGAATGTCGAAGTCGAAATGGCCAAGATCGACAAGGAGATCCGCACAGCGGACGAAGCTGAAGAGAATAAGAAGCAGCAAGCCATCGCCGATCGTATGAAACGGCGCGACGCTCGTAAACAGCAGATCGAAGCTAATCGCGTACAGATGCAGGAAGGCATCAAGCAGCAGCTTGAAGAACGTCGCAAGGCACGCGCAGGTCGCGACATTGATGCTGAGATGGCGGTTATTGATCAAGAGACCGAAGCCAAGAACCAAGTGGTCGATGCTTCGCGCGATGATCAGTTCAAACAGAACGAAGTGGCCGGACAGTCGCGACAACAGACGATCGACGATACCACCGCAGGCGTTCAAAAGACCCTCGATCAAATGCGAGAGGAGGCTCGCGTTGCCCGCGAAGCTGGTCGCCAATCGCCCGAGGATCGCGCTAAGGAACGTGACCAGCAGGTAGCCGCGGCGCAAGCGGAGTTCGATGCTGCCGTGGAAGCAGCCAATGCCGCAAAACCCCAAGAGCCGGAAGCCACCAAAGAACCAGACTCTGGCACTCCGATCCCTCCTATACCCGCGCCACCAGTTCCCGGCGATTTGAAGGTTCCCAAGGTCGAAGTCGATGGTATCAAAGATCCCAAACTGAAACCGCCCAAGAAGAAGGACCTCAAGCTTGGGCTCGATCGCTCGACCAAGGATTCGCTCGATCAATTCTCCAGTGGTCCAGAAGCAGTGGCCGAGAAGACCGAAGCGGCCGGCAACTTCGATAGTCGCGGTCTGGGACTTGGTAGTGGCGCATCGCTGATTCCAACTCTGCAAGTCGCTGACAAACCCGACGTTGATGAAGATGCCGATGCCGGCGATCTTGATGTCGATCCGCAGTTGGACGCCGAGCCCGAAAACATGGAGGTGCCCGAAGTCCTTGTTCCGACAAAAGAGACGCCAATAACGCAGTCTCAAGACATGTCGGAGGAAGAACTCGACGAGCTGGCCGACGCGCTGTTTCCTGAGGAAACCGAGCCATCGCTCAACCTGGAATCTCTTATTGCTTCCTTTGCTGCGGTGCGAGTTCGACTCGAGGAGTTCGACGCAGCTCTATCGCAAAGCGTCGCGCGGCTGCAGATGCCCCCAGTTACTGGCGAAGGCCTGTCGGATGATGTCAAGCGAGCCATCATTCAAACGGCTGAGAACACCGCTCAGCTAGCCGAACGCGCCCGCACGGGAGGCTTCGTGTTCAGCTAATGGGATTCTCACACGGTGGATACAATTTTGAATTGGCAGCGCTGTCCAAGAAGGCAACACGTGGTAAGACGACCTCGGATACGTTCGTCTATGTGGCGACCAATGGTGGCTCAGTCGATCCAGCAGTCGCTGCGAGCGCGGCGTTGGCCCACTATCGAGCCACCCAGCGAGACCTGATCCCCTATCTACAGATTGATGGCGAGTACATCAACGAGAAGCATGCTCTTGTCACTGCATCGATCAATAGGACCAAGCTCGATCCAGTCTCGTTCAATACCACCGGCGCATCGACGCATCTCAATCAATCCCTCGTCACTCGTGGAATCTATGCTGCCCCTGGCAAGATCGCTCCGAACTATCGCGGTGCGATTGGTGTAAGTGACTCGGGCGTTGCCGGCGTCGATGTGACCGTTCCCGCTTTCGAGTTCTCTGTCCGCAAGAAGTTTGAATTCGTTTCGACGGCTTATCTGCTCGCCATGGTCGCGATGACTGGCCGCGTCAACTCTAGTCCCTGGTCGATCTTCGCTCCTGGCGAAGCCTTGTTCCTGGGTGGCGAAGGCGGCGAAGACGAACAGAACTGGGTTGATGTGACTTATCACTTCGCGGCGCGTCCCAACGAAATCAACCTTACGGTTGGCAACATCTCTGGCGTGGCGAAGCGAGGATGGGATTACCTTTGGGTCAAACACGGCGAAGAGGTGGTTGGTGATCGTGTCCTACAAGTTCCTGAAGCAGCCTACGTCGAGCAGGTTTACCCCGAAGCGAACTTTAACGCATTGGGGATCGAGTAATGGCGAGGCGAGTTCGGCCAGGCGAGAAACTTAATATCACGGCAGCGGAATACAACCGTCTGCTCGCGGCCGCCGATGCAGTTGCGCGTGACCGACTTGCCGGTGGCGCAGGAAACCGCATCCACGTTCGCGACGCTGCCACCGTTCGCGTTCACTTTCAATCTTCGACCACTGTGCCCATCGGTGGAATCGTCGGTTTTAACGCCCCACTGGGCGATCCCGACGTCGACAATACGTCACTTGCTCGTTTCGTACGTGATGCGACGATCCAGTCGGTTCGTCCCATAGCTGACGAGCATATGGGACGATTCGGTGTAGCCATCGAGCCGATCGCCGAGGACAAAGTTGGTCGCGTGGTATTCGCCGGCGTCGTCGCAGCCCGTGTGAATGTTCAAGAGACCTGGCATCAATATGCTGATGTCGCCGACTCGGGAGGTACGACACTACAGTCAAAACCGAACGGCTCCGCCCAGATCCTATGGCGACGTGATGCGAATCAGACCGGCGTCCAGTGGGCTGTCGTTCGCGTTGGTAAGCCGGCCGATCCTGCATTCCTGGTGAAGGTTCCCAGCGGTGGTATCGCTGGTCGCTCTGGTCTTGCGACTGGTTCCGCCAACTGCGATCTCTTTCAGCTCGACGATTCCGGCACCATTGAGCCGGTCTTGAAACCGAATGGACAAGGCGTTCGCATCATCGCTCGAAACCCGAGCGCTCAGCGGATTCGAGGTCCGGTTTCCAACTACGAAGGTGATCAGTATCTCAGCGTCACTTACGATGGTAATCGCTCCTGGATCATCGACCCGCCCAAGCAGACGTTGCTTTGCAAGCCAGTATCGCGGCTTAAAGCCAAGAGCTGGGGCATGGCTCGCGAACTGCGATATGCCAACGGTGTCTGGGCACCGATCGGCGTAAAGGTCGCGGTCTACAATGTCTGTGACTATGCCCTTCTGACAAGCCAACAGATCGTCTGCCATTTCCACGAGGACACCAGCGCTTACCTAACCATCGGATGCCGCTGCTGCGAGGGAAGCAGTAGTTCAAGTTCCAGCAGTAGCTCGTCTAGCTCTTCGAGTTCATCCTCATCGTCATCGTCGAGCAGCTCTAGCAGCAGCTCCGGCAGTAGTTCATCGAGCCCATCCTCGTCGAGCAGTTCAAGCGTCTCATCAAGTTCATCCAGTTCCATAAGCTCATCGAGTAGCCAATCCTCAATGAGCTCATCGTCGAGCGAGCATTCAAGTTCGTCGCAATCCTACTCGGCACCGTCGGTCTCAAGTTCTGGATCGAGTTCGTCTAGTCTTTCGAGTTCATCCGGCTCGAGCTCGTCGCAATCAAGCTCAAGTCAATCGTCGAGCTCTGGATCATCGGCATCAAGCGGTTCTTCTAGCGATTCGAGCCAATCGATTTCACTGAGTGAGCCCTCTTACTCAAGCAGTCACTCATCGAGCGGATCAAGCTCTGATTCGAGTCATTCGAGCCAATCCAGCGGCTCCAGTGGATCGAGCTCGAGTGAATCGGAGTCGAGTCAGTCCGAATCAAGTGAATCAGAATCCAGCCAGTCTGAATCGAGCGAATCGGATTCGTCGCGAGAAAGCGAATCGTACTCCAGCGACGCCAGTTACAGCCGATCGTCTAGCGACAGCTACTCGGGATCATCCAGCGTTAGCGATTCCAGCAAGAGCGATTCGAGTGGAAGCGACAGCAGTCAATCCGATAGTTCGGAAAGCGAATCGATCAGTTCGGAAAGCGAGAGCCAATCGGAAAGCCAATCGGATTCCAAGGAACCAAGCAGCGATAGCAGGTCGGTACCGAGTTACTCATGGCCCAGCTATTCGGAGCCCAGTTACTCCAGTGGCAGCGTGTCTGTGTCGGCGAGTGACTCCAGCGACAGTGAGAGTAATTCCCAAAGCGAATCGGAGAGTCAATCGGAAAGCGAATCAGGTAGCGAATCGCGATCAGCAAGCGAGCCATCAAGCAGCGATGGGTCAGAAAGTCGATCCAGCAGCGATCGGCCAAGTTACAGCGAAAGTGAAAGCTATAGCGTCCCATGGTCGACCAGCCATTCCACCAGCGGATCTGGCAGCTATTCGCAGAGCGGCTCAGGCAGCGGATCAACGAGCGGCTCAGGCAGTGACTCATCGCCATCGACAAGCGATTCGAATGATCCTTCGACAAGTCACTCCCACGATCCATCCACCAGCGAGTCGGATCGTCCGAGCGTCAGCCACTCCGATAGCGAACCGCCGAGCGAACCTCCTACATCCGACAGCAGCACAAGCGAGCCCTGCAATACGACATGGATCTGGTCTTGTGGATGGCAGCTCCTTGAAAGTGATTGTCCCGAAGTTGGCGATCCACCGAGTGGATCAGGTGGATACGACGGCGAAGTTGTGGAGGTGGCAGCATGATGCATTGTCCCAATCTGACTAACGACAACCGCTGCCAAGTCGCCAGCCATCTGGCCGATTGCTCCGTCCAGGCTTCGTCCAGCGGCTGCCGAGCCTGCAGCGAGTGTTCGAATCCGCAAGCTGTCAACCTCGTGACGATCGGTATGGCCATCGTCAACAAGCGTCGACGAAACCAGAACGTCGACGAACTCAAGACGCTGTTGAAAAGCTACCTGCCCAATCAAGAAGAACCCACGACCCTGCGGATCGCGGCCTATAGGCCTGGCCCGGGTAACGAACTTCGCAAGATGCTCGCATGGTTCGCAAGACCAAGCGACACCTGCAAGTGTGAGACCCGCGCCGAGACCATGAACGACTGGGGCGTGGAAGGATGCCGTACGAATCTCGACACCATTATCGAATGGCTTTTGGAAGAAGCCCAACTCAGAGGATTACCCCATGGAAAGTTTACTAGAACCATCGCCAAGTCACTCGTGCTCACTGCCATCCGCCGGTTCGAACGTAAGTTCCCAGACGGTGCACCCGAGCCCAACGAAGATGATTTCGATGCCGACGAAGAAGATCGTTGAACGTTGCTTCCTCATGAATCTCGATCGACGCGATGATCGTTTGCGCGAATGGATGCAGCAACTACCGCAGCCATGGCCATTCCCAGACGTCGAGCGATTCGCAGCTATCGATGGTCGCAAGCTTTCGACGCCCGAGCAGTGGCGCGCCGGCAATGGTGCCTGGGGCTGCTACCGTTCGCACTTGCTGATTCTTGAAAAATGTCTGCTCGAAGGCATCGATTCGTATGTGGTCTTCGAAGATGACGCAGGGTTCGTTCCCGACTTCGTGGAGCATCTCGAGGCGTACGTTCGTGAGTTGCCCGAAGACTGGGGATTGGCTTACCTCGGAGGTCAGCACCTGTACGCTGCCAAACATCCGCCCAAGAAGATCAGCGACCACGTTTACCGACCTTACAACGTCAATCGCACACATGCCTTCATGGTGCGTGGTCGTGCAACGATGAAGACTCTCTATCGCCACCTCAACTGGAATGACTGGCACCTAAAGCACCACATCGATCATCACCTGGGGCGATTGACTCAGCGGCGATACGAAGCCCTTGTCCAAGGCAAGAATGTCGAGAAAGAGTCTATTCCGGTTTACACCCCCGATCGCTGGCTCGTCGGCCAACTGCCGACCAAGTCCAACATCTGCGGTCGCAAGTGGACCCAAACCAGGTTCTTCAACGATGCCAAGAATGCCGACCACAGCGACGCTCCGTTCTTTGCCGTCCTCGGGCCCCATCGCAGTGGCACCAGCTGCGTCGCAATGGTCATGCATCATTTGGGCGTTCACATGGGCAACGAACTCGGAGGTTACGAGGCAACTGGGGGAGGCGAAGCGATCGGGCTTGCGAACCTCTGTGAAAAGGCGATGCGATTCCCAGCGATCGATCCCAAGATCCCTGACGGTCAACTCGCCAAGCAACTCAAGGCTTGGATCGTAACTCGCAAAGCAGAAGCCATCCGCGATCGAACTGTCGCTGGCGGCAAGTATCCGCATCTCTGCCGATTCGCAAACCACCTCTATGAAGCCCTCGGTAACTCGCTGCGCATCATCGCAGTCGATCGCCCAATCGAAGCCTCGATTCGCTCCCTTCAAGACCGAAGTAGCCGACATCCAGGCCAATGGTTCGCAGCCGGCGATGACGCCTGCGACAAACTCCAGCGTTCGCTTCTGGAACATCGCGAGACGTTCATTCAAGAACATCCCGAAGTCCCCGTCCATCGGATCAACTTCGCCAAGCTAACGGAAGATCCTGAAACGGTGATCAATGAACTGATCGCATTCCTCGGTATTGAGCCCACTTCCGAAGAGATCGATTCGGCAATCGCACACGTGAACCCCGAGTTAAGGAAGTTCGGATGACACCCGTAGAAGACATCCTCGCCAAGTTTCGCCACCGCTACATCATCATCGGCTCCGGCGCACTTCGGTTGCATGGGATCGATTGGGAAGAAGGCGATCTCGACATCTGGCTCGACCCCAATCTCTCCGATGACGAGTGGCAAGCGGCTGTCGATGTGGCGGCTGGATCGCTTCGAAAACCGTGGAAGCGAGGCGAGCCTGACGGAGCCGGTGGTCTGCGTGCATCAACTCGAATCGCCTGTTCGCCACCGCTGGACGTGATGCGGGAAGTCATGGGCTGCACTACAGAGGACTTTGAGAAGGCCTTCGATAACTCGCTCATTTCGTTCTACGGCAACGTCGCACCACTAAACTCGATCATGCACATCAAACGCAGCGCGAAGCGTCTCAAGGACTATCGCCATGCCATCAAACTTGCTCGCAAACTCCTTAACGCGTGGTGAAACATGGAAGCAACTGTACCCATTCAAGACATTACCTTTTGCATCAAGACCATTCATCGGCCTTGGGCCTGCCATCGACTCGTCCAGTCGCTTCGAAAGGAGTTCGGCGAACCCAAGATCGTTGTCGTTGACGATGGTCTGCCCGAACATTGGTTCTCGCGAAAGTATCCCGAGACCGCCAAGCTCTGCAAAGTGATCGACCTCGAGCAGCATGATGTGGGTGTTGGGATCGGGCGCAACACTGCGATCGATGCGGCCGACACCGAATTCATCTTTCTGCTCGACGATGACCAGATCGTAACGCCAGATCTGCATCTTGACCGAGTCTACCAGCGGTTCATGGAGTACGAGCTCGACATTCTTGCTGTCCGTCAGGGCGCGGGTGGCCGTCCAATGCTTTTCAGCCCACTGATGAATGGAAGCCGCATCTGGATGCATCGAGGCGAACGCAAACGCATCGGCGAAACCTGTTGGTGCGACATGGTCAGCAACGCATTCCTGGCGCGGCGTGACACGATCGCCCGCGTTCGCTGGGATGACGAGATCAAAACGTACGAGCACTGGGAGTTCTTCTATCGAGCGTCCCAGATCGAACATCTGCAAATCGCCGTGGCGCTCGATTGCTCGGTAGTCCACGACCATGTGGCAGCCAAGCCTTACGGCGCTCTGCGAGCCCGACCCAAGTTCCGCCGATTGGGGCTCCGTAAACACGGCTTTGATTCACTGCGTTATCCAGGTGGAGGCATTGTCCATGCGTGATCGCGTCACATTCTGCATCAAGACCATCCATCGCCCTCACTGCTGCGCGACTCTGGTGCGTAGCATTCACGAACATTGTGGTGATGAGCGTCCGCTGATCTACGTCCTCGACGACGGCAAGCCTGAACTGCGATTTTCGCAAGTCTGTTCCGACGAAGCCGCGTTGGTCGATCGACTCATTGAGACTGAATATGACATCGGATTGTCGGCTGGTCGCAATCGTCTCGTTGAAGCTGCGCAAACTCGGATGGTGATCTTCTCCGATGACGATCACGTCGTTGGTCCGCAGACGCGACTGAATGATCTCGTGCGCAAGTTCGAATCGAGTCGCCTCGATCTATTAGCAACGCTCAGCAAGCAGCCCCATCGCCCTCATCCAGACGGAACGCCCAGGCTGCTAAGTTCGTCAGGTGGCGTACTTCACATTCCACGCGGTGAGTATCGGCGCATTGGCGACATTGCCGAGTGCGCATTCGTTTGCAATTGCTTTGTTGCCCATCGCGACATCCTGCAAGCGATCCGCTGGGATGAAGATCTGAAGGTCGACGAGCACTGGGACTTCTTCTGGCGAGCCAAGGTTGCTGGCGTCAAGGTCAGCGTGGCCATGGATCATGTCTTCCCGCACATCCACGTCGATCCGCCGGCCTACAAGCGACATCGACCCGTCTTCCTAAAACAGGCCTTGCGTAAGCACAACCTACGCAAGGTTCTCTGGCGCTGATTTCTGTTTCTTTCGTTTCCCCAACTTCTTGAAGGAGTGTTTATGACCACCACGAACCATGGACCATTTGGTCCCAACGGAGAGCGGCCACCGGGTTGGCCCCCACCGCCGTTTGATCCGCCAGGCGAGCCAAGTCCCTACGTTCCACCGCTCGATCCGCCTGGTTCCAGTTCGGAGCCGCGACCCGATTGGTGGCCCGAGGACTGGGTATGGCCTCCGGTGCCCGAGCCGCCGATCGAAGTGTTGGTACCGCCACCCCTGCCAAACATCATCTGGCCGCGGCTACCTCCGCATCATCCATACCATCTGCCACCTGGCTACCACTGGCCAGACAACTTGCCACCTGGGCATCCAGGCCACGATGTGAAACCACCGAAGCCGCCAGGCGGAAGCGGCGACGCAGGCAGTGAAGGCTCAGGTGATGAAGCTGGTTCGAGTGATTCGGAAGGATGTTGATGATCGAGTTACCCAACCTCGAGTTCCATGCAGCACATGCGTGCAATCTTTATTGTGCGCAGTGCTCGCATTATTCCAACTTCCACGCCGGCGGAATCGTAAGCCTCGATGAAGCTCGCGCGAACTTCGAAGCGTGGCAGGGCCGGCTTGCGCCCAAGCGTATAGCCATTCTCGGTGGCGAACCAACACTCAACCCAGAGTTGATTTCAATCATCGAGCTTGCGAGACAGTCGTTCCCAAACGCCGAAGGACTGTTCGTCACAAACGGATTCTTCCTGGATCGTCATCCCGACCTGCCCCGCGTTCTGATCGACAACCGCTTCCGTATGGACGTCTCCCAACATGGACGTGCGCCGGAGTACATGAAGCGATTTCGCGTCGTCTGCCAGAAGATCCGCGAGTGGCGAGCCAGCTAT
This sequence comes from Pirellula staleyi DSM 6068, assembly GCA_945875845.1. Classification (GTDB taxonomy): domain Bacteria; phylum Planctomycetota; class Planctomycetia; order Pirellulales; family Pirellulaceae; genus JBKCUI01. The sequence goes on from CAMCMB010000015.1 coordinate 47,944, forward strand.
CCTGATCTGCAAATCAACATCCGCAAATCCCATCGTGGCTGGCGTCAGCAGTACCGCATGGTGGATGGCAAGCCGATGCCGTTCGGCAGCGACCCGAGAGCCGCCTGGAAAATCTGCCTCCAGCGCACCTGCACCCAGCTCTATAAATCCTGCTTATGGAAGTGTCCCGCACTCGCGTACCACGCCATCATGTCCCGCAAGCTTAAGCTCGACGAAGAGCCCGCTTGGCGACTTTTCCGAGATTATCGCGGTTGCCCACCAACTGCGTCGAATGACGAAGTCAAAGCATTCATCTCCACGGAAGAGATCCCACAATGTAGCCTTTGTCCGGCCAAGAAAATTCGATTCCACCATACAGATCCGGCCCTTAAACACGAAACGGAGTGCTGATCCGAGCCTAAAACGGATCTCACATACCAAAGACAAAAGGAAAGCATTTCAGCGAGTTGCTGCGCCTTGAAGTAAAACATCTACATCAAAAAGATGCATCAAGCGTGATTGCGTCTCCTCGTCGACCCAACCAAGAATTGCACTCCTTTCGGAGAGCGACTTCAGGTCCCCTATTTCATCCTGAACTCGTTCTCGCGCAGTCTTAACAGCAATGAGTGCATCCCCTTTGACTGTCCTAAGTATTTTAAATACATATTGGTAATTCCCCGTATCATTAATTAGGTTCGTATCCACTATGAGCTGAATAAGCAAGCCGATGCTCATTGCCGAACTCGGATCGTTCTTCACAGAATTCAGAAGTAAATTGGCGACATCCACGGCATTCGCGTTCGGGTTGTTGATTATTGCTAGCCGTGCAAGCCTATCGTAGGGTGTAGACACGACGTTTGGCGCTTCTGCAATACTCTTTTCAAACGACTGTATACAAGTCGCTTTGATCGACTCCAGCGATAGAATTTCATCGCTGAGAGGAATCGCGCTAAGCTGAGGATGCTCACCGATCGAGATTCGGACATTTACCAGGAAGTATGCCATCTCCCCAAGAAGTTGTTGACTAATTAAAGTTCCACCTGACCGGTTTACAAAGCTTGTAGCTTTGCGAAGCTGAGCGTCAATTGATTGAACTGCCAGCGCTAATTCAGATGGATCAGATAGCGACTTTCCTCCTTCAAGGATCTCGATGAGCAATTGCCGCTCCGGGCCACTCGAAAAAGATTCATAAATTTCCTTGACCTTTTGCTCGTCGCTCGATGCGTTAAGCCGCTTTTCCGTATCAAGATCGGCTTGATTTTCTTCTTTTATGGAAGGAGGTGACGCGGCTTCTGCAGTCGTCAACAAATCTCCACATGCCCGAGAAACCAATGCCACCGCTTGGTCTCGGGTTTTCTTAATTAAAGTGAGCCTCGCAGCAGCCTGCTCACGACTACCGTATGCTTTAGGAATTTCTTCACCACTAACAATCAGCTGTTCCATTTGGGCAAGCGGCTTTTCATAAGTTTGCATTTGCTCCAACGCAACTTCAGCAACCATTTTCTTTCCATCAGCATCAAGCAAACGGAATGCGGCTTCGATCTGCGGCGGAAGTGAAGTATCACCAAACGTTTCGGGGAAGAAAAGGCATTGCGTCAGAATTTTTACAAACGGTTTTTCCGCAGGATTTCTTCTCAAAGCTTCGCACCAATCTGGAACGCAAACGCTCGGTTCTTTCTGGCTTATGGCTTCCCGAATCTTTGCACGAATCGCGAAAACATCGTGATAGTCTGGATTAAGCTCGATTGCTTTGTTTAGATCCGAAAGCGCTTTTTCAAGTTCAACTTTTTGTTCCGGCGTAATCGGCGAATCAGTATTAATACCAGCTATTGCTTGCTTCATATGGTGTAATTGAAGCGTAATTCTTCCGTGCTCTAGGTGGGCCAGGAATGAGTTCGGCTGTAATTGCTTTGCCTTTGAAAATGACTCTCGAGCTTGATCCACTCTGGTGGTAAGGCCTTCCGCAGTCCCTTGGGAGGCGGTCGTAAACTCCATCTGTCCCTTCAGCATCCACGCTGAGGCCATGTTAGCGTCTTGCAAGATCACTTCTGCAAGAAGCTTCTTTGCCTCGGCAGCCTTTGTGCCCTCTCGAATCCAGATGCCCGCTTGAACTACCTTTGCCAACAGGCAATTTGGGTCAATTGACAACGCAGTGTCGACCTTTTCCTGCAATACTTCGAACTGCTCAAGGCACAAACTCGTGTATGCGCTGTTGGAGAGGAAGCGGACATCGCTGGGGCTATTGATTGCAAGTGTGTCAAAAATTCTCTTCGCTTCGACTAACTGATGCGAACAGAGTAAATCTACTGCGTGATTATACATCTCCTCGGAACCGCCCGTTGACACATCCTCAGTAGGAGTTGCGACACCAAGCTTCGCATTCTCCGACCCTGTCATGTCGGCTTTGTGTTGGCATCCCAATGTGGCTATACAGATGCATACGATAACTGAAACAGAGCGTAGGATTCCAGACATAATAATGGTTACCTTATGAATCTATCTTGTTAGCGTACATGCTCAAACTCGCGAATCAACTCTTCCATTTCCTTCTTTTTGTGGTGCTGCGTTTCAAAAGCTCGATTACAGGAGGCCCTCGCTTTGGCTGCAACTAGAGCAAGTCTTTGCTTCATGCTAACTTCAGAGCTGTTAAGAGTATCATAAGCATCCTTGAACTCAAGCAATCGCGACATGTACTCAGAGTGCCGCGGATGGGACGGGCTGCTGACGCTCAAGCGACTGCCAGAGAACGACCTACTATCCGCAGGGGCGTAGACGCCAAGTGCCAATAAGTACTCCTGATCGGATGCCTGTTGATCAACCGCTTCCTTTGTTTTCTTAAGAAGACGAATCCAGTCATACGTAACCCGTTCGTCGACAGGCATACTCGGAAGTCGTTGCATAAAGGTAATTGCTGGTTCTGGCAGCCAGAAATTATCTATTGTCAATTCCGTCAACTTCTTGCAAGAGAGAAGCAACTCTAGGTCAAGTGTGCTTATTCTAGTCCCATCAAAACGAAGTGATTTTAAATGTGGAAGCTCAGTCACTGGCCGGATTGTAGTGGAGGTGATGTGTCCGAGAGAAAGTGACTCAAGTTGCGAGAGCTCTGAAATAAATTCACTGCAGCCGTCGTGGATATCCGTTCGACTAATGTCAAGCTCCCGCAATTTAACAAGATTTCTGAGATGCTTCCCGGCATCATGCGTGACACTCCACCCTTCTAATCTGAGTTGCTCAAGGTTAGTTAGCCCCTCAAGTACTGCTACGCCTTTATCGGAAAACAAGTCTACAAAGCGTCTGTCAATAAACTGTGTCCCGTTTAAAGACAATCGTTTAAGCCTCGTCTGATTAGAAAGTTGCTCTAATCCGCTATCAGAAATAATAGCGTCGCTCAGATCCAATTCATCAAGAGATCGCATATCCTTTAGTGCACTCCAGTCTTCAACTTGACCCATTCCGTCAAGACGCAGTTTGGTGAGATGCTTTAGTTTACTAATAGCAATTAAATTTGCTATTTTCAGGTTAGATAGGGTTAGTTCAGTGAGACTCGGAAGCTTGTCGAGAACTGAGATTCCCTGTGCACCCATTACACCGCGATAGCCCACCACACCATTGCCAATCAAATGCAAATGCTCCAGGTTAGTGTGATTCCTGAGGTATCCAAAGATATCATCCCCAACATCCTCGGAGTAGCGAATTTTTATGAACTTGTCCTGTTTTCGCGCTTCGATAGCCGCAATGAACTGCTTAAGTGCTGGGTCGCGGTCAAGCAGGAGTTTGCGGGCATTCGAGAGATCCTTATAGGGAGCTAGATCCCATGTTTCGATAGAGTTTTCAACGCCCACCGCAAGCTGGTCGCCATTGGGAGAAAAGACCAATGAGTTTACGGGTTTGCCTTTGCCAAGTTTAAAAAGATTCGCTTTGAGTTCCCCAGTGGGTAAATCAAAAATCAGCAAGTTGTAGTCTTTGACAGCGCTTCCAACCGCAATCGATTTACCATCGGGCGATATTGCAAAGTTGTTTATTTCCCCTCTCGTTTCAATTGTGGATTCTAAAACCTGCTTTGAATAACCTTCCCCCTGCGGCAAACCTAAAATGTTTTCAACACTAAAAATACCAAGTTTTGCACTGCTTCCTGAAAATGTCACTATTGATTTGCCGTTCGGTGTAAACGCAATCCCGAGCAATTCGCTTTGATGGACGGTAACAGTACCCAACGGTGCCCCGCCAGATGTTTTCCAGACTTGAAAGCTACCAGTGGTTCCTGTGGCGGCAATTAACTTCCCGTCAGGAGAGATGTCGATATATTTTGGCGCCCACGACCTGTTTCCCGTGGTACTTTCCCGCAATTCGTATGCGATTCTGCCGCTCTGCGATTCGATGGCTTTAATTGAAGCGGTTTCACTTCCGTTTCCCTTGCACCCCACGAATATGGTTGAGCCATCCGGCGCATATTTGACTGAGATGGCGGCAAACTCGTCCAAAGCGATCTCTTTTATTAATTGATAAGTACTGAGGTCGTAAATGTTTAATTTGAACCGAAATTTGCCCTGGTCGCGATTGGTAAACACGCTTGCTGCAAGCTGCCTGCCGTTCGGTGAGACTGCCATCGCGGGAATCATGGAAGCAAACGAGGGTTCGATCTGCTTGATTAGACTTCCGTTGCCAATGTTCCAGAATCGGATTCCGTACTCTTTGCCGGCAGTGACTATAGTTTTTCCGTTTTGCAAATAGAGTTCAGCCAGTAGCGGTTTGTGCCTTGTCCAAATATGTGCGTGCGGCTCTTGTGCTTGCATATAAGGCACCCGCGTCAAAGAAAGCAGGAACACTAAGATGAAAAAGGACTTTGGATTCATTGTGAGTTTTACGGCCATAAAATGAGAAATCGAATGGTATTTGTAAACGAACCTGGGTTTTGTGCGATGAAGACGACTGATCTATTAACTTAGCAAAACGATTCAAAATCTGGGCGTTTGCCGAGTTCTCCACGAAGCTTTTCATAGATTCGGAATAGCTGGCTCCTTATTGAGCTTTCTGTACGTTCCAGGAGTTCGGCGATTTCCGAATTTGAAAGCTCTTGGACAAAGCGGAGTTCAAGCACCATTTGCTCCTGTTGGTTCAGATGTTGATTGACGAGCGGCCATAACTCTCCAAGGATCGAGAGTTGGCTCGGTGTCTTTTCTGACTTAGTGAGTTCACCAAGCAAATTCATCGACGACTGCGGTGCGAGGTTGGCGAATCCACCTTCGGGCTCTCGTTTTTGTGCGAAATAATTGCGAATGCGGTCGATGAGAGTTCGTTGAGCAATGGACAACACATAGGCGTCGGTCCATTCGACTTGGCCTGCCGACTCGACGAAAAGCTTTGCCAGCTTCGTTGCCGTCTCTTGAGCCAGATCTTCTGCAGAGAAAGTTGACTGCATTTTGCTTGGAATTCGTTTGCCAAACACTCGAGTAACCAAATCAAAGACCGACATCGAGACTTCATCTGAAGTACTGCCAGATTTTGGCGTTACGAATAAATTCGTCATGTGAGTCTGTCGGCTCATGGATCTTGATCGTTTCTGGTATGCAAGGAGTGGATAGAGGTAACCGATTATATCGTTCGCTGCTGGGTAAACGCAGTCCTGCGGTCTAGCGCTTGGTCGGTCCGTCAGAAATCTTGCGAATTCTGAAAATTCGAAATCTGCGGCAAGCAAGAGCGCGGGTTACCCAGAATCCGTTTCCTGAGTGAAAGCACCCTTGCAAGATGCTGCGGTTTCAGAGGCGTCCCCACGGATACCCTGAGCCGGGCCCTTGAAAATCGACTAATTACCTGAGGCAGAATCGAAATGACAATCAATCGTGTGGCAGTACTCGCAGTTCTTGTTTTTGCGGGCTGGTTTTTCTTCGAACCGGCGGCTGGCATCCTGCCCGGTCCGGTCGCTGGCGTTCTCGAAACAAGGAGAACCGCTTCAAAGGTCGAAAAGGAAAGCGAAGCGTCCGCAACTTCGGAAGGACCACAGCGTTCAAGCCTTGGGACTGCTGAAACGCGGCCTGGTAAAAGCCAAGAAGTCGACAGTAGCACAGACATTCCGGACGACCGCCCCTTGCCTGCGGCAAAGCGTCGCAGCAACGGCCTGTTCGAAAGAACTCTGGGTGAGCACTTCCGCTCTCACCCTGCAACCGCCGAAAGGATCCTTCACCTAAGGCAGTTGGGTAGAACTGCCAGAAAAGAAGTCCCGGTTGATTCAGATTCCGAGCCGAAAGGTGCCGCGAAATCAGGCGATGTTGTGGACGTCGCCGTCGACTTAAAAAATCGCTTCCTGCGGGTTGGGTCAGAGGTTTTCGGGGAAGTGGTAGGTCCTTTGTCTCTCGAGCAGGAATGGGAACTCGGCGATGAGGTGCATAGGCAACTGATGGCGACGATGGATGTGGATCAAGCTGAGAGCCAACGAATCGAGAAGCTGGCGACGCCCCTGCTGGACTTTTTGCAGCGCACGAAGGGGAAGGCATACACATTTACGGTGATCCGAGACCCGCAAATCAATGCTTTTGCTCACCACGGAGGGCATATCTATGTCAAGACCGGCCTGTTGACGGCACTGCGGCACGACCACGAACTGCTCTTTGTGCTGGGTCACGAGGTCGGGCATGTCGAACGGGGCCATTGTGCAAAATCAGCGCTATCGCAGGACGTTTCATCGCGGATTCTTGGCGGATATGGAGAATTGCCTGCGACACTCCTTCAGCGATTTGTCGGCCTTGGCTATTCGGAATTCGACGAGCACGACGCTGACGCATGGTCATACACGACACTACGAAAGCTTGGCGTTCCAGAACGCGACATTGTCGAGTTTTTCTACACACTGATGCAACACGAGAGTGATTCGGCTGCAAAGTCAGATAACTAATCCAGCGAGCTAGATCAGTCACGAACTCAATTCGGACTGTCTGCCCGTTACTGGAGCAAAACCCTCGGAGAAAGTATACTTTGCTAGCGTCGATGCTTCCCTTTCAACGCTGTCCTGAAATGTCAACGTCTATGTCAGTCGAAATCGCACCCGGTGACCAACCTTTGGAAATCGATGACTACGTTGTCATCGAAGAGATTGGTCGCGGAGCGATGAAGATCGTTTTTAGAGCCACCAATAGACATACAGGAAAAGACGTGGCGCTCGCAGTCTTAAAGTTTCGCTATCCCGACACCGAATTGAAAACTAGATTCAAGCGGGAATCCGAGGTGATGGAGCGTCTCAAGCACCCGAACATCGTCGCGATCGAGAAGAGCGGCGAATCCGAAGGTCAGCCATTCATCGCAATGGAGAATGTAGGTGGCGGCACCATTGCAGATCAATTGCTCTTCGGTCCGGCTGGAATCGACCAAATAACGACTTGGTTGCCCCAAATTTGTGACGCTGTCCAGTTCGCGCATGACGCCGGCCTGATTCATAGGGATTTGAAGCCAGAAAACATATTGCTTACGGACGAAGGTGTTCCAAAAATCGCTGATTTTGGTTTGGTGAAAGCAGCGTCGCAAGATCAACCATTAACGCGAGTTGGTCAGTCTCTGGGAACACTGCATTACGTTTCGCCAGAGCAACTTTGCGGCGACCAAGTTACGAAGTCTAGTGACATCTATTCGCTTGGGGTAACGCTTTTTGAAATGCTTGTTGGTCGAAAGCAATTCCTGCAGATAACAAAATCAAGTCAAGTTGGAGGGCTACCTGCTGAGATAGAGAAGCGAATGTCAGAATCTACAAGTGCCATGGAGCAGTCGCTCTTTGGTGCTTGTATGACATGTACATTGACTGACCCGGCAGAGCGATTTTTATCCGCTAGGATGCTTTCAGATGCAATTCAGTCCGCTGTTAACGCCTTCAATTCGACACCTATTGAAGTGTTGGACCTAGAACCGTATGACTCACGCGTGCTCAAGCGTGGTTATGTAGTTGGCAACACCTACACTCTAGAAATCCCACTTGATCAGGGTGCCATGGGAGAAGTCTGGAGAGCATCTGCGGCCGACCATGCTCACAAAGTTGTTGTAAAGTTTGTGTCCCTGGTTCATCGACACAATCAAGCGGAGCTTGATCGATTTCGAGATAGCTTCCGAATTGTAGGAGCCATCCATCATGAGAATATTTGCCCGCTCTATGCAATGGGGACCGACCCTAAAGCTGGCATCTACATTGTAATGAAATTTCACGAAGGAATCACTCTCGCACAATATTGTCAGCGAAAACGATCGAATGGAAGATTCTTCACAATTCATGAAGTTTGCAAGATCCTCTATCCCATTGCGCGCGCTATCGATCATTCGCACAAGCACAACGTACTGCACCGCGATGTAAAGCCCGCGAATATCATTGTATCGGAGATAAACGAGGAAATCGTCCCCGTCCTAATCGACTTTGGATTAGCTGAGATTATTCAGTCAACTCGTATAGGCGAGCCAAATCGCCAACCTCCATCGGGTACCTATCGATACATCGCTCCTGAGGTTTGGGCTGGGCAAGCGTTGCAATCGCCATCAGATCAATATGCTCTCGGCATCGTCGCCTACGAAATGCTATCTGGTGCACCACCGTTTTCCAGTGTGCCCGACGACCACCTTCCTCACTGCGCGCAGCACAATCCAATCCCGCTGCTGCAAGGCATTTCGGATAAGGCGAATGAAGTACTGGGTAAAGTGCTTAACAAGCAGCCCAAAATGAGGTTTGGTTCCTGCTGCGACTTTATAATCGCTTTAGAAAAGGCCTTGTCTACTCCAGTTCCATTTACAGAGCAGGGGTCAATCTTGAAAGCAAGTGCGTCTCGCGTCGCGACACCACGCAATTTCAAGACTCAGCAAAGGGCGTCAGAAACAAGTTATAGCAAATCTCGTCGCTCTGCCGTATTAGCGTCAATAGTTATAGTCGCTCTCGTAGTAGTTTTGGCATTTAGTCTTCCGTGGCGAATCACTTATCAACATGATGGCCCCGTTCTCTATTGGGACGAGGAACCTGCCCTGGCTTGGAATAATGGCCAAGTCGAAGTTTGGCCATTGAGGGGCTGGTCAGAACCGATTGTTTGTTATGAAGACGACGACGGTATGCCATTTATTCCGCACATTAACAACGTAGATATTATTTTGAAACGCGGATTTGAGTTTCTCGAATCTGGACAGTATTCTAGCGCAAAGCAAGCAGCAGAAACTGTAATAGCCCTTAATGACTCGAAAGATTCTGCATACGTCCTGCGGGGCGCCGCATTTTTGAACGAAGGTCGATTTGATGATGCATTGACGGATTTTGAAAAAGCTCTGTCTATTAATCCGAGAAACGCTTTAGCTTATGCGTATTGCGGTCGATTGCATTTTTTCAAAAAAGAGCATGAACTTGCGGTGATCGATTGTTCAAAATCAATGTCCTTAGATGCGACAATCGAACAAGCTCCCTACATAAAAGGTTTCGCTGAGGTAGAGCTAAACCGACTTGATGATGCAGTAAATAGTTTCACTGCTACAATTCAAATAAACGGGGAAAATGCTGATGCTTATGCTGAGAGAGGGTACGTTTTAATGCGTCAGCGGAAATACGACGACTCTCTCGACGATTTAAACAGAGCTTTGGAATTGAAGCCTAAAAGTGTCCGGGCGATGGTGTATCGCGGAAGTGTTTTTCATGAACAGAAAAAATACGAAATTGCCATTTCGGAGTTCGAAAAATCAATTCAATTCGAACCTTCAAATGAACTGGCTTTTCACGGGAAAGCCCTGTCGGAATTCGAATTGGGTAGGATCAGTAAAGCAGTAGAAAGCGCATCTGCTGCGATCGACCTGCGAAAAAGCGGTTCCAAGTTGTTTATAGCGGGGCCCAACGATGTCACTCATGTGCTAAGGGGCAAGGCGTTTGCAAAATTAGGTCAGCCAGAAAATGCCCTACAAGATTTTTCTAGAGCAGTCACGCTCAACGCCAAGAATTCGGAGGCTCACCTCTATCTTGCAAATCTACTGCAACAGCAAGAAAAATACGGCGATGCAATCGCGGAATATAATGCCACTCTCGCGATTGATCCACGCAGCGAACCGGCGTTTTATGGTCGAGGCGTTGCGGAACTAAGATTGGGACTTTCAGGTGATGCCATTGAGAGCTTGACCTCTGCGATCGGGATCTCTCCGGAACGGCCAGATGCGTTTTTCAAGAGAGGAACAATCTATCAAGAACGCGAGCTCTATCAGAAGGCGATTGATGACTTCCAAGCGGTGAAGGGCTTAGATAAAGATTACGGCGGAATCGACGCACTTATTGAGATGTGCGAAGCAATGCAATTAACGCAGGACGCCAATAAATAGCGAGCGCCCGCGAGTCGCCTTGCGTTCTTGTCTATGGTTATCAATTCATTGCACTGCCGTACCTTTGTTACATTGCTTGCTTGGTTTCAAAATGCGAGTTGAATCAACGAAATTGCTCTGGTGTCTAGTCTTTACGCTCGGCGTGATTGTGGCGATCGCACTGCTCGCAGAGATAAAGGGATATGCTGTCTTGCCTGAGTCGCAATCGAAATTGATCGATCGGACCTGGGTTTCGAAAGTGATTGTCGGTGTTTTTGTTTTCAGCCTGGTGGTAAATGCTAGAAATACTTGGCTATTGATGCTAGAGCGACGGCATCTTCGCCACGGTTTGCGAATCGATCGATCAAGTGGCAACTTGAGCTTGGCCGGGGCCGGGCTGCTGGGGCTCCATGCCAATCGGATGAAACAGATCTATGGCATGTCGTTCGACGGCGACATTTCTCAGTCGGTTTCTCTTGGGGCTATTCGAAGTCGGCTCTACGGCCAGGAGTGGGTTGTCCGCGTTGCAAGTCAGCTTCTTCTTACGTTAGGGCTGATTGGCACGGTCCTCGGTCTCTCTAATAGCCTGGATGGGCTTTCGGGCGCAATGGGATCAACAGTGGGGGGGTTAGGCAATTCTGTGGATGCGACAGTCGAGAGCAATTCGAGTTTAACAACTGGATTGACAAGTGCCGTAGGTGGCATGGCCACGGCGTTCGCAACAACTTTGTTTGGTGCAATCCTGGGAGGCGTATTTTTGAAGCTGTTGTTTAGTTGCACTCAATTCCTTGCTGATGAATTGGTAGACGAAATCGAGATTGTGACCGAAACGCAGCTCGTTCCAATGATCCGTGCATCGACGAGCGACTTGACCGTGCGTCGACATGAAACATTGATGCTTCTCGATAAGGCGGCACTTTGTGAGCAAGCTCGAGTGGCGGCAATGACCAAAAACATTAATCAGTATGCGGAACGCCTCGAAGCACTCAACTCGAAAGTAGCGAACCTACCGCCATTGCCCAAGCTCGAGTGCCTGAATTCGAAAGGCAGCCTGCTGGGATTAGTGGAATTCGCTAAATCGAACACAAACCAATTTTTTCTCCCGGTGGCGTTCGGTGTTGGTGTTGCAACAATCGGATGGTTTGTAGCTTCGCGGCTGGGTGGGTGAAAATATGGAGCGTTCACACATCTACCGAAGCGAAGATAATGGGAATTCAAACGATGCGTTGGCGGACATCGCTCTGAACTCACTTGGGCTGATCTTAATCGTCCTCCTAACTTTCATCATTGTCTTTACAAAGGCAACTCCAAGCGTTACATCACTGGGAGCAACAGAGGTCTCCTCCACGACTCTTGCGGACTTTCAGAGCGTAAAGGACGAGAATCGTAAGCTAAAGCATGAGCTTGGCGATATGGCCCTCGCCATGAAAGAATTAAAGCAAGATGAAAAGATTTCTGGTCTTTGGCGATTTCGCATCGCCGTAAATCGCTTCATTGACCATCGCGATGTAAGTCACCCGGCTAAACTACAAATCGAATACTTTATGCATCTGGATATGCATGGCAATCAGGTTCGCGGAACATTATTTGGGGTCAAGGAGGATTCTGACTCGAGTGAACAAGGTTCAGCGACTCATGCCAGAGTTTCTGGAACGATCAACGACGGTGACATGAAAGTCGAGCTGTTTTTCACTGGGGCGGCATTGGGTGGGAGCGAGATTCTCGAGGTAAAGCTTGAACAGGATCGGTTCATGGGGAAACTTTTAAGCGGCAAGCACAAGTATGGATATCAAAACTACACTGGCACTGCTGAAGGAACTCGATTAGACGGCTCTGTATTTAGCAATGACTACTAATCGCATCCAAGAGCAATGAATCACGGAATCGACTTGAAATACCTTTAACCAACCGATGGAGAATTGAAATCTAATGTTTATTCGCAACTTACCAAATCGTTCGTTTCGCTTCCTGAAGTTGTTCGTTGTGGCTTTCGCGGCAATGCAACTTACCTCGTCCGTTTCTGCTGGCGAGAAGGTTGACGAGTTGGCAATGGAGAAAGCGCTGCTTGCCCACGTCAGACCATTGCTAGATTCTCTGCGAGAGCGGAAAGTCAAAGTTGTGGGCGTGTTGAAGTTCGTAGTAAAGCGTGAGGGATATGATCTGTCCTCTAGTGAGGGGACTCTAAACATGCGATTAGCAGAGAAGACAGAACAAGCGTTGGTCGTTGCGACACCGCCATCAGCGGACGCCATCGAGCGGCAAATCGGTGTGGTAAAGAATGCTACGGCGACTGCGAGTAAAATCCCAGACGCAACGCACCTTCACAAGGATGATCAAGCCAAAAGGGAGAAACTATTCGATCAAACATATAAGTTGGCTTGGTCCATTGATGGGAAAGACGAGGCCGTGCCAGATGCCTTCGTCTATGGGGTAGCGTTCATACATTCCGATTCGATTCACATCGACATCGAGCTAGTCGCCTTCGTTAAGGGCCAGAAAGAATTAATCGAGCAAGCCTCGTTCAGGACAGTACTTGGCTTGGAAGATCAGACAAGCCTTGGTGAAGGGCACCTCGTCGGTCGTTCGACAACTAATCGGAAAACAGGAGAAGCTTCAGATACATATGAAGAGTCTGCTCGTGAAAGCATTTTGAGCAGCAAAAAGACTCCTGGTCAACATGTTTTACAACGCGAAGACGCTCCGGTCGGCGTTGAGCTTGAGTTTGCTGGGGTAAAACAACCGCTTCAGTTTCTTCCAAACGCAAAAACTGGAGAGATCGAATGCAAGGTCCGTGAACCTAAAGCTGGCCAATCCTTTGTAGTAAAGCTGTTCAGAAAGAAACCTGCCGACACAGCTCGCTACGGAATTGTTCTGAAAGTCAACGGCGAAAACACGCTCTATCGCCAACGTCTCCCCGACGGTCGCTGCAGTTTCTGGGTCCTTGAACCGAATGCCCAATCGCTAATTGTTCCTGGATACCAGAAGACCAAAGGCACAGACGGAGTCACCGAGCCCTTCCTAGTTGTTGAAGGGGCAGCTGCATTGAATGCGGTCGAGTTCTATGGACAAGAAGCGGGATTAATCTCTTTGACGGTTTATGGTGAAAAGACGAGAGATCAACTTGCGGAAAACTTGGCACGTGAAGACGAGCCCTATCGATTAATTCAAGACACGGTACTCCCAGAGGAGACAGCCAAGAATGTTAGTCAACTCAAGGGGCGGCTTTCCAATTCGATATTAGGCGAAATTCAGACGCGAGGAATGGTTGTGCCAAGTGAAAACGTGCAACGCAATGTAACAAAAGAAGTTGATTTCAAAAGGGAAGATCGTCCGTTTTTTTCAGCCTCGATTCGTTACTATCGGCCGTGAAATGGAGACGATAGATGCGAGTAGAATATGAAGAAGAATTCTTCGACACGCTTCGTTCGAGGGTTAGGGAAAGACTCGGCATTGATCCGCCAAGCACCATTCCATGGATTAAATTTAATTCATATTTTCGCGGGCACGACTGCTATGAATGCGAGTTTTTCAATTTTGTTTGCTACTTCGTTGCTGAGTACTTGCTTTCGCCGGTAGATTTTGGGCAATGCAGCACGGCAGTATTTGACGACTTGAAAGAGTGTGATCGTTTTTCAATTAGCAACCTCAGGCTTGGGAGCGAATCGGCGTTGGTCCATCGATTGACCGAACAACTCAGTGAGTTTGATGAGCGTGATATCGTAGGTAGTGACAGTGAGCATGAGCTTTTTTCAATTGTTTTAGACCAAGTGCAACACGGAGAACCGACAGTTCAAGCGGCCGCATTAGAGATAGTTTGTCCGCGGGTGATTAATCAAAAGGTCTGGTTTTATCCACTTCTTAAAGTTCGAGCTAAGCAGATCGTTCCGGCGATTTCCATCGCTTTGAGATCCGATAATATTATGGTTCTCGAGCGTGCCATATTTGCATGGACAACCTTTTGCGCAGGTAATCCGGAAAACTTCGAGCTACTCGACTATTTGCGTGTCCTGGAGATCTGGGAGGACACCAGATTGGTGGAAGTGAATGATGTCGCAGGTGATGCAGTTGCGCTCGTACCCGAGAGTATTTTCGAAACTCTTTCGTGGAATAAAAAAATGGAACCACTCTCCGACAAGCAAATCGATTTGCTTTGGAATCGCACCGTTGAGACTTTGATCAAGGTGCTCTCCAAGTATCCTCCCACTGAAATTTGTCGTAGCTTCGATTTTTTGTGTCTTTTGGACTCCGCAATAAGGCGGGTACAGAACAAATGCATACTGGTCGAGTTGGTCAAATCCTTGGCTAAACATTCAAATGATGTACTTGGTCATGGGCTTGAAAACGAACAATACTTCATGCGGAAGTTTTTAGCTAGTGTCAATTCAGTCACCTTTGACTTTAGTGAACGCATGGAATTGTTTAGTTTTCAATGTTTTGGAAAAGCCACATCGAAGGCATGTAATCAATGAGCACAACTCATTTTTTCCGACAATTCCTATTTTGTGCCGTGGTCGCAACTTGTTGGTGCTTCCATTTTCGGCTCAACGCTCAAGACGTCGTTGTAGGTGATGTGTCACGTCAACAGGCAAATGAAATGATATCGACGGCCCAGAAGTTGGCGGATTCTGGTCAGTTGAAATTGGCGATATCGCTGCAAAGGCAAGCGATTCTAGCTTTGGTAGACAGCGTTGGTGAGAATGACCCGACTGTGCAACTCCATATTTTTAGGCTTGGGACTTTCTTGATCGACGACGAAAAGCACTCAGAAGGTGTTCGTCTTCTACTTGACTTGCTTAAGACTTTAGACGCGATGGATTCCCCAGACCTTGTTGCTGTCGTAGCAATTCGAGCAAAGCTGGGTAGCGCACTTGTTGATTTGCACCGCGTTGAGGAAGCTCGCAAAATGCTGCAAGCCACGCTCGACATTGCAAAAAAGGCATATCGTAACGATTTGATGAAGTATTTGCATTATGCAACGGTTGCTGCTTACGATTTTCATCGAATGCGAGACGCTCAAATGTCAGAGAGACTCAATCGTGAGATCGTAGCGGTTGCCTCGGAACTTCCTGATTGTCCTAAAAGATTTCTTGCTGGCTCGCACAAAAGCCTGGCAACCATTTTGATCGAGAATAACAAGAATGGCGAAGCGCGTCTTGAGCTCGATCGAGCAATTGAAGTTGCGCGGAATGCTGGCGAGTCGTGCGAAATAATTTTGGCGGTTTGTTTAAACGAACTTGCAACGCTCCTACATGGACAAGCTGACTTTGAATCCGCGAGCCAAAACTATCGAGATGCTGTCTTGCTGCTGCGCAAGTTACAGCCGGAAGGGAGCATGAAGTGCGCGGTTGCCCTAAGCAACTACGGTCAATCCCTGATTGCGCAAGGTAAGCTTGCAGAGGGTATGGACCGCCTATTCGAGTCAGTGGACATGGCAACCAAGTATAGAAGCGAATCATGGCTGGATTATGCGGATGCCCTTCGAAACGCCAGTTCTGGTGCTTTTGCACTGAAGCGATACGAATACGCGATGCTCGCGGCAACCGAGGCATGCAAAGTGTTTGAAGCGTTCGCTGGAGAAAACGACCATCGAACGGGAAGAGCACTCTACAACGTCGGGCTCAGTTCGATGTTTCTAGGAGAAGGTCCAAGTGAAGAATCGTTTCGATCAGCGATTAAGGTTCTCGACGCAGCTTTACTTCCTGAGAGTCAAGAGCTATCAGATGCTCACGAGGGAATCGGTATTTACTTTGCAGGTAAAGACAATCGCAATGAGGCATTAAGGCACTTTGAATATTGTATTAAGTATGCGTGTCGCCGACTCCAAACGGTCCTGCCCACTATCCCTGACGCAGAGAAAGCAGTTTATGTTGATTACAATTTGCGACATCTGGCTCCAGTTTGGACATTCGCATTGGACAATGCAGACAACCAGGAAATTGCACAAAGTTCAGTGGAGTGGCTGACGAACTACAAGTGGCTTGGGTATGAGTCCTCCGCTCGGCAAACATTGATTCAGAAATTGACCAAAGAAAGTAAGCTCGCAACTAAGATGATGGAGCTTCGAAATGCAATTGCTGCTTGCGCGATGTTTGTACCGTCCGTAGATGAACGTGCTGAGCATCGCCGACGCTACGCTGAACTGTCGCATGAATTATCCGTGGTCACACGGAAATTGGGGACGGAATTCGGAAATTCGACGACCGTTGTCCCGTGGCAAAGTCTAGCTGACTTGCAACAGAGCATTCCAGACAACGCGGTATTCGTTGATATCCTGCGGTTCGTGCCAACGAAGTTTGATAATGCAACCAGGGCAGTAGTCGTTGCACCGTCGCATTATGTTGCATGGATTGTTAGTTCCCAAAAACACCAAACTGTCCGCGTGGTCGATCTTGGCGAGGCAGAAGCGATTGACGCACAGGTTCTTGAAATCCGCCATCGGTTCCAAGAAACATCTGACAGGAAGGAAATTGATCGACTTGGTGGCGAAGATGCCGTAGCTACAAAATTAAATTTGCAACTTCGGGAATTAGCCAACCAAATATACGCCCCAATTGCACCCTTTCTGAATGGAAAAGAACAATTGCTTTTGTCACCTGACAAAAGCCTTTGGTTGGCCCCTTGGTCGGCATTGCCCGTTGACGACAAAGGCACCGTTCTTTTGGAGAAAGTTGCAATCCGCTTCGTTAACTGTGGACGCCAACTTGTCTCGCCTATCGGCACGCCAATCACCAATTCGTGCTTCGTGGTTGGCGATCCCGCCTTTGACGCTGAAGTCTTCACTGATCGGGCGAACAGTAAAAACATTCCTGGGAAATCACTTTCGCTGGGAAGATACTGGCAAATGCCGTTTCAACCGCTACGTGGCCGCAGTTCTGAACCGAGTGAAATCGCTAGTATTCTTTCGGTGAACAAGAAATTGTCTACAAATCTCTTGCTCGACGCGCAAGCCAATGAACGAGAAATCCTGAAGATTGTGTCCCCCAGAGTTTTGTGCTTCGTTACTCACGGAGTATTCTTGGCTGATCCCCCGCAAGTTACTGTGAATGACCCGGTCCCTATGTTGCAGGGCGATACTCGTTCAAAGTCGATGATGAGAATGGCTCCCGTGCAGTCTGAAGTCGATCCCTCAATGAATCCACTTTTGCGATGTGGACTGATACTTGCCGGAGGCAATAGATCGAAAACAAGTTCAAGTTCGTTGGATGATGGCATTCTAACTGGCCTGGAAGTACTTAATATGGACTTGAAGGGCACAGAAGTCGTTGTATTAGCGGCGTGCGATTCGGCCGTCGGAGAAATTCCAAACGGCGAAGGGGTCAGTGGTCTTCAGCAGGCGTTTCATTTGGCGGGCGCTCGTTACGTCGTAGGAACTTTATGGAGCGTCGACGACCTTGAAACACAGATTCTAACGAAGCAATTTTTCCAGCGGTTGGTAGCTGGAGATGCTCCACCGGATGCACTGCGAAATGCTCAACTTCAGTGGATTAGGGACAGACGTGCAAATATCGGAACGCCTCACCCTGCATTTTGGTCAGGCTTGACCATTTCAGGCCACTAGCTATTTCTTCTCTTCCGCCAGCAATTCCTCGTTGAAAGCCTTTAGCAATTCCTCACAATTGAGCTTTGCAAGATTTGAGTCATTTCCCATTTCAAGTAACAACTTCGAGGGAAATCCAGTCGCCCCCGAAGCTGCGAAGTCGTCACGAAGTCTTTTGTGTTCAGCAGAGTGCTTTCTTTGAGCAATCTCCAAAACATTTATCGATTTGAGTCGATTTTCCCTCATCACGACAACAAATTTCTTTAAGCAATCAATGTTACGGACGATCAACGGGTTGTTCCAATTCTTGACTGCAAAAACAAGGGCATAAAAATCCCTAGTATTCGTTTCAAGCGATTTGTTTATCGTTGTGATGCCTCTCTCATTTCCCGCCTTCAACTGAAACACTCCTTGCAGCAAAAGCGAGTCTGGATTGTTGGGCTCTATGGCCAAGCATTTATCAAGCGATTCCGAGAAAATTTTCACCGCAAACAAGTTCTCGTCGAATATCTTGTCTCGGGTTGCTTTGGGTATGTTCGAAAAGTGTCCACCCGCAAAACTGAAGTATTCTTCGATACACTGGAAGTGAGTTATTGCAGCAATCGCAATCGTATAGTTTGCATGGAAAGTATCTTTGGTTTCTGCCGACTCCATTGCGACAATGGCTCGCATGTCCGTTGAAAGCGTTTTCGTGCTATCGAGATACGACTGCATTCCATTCTTATTCGAAACGCCACCGGAAGCGGATAGCCTTTCTTGGGCCTCGATGACATTGATGAAAACATTTAGTGCTGCGGGGAGCTTTTCGTCGGATTTTGTCTCTAGAGAGTTTCTAGCTGATACAAAGTCGTTCTTGGCCAGTGCCTCACGCACATTGCCAACGAGAACAATGTTGGCCATGTCCGCTGGCTGCTCTTGAGCGAAAACGGAAACTCCGTTGGCTACGGGTAAGTATAAGGAAATCACCGCAATCACCAGTGAAATTTGCGACCAAAAAGTAAAGAAAGTTTTCATGATGCATTCCTGGCTTGAAAGGAAATGTTTGTTATTGGTATTCCGGTTGCCTTCAGCATTCTAAACTAAGCCGACCGACCCACCCACCCAGTTCGAGCGTCCCTTCGGACTGATTTTACTGGCAATTTAGCCGCCATTGTAGTGGGTGACATAGCCATTCCGTGATTTGCCGGGTGTTACCCAATGTCTGCGCGATCTCTCTGTAGGGATTGACGCGTCACAGCAGACCGCACGCTCAGAATGCAGTTTAGCAGATGGTGCGGGCGGGTCCCGAGCGCGAGGCGGTTTTTTTGCGTTTCCGTCGTTAGGCTGGCTACTTTGGCGAGCCCAGCACACATTTCGCACAAGGAGTTTTCTATGGCCGAAAATAAAGACCATTCGATCGATTCAATAATGGCTAGAGTCGGTTTGAGTAAGAACAGAGACTGGTATGCGTCCAAATTAGACGGTATCGGGCCGAACGCTGGCAGGCTTCAGAACGAACGCTTTGACTTGGCAGTTAGCTACTTGGAGACTCATTGCGTAAAGAAAGACGCACTTGGAAACACGATCGTGGATCGTGAGGAGGTTCGGCAGCAGCTTAACTCAATTGACTTCCACAAGCCAGTAACGCTCCACAAGGTAAAGCCAGGCGAGGAATTGGTTCAGCGATCTTTTCGAGGCAATTCGCAATCTGAATCTGACAAATCACCAAAGGTGCCTAGCTCATCCAACTTGAGTAAAAACGAGGAAGAAAACGTGGAATATGGCGAGTATTTTTCGAAGAGCGGCGTGCCGACACAGAGGCTGGGGATCACCGAACGAAATGAAACACGACGTTGCACGGTAAAGGAGGATATGGTGGTGCTGCAATCGCATACAAGAGGAACCACCGACGTTTGGTCAGCCAACCGGAGTGTTCGAATGCCTGAGAAACAGACTTTAGCCGGTACCGGAATCGTGGATCGCGATCTTGACGAAGGCAGAGATACAAGGTTTCTACGGCGGACTAATGACGCGAGAAATACCCGAAGCGTGTACAGTGAGTCAGTCTCTGTCGCGAGTTCAGACACTAGCGAAAAAGGGAAAACAAAGACTCTCGACCACCGTTCAGGTGAATACGTTACCGGCGGTGGAATCCAGTATCATATTCCAAAGCGGAAAGATTGCCCCAATCTAGATCGCCACCAGAATCTAATACCCTCGCAGTCCCAGAAGCGATGCTCAATAAAACGCTAGACATTTTTGACATTTGCGAAGAGAATCATGCCATCAATCCGATTTTTGAAGTCCGGCAACCAAATTGCAATTTCATCTGACCGTTTTGTTGTATCAAGCGGAAGCAATGCCGATTGCATCCTCAATGATGCCATGTGCAATTCCGAAAAGCACTGTGAGATCCAACGGATGCCCTCTGGATATTTGTTGATTCCGGCGGAGGAAGTTTCTGTCAATGGCGTTACACTAAAGAGCAGTGTTTATCTTAATACTGGCGATCGTATCTGCATCGGTCACACATTGCTCCTCTTTGAGGAGGAAACTTTCGAGGAGGAGCAGACGCGATTAGGATATCTAGAGAAACACACCGAGGCCGGATTCGAACTCGCGTTGAAAGACTCAATGGAGTTGATCTTAGGGCGTGAGTCGACACGCCAAGTCCACAGACTTGATCACCCGCTGGTTTCGCGACGGCATGCTTCACTATTTAAATCCGGTTCGACAGTAACGATCAAGGATCTCGGAAGTTCAAACGGGACGTTCGTTAACGGAAAGAGAATCCACAGCGCAACGAAAATACAATCTCATGACGAAATAGGGATCGGCCCTTTTGCATTCGCTTACATCAACGGTAGCTTAATTCCACAGAGCGCCACTAGTCGTTCCGCGAATGAATTCCATGTTCTTGGTTCCACTCTGGTATGCAGTGGTATTGGTCGCTCGATCGCAAAGACAGGTCATCAATTACTTCATGAGATTGAACTCGAAATTTCACCTGGCCAATTCGTGTGCATTGTCGGGCCGAGCGGAGCAGGCAAATCTACATTGCTCAGGGCTCTCGCAAATCGAGAAGCGCCCGACCATCGCATCAAACTAACGGGGAACGTTGCACTCGATGGACTCAATCTTCGAACGCACTTTGATCAGCTCAAGCATCACTTTGCTTTTGTGCCCCAACACGAAATCCTGTTCGACGACTTAAGCCTTGAAGCGTCTTTGAGGTATACTGCGAGACTTCGTCTACCATCGGATGCGAATCGAGCTGAGATCACACAGCAGGTCGATCGTGTCCTCAAAACCGTGCAATTGGAAGACAGTCGCAAAAAGCAAATTGGCAACCTAAGCGGTGGACAACGCAAACGGGCTGCGTTAGCCAACGAGTTGCTTGCTCAGCCAAGCCTTCTTTTTTTAGATGAAGTGACATCGGGGCTCGACGAACTGACCGACAGCGAAATGATGAAACTATTTCGCGAAGTCGCCGACGAGGGGAAGACTGTCGTATGTGTCACGCATAGTGTCGCCTGTGTACCGCGAGATTGCCATCTTGTTGTGGCGCTGACGCGTTTCGGGAGACTCGCTTTCCAGGGCACACCCAAGGATGCATTAAAGTATTTTGGCGTTGAACGGATTAGCGATATGTATGCCCAACTCGCTGTCGATTCACCTGAGAACGCTGACGAAGTGGCCGCCAGATTTCTTTCGTTCAAATTGAGTTCGAAGAATGCCACCACCAAGCAAGTGCTAGAGTCAGTTAAAACATCAGTGAAACCACCCAGACACTTTGACTATAGCTTTTCGCTCCGTCAATTTTTGATTCTACTTGAACGTTACGGGCAACGAATCGCCAAGGATACCAAAACGAACCTCTTGAGGGTTCTACAAGTTGGGATAGTTGGTCTCCTAATGTGCTCAGTTTTCGGCAAAGTTGACGTGGATTCGCCTGAAGCATTGGCTGCAACGCAAAACCTAAGTTTCATTTTAGTACTATCCTGTTTTTGGTTTGGTTGCAACAACTCGTCGAAGGAAATTGTTCGCGAACGAGCAATCTTTGAACAAGAGCGGAGCGTGGTGGTCAAGCCTCATAGTTTCGCATGGGAAAAATTTGTTGCTCTAACCACCATTGCAGTTGTACAGTCAATGATCTTGCTGAGTGGTGTCCGCGCTTGGTGCGAGCTACCAGGCGATTTAATCACGTGGATTGCATTAGTTTCGATCGTTTCAATGGTCGGCACTGCGTTAGGGCTTGCGATATCCGCTTCCGCTCGTCGAGAGGAAGCAGCAATCGCAGCGGTTCCAATCATTCTCATTCCCCAAATTATTCTTGCCGGTGCGGTCTCCCAATTAGAGGGGGTGAATCTCTGGTTGGCAAAGGTTGCCATCACAGCGCATGCCGGATTTCAAACGAGCAGCGAAATTCTGGGTCACACATCCGAACGTTTTCCTGGCGATTCACGTTTCTGGGTAGGGATGATGCTCGCGCAAGTCATCGTCGCATTCTGGGTGACACTGTATTCGCTACAACGTAAACATGGCTAAGTAGGTCGAACTTATGTACATTTCCGCTACTCCGAACAGAAGCAAAGTGGTCGAATCGTTCTCATTGTTTGTAGTGGGAGCGACCTGCTGGCTTGCCGCATTGATCTATATCGAGCTTACCCCAAAGAATGGGTCAGAGCGGGATACGATGCGACTCATTTACACCTGTGGCTATTTTTCTTGTGTTGTTGGGCTATTGCTGCACGCTCAAAAAACACTCCCAGACTTCTTGTCAACACTCAACCGATGGCGTTATGAGGACGCACCACCATCTATGGAGAATTCCTGGAAGAACCTAGTTGAAGAATTTGATTTTGTTTTAAAGTCCATTGCCTGGATTTGCATCGTACTGACCGTCTCAACAAGCGTTTCTGTCGTTGCGAATTGGTTCACATTTCCAGGAGTGATGCTCGGTGCAAACGGGCTAATTTGGTGGATGGCGATTGTGGGGTTAGTCGCTTTCGCTTATTGGTTTCCAGCGAGTTTGAACAGCATGTTCAAGCACTACCGATTCCTGCGACGGCAAATCGCGACTTGTGACTTTTACCAACCGAAGAGAACCAGTGATCTGTGGAAGCTTACTGATTCCGACCCAGACCGCAAGTTTCTTCTTTTCCCTCCTAAGGATGGGTTTCTTGCCGGCAATCGTCCCTGGAAGTTTGCCTCGCTAACGCAGAACTTAATTGCGTTCGGAAGTATCGGTAGCGGGAAGACAGCGTGCGTGATGAATTCGTTTCTGAACGAGTTTGTTGCTTCATCTAAGTTACTAACGACGAGCCAAGCTGCTGGTGGGTTGGTCCTGGATTTCAAAGGTGACTACTTAAACAAGTTGGAGCGGCTTTGTGCTAAGCATGGACGTATTCGTGACTTGATTGTATTGTCGCCTTCGTCTGGACACCGATGGAATCCTCTCGATAGTGACGAACCGGCGAGCGAGATTGCATCGCGATTTGTTTCGGCAATGAAAGCCTTGGGTCAGAAAGATGAAAACACCAGCTTTTTTAAGGATCAATCCGAGAGTTTTGTCGAGAACGCAATTACGTTGCTTCGTTATACGGGCGGACCAGAACATCCACCGACGATCCCCAATCTTTATCGACTTGCTAACGACATGCGGTTCCTTTCTGAAAAGATAAATCAACTCCCGGAGGAGAGCCCGAACGAGAATCGCTCCTGCCCAGTATCCCGCTGTAGAGTCTATTTTTGCAATGCTTTTGTTGCATTGCCGGATGACACCCGAAACAGCGTTCTAGGCACGCTGAACAACATGCTCAATCCTCTGTGTGCTGAAAATGTTGCTTCAGTCGTTGATGGCCCCTCAACCATTAACCTCGCAGATGCGACCATTCGATCGAAGATCGTCTATCTTGATTTACCTCAAGCAAGGGCACCCAAGGCAGGGCGCGTCCTTGGCCTTTTGCTGAAATTATCGTTTTTTGCGGAAGTTCGAAAAAAGGAACTTCGTAGTGGGAAGTATTCGTTCTTCTTTGCAGACGAGTTTCAAGAGTTTTTCACAAGTGATCAAGAGTCAAGCGACACTCGTTTTTTCGCAGTGTCTCGTGAATTCGACCATTGCAACTTAGTCGCAACGCAAAATATGAATAACCTAACGATGCAGGGCGATAAGAAGGACGCTGTCATGAGCTTGCTCGCAAACATAAAAACCAAGATCTTTTTGCAGAACAGCGATCAGCAGACAAACTCCTACGCTTCAGAGCTATTCGGGCGTCACGTTGAAGAATTAGGAGGCGGACATATTGGTGGACATGCTCACGTCGTCCCTAATTTGGCACCCGGCGACTTTATCAGCTTGAAGACGCCCTCCCCAGGGATCTGCGACTACTGCGAAAGCTACCTGCTGATCGAGTCAAATTCTCAAGTGGATTTAGCAAATCGCGCAAACAGATGGCCGATCGTTCCCGTTTAGCATTTGTTGCATAACGCGAGCACCCAAACATGACCTTTAGGACTACCGGCAATCATCATGGCTCTACTTCCCGTTTGGTTCATACGACTATTGGTGACCTTCCTCATTTTCTGGCTTCTCTGGAGCATGGTTGTTGGGCCATGGCTCTTTTCAACCGAATCGGCGATCAGAGCCCATTACTGGTGGATGTTTCCGCGGTAAATTAGCAGTGCCATTCGCGCCGTGGTGGTCATTTCCCCTCCAGCAACGTAAAACCTAAACAGACAGAGTCCAAAAATGAGCAAACAAACTCCGTGTTTTTGGTGTTGCATTGTGTTGGTGGTGCCTTACATAATTGGATGTGCTCCAAGTGCATTGGATAAGTCGTCAGCGTTGGACGACGCAGCCACAGAAAGTGCTGTCTCTGATCAGAACCGTGCGACTGAAATCTCTGCCCCCTCTATTCCGGAGCCGCTAGCACTCGCCGAGAAAGACACGGAAGTGCTGGTCCTGGATGCAACCAATCAGGTGACCGTGCCGGCTAGCGAAGCCGGACCAGCAACGATTGAACCTGAAATTCAGTTGCCGCCGAAGACACCAGCGCCACCCGAGCCCGCTATCGAGCAGCCACAGCTTACTCCCGATCGGCTCGCAAAAGCATTGGCATCAGTCACGGCTTTACTCTCGGTTAGCGACGCAGAATGGGCTTCGGCGAGCGACTTAATCGTCGAGAAGGTTGTTTCAGCAATGTTGCAGGCTGAGGCGAATACTGAAATTGCGTTGTCTTTAAATGCGTCGAACGCAGTCTTATTTGATGCGATGGATAGGGATTCGGAGGTGCAAATGGAAGACTACCTCTCCGGTCGCCGCTTATCAATGGACTTAGGTGGTTTCCGCGATGCAAACTTCGCCCGCCTACAGCTTGAGACTGCAGTGAAAAAGCTTGGACCTCGCACGGCTCCAAGCCTATTCAATGCTGGCAAAGCCGAGTTTGTCGAAAAAGTTTTCGGGCCCTCCTCAGTTCCATTTATCGCAAATGCAGCTCGCGATGGTCGCAATAAAAACCAAGCCGCTTGCTGGTTGTATTGCCGAAGAACTTATCCATTTGCTGAAATCGGCGCCCCCCCAATAGAGCGACTGCGAGCCATCGCGAATGACATCTCTAACAAGAATCGTAGGGGTGCAATCTTCGAACTTGTGAACCAAAAAGAGAATCCAGTAAAAATTGCAGACGCGCTGTATGCGCTAACATCTCCCGGGAAAGAAGATGACGTACTTAGTCACGAAGAGATTCTTGATTGCCTGCTCAGGCTCAGTCCAATCGATCCTGCAATCGATCGGATGATAATTAATAAAGCATCGGGAAACTTTGGTAAGGCAGGAACAAGTGACGCAATTGTGCGATTGGCAATGCGTGGAAACAAGGACGCGGCGGCATTGATAGAAAATACTCTTTCAAGGCCCGAGACAGAATTTCATCGTGGGTTGTACGAGAGAGATCGTGAGCACACCGACAAAGTTAAATCGATTCGAGTTGCAATGGCTAATGCTGTGGGGGCGATGGGCGATGATGGGCAAGTGTACCTACCGTCATTAATTTCACTATTCAAAACATTTGATCCGAAAAGCGACTCCGACGAACGACTTCGATCCACTGTGGCAGGCACCATTGGCCAACTCGGCAGCGGTGGACGCCGTTTCATCGTTGACTCGGTCAACAACGGAGATCTCAAATTGATCGGCGCCATGCTTAAATGGGAAGCCAAAAACCTACCGCCAGAGGAGATGTTTTTCAAGTGGAATCGCGTGAAGCGGGAAAGTTTGGCGCAATCGATTCTTAAGCTACAAACATCTTCCGGCTACTCAAATGACTATGCAGTGATTGATAACCTCGAGAGTTTTCGAGGCTTCTTCTACTTGCTGGAGCGACGTCCTCCTAAATCCAAGGATTTCCAAGAGGAGTTGCTGCAACAGTTGAAGGATTGCAGGTACCTCAAGCAGCGTAACCTTACGCTCAGAATCGAAGACTTTCGAAGCGGACTTGTAGACGTTATCGGTAATTGTGACCTAGATGCGATACGCGGAGCGGTTTCCATTCTTGCAAAAATGTACGCGGAGGAACCGCCGGTAGAAGCTGAAGTATTTCAGCACAAATCTAAGCTTCTTCAACTCATTGCCTCCTTGCCAAGCGGTGCTGATCCCGTTGTTCCATTTCTGCAAAAGCAATTGACCAGCGAAGAAGCGTTTTCATTCAAGTTTACAGTTGATATGCTAGGCAAAATAGCGGCGGGGAATGAGGGTCAACGAGAGCATATTGTCGACTTCACATTATCAAATTTAACAAAAATCGGAAGTGGAAATGAAGATGCGGAAAGAGTGCAACTTTGTGTCAGATCGTTGAAAGATTCAAAGTCGAAATCTAACAAGCTAGTGACACTAGCTCAGCGAGCCTTAACGAGTGTAAACTCGCTTGAAAGTGACAAAGAAATCGAGTTCAAGGTTGATTGCTGTGAATGTTTGGCAAGCTCCAGCGACCCTCAGGTGGCACTTCCTTTTATCGAGAAATTGATTGCGATGGACAATTTGCAACCGCAGCAGCTTTATCGCTTACTCCAGCTAAGCAATCGCCTTGGCGCCAGCCCAAGCTCTTCCGCCGTATCAATAGTGATTGAAAAAATGCGAACGAGCAACGCTACTATGTTCGAGTTTCAATGGATACTCGCCTGCGTGACGGAGTTATCTGCAGAGCAGTCGGCACCTTTGATTCCCGAATTGCTCGACGCCATGGCTGTCGATTCTGAAACGACGCTTCACCATGCATCTATGAAAACGCTTGCAAAGATTGCACCAAATGACCAAAGGGTAATCGACGCGATTGCCCTACTCAGCTTGCAATCGAATCCTGTATCGCGCGAGGCAGCGAAGAATGCACTTCGGGATATGCAAATGGAACAAAGAACTAACTCTTTGAGTATTGAGTGAAAACTTTGGAAGGGAGCATCTACGCTACTGTGCCGCATGCATTGTTACTTAAAAATTTTTTTAACACGGTTGGCAAGGGTTCTGAAATGGCTCGAATGAAAAGTGTTTTCGCCTGCATTATTTTTTTCTCAATGTTTTTGTGTGGATTGTCGGTACTTGCTCAGACTGCTGGTCGGCCACTGTCAAGTTCGGAGAGAGCAAGAATCGCGGAAGCTCGTAAACTCGAGGAATTGTCAAATGCGAAATACCAAGAAGGCAAGTATGACGATGCATGTGATTTGGCAAGGCAAGTTCTTGATATCTATGAGACTATCTACGGCCCAGATCATCGAGATGTCTCCATAAGTCTTGTTAATCTCGCCCACATGTATAACTATCGCGCACTCTACAACGAAGCCGAAAAGCTACTTGTTCGCGCGGTAAGAATCGACGAAAAAACCCTCGGAGCCAATGATAAAGGCCTTGCAGTGACGCTTAATAATCTTGGCGAGTTGTACTTAAAGCAGGGGAAAATTGACAAGGCAGAACCGCTGCTTCTTAGATCTGTGAATATCATGGAATCGAATTTAGGTAAGGAACATCCAGATGTTGGATTCGCGCTTGCCAATTTGGCCTCCGCAATGGAAATTCAAGGGAAATATCGTGAAGCTGAGTCAGTGGTCAAGCGTGCGTTAGCAATTAGTGAAAAGACCCTTGGTGCGGATCATGTCGATACGGCTATTCGCGTCAAGCAGCTTGCTGGCCTCCAACAAAGCATTGGCGACTACGCCTCCGCAGAACGAGGATATCTACGCGCGAAATCTACGATTGAGCGTACGTTGGGGCTAGATCATCCGACCTTATCTGGCATTCTAAACGATCTAGGCGGTATGTATGTAGATTTAGGGAACTATTCGGCTGCTAAGCCACTCCTTGAGCGATCGTTGCGGATTAGCGAAGACTCTCTAGGTACGTTTCATCCACTTACTGCAACAATTGTTTGTAATTTGGCGACGCTTTATATGAGTGAAGGTGATCACAAAATAGCTGAATCAATGTACCGGCGTGCATACGGCATTTTTGGTCAAGAACTTGGGCAAGATCACCTTAAAACAGCCGCTTGTGCTGAGCGCCTTGGAACTTTGAAAGTTTATCAGCGGAATTTTGATTCCGCCGAGCAGTTTCTGTCAGGTGCGTTGAAGTCGTTTGAGAGAGGGCTCGACCCGAATAATCCAGAAATAGGCAATGTTGCTTATGCTTTAGGAGGACTAAGAGTTCGGATGGGCAACTTGAGAGGCGCGGAACCTCTACTTCTTAGATCATTGGCAATAGTTGATAAGTCGCTGCCATCGGACCACCCGATTTTGAGTTCGCGTCTTACAGGCTTAGCGATTCTAAATGATAAGTTGAACAAAGATTCCGAGGCGGACGTTTTCTTCGATCGAGGGCGGCATGCGACACAGCGATACATTTCTGCTGTATTGCCCTCTCTTTCGGAAAACGAGCAAACAAAGTTTATCGAGGAAAGATTTACCTCTGAGTTATTTGCCGCACTTTCATTTGGCTTAAAGCATGCAGAGTCATCTGTGATTACCAGAAATTCTGCTAGCTGGTTGATCAATGGTAAAGCTGTCGCTCTTCAGTCACTAGCACAGCGGAACCTATTGTCCCGTGATACCGAAGATCCAGGGTTGGCTTCGGTGGTGAAACAGTTACAGCAAGTGCGTGGGGAACTTGCGAGAATTTCGATGGCGAAATCAACTTCTGCTCAGATGGATTCAAAAAAAGAACTGTTCGCAAAACTTGTCAACCAAGAGCAGATGCTTTCTAAGCAGCTAGCTTTGGCTAGTGGTTCTGTTGAGCAGGAAGGTTGGATTGATGTCGGTAAGATTCGCACAACATTACCGCCGAACGTGTCATTCATAGATTTCGCACGATTTGATCTTTTTGATTTTTCAGCCGTTGGAGCGGCAAAAACTTGGAGACCGGCGCGATATGCGGCGTGGATTACACAGGGTGGAGATAGCGGCAATACCGTCGTGGTTGATCTTGGTGACGCCGATGAGATTGATACTTTAGTCAAAGATGTTTGTAACAGTATTCCCAAAGGCATCTCTCAAGTTACCGCGATGGGCGAGGTTGATGCGACAGCGGTCATTACTAGAGATTTGGCCATTCTCGCTGATAGAATATGGAGACCATTGGAATCGGTAATCACCCAGATGGATAGTGAAATCAGTGATATAGTTCTCAGTCCCGACGGCAATCTCTGGGTGCTTCCTTGGGCATGCTTGCCATTACCAGAGGAAGCGGGAAAGGTACTGTTAGAAAAATACACGGTTCGATTTGTGACGAGCGGACGCGACCTGCTCAGTACTCCGATGAAGGTCGTAAATAGCAAAACATATATTTTTGCGGACCCCAGTTTCGATCAAACAGGCGACGAGAAACGCAGGTCAATTGAAGCCGTGTTTCGTCAGCCTTTGGTTGCAGGCGAGGAAGTTAATCGAGACAAACTAGTGTCGTTGCTTCCAAAGGTTACTTCACTTCCTGGAACGGGAATTGAAGCTGCATTAACCATCCCCAGTATTGAAACTTGGGCTGGGACTAAACCGGCGGTGTTTCAACAGCGCTACGCTTTAGAGCGAGTCGCAAAAGCACTGCGGCATCCAAAACTGGTTAGCTTTGCAACGCATGGTTTCTATCTACCCATCCAGAAAGTTGATAGAGAGTTGTCTGATATTTTTGCAATGAGTAGCACCCGCTCGATCGCCATCGATAAAACCGGCTCTCCAGTTGAGAATCCGCTCCTGCGATGTGGACTGCTATTTTCGGGCTGCAATACACCGAGTTCGATAGTTGGAGATGACGACGGTATCTTAACTGGTCTTGAAATTGTTGGGATTGACCTTCGGGGCACTGAACTAGTTGTGTTGAGTGCTTGCGAGACCGGTGTTGGTGAAGTCCGAAATGGGGAAGGGATAGCTGGCTTAAGGCAAGCGTTCCAATTGGCTGGTGCCCAGTCGGTCGTCTCGTCCTTGTGGCAAGTGCCCGATCGCGAGAGCGCCCAAATTATGATCGATTTTTTTTCCAATCTTGCTGCCGGCCAAACCCGAGCAGCTTCATTACGCAAAGCTCAACTCAAGATGATCGCAGCACGCAAAGAGTTTTTAGGGGCTGCACATCCGTATTACTGGGCTGCGTGGACACTAACTGGCCATGATAATTAAGTAGTATCGTGAAACTGAGCAGCTAATTTTCGCGATCGTCAGACCGCACCTTATTTCGCAAGCTGTCCGCTTCTGATTCTCGGCTTTTATCTGTTGAGGCGTAAAAAAATTTTCGAACTCGCGAGCGCTTGCGAATCAAAATCCGTTCTCCCCTGTGAACAGCAACTTTCACTTTCTGGGGAGAATACACATGAGCAATAATTCCGAAGGCAACGCCACGAGTAACCTGTTGAGCAAGCTAGCGTACCCAGTCTTGGGCGTGGTGGCGTTGCTTGTCGTCGCCAATCTGCTTAGTTCTTCGAGTAACAGTCGCCCGGAAAAGTATCGCGACGACTTCCTGGGCCGCGTTCAAGAGACTGCCGAACCTTGGATGGGAAGAGTTGAAAGCGTTTCGAATACCGCTGGCAACATTTTTGATGCTGGGGCTTCCTATGCCGAAAAGCTCACAGGGGCATTTAATCGCGAGCCAAACGGCGAGTAGTTCAATAGCGACCAGACGTCCGTTGCACCTCCTCACGGCGAGCCTTTGCCTAGGCAAAGGCTCATTCGTGCCCATCCCTCAACTGTTTGTCCAGATTACGGAGAAATGAATAGTGAATTTACGCAATTGCCTAAGACGTGTCCTACGATTCGAAACGCTGTCACTGCGGCTTCCAATGGCAGTTGACGCTTTCTATGTTGATCCAGTTAATGGTGATGATGGAGCGACCGGTCGGAGTAGCGATCAAGCCTGGTTGTCATTTGCGAACATCGTGTCCTATTACACGCAAAATGAGCAGCCAGCTGAGCACCAACAACTCGGTCCGGGTGATACAGTCTATGTCTTGCCTGGAGATGTTGATTTCCAATATCTCTATAACGGGAAATACGAGTCGTTGTTTCTTCGCAATATTCATGGAACAGCGGATGCTCCTATTACGTTGCAAGCCTTGCCGGGTGCCAAGTTGCGGTCGTTCGCACCCGACGGTAGCGAAATGAACGCGATCCACTTGCTGGGTTCAAGCTATATCGATGTGGTTGGTTTCGACATCACTTCCCACGGCTCCGCAATTCGTTTGGCTGACACTATAGCCGTCGGAATCAAGGACAATTTCATACACGATGTTGATGGTTGGGCAAACGATAATCTTGCTGGAATTTATCTGACGGATGCGCATGCAAGCACGCTGGAAGGAAATCTGTTACGTGATATCTACGATCGCAATCAGCCAGAGAGCCAGAACAATCGTCCGATAGTTGTCTTCGGCTCTATGGATGTGCGAGTCTTGGACAATGTGGTCTGGAACAGCCAGCCTGAAACGGGTTTTGGTATAGAGTACAAGCACTTGGGCAGCCTGAGCCCTTCGCAATCAGCGGGTATGACGTTTGAAGTAGCTGGCAACACGCTCATCAACGTCAGTGGCAATGGGATCGGTACATCTGCGCCCAATTCATGGATACATCACAACCTTTTGGTAGATGCTGGCGGTATTCGAGTTGATGACATCGGAGGAACACACCAATTGGCGGGTGAGTTGATTGAGTACAACACGGTCGTTAACACCCTGACAGAGCGTTTGGGAAGCGGTTCACTGGCTTATGATCCGACCGAAACGGTGAATAGTCCGCGCGGTGGATATCCGCTAGGCACCGTTACTTTCGCGCATAACTTGATCGTTGATGAGCGCGATTACAGCCACTCCGAGCGACGGACGCTAAGCGTCTATCGTTACGGAACCGATGACGAATATCGAGCCTCGATCGCAATGGGTAAGTTGCTGGCAGATCGCAATTTCTATGACACTCGGAGTGCAGCAACGTTTGATCTGTTTGGTGCGGACTACCAACTACTAGGGGGCGACTTTGATTTCAGTCAATGGCAGACCATGGGATTCGATCGAAATGGAGCGACTGGGAACGCCAATCTCGACGCTTACTATCGCCCCCGTGAAAGCGCTGCCAGCCAGGTAGGATTTTACGCTGGAAATGAGTCTCGTTTGGCCTTGCTCCCCCTAAATCGCAATCTTGCTGAGGCGGGTGAAGGTTCTGAACAGCGAATTCTGTTAACTCGAGGCGGTGGTTCACTTGCTTCGCCGATGGTCGTTTCTCTCAGTACCAACATTGGAAACCAAATCATATATCCGTCTCAGGTGACGATACCGGCAGGATCATCAAGCGTTGAGTTTTTGGTACGTGGTGTCGGCGATTTGATCCGGGAAGACTCAATGGCGGTTTCGATCCATGCGTTGGCAGGCGAACTGGCTACTTCGACTTGGTTGATGTTGAGCGATTCGGAATCTAGTCCGAACACAGTCGCAGGTGGCGTATTTAAAGTTCCCAACTCCAGCACGGGACGAGTGCGCATGGACGCATTAGTAACCGAGCGGTTCGGTGAATACAACAACGAATTGGGATGGGCCTACGTTGATGATGCACAGGGACGAGTAAACGGATTGTTGCCCGCGGACGTCGGTTGGATGTCGGAGTTGCTGAGTCGAAGTGCGCCACAAACCGTGTTTAGCTCTGGCGCGACTCAAGGTAATGAAACTCGGTTTGTGCTTGAATCGGGACGGTTTGGTGTTTGGTACTTGGTGCAAGATGCAAGCCTACAGAACTGGCAATCATTAAACCCGGAGAATTCACTTTCCTCGCGGCCGCTTGTTTTTGCGTCCATTGCCGAGGCCAACCCAGATCGTTACCAACACTTACGCTCAACGACTACCGAGAATCAATGGCAATTGGCGTGGGAGGATATCGAATTCGGGGGCGATGAAAGCTTTCGTGATTTCAGTATCTCGGCTAGTTTTTCCGAGACAGTCGAATCTGCGTTGGTCGAGTTCGCACTCCGACCGGTTGACCATCTGGGTGCGCCCCTGACATCCATTAGCGTTGACGAAGAATTCTTTATTGAAGTCGATGTAAAAGATCTGCGTAGCGTCCCAAACGGCGTCTTCTCGGCCTCCCTGGACCTGGAATTTACCTCGGATTTTGCGGAGTTCATCGGTCCGCTGCAATTTGGAGAACGATTTGTAAGCCGGCAAAGCGGTAGCTCAACTTCTCTTGGTCTACTCAAGGAAATCAGTGCTGTAACTGACGGAAGTTCCAGAAACGGTACTGAGGAGTTGTTTGTCCGGATTCCCATGCGGGCAACCGGTGTGGGGATATTTGATGTTAGAGCGAATGCGACCGATGTACTTCCTTACCATGAAGTGACGCTCATCGGATTGGACACGTCGATAACGCAGGAACAGATTTTCTATGGTTCAGCCCAACTGGAGGTTCAACCAGCTAACAAATGGCACAACAAGAGCTTGCGAGAGGATGTCAGCGGAGATGGCCATGTATCGCCAATTGACGCATTGCGGATTATCAATTTCATCAATCGACACGGCAGCCAACACCGTCTTTCGGCTCACGAAGTTGACGCTTTTTTCGATGGCAGTTTGATAGATGTCAATAATGACGGCAGCATCACGCCATCAGATGCTTTGCTTGTCATTAATCGTCTGAACGATGTGCAGTCGACTGCATTGTCGCAAGACCAGAAAATATGAGAATTGCATTTGTGATGTTTCCATCGCGCGGCGATTTAAAAGTTCTGCGACTATTGACTGAGACCTCGTATTCGCAATTTCGACAATCCATTTGTCGGATGACGACGTGGTTAGCGGCCTAAGCTCCCAAAAAACAGCACAATGAAGTCAAGTAAGCTACTTATTCAAAGCAAAATATTCAACCGACTCGCGCACGTTAATGTTTTCGAGATCGGCAACGCTGCACGAGAGTCCAAGTTGTATGTCTTTCTTGGTGGTTCAGGTATAGATGAGACAGCGTACTTTGAACGCTCGAAGTCACTGATACCGCTATTCAATGAGTCTCTAACCAAACTCGAACGAAGGTACGTCAATGCAGTTGTGGTTTACGTTACGTCACCGTATGACGTGTCGTTCGATCGAATATCGTCTGACAATCGTTTGGCATTACAATGGGAGCGACATGTGCTGGAAGAGTTATGTTGCGAATGGCGAAACCAAGAATTCTACTTAATGGCTTTCAGTGGTGGAACTGCATTGGCATTGAGCGGCTTGCACCGAAATCCAATGTGCAAAGGGGTAGGGTTGCTTGGGCCCGAGCAGTTCCCAAGCAATTGGCAGGTGCCACCGTCGTGGAAGCACCCACTCCAGGTGTATTGTGCGCGAGATGACTTGGTATGTAGTTCGCCAACGTCGCTCAGGCGTTTTGAACTACTAGAAAGGCAAAGGCAACTGGAGGTGATCGAGTGCGATTCAGGTGGGCATTCACTTAAGAATTACATTGACGGATTGTTTATTCAAGCGTTCCGCTTTGCTGATGATTGCTTCTGACCCCGCACATGACGCGAATAGTTCAGATCGAATGATCTGAATAACGAGGATGAAAGTCAGCAAGCCTACATTTCGGTGTTTTCGAGATACTCCATTAGCGATCATGAGTTCACGGTATGAAAGCAGTTTGGCTTACGGACATTCACCTAGTTTTTTTGCGCGATCCAAAATCAGGTGAATTCGATTCAGAGTACTTTACGTTTGTTAGCGAGGTTGCCAGTCTCTTGCCTGATTGCATACTGATTACTGGAGACATTGGCGAGTCACCAGAAGTAGTTCGCTTTCTCCATGATTTGGCAACCCGATTTGATTGCCCTATTTACTTCATTCTCGGGAATCATGATTTTTATCGCTCCTCAATTGCTGCAACTAGGAAGGCTGTAGAGGTAGGAATTGAGGCACAATCCCGACTTGTTTATCTCACAATACGCGGCCCTGTTGGATTGACGTCGGGCGTCGGATTAATCGGACATGACGGTTGGCCCGACGGGCGCGACGGCGATTATGGTTGCGATGGTAGGCAGGACCTCTTCAACGACTTTAAGTACATCGAAGAACTGAAAGTGGCGGGGAAAGATCCAGACTATGACCGCTGGCCCATTCTCAAGCGACTAGCCGATGAGGCCGTCACGCATCTTGAAGCGAATCTAGTTTCTGCCGTACAGCAGTATCGAAAGGTATTCGTCCTTACTCATTTTCCTCCGTTTCGTCAGGCCGCTTTCCTAAAGGGGAGAATGGTTGATGCTCAGCAAGCATCGCGGTGCGTGAGCAAAGCGGTCGGGGATTTACTAATGCGAGTCGCTGAGGAAAATCCGGACAATCAGTTTACGGTTCTCTGTGGCCACATGCACAGTAAGGCCTACTACAGCCCGCGCGAGAATCTAGTCGTTCATGCCGGTGCCGCGACCTACGGCTCACCAGAAGTATCAGCCATCTTCGATTTTTAATCTTGGGAACAGATCGCAATTTAATTGCAGTAGCGGGTAAAGGCGTTAACGGTTCGGCAAGAAATTGGCGTTGTCCAGTTTAGGTGACGCTGCTACCCTGCTTCTTAGAGGTTGCGTTAACTCAATGTTCGTACCTCTTCGTGGCGAAACAAACCGAAAAGGTCTCGAACTTCGTAAGTCCTTGCACTGCAAGGCTTTACGAATTTCGAGCGCAGAGAGTATTGTTACGAAGAGGGTTGCGCTCGGGGAGCTGAAATTGAACGGCGGAACTGATCCGCCACATCAGTTAACAAAGAAAGCCGAGAGCCACCGCTTCCGGCTTTCTTCGTTTTTATCCAGTCTTTTGCTTGGACTGGCAATACGGGCCGAATTTAGAGAGCGCTCTCTAAATCTCCAATTGCCGCCGTCGCGAGCGTCGTTCGGTACCCAAACGGTCGGAACTCTCTGACTCTCTGGTCGACGGAAAAGTTCTAGTTAACAACCCGGTTGCTTCCGGTGTCCGACAGCAACCCCGTTCGGAATCGACAGGTTGGTTAACAGAAGCACGATGGTCCAAGTGTGCGAACGTGCCACCGTTTCTGCCAAGATGGGAACCGGGACAACGCAAATGGATCAGGGACAATAGAATTGACAAACCAGGGATAATTCCCCAAGATTCAGGGATAACAGGCCAGAACCGGGATAAAAACAAGTTCGTGCAAATAAGAATAGTGATGGCTAAATGACAACTCGATCGATTCTTATAAATTTGTTCATGACGCCAATATACATGCTCGCTATCTACAACGGAATGATCATCGCTGTTGAGCAAATCGCCACGCGTCCGACAACTCAATTGACCTCGCAATCAACGACAAGTTCAGTCGCATTGACTTCACCCATTACTCCATCAACTCTACCAACCGAGATAGCCGACTCAAAACCGGACATCACAAGAGAGAACCGCAATCGGTTTTCAATCGCCTTGATGGTTGCGAGTTTATTCTTGCTCGGAATCGTTGAATTGACATGGCGATTCTCGTCTGTCCTTCCGCAAGACAAACTCCGATCGGAAACTATCAGGAACGGGGCTTTTCTATTACTCGCTGCTTTGGCATTTCTTGGCGCTGGACTCGCTTTGTACGAAATTCCAACCGAACTTAAGCCGATACTCGCTCGTGACGTAACTATTTGCCTTTTCGTCTTCTACCTCCTCACTGGCGTTTCGTTTGCAGGATTGGGTACTTGTCGTTTTGTAACGCATTTATGTACGTTTCTCGATTCCACAGAACGGAACGGAAGCCGAACAATCCGATGGACCGAAGCGGTGGATCGGCTGTATCCTGATGGAGAATTTACTTGCCCCCGCTCGGTCATCGGTGTTGTTAGGCAGCAAACATCATAAAGGTTCGAAATGGCCAGCAACTCGCAGACGAAACTCATTTCAGTCGAGTACGAAGTGTTGTGCGAATGGCACTGCAAAAGGAGTTTGCCTCTTTCACCACTTGGTTGAGATCAATTTGGACACTGGCTTCCGCTGATTCGATTGCGCCTGTGGGATCGGCTCCCCTGAGGCTACTAGCGCGGGGTAAACGTTTTGAATAATCAATTTGACAAACCCGGGGTAACGTCGCTAAGTTCAGGGATAATGAACCCAATACTGCGGCTCAGAGTCCGGATTGTGGTCGGCCTTCGCTGATGGGTTGGAGTTAGTTCTAGATAGAAGTGAGGATCTAATGATTGTTTCGCGAAAGGCGCCTAAGCGAGATCACGGTACAACCGCGCTTGCAGACATGGAGCTTCGTCCCCTTGATACAGAATTTGATTCCGGTGAGAACTGCGAGGACGCCCCTGAGGGATTCGTTCGTATAAATCTCAGCAAGGGCGTTATTCAGCCACATGACGCAGATCGATTAACGGTCCTAATGTCGCCGTACGAAGTGATATTGGCCTTTGCGACACTGCCTGCCGACGCGATTAGGCCAGCAGCCAAAGAATTTTTTTCTCATTTCCAAGAACATGACCGAAACGACATAGCTCAAAAACAGCCGATGTGTGCCATTACAAAACGAGAGCTCCACGAGCGAGTTGTTTCACTACTTCAAGCGTGCTTAGAATAGCCATCGATCTCGCGATGAGCGAAGTGTGAAATCGGGTAAGGATGCCCGTTGCCGGGCACGATCCCCACGACATGCGGGTACGCACCGGAATAATTGCCTCTTCCACAACTTGGTTGAAAACAATGTGGACACTGGCTTCCGCTGATTCGTCTGCGCCTGTGGGATCGGTTCAACTGATGCTACTTGCGCGAGGTAAACGTTTCGAACAATAAATTTGACAAACCCGGGTTAACGTCGTTACGTTCAGGGACAATGATCCCATGTCGGGATAAAAACAAGTTACGTCTGCTAGAAGTGGTGAAGTACCATCATGTCGAGAAAACTCTACGTTGGAAACCTCTCCTACTCGGCGACTGAATCCGAGATTCGAAAAGTTTTTGAAGCGTTCGGTTATGTCGTGTCAGTCAATATCATCCAGGATCGAGAGACTGGAAGATCAAAGGGCTTTGCGTTCGTTGAAATGACGAACAGTGATGAAGCAAGTGCGGCAATTGAGGCATTGAATAATGCGGAAATTAAAGGACGTACGATTATCGTAAACGATATTCGCGAGAGTGAGCCCCGACATTCCGATCGTCCAAGAGCTGGTTTTGGTGGCGGAGGCGGCGGACGACACTCAGATGCGTCGCGCAATGATGATGACATTCTCCCGCCCAAAACAGTGGGGCCCGCGAGAAGTCACCGCTCGATTCAAGTAGAGTTGTTCATTGGTGACGCTGGAGTTGAGGACGATGAAGCAGCTATTTCCGAACTGCGTTCCTCAATTCTACATGCTCTGAATGACATCGGGTTTGAGCTCGACCCCACTATCAAAGTGCAAGAGGAGTTCGGCTCATGGTGGGCGCGATTCCTGTTTCGTAGCAAAATGGCTTTGACCTCGGATGAGATGATTGACATTTACACAGAGACGCGAGAAGCAATCCGCCGAAAGGCAATAGATGAGGTTGGGGCAGATATCTTCTCAAAGCGAGCTAACGCAGTAGAAAAATTACTTGCCCGGCTCGATCAGTTCGATGAAGTTGCATTCCGTTTGGGAGACGTGCTAATTGTCAAAGCAACGATTGCAGGCAAAGTTCGCGTAGTCATAGAAACAATGTCGCACCAGCTCCAGCGAATGCTGGATGAGGATCCGATGTTGATGCGTGATCCGACCTCCTTGTTAACCTACATCAATGATCCGAAACAAGTTCAGCCTCACATCGCACAACGGCAAGACGTAACAAAGCGGTGAACGTGCGTACAGATAGACTGACGCGGCTAGGAAGCTCAACCGCTTGAGGGAGGAGTCGCCTGATTTAATTCGAATGGCACCAGCCGCAAACCCGAGCTTTCATAGATTCTTTAACTGCCAAAACGAACGATGACACGAACACTTCCAAAAAAGCAAATCAACCCCAAGAGTTGTGCAACGCGCGTTTCTGAATCTCCGCTCGATTCCCTTGAAGCGATCATCTCGGATTACTTGGCCAACTACAGCGACAACGCAGATCGCGAACTGCGATTCTACCAACGGCAGCGCACGCTTGAAGATGCGCTCGAAAATGCTGCGTTGGCACGACTTCCATCCGGAAAACGCGCTCATCACCAGAGGCGATTATCCTCTTCAACGCTCAACGCTGCATGGGACGCACTCCAACAATGTGACTTCAAAGCATGCCGAAACTTCCACGATCTGTTCTGTCTAATAGACCAAACGGTGCGACCGATTGACGGTATTGGAGAACTATACGTTTACGATACCGCACATCGCATTGGCGCGTACCTTCGTCTCGTCCCCGATCGTGTCTACGTACATGCTGGCGTTCGGGTCGGTGCGAAGGCTCTTGGATTCAAAAAATGCGATTACATCCTTTGTTCGGATTTGCCGGGCGAATTCTCTGCATTGCAGCCGGATCAAATTGAAGACTGTCTGTGCATTTACAAACACGAGCTCGAAATGCTATTTGGCACATAGCATATAAAGGATTCTGCGTCGTTGTCCTAGGAACGAGTGTGGGCTGCGTTCTATTTCGATTGGGCGATAGCTCAATCTTTGCATGATCGACTAGACTAACGATTGAAAGTTCAGGAATTAACTCCGAACCTTTTTCCTTTGCCGTTGTCAAATTTGACCTATCGACCTGTAAAAAACGGAGCGCGTACATTGAGTCAGCAAGTAAATCAAAAGTGGGTAAGATTTCCAGAATCGCTTCAAGATATATTCGAAGGACTTTGGCAAGAAGTTGCCAGCCTACACGCGCAATGGGAACTTTATCAGGACTTATTTACGAATGCGGATGACATCGAGTTAATCAATTCGACCGTTCCTGGTGTGTTCCAAATCATCGAAGAAAACCTTCGCGTGAGCATGACCCTAGCGTTCGGTCGACTGACAGATCCAATTGATCACGGAAAAAAGAGACAGAATCTTTCACTCGCACGATTAGTGGACACGATCAAATCGCATGGCGAAACCAATTTGACCTTAATGACAACTCAAGTTTTTGATCAGATCAGAGCGGAGTGTAAGCCATTTTCGGAGCATCGAAATCGAAAGTTTGCTCACAACGATCTTTCAACGACTGTAAACTACAAAGAGAATCCATTACCGGGAATTGGGCGCAATCGCATTGAGAACGCTCTTGTACTCGTAGCAAGACTTATGAACCTTATTCAAATTCACTTCGAGGACGGAGAGACTGCATATGCTCACGGAATTCAAATGGGTAGGGGCAGAGATTTGCTTTTCTGTATTCGTCAATCCGTCGAATTGGATCGAATGCGACACGAAGCGGAAGTCGCTAGGTACAGGAATGTTAATTGATGGTTCACCGACACGATGCGCCGACTGGGATTTCAAAATCATTGTGAGCGATTGCGATGAAACTGCTACGTGTAGTCACTTATTCCATACCTATGCTGCCATAGCAGCTGATTTGATTTCATCGAGCAGTCGAATGATCTTCTGGATCTGGTCGGCAGTAAAGATTGCCTCCGGTCCACGCGGGGCTATGTCCGTAAATGGTGATTCGTAAAGCAGGGAAACTTCGACTATCCCATGCTCCACTAACTGGTTTATGATCAGATTAATGAACTCGATTTGGTTCGAGTTGTAAATGGTGCCAACCAAGAAATCGTTGAACAGTCCCTTCGCAACTTCACGGTTGAGACCGACTAGAGTACGGACAAAGATACCGAAGCTCTCGTTCTCTTGCTTGGCTTGATCGATGTACTCCGTTTTGCCGATTTTGTTGTCTGCAAGAACTCGCTCCAGATGTTTAAGGTCGCCAGTCGATAGCGGTTCGTTAGTGTGAAGCTTGCGTACGGCGTCGATGTCTAAATGCTTCCGCAAAAATGCTCTCGCTTTGTCACGGAAACGTTCAAAGGTGTCCTGTCCTACGAACTCGGATAGCTCAATGTTGGACTCGTCGCCCATCTCGTCTTCGAAGTTCGTGTAGATCGGTTTGCGATCTTTCTTCTCGATGAACTGGACCAGATCACGAAGACGACGGCGGATGACTTCCAGCATCGGAACGGTGACATCTTGCCACCAGACTTCCGTCTGAACGTCCTGGATGTATGTCATCTGTTTGCCGACCATCGGAATCGTAGGTTTCTCCTCCAGTAGGCCCGCGATCTTGATTACCTGATCTCGCAACCGTTCATAGGCGGGCTCTTTCCCGAGCAACGCTAACTGCAAATTAAGAACCAACAAGTCAAACCGTTTGGCCTCCTCCGATTCACGCTCCATTTGCGTTGGCAGGCTGGCAAGCTCTTGGGCGAGTACCTGCCGATCCTCTGCGCAGAGCTTTTCCCAAGCTTCCTTCTTAGCAAACTTCTCAATCGTTCGGCGCTTGGCTCTCACGACGAAATTGTCGAGGTTCATCGACGCGACTTGAGTGTGAAGTAAGTGCGTAACTTGCAATTGAACTTGACGTTCAGTTTCGGGATCATAATCGGATAGAACGACTTCTTTTACAGCGTTGTTGTCCGAGCTTACGTCCAATTCCCCAACCAACTCCAACCGCGCCTTGAACAGCTTGGCTGATAGCGATTCAACGAGGCTTCCCGCCGATCCTTCGGGGTTCTGACTGAAATACTCGAGGTTCTGGCAATAATCGAAAATGTAAAAGAACTCTTTATCAAGTCCCGGACCGAACAGGTCGGGGCATAACCGAGTGCCGCGCCCCACCATCTGCCAAAACTTGGTCTTTGACCGCACGAGCTTGAAGAAAACCAGATTCACCACTTCTGGTACGTCAATGCCCGTATCGAGCATGTCGACCGAGATGGCTATTTGTGGAAACTTATCTTTGTTGGAAAAGCTGTCGATCAACGACTGGGCGTATTCGGTTTTGAACGTAATGATCCGCGCAAACTCACCCTTGTAATGAGGATAATTGGTGTCGAACCGCTCCTTGATAAACTCGGCGTGGGCTTGGTTCTTGGCAAAGAGAATCGTCTTCCCTAGCAGATCACCTCCAGCAACGCATTGGCCGCGAGTCATCACGTGTTCCAGGACTTTGTCGACCGTATCGATGTTGAACAGCCATTTATTCACCGCTGCTGCTTCCACCTTCTCCGGGATGTTCCCTTCCTCATCCCATTCCTTGGCGTCCCATTCGTCTTTTTCTTCTTCGCTTAAGTCGTTGTACTTGATCCCCTCCCGTTCAAACTTGAGTGGAACGGAAACAGCTTTTGGAGGAACGAGATAACCGTCCTTCACCGCTTCATCCAGATCGTAGGCATCTGTCGGCACACCTGTTTCCAAATCGAACAAGCTGTAGGTGTTCTTATCGATCTCATCCTTGGGAGTGGCAGTTAATCCGACCAGCAGCGAATCAAAGTAGTCGAAGATCGCTCGGTACTTTTGAAAAACACTTCGGTGAGCTTCATCTATCACCACCAAATCAAAGTGCCCCACGCCAAAACGACGACCGCTGTCTTTGGTTTCGTTTATTAGGCCCATCATCGTTGGATAGGTCGAAACGTAAACGCGGCCTTCGGTGTCCTTTTCGGTGATCAGGTTCACCGCACCTGCATTGGGCAGGAACTTCTTAAATACGTTGGCCGTTTGATTTACCAATGCAATGCGGTCAGCCAGGAACAAGACTCGCTTTACCCAGTTGGAACGGATTAACATGTCGCACAGGGCGATAACCGTTCGCGTCTTGCCCGATCCGGTTGCCATTACCAACAGTGACTTCCGCTCGTGATCCTTCTCGAACGACTCGCCAATCTTGCGAATGGCTCGCGTTTGATAAAACCGCTCGACGATAGTCTCGTTTATGGAAGCTTCTTGCAACGATCGCCGAGTGGTGCGGCGCTGGATCAGCAATTCCAACTCAGCTTTCTTGTAGAAGCCCTGTACTTGTCGGGGCGGATAATTTTGATCGTCCCAAATCCAGTGTTCGTATCCGTTGGAATAGAAGATCACCGGACGCTGCCCAAACATGGTCTCTAGGCAATTCGCGTACAGCTTCGCCTGGTGCTCGCCTTCCTGGGGGCTGCGTTTGGTTCGTTTGGCTTCGATCAGTCCCAGCGGTTTACCATCGTCGCCCCATAGAACGTAATCGACGAAACCCTCGCCTTTGTTGTTAGGCATCCCGGTGACTGGGAATTCGCGATCGCGATTTTGATCAAGCGGCCAACCGGCTTCTTTCAGCAGCAAGTCGATGAAGTAATCGCGAGTTTCCGCTTCGTTGTAATTGTGATTGTCCGGTACGTTTGACGAGCAAGGTAGGCGTCTTGGCATAAGCCCAGAAAGCTGCTGAGGTTGTGTGATTCGCAGCCGTATCCAACCACAATGCTGTCCTAGTCGAAGATGCACCGCGCGACCAGATCTGGGGTATCGGACTCGGGCAGGACAACCTTAGCACACAAGCCCCAGGCCAGTGACGCGAGCCACCAACCAAGTCATCCAGCCAATTACACAGACTGCCAAACGGATTTGGGAGGGGTGCAGGAATGAGGAAAGTGACTGATTTGAGGCTGTTTGTGTTGCTGGGGATGTGCTGATGGCTGGCGGCGCTGTTTGTTTGACAGCTATAATCTCGCACGCAAATCCCTCTTCATCGGCGATAGACACTAAGACTGCCCTCTATGAATTACGACTGGCGCGATTTCAAAGCACGAAATAGTGGTGAAGAAGGTGCCCGTGCGGCATTCGAGCGAGCGTGTGAGTCGCTCATTCGTAAAATGCACCCAGGTGCTCAGCAGGTTCGTGCCAATCCTGGTGATGATGGGATCGACATCTACGTTG
The DNA here is from genome assembly GCA_945875845.1 of Pirellula staleyi DSM 6068. GTDB lineage: Bacteria > Planctomycetota > Planctomycetia > Pirellulales > Pirellulaceae > JBKCUI01. The sequence continues at coordinate 92,004 of CAMCMB010000015.1, forward strand.
GCTCGCTTGGCATAGAACCGATTGATGTCTTCCAATGTAAGTTCCACCTCGAAGAGATTGGAAAGTCTCAGCAAGGTCAGATCCGTGCATCGTTTCGCGCCGCTGTCGGCTCGCCCAATTTCCAAATGAAACGGTGGGTTTTGTGTTTGCCGAAAGTGCTTGACTTGAAAGAGCACAAATGGTGGTCGGCCTTTCGAGAGAAAGCACTAAAACATGTCGATGTGGTCCAGCTTCTCAATGGCAACGAACTGCTGGATTTAGCGAAGGTGCATGGGCTTACTGAATCGTGGTTCGAAAAGAAACTCCCGCGCAAGATCATTCACCTGCCATACAATTCGATAGGCACATTATTCAAGGGACGAGACGTGTTCCTCAATCGACTTCGTGATGGTCGGATTCAAGCTGGTAATCGACCTGCGGCAGTCATCGGCAAAGCTCTGCACGGACTCGGCGGCGTAGGCAAGACGCGATTGGCAATTGAATACGCTTGGCAGCTAGCCGACGACTATACTGCGGTATTATTTGTCACGGCGGATTCACCAGAGAGCCTGCGCCGTAACATTGCTGAACTTGTGGGTCCAAAGGTATTGAATCTCCAGGAGCAGTCCGCCACAGAGGAAGAAGTCCGGGAAGCCGCAGCCATCCGTTGGTTGCAACATAATCCGGGATGGTGTCTCATCCTAGACAACGTCGACGACGAAAAAACTGCCGAGGATGTCGAGCAACTACTGTCTCGATTGCAGGGTGGCGACGTTCTCATTACGTCACGATTAGGGAAATGGAGTGATTCAGTTGAACCACTTGAATTGGATGTCCTCGACGACGTTTCGTCGGCTAACTTTTTGTTGGAGAAGACCAAACCAAAAGGCAATCGAGGACGCTTGATTCAGACTTCGGACGATGAGGATGTAAAACAACTGGCCAAGGAGCTCGGTGGTTTAGCGTTGGCATTGGAGCAAGCTGGTTCGTACATCGTCGAACAACGGATTTCGTTGAAGGAGTATTTGAGACTGTGGCGTTCCAAGGTGCCATCGGTGCAAGAATGGCATGACGGTCGAATGATGCAGTACCCTAAAAGCACTGCAGTGACATGGCAGATAACGATCGATCAGCTTGAGAAGCCAGAGCGAATTTTGTTGGATCTTTTGGCATGGTTTGCGCCCGAGCCCGTTCCACTATCGGTATTTGGAGACTACTCGCTTTTGCCGACGGACGTAGATTGGGGCAAAGATTTTCGAGTAGCGATTGGTAACCTAGCAGATTACAGCATGGTGCGATGGAACATTGAAAAAAACAGTGTGACGGTTCACCGGGTCGTGCAAGAAATACTTCGGAGCCGACAGTCGAATGCAGTCAAAAACCTTAAAATCGTATTACGCATCATGGAAGCAGCGATCCCGGTAGGTAACCCAAGCGACGTACGCTTATGGCCTGAATGGGAGCCAATTCAAGCACATGTTGAATTCACAGTGTTAGAGGCAGAGGCCAAAGGAATCTTCTCGCCTACTGCCACGCTTATGGGGCAACTGGGAATTCTGCTTTACGCTAAAGCACTCCACCAAGAAGCAGAGAGTTTAATGAGGAGGGCTTTGGCAATGAACGAGAAGGAATTTGGCGAACAGTCCACTGAAGTTGCCCTTCGGCTAAACGATCTCGCCCAAACGCTCCAGGCCACGAATCGAAGGTCAGAGGCAGAGCCTCTCATGCGTCGAGCGTTGGCCATCGATGAGCAGTCCTACGGTCCTGACCATCCCGAAGTTGCAAGAGACCTAAACAACCTGGCGAGTTTACTTCATGCTACGAATCGATGGTCAGAGGCAGAGCCTCTCATGCGTCGAGCGCTGACCATCGATGAGCAGTCCTACGGTCCTGACCATCCCAATGTTGCTATTCGGCTAAACAACTTGGCGCAATTACTCAAGGCCACGAATCGATTGTCAGATGCTGAGCCGCTCATGCGTCGAGCGTTGGCCATCGATGAGCAGTCCTACGGTCCTGAACAACCCGACGTTGCCGTAGATCTGAACAATTTGGCGCTATTACTCCAGGCCACGAATCGATTGTCAGAAGCTGAGCCGCTCATGCGTCGAGCGTTGACCATCGATGAGCAGTCCTACGGTCCTGACCATCCCGACGTTGCCGTAGACCTAAACAACTTGGCGCAATTACTCCAGACCACGAATCGAAGGTCAGAGGCAGAGCCTCTCATGCGTCGAGCGTTGACCATCGATGAGCAGTCCTTCGGTCCTGACCATCCAAACGTTGCCATCCGCCTCAACAACTTGGCGCTATTACTCCAAGAGACGAATCGACTGTCAGAGGCAGAGCCGCTCATGCGTCAAGCGTGGGCCATCGATGAGCAGTCCTACGGTCCTGACCATCCCAAAGTTGCTAGAGACCTAAACAACTTGGCGAGTTTACTCTATGCCACGAATCGATTGTCAGAGGCCGAGCCGCTCATGGCACGCGTGGTTTCCATTTTTGAAAAATCACTTGGGAAAAATCATCCCAACGTTGCAACCGCCTTAAACAACTTGTCGCAATTACTCCGGGCCACGAATCGATTGTCCAAGGCAGAGCCGCTCATTCGTCAAGCGTTGGCCATCGATGAGCAGTCCTACGGTCCTGACCATCCCAACGTTGCAAGAGACCTAAACAACTTGGCGATGTTACTCAAGGCCACGAATCGATTGTCAGAGGCTGAGCCGCTCATGCGTCGAGCGTTGGCAATCGACGAGAAGTCCTACGGTCCTGACCATCCCGAAGTTGCCATCCGCCTCAACAACTTGGCGCAGTTACTCAAGGCCACGAATCGATTGTCAGAGGCTGAGCCGCTCATGCTCCGAGCGTTGACCATTGATGAGCAGTCCTACGGCCCTGACCATCCCGACGTTGCTAACGGAGACAAACGGGTTAACAGAACCGGGAGCGATAAAGAGTCTTCGAGTGACTGTGCCCCAAGAAATTGACGCCGCTTAACCCGACGGTTTGCTGTCCCGAGTCATAAATTGCGAGACCAGATCAATTCTGTTCAAGCAAGTAGCAGTCTCGACCAATCATCTTCGCTACTGTACTTTCCGAAATCGTGCAATCGAACTCGCGAAAAGAGGCTTCACTCTTGCTAGCCTCACCCAGTTTAAGGCAGATTTCATCATGCGTTTCGTTAAAGGCACAACAAAAAATCTCCACTAGTGCTTTCGTCAAAAATGATCGAAACTCTCTAACGTCAGCGTTCAGCCTATCAGCTAGATTGATACAAATCTTAACCCGAACCGGTTCGGAATCCGATGCCTCAAAAACGAAAACCGTAGAGGGGGGATGCTCGACAGCAATGACGCTAACGCGAACAACCTTTTCAAGTGGTTCGCATTCGTCAAATATCGGCAGCGATGACAGGCACTCAAGAGTGCCCAAAAAATCGTCCGCAAATGTGATCATTTCAAAATTGGAATCGCACTCAAGACAAATCAGCGATCTGCGGACATAGCCATCCACACTGAACCAACCACTGTCAGTATAATGGTTCCCTTTCATCTGGTGAATTGACACGTAACCTCAATAGTGGAAGTTGATAGAGACATAAGGTACACCCCCACCGGTGTTCGGCGGGCTGGCGATGACTACCAAGACATAATCGGCCTTGAACAAATTGTCGAATGGCTGGAACACCCCAGCAGGTTCTTGTCGATGGAAGTAGAAGCTGACGATGCTGGTTACTTAGACGACATTGTTATTTCGCTGCGCGATGGAACCAGAATTTTTAGGCAGGTCAAATTCTCAGCGCATCCCAATGGCCAACGTTCGCCAATTGCCGTGAGTTTCTCAACGCCGATCTGATCGCTGCGGGATTGGCTCCGTTTGCTCCAGAGACGCAGGCCGTTCGCGCTTCCGAGCTGTTGCTAAGCCGGATCAGGGAGTTAGTTGCGGCTCGCGCTACATTCTCGTTTGAGACCACACTGGCAGCGAGGAGCTACCGTACTTCGATAGTTGAATGGCGTAGCCTGGGATATCGCGTTGTCCTCTACTTTATCTGGCTTCGCTCGGCCGAGATGGCGATCGAGCGAGTCGCCAGTCGAGTGCAACAGGGCGGCCATGACATCCCCGAAGCTGTTGTGCGTCGCAGATATACCCGCGGACTGACGAATCTTTTCGAGTTGTACGCGCCTATTGTCTCCAACGCCTATGTTTTCGATGGAACAGCCTTCCCACCGATCTTGGTCACGGAAATTGACGGTGAAAATACACTCGTTTTCGACTATACTCGGTGGGAACTCATAGTACGCCAAAGAACGGACGCATCCCATGATTAGACACAACGATTCGGTTTCTCTCGGTACAAAAGCAGAACTCGCATTCGAAGACGCCTGTCGAAACGTCATCGAGCGAGCCCGCGTGTCAAACACCAAAATCGTTATCTGTCGTGATGGCATCGTAGTAAAGTTGACGCCCGACGAAGCAGAGCAAGAATTGGAATTTAATCTCGCAAATCGGCAAGACAAGCTCCCCGAAAGCTGAAAACCTCGCGTCAAAGGTGCACTCGGCCTCCGCACATTTTCTTTGATTGGCCGGCACAGTTTCTTGGCTTCCGCGTTGTGTGTCTTGGAGTGGAAGCATCTAGTTTGGGAGCGTAAGCCACGTGCTGTTGCTTTGCCAACAGAGACAGTAACGATGTCTCCAAGTTCGTGGACTGTGCATAATTCTCGTTTGATTAACACCCTGGTTGCTAACGAAGAAAAAACAGCGGAACAAACGAATCTCTGCTTTACACGCCAATAACCGCTTATCGCGTACTATCTACAACTCTCCATGCTCCCGATGAGTTTTTCGCACGGGGAGGTTTCGGGCAAGGGTTTGCTGGCCACATGCTGACCTTCGGTCAAGCCTTAGTGGAGCTCGCCGCCATGGGGGATGTCGAATGGGCGGAGAGTTGTCGCACTGCTTTTCGCAAGTATGTCACCGTCACCCGCCGCGGCCCCCAGGCTGAAGATCGCAAGATCGCTGATCACAAACAAAGTTCGCTATGCCCGAAGGACTACGAATACTGGCAGCGGCGCGACGATAGGTCACTAGGCATTGGGCATGTTTTCAAGTACCCCTACGCGTATTATGATCTCCTGCGGCGAGCCCAGGATCCCGAGCTGGCGGAAAAGTGGGATGCTAAAGCTTACTACTTGTTCTAACCTCTCGTCTTCCGTCAAGGTTGATCGCACAGGAAACAATCTCGTAATACAATGTCAAATAGACGTCCGTTAGAGTTCAAGCTCGTCACAGAGATCGGAAACGGGTGTTTTGTCAACCAAATGCCGCAAAACGATCGCAGCTTTCTCTTATGGCGTAAAGTTTCTTAGGGATCGCGTCATATCAAAAGCCTCCTTTAGGCCTAGGATAACTCGATCAATTCGAAACTCCAAATTCAGCTAGAGCAAAACACAGTAGACAGCCGAATCACTAAACAGCCAATTGCAAGCGTGGCTGAGTTCAACCAATGCGAGCCTTCCCAAGCATTTAACTTCCGAGAGTCAATGAGTTTGCTTGACTAGTTACTGCGGCTTGTCCGTCACGAGTAGCTCCAGCATTGCTTTCCCCATTGCATGGCCAATGCGTTGAAACCAGATTGCGCTACCGAGGTAGTGGTAAGGGCGATCGGAACCAACCTTTTTCCATTCATCCTGATGTTTCTGCCAGTCCGGAAATAACCGTTCTGCATCCTTATCGACTAGTTCATCGGTGCGGATTGCTTTTACGTTGCCTCGAAATTCCGCAACGCTGTTCATTGACCATTGTGCTTGCTGGATTTTCAGCATTGCCCCTTCCGCTGGTTTCGATCCATTCTGCCCTAATAGCCCAATGACAAACGGGAGTTGCGGGGCATTTAAATCGCGACGAATATCCTTAATGAAATATTGCATGTTCGACCCGTATTGCTCAGGAACCCCATCACCAAACATGTCGTTAAACCCCTGAAACCAAACAAAGCCGGTTAGTTCCAACTTCTTCCCGTCGAGTTCCGGAAACAAAGTTCCATAGTTCTCAAAGGTCGTTCTAATCTCAGCAAGCATCGCGCGATAGGAGGCACCGTATGCTTGCTTAATATCATCCAGCGTCGGCAATGGATCATCACGTTGATTCTTTCGATTACTATCCAGTACTCGCTTCTTCGCCTGTTCTAATTCCTGCACTAGATGAGCTTCCACCGGCAATCCGGCGCTGGGTGACCGAAACTTTTGGAAAAGCGAGTGCCCGCCCCAGGCGGTCTTAATTAAAAGCACAGGCTCGTCGAAGTGATCCCCCATTACAGTTCCGAACTCTAATTCTAAGCCTGTCTTATTGGGAGAACCATATCCGATGGTTAAACCTCCATGCCGACCGAGAAACTTGATGAAAACATCTTTGCGGATCTTCCACTCCTCGTTTTCGCGAAGATGAGCAAACAGTTCTTTTGTCGCTGGCGCTGTAGCCTGATATTCCAGCAACTCATTGGAGGCCTTTCCCTCCATATTCGATTGTCCTGCCAATACAAAAACGCGAACGATTCCGGGTCGCGACTCCTGTCCGTAAAGCCGTGTCGGCCACTGTAGCTCATCGCGCAATGATAGCATGCCGAAGATTCCACAGATTAAAATAGTGTTTCGCACGAATTTGTCCTCGAGGTTATAGAAGAAGCTAAAAAATGAATGGCAAATCGACCATGGAAGCAAGCGTTTACCAAAGCTTTAGTGATTTGGCATAGTTGAGCCTCAGGGACAATTCTCTTCAGAGTCATCCTCGAAGCAGTTTGAGTTACCGTGCACGTTCGTATTTGCTGCGGAGGTCGTTATTACGAACGGCAGCCAGTTTTTCCGAAAGCTTCACCTTAAATCTGTTCACAGTTTCAATCTGCGAAGGTAGGTTTGCGAGGTTGTTGAATTGTTTGGGGTCGTTGACCGTGTCATAAAGCTCGATACCGCCGCGGGCGTCTTCTCCGTATTGAATGAACGCCCACCTGCTTTCGCGAAGCAGTAATCCCTTGGTGATGCCTGCGGTACTAAACGCTGTTTCTCGGACTTGGTGCAGTGGGGCGTCCAGGATGGGTGAGATGTCTTTTCCTTGCAAACGCGAGGGGACATCGAGACCGCACAGCCGAGCTGTGGTTGGATAGAGGTCCAATAATTCAACGAGCGATTCGCTCACCGCAGGTTGCTTACCCGGAACTGCGATGATCAGAGGCACCTGGCTAGATTCATCGAGGAGACTGACTTTAGCCCAAAAGTCGTGTTCACCGAGGTGGTAGCCATGATCGCTGGTAAAGATGATGATCGTCTTTTCGGTCAACTTAGCAGTCTCAAGTGCATCGAGAATCTTTCCGACTTGAGCGTCCATGTAAGTAACAGCGGCGTAGTATCCAGCTATAGCTTTCTTTTGCTTGGCTAGATCCATCCGCATGTTCTTGCTGGTCTTGTAGTTGATGCCAGGCTTGGGGATATCATCCCAGTCACCCGGATACTTTTCAGGCAAAACCATCGATTCGGGATTGAATGCGGCATGATAGGACTTAGGGGAGACAAACGGAACATGCGGCCTTACGAAGCCAATGGCTAGGAAGAATGGTTCGTGTTGATGGTCCATGATCAGTTGCACAGCCTTCGCAGCCGTCTTCCCATCAGAATGAACATCGTCATCGCCTTCCGCTGCAACAACGACAAAGGTGTTACCGCCCATCACTGGCTTACTGCCATCTGGATTGTTTTCCAGCGTTTCACCAACCCCGGCTGCCTTCCACTCAGGTCCTTGGCTGTTGAATCGCTCAGTCCAGGAAAGCTCATCATCTGCGCCGTGACTCCCATCTTCGATTCCACCGGGCACACCCATATGAAAGATCTTGCTGACGCGTGCAGTGTAGTAGCCACCATTCTTGAAGTGCTGCGTCCATGTCGCACGGTCTCCGATAGCAGCCCTCGGACTGGCATAGCCTTGCACGCCCGTTGCATGTGGATAGTACCCCGACATCAGGGACGCGCGAGATGGCCCACAATAAGTCCCCTGGCAATATGCTTGTGTGAATCGTGTTCCGCGCGCGGCAAGGCGATCAATATTGGGGGTCCTGCAAACGGTATTCCCGTAGCATGACAGAGCCCTCGATGTAAGATCGTCCGAGATGATAAACAGAACGTTCAACTTGGGATCGTCAGCGCGGGCTTCGAGTTGGATAAAAAGCAAAGCCGCCATTACGAGAACAATTTGCGATCGATGCATGAAGAATGTCCTGGTCTCGAAACCTTATTATTGCTAGTAAACCGGAGTGTCGCGATCGCAACGCGCTCCCTCGTAACTGTAAAGAGTATAAACGAATGAGGCGAATGACGCGAGCAACAGTGGGGTTGCCCCTTAGAAATCTGATTGCATGTCAGTGATTACGCGTGTAATGTTCACGTTAAGAGCCTGGAAGCACTGTCTGTTTAAAATTCTCGATTGCGAGTCGCATTTGCTGAACAATCTCAGAGTTTTGAGTAGCGACATTGATGGTTTCTTTCAGATCATTCTTCAAGTTATAAAGTTGCAGGTCGTCGCCCTTGATGATCATTTTCCAGTGGTCACGACGCATCGCGGTGCCCAGCTTCGGTTCGTAGCCGAAAAAGAGGTCACGGGGCGCAATGGGCTTCTGCTCAAGAAAGTGGTCCTTGGCATTGATCCCGTCAAGGTTGGTTGGATTATCCCAAGAGATGCCGGCAATATCTGTGAGAGTTGGAAACAGATCGAACCCGGCGAGCAATGCATCGGACTTCGTTCCAGCCTTGATCTTTCCAGGCCACCAGGCCACCGCAGGAACTCGGTGACCACCCTCAAAGTGGCTGAACTTGCCGCCGTGATAGGGCCGACGTTCGGTCGGGCCCATACGCACGTCGCCGTTGTCTGACCAGAAGAACACCAGCGTGTCTTGTGAGAGCCCTAACTCGCTAAGTGTGTCGAGAATACTTCCGACACTTTGGTCCAAGTCTTCGACGATCTTCTTGTATCTTGGTCGGTTGACATCGTTCACCGCATTTTGATTCCATCCTGGTTCACGTAGGTCTGGCGTATCATCACGAGTTTGATAGGGATTGTGAACCGCCTGATGTGCTATGTAGAGAAAGAAGGGACTATTCTGGTGTCGTCGGATGAAGTCAACGCTTCGATCAGTGATGATATCCGTTGTATAGCCTTGCAAAGAAATAGGTTGCAGCCCATCACGCCAGAAAGTGGGACTATGGTAACCACCGCCGCCATGCAGGAAGCCTACGAATTCATCGAAACCAAGATAAAGAGGATTAAACCTCGGCTCATAACCGCAGTGCCATTTGCCGAATAGGGCGGTCGCGTATCCGCTTTGCTGGAAGACCCGCGAAACGGTCGGTGTCGCTGCGGGTATCCCTACATCAGGTTCGTTTTTTCCTACGATCACATCCACAATACCAAATCGTTGTTGATAGCGTCCGGTGAGGAAAGCTGTACGTGTGGGACTGCACACTGACGAGTTGGAATGAAAGTCGGTGAATGTCATGCCTTCCTTAGCCATCCGATCAATGCGCGGAGTCTTGACCCAGCCGTTGTAAAGGCTCAGATCACCGCAACCGAGGTCGTCTGCCAAGATGACAATAATATTAGGTGGCCGCTCCGCGGATTCGGCGAGTTGGGCACAAGCCATGGCGATAACAAAGGTCGCAGCGGCGTTCATCGCATACTGTTTTTCGACTGATTCCGTCACAGGGAAACATCCAAAGATGTTTTTCATTGACGAGAGAAAATATTTGAGCAGTCGCATAGAATTTTTTGATGGGGTTAAGGTTGCTGTTCAGGACCAAGAATAAAAGCTTTTCTCAAGAGTCAAACGCTCTCAGTAGGGTGGAGTCGCTCCAAAGGGCACGCCCAGGCGTCCTTGCAGGGCTTCGATTACTTTGTGGTTTCGCCGCAATTTTTTTGATGCATGTCGGCGCATCATCGTGACAACTCCGCGATTGCAGACTCGAATTGCAGCAACAGTGGATCATCGGTCTGTTTCATGTGCATTAACAACTTTTGAAGTAGTACATCAAAGTCTCTTGCGTAATTTGAATCTCCTACAAGATTTTTACGTTCCGAGGGATCGGCTTCCACATCGTAGAGCATCCATTTTTCACCGATAGTTAATTGCTTTACCCTCGCAATGATTTTTTCGTCCACCGATTTATTCATGGCCGCGAAGCTTAGGCCACTCATAGCCTCAACGCGGAACGACTCCGTACCAACCCATGCATGAAACATTAGAGAACGATCTTTGGTCCGAATGCACCGTTGAGCAAGCGACTTTCCACTGCTTACCGTATTGACATGTGTGACCACATAATCGCGGTCCGGCTGCGACTCTCCGCTGAGTAACGGAGCCCACGACCGTCCATCCATCCCGGTTGGCTTATCCACCCCCATCAACTCCAAGATGGACGGCATCACATCCACGCTGCTCACAAATTCTGGATGATCTACAGGGTTTTCTAGGCCAGGGATTCGAATAAGAATCGGCGACCAGGTTCCATTTCGGTAAACCGTCGCTTTCGAAAATGGAAAGGACATACCATGATCTGACATGAATACAACGATAGTATCAGCGTCTCTCCCTTTTGCCTTGAGCTCTTTCATCAACAACCCAAATGCAACATCGAACCGACTTACGTTGGAATAATATTGTGCTATTTCGGTGCGAACGCCCGGGATGTCCTCAAGAAAATCAGGCACCGTTATTTCCTCGGGTTGAAAAACACGAGCGCCATCAAGCGATTCGGCATCACCTCGATTCCGGCCATTACTATTGATAAAAGGGCGATGTGGATCACAGATGTTAGCGTTGATGAAGAATGGAATTTTTTTCTCGGCAGAATGTTCCAGCATTTCGCGAAATGATTCAGCGAATTGCCTTGGTTGCTTACCAAGTGATTGTTCACCAACTTCATGCCATGGAAACTTATCAGGCGGAGCCATATGTACGGCCTTGGCGATGGTAGCTGTGTAATAACCTCGGTCGCGGAGTATTTCCACGAGCGTTGGTACGTCGCGACGGATCGGATTGAAACCCAGTGCTCCATTGCGATGGGGTACTCGACCCGTCATGAGAGCTGACCGCCCCGGTTGACAGATTGGAACCGTAACATGTCCATTAACAAATCGATGAGCGGACTTTGCAAAGGTGTCCAAATTGGGAGTTGCCCCCAACGAACAGCCATTCCATCCTGCGGAATCGGCGTTCATATCATCAGCAGTTACGATGAGTAAATTCAACGGCTTTGGCAGTTCCACGTCAGTAGTTGCATATACGCTTGGTAAATACACCGCAATCAGTGCTACGCAATAGAAAAACGAAAGAAGTCTCATGTGATAGTCCGTGCCGATCTCTAGGATTGTCTCACCCAATTGGATGTGAGCCTCATGTTATCATTTTTTGTCCCGAAAAGGTGCCATTACATTCCTTTCCAAACGCGAGATCATGACTCCGCTCACACCGGCAGGGCAATAATTGTTTTTGGAGACGGCACTATCCGTTACGACTCTCAGTCGAGCCTCAGTCGAGCCTCAACGTTATTACTTACTCAACAGAAAGGAATTCGATAGGCGAGATTTCTGACGATTTCGGAATCGCTCGTCGCAAGTTACCAATCGAAAAAGTATTCGATGTGTAAATCGCAACTAAGAATCAGCCATTTTCGCAGGGCGGCTGGAAGGGTGTTGCGGAGTTGGTGGTTGGTTTTGAACGCAAGCTTGGTTGCTTGTTTCTAAGTATTGTGCCAACTCGGCTGCCGATTTTTCACGAGGGATCGTGCGATACGCTTGCCAGAAGTTCAGCACGTTTCCACGGCTGCCGCAGCTAAAGCATTGATACACATTTTTGCCTGTGTGTACGCTCAGCGATCTCTTTTGTGATTTAGAAGCACTCGCTGGTTTCGCGCTGCAAGCCGGTAATGGGCAAGGGCCGCGGAGTTGTTCTCCACGGCCCTCAGTACTTTTCCAACCAATGCTCTCCAGCAGCTCGATCAACCGGATGCGGCGTTTCAATTCTCCGTAATCGATCCTCATTTCTCGCTTGCCTTCTTCTGCTTCC
>CAMCMB010000016.1 GCA_945875845.1 Pirellula staleyi DSM 6068
CTGTCCCTGCCCAAGCTTCCCATCTACTTCCGTCTCGTCTTCCGGATTGGCTTCGTGGTCAGCAGCCCACTCGTCTGAAACGTCTGCCTCATATGGGATTTCTGTTCGTAGCCTGGCAGGTCTTGGTGTGAAGAGTCCGGGTAGCGAGCCTTACAAACCCGGCGTTTACGCACATCTTCGCAGGCTTCCTTCCCACGGATCGTCGCCTCCCCGCAGTTGCCTTCACCTCGTACTGGTGCTTTCATGGGATTTTCATTTGGTATATTGACTCCTAGTCCTCAACCAAGCTTCGCTTGATTGAGGCCTAGGCTAAGCTACCTTCATTGTACCTTCATTGTACCTTCGAATGGGACGTTCGGCTATGATCGTCCATTGACTCAAGCCGCTTCGCCCATCCCTGAAACAGGCGGCGAAACAGGCGATGCACATTAGCCACGAAAAGAGGCGTTTTGAAATGGAAGATCTCTTGTCGCGGCCAAGTGAACGCCAAGGTTCGCCCACCGAGCGTTTTCGTCAGCTGTAGACACGGAGTCTTCACACCATTAAGTATCGCACACCTACACTGTTACTCTGCATTCTCGGAATTGTGCTGTCGTGGTTATTGCCGACGATTGTTCGTGCGATCCATGATGCACACGGCATGGCAACGGCTCACGAGTTTCAATCGTACCGGCTGATCGACCAAGAGCGTCTAGCGACTATCAAGACCGAGTACTCTATGCCGGACTACTCCGTAGAACAGCGAGTCCGTGCGGTTGGTGGCATTCACATCTATTTGCCGATTGTCACTTGGATACTCGCGACGTTGTTTGGCGTGATTGGTATACTCGTGTGGATGTCTAATCCGGCATCTTTCGGTATGAGAGCAGGCTATGGAGACCGTGACGACGAAGATGGCGAACCTCCTGTTCTGCCTCGTTCCGTCCTCTTTTGCCCCGTCCGAGCCAGAGGTGGTCGAGGCAGCGTGCGACGGTTTTTTTGTCGGCACTTGTGGTCACGAAAAAGAATTCGGTGATCAACAAATTTTACATCCGGTTGCTGGCGCAAGGTAGGCCGAAGAAGCTCGCGTCAGTGGCATGCATGCGCAAGCTCTTAACCATGCTCAAGGATAACGATGCTCAACGATAATAAACTCACCGCCTTGTCGGGTTGCCAGGCTGCCGCAGAGCCTTGGAACAAGAACCAATTTCGACGGCTATCACCGAGACCTGTCCAATGGTTTTAAAATAGTGATAAAACAATAGGGACGAAGAATCTACTCTTTCGCGATTTTCCCTTTTTCCTCCGGTTCTTATGCACAATCGTTATCGACGCCAAATCACTTTTTCGGAAGTCGGCGAAGCTGGACAGCAATTGATTGCGAATTCCAGAATTGCAATCTGTGGCATGGGCGCTCTAGGAGCCATGGTTGCGGAACGCTTGTGTCGGATGGGAGTCGGCTTCCTGCGACTGATCGATCGCGATTGGGTTGAGCTAGACAATCTTCCTCGGCAAACACTCTTTACGACCGAGGACGCCCTCGAGATACGTCCGAAGTCCATTGCAGCGCAAACGCATTTGATGGCCATCAATCCTGATATTTTACTGGAGCCCATCGTAGAAGACTTAACGTTTCAAACCGCGGAATCGAGGTTGTCCGACGTGGATTGTATCGTGGATGGTACGGACAATTTCGAAACGCGGTATTTGCTTAACGATGTGGCTTGGAAACTGGGAATTCCTTGGGTGCATGCTGGCGTCGTGGGAGTCTCCGGGCAAACGATGGCCTTTGTGCCGAACAAGACAGCCTGTTTTCGCTGTTTGATGCCGGAAATACCTCCGATCGAACAAATGCAAACTTGCGACAACACTGGCGTGCTCGGAGCGGCTGTGGGTGTGATTGCGTCCTGGCAAGCCATGGAGGCAATAAAAATTGTGTTAAAAAAGGACGTGGCCGGCGATGGTTTTCTTCGCGTCTTTGATCTTTGGGAAGGCGAGGTTCGCAAGATCCGTGTGCCGAGGAGTCCGGTATGTCGCGTTTGTTCGTCGGGGCGATACGATTTTTTGTCGGGGGATGTAGGGTCTACTGCACGCGTTCTGTGCGGACGAGGGGCCGTTCAAATCCAATCGAGCGGTCGCGAACGAATTGATTTGGGAGTTCTTGCGGAGCGGTTGCGAACCGAAGGTGAGGTTTTCGAGTCCCGTTTTCTAGTTCGATTCAGCGCACCCCCCCATTTGGTGAGCGTTTTTCCCGATGGTCGAGCCATCGTGCATGGGACGGAAAACGCGGATGAAGCAAGAAAAATTTACGCAAGATGGATCGGCGGTTGAAGGTTTTTTGGTATTTTAATAACCCTTATCAAACGGTTCGACACCAACAAGGGCGAAAATGGTGATCGTGACCGTCCAATGAACATTGGAAATACTCGTGGTTCAATTTTGCGGTGGTGCAACTGGTACGGGGAGGATTCACATTCCTCGTTTCGATCGCTTGCCGCTAGGAAGTGCAAAACACAATGCGTTACGCCTTTAGACTTGCAGAATTATTGGGTCATACTCCGGATCGTCGAAAACGGCCTGGAACCATCAAGGCAATCGTGGAATACACCGGCTTAGACCGACATCAAGTGGCGGCGCTCCTCAAAAATGAGGCCAAGTACATTCCGATCGAAGCCTTGTCCCGACTTTGCGACTATTTGATCGAGCACGGGTACGCGCGGGCAGAAGAATTGCCAGGTGCTTTGTTTGCGATAACGCCCGAAAATTTTTGGGAAATGTTGGCCCGTCGCTCTCGACTCGAGATTTGCGTCGGTGTTAGGCGACCGCCAGACGATGAGTCCGCGGACACGGCTTGGATCGTCGCCTCGGACAGTGTTCTGGCCGGCGAGGTGCTGAACGGGGTTTCGACACTCGGTGGAACGGCCAAAGCGATCTCAGCGCAAAAGGGCGTTGGCAAAGAAGTTCCTCACATCGAACATTTGCGACAAACATTGGTATGGAGTCCGGGCACGATGAGCGCGGAGCAAGTGCAAAGTCGATCTCAAGGGGTTTACGACGACTTCTCAGAAATGGGGGGCGACAAAGCCATGGTCTGTCTCGGATCGGTGAAAAGCAATCCGACGGTGGAGTTGGTTCTGGCAAACGCATTCGGCTGCGATCCTTTTGTTTCCCAGGATAACGTTGCGAAGGCCTCCGAACGCGCTTGCCCATTCTTCTTGCGATATCGTGAGCACGATCCACATCCTCCTGCTTGTTCTGCCGGGATGCAACTTAGCAAAAGCGAGAAGGCCGAGGAAGCTGGCTTGTATTATGAACAAGCCGACGGCACCTGGGCTTTCGCAGGTGGAGCGACACGTGGTCGCGATGCCGCATTGGTCTTTTACATTTTCCGCGAGTCGCTAGGGCGATTGGAAATGGTACTGAGCGGTTTTTCAGGTCGTGCAACGCGATTGCTTGCCAGGACGCTGGCTCACCGAGCCGAAGATTTCTGGCCGCCGATTTTCCATGAAAACTATCTTCAAGTCGGCGCCTATTTGGTTCAATACGATGCTCCCGAGGACAACGACAACTCGTTGGATATCTTGTCAACCGACACAATGGCCAACGCAACGGTGATCGCACTCCCACCCGAAGCGATCCTAAAGCGGCTTGGCAAAGGCTCGCACCCTGGATGATCGAAGCATCGAAAGCCGAAGTAGGATCAATCGACGCTTGCTCTAAGCCGCTTGATCTGTCCGTTCAGCTAGGTCGCTTACATCTCAAGAACCCCGTGCTGGTAGCTTCCGGCACGTTCGGTTACGCGAGGGAAATGGCCGGGGTCATCTCGCTGCCCGAGCTAGGAGGGATTCTACCGAAAACGATCACGCAAAGTCCGAGACCCGGAAATGCACCTTGGCGTACCGTGGAAACCAGCGCGGGACTGCTCAATGCGATCGGGCTTGATAATGATGGGATCGATTATTTCCTGGCGAATCACTGGCCCTACTTAAAAAGCACGGGCAGCCAAATCATTGTGAGTATCGCAGGGAAATCCAAAGAGGAATTTGTTGGGCTGGCGAACCGGCTCAACGAAGCGGATGGAATTCACGCGGTCGAGCTCAATGTTTCTTGTCCCAACGTTTCCGGAGGAATCGATTTCGGAACGGACCCAAAACTGTGTTACGATGTCGTCTCAAGTGTTCGCGAAGCACTCCACTGTCCGATCATTACCAAGTTGACTCCAAACGTAACTCGAATTGTCGATATCGCGAGAGCAGCGAAAGAGGCAGGTACGGATGCGGTGACATGCATCAATACGGTCCTTGGAATGGCAGTGGATTGGAGAAAGCAGAAGCCTATGCTATCGAATATCGTAGGTGGCTTAAGCGGTCCAGCCATCAAACCGATCGCATTACGATGCGTTTACCAAGTTGCAACGCAGGTAGGTGTTCCGGTGATTGGTGTCGGTGGCATTGCAAACCTTGACGATTGCATGGAGTTCTTCATCGCGGGCGCTTCCGCCATCCAAATCGGCACGGCCAACTACTACGACCCGTTGGCAAGCATCAAGATCCTACGCGAACTCCCCGACGCTTTGGCAATTTTGGGTGCCAAGTCCATTCGGGAAATTGTCGGTACACTTAAAACGTAACGCAGCAAAATCTGCATTTCACTTTCGATCGAACTAACGCAATGCGAGTATTGAGCGGGATCCAACCCACCGGCCGATTTCACTGGGGGAACTATTTCGGAGCGATCAAGCAATACATTGATTTGCAAGAGGTTCATGACGGGTATTACTTTATTGCGGACTTGCATGCGCTCACAACGATTCGTGAACCCGATGTGTTGCGAGGTTATGTACGCGATGCTGCTTTGGATTTGCTGGCACTCGGTTTGAACCCAGAGAGAGCCACTCTCTTTGTTCAGTCCGATATACCCGAGGTATCCCAATTGTGCTGGCTGTTGATGACGGGGGCGCCACTAGGACTGCTCGAACGCTGTCACGCTTACAAGGACAAAACATCCAAAGGCCTGAGAGCAGACGTCGGATTGTTTACCTATCCGATCTTGATGGCAGCCGACATTTTGGCGTACGACTCGAATTGGGTCCCGGTGGGCGAGGATCAAGTTCAGCACATCGAAGTTTGCCGTGACTTGGCTCGTAGTTTCAACGCTCACTTTGGCGAGGTTTTCATCATGCCCGAGGCGAAGATTGTTCCTGGTGCAGCCAAGGTGCCTGGCACCGATGGTGAAAAGATGAGCAAGAGCTACGACAACACGCTTGCGCTCTTTGGTGATCCGAAAGAACTGCGCAAAAAGATTATGCGGATCAGCACCGATTCTCGACCGATGGAAGACGCGAAAGATCCAGAAACCGACCACCTCTTTCAGTTGTACCGATTGTTTGCTTCCGAAGAGCAGATTGGCGAGGTACGATCCATCTATTGGAAGGGTGGCTTTGGCTATGGCGATATCAAGAAACGGCTTGCAGACGCTGCCGAAATCTACTTAGAACCGGCTCGAAAACGAAGGCTCGATTTGGAGAACAATCCGGCCCGAGTGAACGAAATACTCAGCCAAGGAGCGGCAAAAGCCCGCGAAAGCGCAAGCAAAGTTCTGCTCCGGGCCGAAAAAGCCTGCGGCTTAAAGTAGCAGGAATGAAGAGTGGATTAGCCCAGGGATCGTTCCCTTCACGCTAGGGTGAAGGTCCACTACGCGTCGAGGCTGATCGTTACCGTCTTGGATTCGGTATACGCTTTCAGCCCCTCCTCGCCTAGTTCACGACCGTGGCCGCTCATCTTGAATCCACCAAAAGGTGCCGCTGCGTCGAAGACGTCATAGCAATTGACCCAAACCGTGCCTGCTCGAACTCGTCTGGCAAAATCATGCGCTCGGGTGATATCGCGAGTCCATACGGCTGCAGCAAGTCCGTAGAATGTGTTATTGGCTCGCTGAATCAAATCATCCCAATCCTCAAAAGTGAGCACCGACATCACAGGACCAAAAATCTCGTCTTGAGCGATGGCCATCGAGTCGGTCACACCATCGAAGACGGTCGGTTGAACGAAATAGCCGGTATCACCGAATCGTTCGCCACCTGAGACGCACTTGGCTCCATCGATGTTTCCAAGTTCGATGTATTTCATGATCTTGTCAAATTGAGCCCTATCGATTTGTGGACCTTGTTCGGTATCCATGGAGAACGGATTGCCCAGCTTTCGGTTCTTGGTCAGCTTGGTCAGTTTGTCCATGAATTCATCGTGAGCGCGCTTCTCGACAAATACACGGCTACCCGCACAGCAGCATTGCCCCTGATTGAGGAACAAACCGACGTAGGCACCCTGCGCCGCTTTCTCGAGATTGGCATCGGCTAAAACAACGTTAGGGCTCTTGCCTCCCAGCTCAAACGTAAGCCGTTTGAGCGACTCGGCTGCGTCGCGCATGATGATTTGGGCGGTTCGATGTTCACCGGTAAACGCGATTTTGTCGACGCCCGGGTGTTTTACCAACGAACCGCCCGCAGTGGGCCCATAGCCCGGCACAACATTGACGACGCCGTCCGGAACGCCCGCGTCTTTGGCCAATTGGGCCAGGCGTAAACAACTAAGTGGCGTTTGTTCGGCTGGTTTCATGACGATGGTACAGCCAGAGGCCAATGCGGGCCCCCACTTCCACGCTGTCATCAGCATTGGAAAATTCCAAGGGATGATTTGCCCCGCGACTCCAACCGCTTCGCGGCGCGTGTAAGTAAAATAATTGCCGCGAATCGGAATCGTCGAGCCATGGATCTTGTCCGCGTATCCTGCATAGTATCTCAAACAATCCAATACGAGCGGTAGGTCCGCGAAGCGTGATTCACGAATGGGCTTACCGTTATCGAGCGTTTCTAAAGCTGCCAAGTCATCGATTTCGTCCTCGATCAAGTCCGCCAAACGGAACATTATTTTGCCACGCTCACGGGCATCCATCTTGCTCCAAGGGCCATTGTCGAACGCATGGCGAGCTGCTTTGACGGCCGCGTCGATATCGGCTTTGTCACCTTCGGCAACTTCGCAAATCACCTCTTCGGTAGCTGGGTTAATCGTTTCGAAGGTTCTGCCAGACATGGCCGGGCGCCATTGTCCGTCGATAAAGCATTCCGTATGTTGGATTTTCGGTTGGGCGATGGTTGCAACAGCAGTAGACATGAGAGGTCTCCGGTATGATGGGCTAGGAACAACTTAGAGCTTATCCGTCGCAAGGGACACTTTCTAGTAGGCTAAGGGCGTTCGGATTTGCTTTTCAATCTTGGCCTCGCAGTAAGCATTCGCTCCCAACCATCAGGACTCATCTTCGTTCCCTTGAGATGGATGGATTCGAGCTGCGAAATCGATAGCAAGACATCGATGCTTGCGTCGGAAATGTCGCAGTTCGTCAACCATAACGTTTTGAGCGACTTGTTACCACGAAGCATTGCGATGCCGGTGTCGGTCACTTTGCAATTGGACAGATCCAGTTCCTGCAGGTCTTTCATTCGAGAAAGGGTTTCTAGCGAACGGTCGGTTACTTTCGTTGACTCAAGCACCAAGCGACGGACATTCCATGGAGGTTCGACTGGATCGGTATTGCCTACAAACAATTCGTCATCGACTTGGGTGAACGAAAGTTCCAGCCATGTCGACGAACGAAAACCGATTGGCCATTCGAGCAATTGTTTCGTTTTTACATCACAACGTGTCAGAACGGCTTCCTTGCGGAGCGCAAAGAAAGGTCGGCTTGCGACTTCCGTTGGCCCCAACACCAAGAAGCGATCATAGGCCGTTCGCAATGGTTCGTCCGCGTTCCACTCGCCCAGCAGCTCAGGCTCTTCGTTTCCAGCGTAGACGCTTTGGATGTAATCGATGAGTGTTCGTTGCTTTTCCGGAGTACCGTCCATCCATAAATGGGCAAGTCCGCAGGCTTGGCTGTACCAAACGGCAATGTCTTTACCTCGCCGAAACCGGGTTCCCGTTGCGGATCGAAATTCGTCCCATTGGCTCCAAAACTGATCGTTGAGCCGTCGATATCTGCCCGCTTGAAATCTCGGCGCATCCCATCCACCAACATCCGCGAGGATGCCTCCGCCACACGCTCGTGTCGACATGGACTCCATATACAATGCGATTCCCTCAATGATCCAGAAGCCAGGACCATTATCCGTATCGAGTGCAACATTCTGCGAATTTGCCTCGAAGAAAAATTGGTGGACCAATTCGTGGACAACGGTCTCCTGCGTTTTCTGGCCGTCCCAATAAAACAGCGCCATTTTTCGATTTGGGTCATAGAAGCCAGTCGAGATCCCAATATTGCGTTCGGTGGACTTGAGCGCCTTCTCGTAAGCAGATTTATCGCGAAAAAGAGTCACGGAAAACTTCGAGCCCTGTGACCTGGCGTATTCGGGTGCGGAGGTCTGCTGATCTGCCCAAACCGAAAAGAAAATCTGCTTCCAGATCGCGAACACTTGTTCACAAAGCTCCGCTACCTCTTCGGTCGGCCTGATACCTGCTTGCGAAACGATTTCAAAATTAGGTGTTATCACCACAGAGTAGGAGCCTGCCGGCCATCGTGTTTTGGGATGATTGACGAACGCCTTCGGTGTCAACTTCATGGTACCGACCGCAGTCGCTTCGGTCCACGTGGGCTTGGCGGGTTCTTTGTGGCCTGCGGTAACAGGCACAGTCGAACGCAGGCCCGCCGCTTGCCACCTCAGTCGATATCCGGACTCCAAGTCTTGATTCGACTCCTTGGTGATGGCAAGTTGGTCCAGCGTTTGGGCCAACTTTTCGAGCGATTGCCGAAACGCTTCCAGCGAATCTTTGCTTTCAAATAACTTTGCCATTTGCTCGTAGTTGACTCGCGCTGCGTTGGGTTGGCGAGGCAAGACAAAGCGATGACGATGTTGTGGATTGAGTTCGCATAGAAGCGCGAAAGCATCTGCTATTTCGGAATTCTTCGAAAGCGGCTTCGCGCATTCTTTGGCTAACGCGAGTGCGGACCGAACGGACTCGTTCGAATCGAACTCTTCACGAGACTGTGCGTTGACGGAAAAATATGCCAAGCATGGGATAATCAGAATTAACAAAACAAGCCTGCCGCGGTGTGCAAAACCCCTCACCTCCAGCCCCTCTCCTCTAAAAGGGGCGAGGGGAGCAATCTCAAAAGATGAGGCGTTAGTGGGTGCCACACGTACCGAAACGGCCTCGAGTCGCTGTCTATTCACGCGTTTTCTCCGATGCGCTTACTGATTCCGGCGAGTTGTTTGCTGGGGCTGCCATGGGAGTTGGCACTGGAACCGGCACTTTCCAGCATACTACTTCATTGTCCACAGCGATAACCATTCGCAAATGGTCGCCATCCGGGAATATCGCGGCACTTAAGATCGGTTTCCCGAGAGACATTTGATCCGCATACCCTTGGCCACTTGTTTGCAAATGCAGTACGCGTCGCGGCGCCGTCGAAAGCCAGTAGAAGCTTCCGTTGGCAAGGATCGTCGAGGAGAGGTTTCTGCATTGGTCAGCTCGTACCGACAGGGGGTGCGAGAGCATCGGTTCAAATTTGCTGTTTTGCAAAATCGAACCGGTTTCGCCGCTGGGCAATTGAGCCATGCCCAATACGAGTGTCCTCTCACCACTCCTCCCCCAGGTCCAAGCACCTAACTCGGGAGCGAACGGGAGCTTCTTTATGGCGGTTGTCTCTGCGCGTTCGGTGGACGAAGCGACCTCGTCCGACGGCAACCCCTCGATTTCGGTAACCTGACGATCGAAGTCGACAACGTTCCAGGCAATGCATTCACCTCGATCGTTGAGCGATGGGATGATCGCAGCAACATTGACTGCAGATCCCTTAAACGGCTTGGACTGTTCCGGATCCAGGACATGCAGTTTGGATGCGTCGGTCGCAATGCTCAGACTTGGTTTGTTTCCCTGAACGGTCCAAACGAAAGCGATGGGTGATTCGTTTTGTGCAAGCGGAAACTCGGTGGCCTCGACCGGAACTGTTTTGGCAATGTCAGATAAGTTCGTTGGCATTTCTACCAGCCAATATCGCGGCAAGCCTTCGGGTACGATGGCGACCCAACGATGGGCCCAAGGATCGGGCAGAATGTGGATTCGCTTTGCATTATCTGCCTTTTCGATCGGAATGGATGCGATGATTCGTTTGTTCCCCGCACTATCCACGATGCTGAGATTTCCCAATTCGTCTAAGACTGTCATCAGTCGAGCGAGCGGGGCGCTGGTTGCAAACAGATCGGGCGTAACTAGGGTGCGGCCCTTCTGTGGATAGAATTGTTCACCGCCGGCCGCAATGATCTTGACATCAAAGCTCGTATGCCAGGCTTCCGTTATCGGATGAAACATGAAGGGAAACGAGGAGATCGGTCCGATTTCGTCCGCTTGTGATTTTTCGACAATCACGCGTTGTAGACGAGAAGCGAATCTCGCTTCGTCGTCGAGACTGCTTTGCCGACTTCGCATGGCTCGATTGACACCTTTTTGAAGCTCGTCGACGATGCCGGGCAAATTGTCCAGATAGCCGAACTCGTCAACATGTTGCACCATGGCTTGTTTGTCTAACACCACGAGCGCGGGCTGATTCTTGATGTTAAATAGGCTCTGCGTCAGACCCTTGGTATCGATCGCGAGCGGCAGGTTGCAATTCCAGCGTTTAAAGGCCTCTTTCATTTTGGCGGCCGGCGCCGTGGAAACCATGATGATTTCAGTCGATCCGCTTAGGGACAAACGATCGAGTTCACGCGAGACATTCATCGCATATTTAACGAAAGACTCGCTAACGACCTCACTCACTTTGTCGTCACCAACCCAGCACAGCACCGAAATTGTTTTGGTGCCGCGCTGCGCGGAATCCAACAAGAGGTTTCCATCCGCATCGCGGAGATCGAATGGCTTGAGTGTTTCGCCGACGAGTGGAGGCAAGTCGCGTGGCGGTGCTTCGATAAAACGCCTTACTGCAATTTCATTGGATTGTTTCGGGATTTGCCATTCGGACCAGTCGACGATTGCATCCGCCTTCACCCCGACGAGCTCGATCGCGAGTTCTGATTTTGACTTATCAAGGTCGGCTGGTAAACCCGGCGGGACTTGATCAAAGAGTTCGATCGGCATTTCGTACTTGCGCAGCAACTTTTCCTTTTGATCGATCCACAAAGTCCGTTTCAATCCCATGGAGGTGATTTGGACGCGATCGCACTGGACACCATCGAACGTTTCAGGGGTCAGCAGTGTGAGTTTGGTTTTTTCATTGAACAAGTAGGCAAGGGGTTTATCATCAAATAGCAGTTGAATTTGGATCGGAGTACCCGAAACGACTCGATCCAAGGACGGGCCGAGGTTGTCGACGAGCAACCACTTCAAATCGATCGATGCGGGGCTTGGCCGCACCAAGCGTTGATTGCCAAAGGGCTTGCTGATCTTATTTCCGACCACGGCTTCCCAACTTGAGTTGGTCGAGAGGGCTTGCAAGTCGAGGGCCCGGATTCCCAATCGATTGGGGGCTTCGTAGGCGATCCGCATCAAATCCGTATCGACGATTGGATTGTCTTTGGTTGGCAGTTTGACAATCAACGAACCGCGGTCTTCGTAGCTTCTGAGGGTCTTGTATTTAGCAAAGCAAGCGTCGAGTACTTCTCGTGCCAAAACCGATCGAGCGATTGACTCTGGCGATTCCGGAGGCTCAACCGCTGCTGCTGTTTTTTCGCCTGCCTGGGAACTCGCGAGGCTCGTGGCGTTCTTGGAGTCTTTGGTTGAACTTGCTCTGTCGCAGCCTGAACCGAAAAGACAAGGTACGAAGAGAAAAATCGCGGTGAAGGTTCTGGCTTGTTGCATAGGTCGACGTGTGGCGTTTTTGCTGTCCATGAGTTGCTAATTCCTAAGTTTACTCAGCTTGGATTGCGCTTGTTCAACGATTGGGAGCATCTCCTTGTTTCCATTGTAAAGGTTGACGATGCTCTCCCATATTTGCTTTGCACCGATGGCATCGGCGTTACTGTACATGTTGTCGGCTTGCACCAATTTCTCCCGCAAGAACCTTCGAAGTTCTTCGATACTCGGGGGCTTCGACTGGATTTTGGCGATTTGGCGACGGGCTAAATTGACGTAGGCTCGTTCCTGTTCTTCGTCTTTTAGCAAATGGACGATCCCTTTATACTGTTCGAGTGCGGTAACGCGGTCCCCGAACAATTCGTACCGGCTCGCTTCGGAATATTTGCGCTCTCCTTCGCTCGAAGGTTCCCTTCCGAAACGCTGATTGCTCTGAATTCGCGACTCGGCATTTTCCATCTCGATGAGGTCCAGTTGCTCCTTTGCCCAAAGAGAACTTTCCCCATCCGGGAATCGTTCCACTAGATGATACAGGTACTTGTCGCGAGCTTCGTTGTGCGAGCCAAGATCCTCTCGTGCCATCAGGACTTCGGCTCTTGCTCGCAGCGTTTTCTCTCCCGGGGGCCAAACCAAGTAGGTGATGAGACAGAGGGTAGCGACCAGCAAACCGAGCAAGACCAAGGGGCGTTCGAGAAGGCCTGGTGCTTCTTGTTCGTCGCCGTCAAGAATGCGTCGCTTCTTCTTTTTCTTTTTGTGCCCCAACGCCTTCGCGGCTTCCGCTCGATCGGTATTCATCTGCAGCGGACTGAAACCAGACAAGGCATGTTCGGCCACACCCATACCAGTGTTGGCACGCCTTTGAGCCTCCTGCAACGCCAAGCATGTCGCGGTAGCGGAGTAGGGTCGCTTCAACGGATCCTTGTTCATCAGTTGTTCGACGATGGAACTGAGCCAAACGGGGCAATCAAAGACGAGGGTTGCAACAGGGGCAACGAAATTCTCGCGGATCGCTTGCTTCATCAACGACGGGTTGGGTGCGACGAATGGCGATACGCCCGTAAGGGCATGATAGAGAACGGCGCCTACCGAATACAAATCCGACGCCGCATCGATCTTTGGTTTTTCGGAGAAGGTTTCCGGTGCTGAGTAGGCCAACTGCAGGACCGAGAGAGGAACAGGCGAGCCGGGCCCCCGCCGAAAGTCGCAAATCTTTACCTTGGTTCCATCTTTGGAGAGAATGACCTTATCGAGGCGGATTCGTCCATGGATCCAGCCCGCGTCATGCGCCACTTGCAATGCCTCACACAGTTGCAAACCAAAGTCAAGCACGGACTCCCACGGCAATCGCTCTCTTTTCTTTAAGGCGCTTTCAAGCGAATCACCGTCCACCAATTCATAAACCAAGTAAGCATCTTTCGCATCGAATCCGCCCCCATAACATCGTACAATGCCGGGATGTCGCAGGGCTTTGAGGCTCTCCAGTTGTTCGGCGAACTCTTGCTTCGCCTCAGGCGTCATCCCCATCGGCACCGAGAAAACTCGCACAGCCACTTGGGCTTTCTGTTGCATGTGCAGCGCGCGATAGACATTCGAGCCGCGATCACCCAATGGAGACTCTAGCGCTAAGGGACCGATACGGGAGCGAGTCACAGCATCAGAGCCCTTCCGTGCATTGGCCCGCGAATTTCAAGCCGTTGTAGACACAGTCGCGTACCGCATCGACGTCGACTCGCGTGACAATTTCCAAATCGCGACGACTCGGGGCATACGGACGTCTATCCACGATCGTGGCCCCTCGAGTCAGTACTCCCAGTTCTTCGATGTCTACCGAAAATTGATCCGATTCAAACATGGATGATTCGAGCAAGTACACGACACCGATTACCGCTTGGAGAATAATCGATTCTTGGGCACGATGCTGTCGAAGCGATCGAAAGAAATGGGGTAGCATCGAATGAAGCAGAGCGCCAGCACGCGTGTGTTTCGCAGGCAGGATTCCCAAAAGATTCAAATCGAACGTCACTTGATTGGTGACTTCCAGAGGGATCAAGGATTTGGTAGTGGCGGATCGAAATACGGCGGATGCACTTGCAGGATCGAAGTGCATGTTGAACTCTGCCGCAGCCGTCACGTCTCCAATGCAGTCCGTGGATCCACCGACCATGATTATTTTATCAACCGCTTCGATGATGCTCGGATCTCGCTGAAAAGCTCTTGCAATTCCTGTTAAGGGGCCAAGGCATAGAATAGTGACATCGCCTGGATCGGCACGAAGTCGATCCGCAATCAGCTTTTCGCTCGTCATGATGTGTGTGCGATTGACCAGATCTAAACCCAAGTTCCCAAGACCGTCTTCTCCATGCAAAAATTGCCCATCGGAAACCGGTGCGTCATCGGGATCCGAACCAGCGCCGACACGCGGATGGCGTGGCGGATCCAGTTTTTCGAGAAGACCTAAAATGTTTTGCGTGCTGCGCTGGGATTCGACCGTACCAGAGCATGAGGTCACCGCCACCACGTCCAGCCTCGGGTCGAACAAAGCCATCACCAGGGCAACCGCGTCGTCAATCCCTGGGTCGCAATCGATTATGACTTTTCGTACCATACTAATCAAACAACTTTCGAACGAGTCAAATTAGGAATACCGGTTATCATTAGTTTTAGGTCTTTTACCCGTCGTTCGCTAGTCGCGAGTCCATCTTCTCACACCAAACATGCTCGAAGAATTCCTCAATTTGGTACAAAGCAACGTCGATCTTTCTGCGGATCAGATGCAACAAGCAATCATTTGGATGCTTGCAGGCCAACTTTCTGAAAACGAAATCGGCAAATTGCTACTTGCTTTGCGGCAAAAAGGCGAATCGGTCTCGGAACTGGTCGGAGCCGTTCGAGCTATGCGTATGATGATGGCTCCCGTCCGCACCCAACGCCGCGGTTTACTCGATACTTGCGGGACCGGCGGAGACGGAGCCAGAACCTTCAACATCTCAACGGCAACCGCGATCGTTGCGGCTGCTGCAGGTGCTAGCGTCGCAAAGCACGGCAATCGAAAAATTACCAGTGCGACGGGTTCCGCAGATGTCCTGAGTGAGCTTGGGGTCAAAATCGACGCTCCGCGAGAGGTGGTGGAAGCCTGTCTTAACGAACTGGGTATCTGCTTTTGCTTTGCGCCCATGTTGCATTCGGCGATGAAACACGTAGCCAATGTTCGACGTTCGCTATCGGTTCCGACGTTGTTCAACTACCTCGGTCCTTTATGCAATCCCGCAGGTGCTACCTTTCAAGTCATCGGCGTTGGCAAAGAAGAGCTTCAAACCAAGATCGCCGCGACGCTATTGCAGTTGCCAATCGAAGCGGCGATCGTTGTACGCGGTGAAGACGGACTCGACGAGGTAAGCTTGTCCGCCGACACCCGAGTCTTGCATATCCAACAAGGTATGTTGACTCAAACAACCTGGACACCGGAATCATTCGGCTTGTCCAAGATCAATATCCAGGATTTGGTGGTAGAGGGTCCAGCCGAAAGCGCAATGGCAATTACGGAAATACTCGGTGGTATCCAAGGGCCGCGCCGGGACATCGTGCTCGCAAATGCTTCCGCCGCACTCTGGATTAGCGGTGTAACGCATTCGCTAGTCGACGGCACAGCTCGCGCAGCACAAGCAATTGATTCGGGCAAAGCCGCTGGGCTTCTGAAATCTTTGAGTTTAAGATCCAACCTAGTGACTAGTGACTAGTGACTAGTCATTGGTCATTGGTCATTGGTCATTGGTTAATAGTTAATAGTTGGCCCCCCTTGAGTTTTTTCTCCCCCTCGCCCCGGTACTCCGTAGTAGTTAGCAAAGCATTACTAAGCGCTCAGCTTGGCAAGCCGGGGCTTTTGTCGGGGTGTTTCCTCTCGATCTTGCATGTTGCTCTCGTTTTGGAGAGATTTGCGTTGCGATATTTCTTGGAACGCTAGATCTCGTCCACGGTTGCTAGAAATTGCAACCAACGGCGTTCGCTCGCTGGCCGCGCGAACTTGTTCCGGTTGGATCAAGGGTTGGTAGGAAGCGTCGATCGGTGTCACGACGAATACAATCCCAAGTCCAAAGACAAGGCCCGCAATCGAACAGAGTGCAACGATCGTTGTCTGACCAGGACCGATAGGCCGATCACTCACGATCGGAGCATCAAGCCTAGTGAAGGGATGTCTGGCAATCGACGATTCGCGAGCCGCCTGTATCTCAGCCAATTCCGTTTCTTCCCCATCCAGAATCACATCATCGGCCCTCGCCTGTCGGGCGTTTTGAAGCCAAGATTCTAATGCATCGCAAAGGGCCTTGCTCAATTTCAGCGTTTCGTCCTGCGTGTTTGCAATGACATCAAGGTAAAGGACGGAGGTCGCGCCGAATTCGGTCCCTCTGGGAGCGTGAACTACGATACGGGTTTTCGCGAAATCTTCAATCACTTCTTTCGAAGGAAAAGCTTTGTAGCCCCAACGGCTATCGGGGCGACCAACCGCCATCAAGGCATCTCGGACCACAGGTTGGCTTTTGGCTATTTCAAGAATCGTCGCTTGAGCGGCTTTCCTTTCGGCTTGGGTTTGGAAACGACCGAGCCTCCTGATTGCCCCCGCGGCTTCTTCGCCAACCAAAATGGCTTGCGATGCCACGAATTTGTCTTGCTTTAAGAAAAGCACATAAACGACGCCCAACCCACCAAACAGAAATGTCGTGAGGATCCAGAGTGGCGACCAGACCAAGAGGCCTCGTACAAGACTTCGGAGAGCTGGATTGGCATTCGATGCACTCATGTTGAAGATGTGGACAAGAAATGGAGCAGTGAGTCGCGGGGAAGCATAGGCGTTGGAAGCTTACGCGACAAATGGAACTTGTTCCTAAACCGTGGGGAATCGTGGAAGGAATTCTGTGTCACGGCAGCCAGTCAAAGCGTTCATTCGTTTTGGATGACCCCAAACAACTTTGCTAAAGTCACTAGGCTCGGCTCGCCGTCTCTCTCGAGCTCGCCTAAATGCGGAATTTCTCTCAAAATCACCTTGACTTTACAGGGGTGGAGTAAATATTTTGGATCGGGGGTAGGACAGTTCCAGTTTTTGTTACGGAGCTCTTCCACATGCAATTCGACAACGATGCGTCTGGCAATATTAATCGCACGCTAGAGAGATTCTTTGCCGGTCTTTCTGAGTATGCGTTTCATTCCCAACTAGGTGTTGCGGATACCCAGTTGGTTCATTACATCAGCACGTTGCTTGTGCGTTTTACTAAGACAGACACCCTTCATCGCATTCGGCAACTCAATGGCCAACGCGCGACCGAAGTCGTGACGATGATGACGGAAGCTCAGCAGCGAATCGGTCTAGCGAAACGCGAAGTTCACCGACACATTGGGGACTTTACTCTCTTCTGGACAGGACTTTATCCGGAGTCCCTCCGCGGTTTACAAGGCCCTGATCGAACCGATCAATTTGTCAGCTATTGCCATCAAGGGAAGAAAGCGTACGAAATCGCCAGCGAGATCGAAGCTGACGAGAACTCGGAAGTACCGAACGAATTATTGCACCGATTGAGCGACCAATTCGAAATGTGCGCTTATGGTTTGCGAGAGATTCGTCGGCAGTGGGAATCCGGAGCGGGTTCCGACGGCTCCATATTGATCTAACATGGCCGGGCTAGTTGCGAGGCCAGTCGGATTGAATTAACGCATGATCCATTGCTGCAGAAAATAGACCGCTGCCCCGCTAAAGTAGCCTAGGAACGCTAACGGACCGATGCGGCGGGCGTACCACATGAACTCGATCCTCTCGAGTCCCATGGCAGCAACACCTGCTGCGGACCCGATGATCAAGCAACTCCCACCGGTTCCAGCACAATAGGCCAGCAACATCCAAAACGGATCATTCGGCGGCGTCGCTGCATACATCTCTATGCCTGCTGCCACCAGGGGGACGTTGTCTACCACGGCCGAGACAAGTCCAATGATGATTGCGATGATGGATTGGTTGCCGATGGAATTCTGCAGCATGACTGCCAAGTTCTTGAGGATCTCGACACTTCCCAGCGCGCTGACCGCCAATAGGATCCCCAAAAAGAACAGGATGCTTGACATGTCCACTCGCCGTAAGGCCGATAGAACTCCGGTCGAGCTGCGGGTCTTCTCATCCATAGTGTGACTGACCAACTCCGAGGCTAACCATAACGCTCCCAAACTGAGCACCATGCCCATGAAGGGTGGCAGGTGCGTGTATGCCTTGAATATCGGCACGCTCATCAAACCCACAAGTCCGAGCACCAGAAAAAGCATCTTGTGCCAAGCTTGAATCGTCTTGTCATCCCCATCGTGATTTTGTTGTGACACGGGAGGCAGGTCCCCCTTCATCCAACGCGATGCGACCAAAAGCGGAATGAGTAAACAAACGACACTTGCAAGAAACAAATCTCGCATGACATCGACGGTCCCAATCTTGTTCTTGACCCACAGCATGGTGGTCGTAACGTCCCCGATGACCGACCATGCGCCGCCCGCATTGGCTGCGATGATCGCGATACCAATAAACATCAATCGCGTTTCACGATCCGCCACCAGCTTGCGCAGCAACGACACGACGACGATGGTGGTGGTGAGATTATCTAGAACAGACGACAAGAAAAAGGTGACCCAGGCGACGATCCAAAGCAGCGTTACTTTATTTCGAGCACTCACGAATGCCGTCACGAGCGAGAATCCTTCATGCGCATCGACCAATTCGACGATCGTCATGGCTCCCATCAAAAAGAACAGGATACCTGCGATCTCTACGAACGCATGGCCTAGCTGGTACTCAGTGACGAATAGCAACTTGGGAGGCAAGTGGCTCTCGGTCGCATGCGCCTCCTTCGCGGTTTCCTGCGATGACTGCTCGGTCGGTGCATGTTCGGCACTCTCGCTCGCCGCGTGCATGCGCTCCCACTTTTCGAAGGCGGTTTGCGGAGCGAGTTGGTCGTAGCCTACAGCGTAAACGGCCCAGCAAAGAACTCCGGTCAAGATAGCGGAGGCCGCTTTGTTGACGTGGATCTGGTGTTCTAAAACGATCGCTAAATAACCGATAATAAAAATGACAATGATGGCGGTAAGCATATGGATTCAAGGCTCTAGTGTGGTTTTAGTAATGTTGAACTCGCGCAACGAGGGCAACCAGGATTCCCGAGGCGAGGAGCAGTTTTGGTAACCCGACGCGTAAGCGAGGAGCAGTCTGCAATCCCTCGCTTACCGGCTTGTTGCTTTAGTGAAGTCGTTATTGGGTTAGGGCGGTAAGACGGACTTCCAAGTCCGTCCATGGGGAATTCGACGGACTAGGAAGTCCGTCGTACCATTCAATCAACAAGCCGTTACGCGTCGGGTTATCAAATCAAATCCTCTCTGAGAACAATTCATTCCAGGTCAATGTCTTTGGATTCTATTTGGTAGTCAAAGAATCCGCGACCCGTTTTGACACCCAGTTGATTATTGTCAACATAAGGCTGCAAAATATCGATCAGTCGCTGCCAAACTTCATCCCCGTCCACAAACCTCGCGTGGGACATGGTTTGGTGGATAAGATCGACTCCGATTTGATCCATCATCCCAAAAGGCCCGATAGGCATGCCGGTGACTTTTTTCCAAGCCATGTCGACATCCGCCGGAACGGCCACCCCACGGTCGACCAATTGTAGCGCCGACTGCATGAGAGCCCTGAGCATCCAGTTGAATACGTAACCTGGATTCTCCACGGTTTGCACTAATGGAGTTTGGCCGATTCGAATGGCAAATTCAGTCAATCGCGTTAGGGTAGAGGCTTCTGTTAATGGGCCGGGCACGATATCGGCAAGCGTTGCACGCCATATCGGGACGTGAAAATGAAAATTGGCAAATCGTTCCGGTGAGATGGCATGCGGTTGCATCATCGAAGGAGTAAAGTACGAACTGTTCGATGCAATAATGGTCGGCCAAGGAAATCGCTTGGCGTACGCTTGAATGATTCGCCGTTTGAGCGAAAACTGTTCGCTGACCGACTCCAAAACGAGATCATACGACAGGTCGACATCAGCCAAGGACTCCGCCATCTTGAGACGTTGAGACAATTCGGTGGCACTAAAATTTGGCCAATACCCTTGTTCGATAAACGCCTCGCGTTGAGATTCGACCCAAGCCATCGAGAGAGTGAGTGCCTGGGGACTGTTATCGATCAGGGTTGCTTTTACGCCATGTGCCACCATTTGCCCTGCAAGCTGTCGGCCGGTCCAACCCGCTCCGACGATAAGCACACGCTGGATGGGTGAAGATGCGTTCGCTAAGGATGCTTCGGGCTCTGTAGCCATGGTGGTTGGTGATACTCGCACAATTACAGGATTTGTTCGGCTGCCAAGGCAGCTTGTTGGGCGGAATCATACCATGCCTGTCGCCGATCGAGCAGGCGAAGGAATCGTTCTCGCCGCCGCAGGGCCTGAATTCGCGAGGAAAACGACCGCAGGAAACATTTCTCGCAACTTGCAACCAAGAGCCAACAACACCATAATCGCGGGTCTTTACGAAGAGTGAGAGTCTTCGTTAAAAACGTTACGATCGAAACACGCGTCTTGACTTGGCCTTGAGCTAGCACTTCATCATGGACGAACAACAATCCAAGCCTGTTCAAAAAAACACTTGGGTAGAAAAAATCGTCTCGGGTGGACAAACAGGCGTAGACCGGGCCGCCCTCGATGCCGCCATTTTGGTTGGAATACCTCATGGCGGCTGGTGCCCAAATGGTCGTCGAGCAGAGGACGGCCCAATCGCCGCTTGTTATGCTTTGCAAGAGTTGGGTTCGACTCACTATGCTGACCGGACGAAACGAAATGTCCTCGATTCGGATGCGACCCTTGTCCTGTATACGGACGTTCTACAAGGTGGTACGTTCTTAACATGGCGATATGCCTTGAAGCACGGCAAGCCATGCCTCAAAATTTGTTTAACCCGTCCCGGACGCGTGCAGCGGGTCCGTGATTGGCTGACACGCAATCAAGTTCGAACGCTTAACATCGCGGGCCCTAGGGCAAGCAAAGAGCCCGACGTATACGATCATGCGTTGGAATACTTGAAAAGGATATTTGACAGCGAAAAATAAATGACCATTCAACCGTATTTGGGAAAGTGGTGGCACCGAGATTGGTATCAACTTGGAAACTATAAACTCCTTGGTAATTTGTGCGGTCTGTGCGGGGCCGAACAATCGGGTAAGTTCGATCATGAGCCTGGTGACTGGGGGCGCAAGCGACAACCCGTAAACTTAGATTCTTTTAGACAATCAAATCAACTTGCCGTTTCCAATCAGGTATCATTGCCAGTATTGCGACTGCCAACTCAACGACCGCACGTTTCATCTAGCGAGGAAGCCATGACAAGTCCTATTCTTACTGCTCCAGTAAAGCTTGCTATGCTCAAATTCGATGAGCTTAGCGATGAGCAAAATCGGTCCATTCACCGCGCGACGCAGTTAGCAGTCATCGCGGCAACATGCGGATGCAACGTTGCGAAGGACTGGCTCGAAGTATTGGGTCCGCTTGCAGAACTGCATGTCATGGGAATGTTCACGACGCTCAGTCGCGGCAAACAACTTCGGGGTTGTTGTGGTTTCCTCGGTCGCCCAACAGCTCTGAAAGATGCCATCCTCCATACGGCACTTCGCACCGTTCGTGAGGACAGCAGAATGGCTGCCATTTCAACGGCCGAAATCAAGTATTTGTCGCTGGATGTCTCTTTGCTCGCTTCCCCCATTAGGCTGACGGCCGCGGCCGGTGAGCGACTGGATCATGTCATCGTGGGTAAGCACGGACTCAAGATCACGCTTGGCCAACAGAGCGGATTGCTTTTGCCGAGCGTACCGGTTGAGCAAAACTGGACTGCCGAGGAGTTTCTCCAAGGAGTCTGTCGCAAAGCAGGGTTGTCGGAGTCTGCGTGGACGAACGAAGACGCAATCCTGGAGACGTTCGAGGGACATCTCATCGTAGGAGATATCGATCCAGCGAATTTGCCGTCGGAACTTCCTGTGAGAATGCCTCCGGGAGATATCGAAAGTCTCCAACGACTCAAGCAAGTTGCGACTTCCAATTTGATCGCTTTCGCGCGAGGAGCAACCCCCAGCTATTATGCCCTGGATTCCATGGAGGGGACTGTCAACGGCATCGTGTTGACTCTTACGGACACGTCCAACCAAAAACCGCTGGCTCACTGG
The DNA here is from genome assembly GCA_945875845.1 of Pirellula staleyi DSM 6068. Classification (GTDB taxonomy): domain Bacteria; phylum Planctomycetota; class Planctomycetia; order Pirellulales; family Pirellulaceae; genus JBKCUI01. The sequence continues at coordinate 22,045 of CAMCMB010000016.1, forward strand.
ATCAAAACGTCCCTGCGGCCAGGAATGGCACTGCAATCGAGCTTGTTCGAGCTTTGCCAAGCAGCATCCCAGGTTCTCTCCAAGGCACGATTCCAGCGAGCGACCGATATCGAGCTAGCGATCACCGTCTTGTACGATCCTATCCAACTCGGGACGATCCAAATGGAGGATTGGGATGGCAACCAGTTACATGACGCATTAAAGAATTGCTCACTCGATGGGATTAGCTCTGCGAATCGCGCGATCGTGACCTCATGCGGTGACTTCGCTGCCGTGGCTTTTGATGCGGAAAAATCAATGGAGTCGTTGCTGAACGAAGCAGCGTGTGCAGTTAGGCTGCGTCGAAATCCAATAGGTGTGTATTCGATGACATGCATATCGACCGCAAGTTCGCTCTTGGCAAGCAACACTTCGTTTCCCATGAACGAAGACGACGTTCGCCCCCCTGCCGTCGCAGAAGGCTTTTATCCATCGAAAGTGGAATCCCGCCGCGAACTTGTTGCCGAACTCAAAGGGAACACTCCCGCCGACATCAAGCCAAAGCCTGCGCTTGCACTCATGACGCCGCACGCAGGACTTCGATATAGTGGACAAGTTGCCATGAACGCTTGGAGCAGCGTGGAATTGCCATCTACCTTGTTGATCCTCGGCCCGAAGCACACGACGTTGGGGCGAGAGTGGGCGGTTTCGCCTTCGCGAGCATGGGAATTGCCAGGTGGAGAAAGGTGGGAGACGGACAAAGAACTTGCCCAAAAAATAGTGGCTGGGGTGGAAGGCATGGAGCTCGACTTCGCCGCCCACGTACGAGAGCACGGAGTAGAAATTCAATTGCCGATTCTCGAGTCGCTCACTCCTGCGGATGCGAGACCCAAGCTGGTGGCGATCGCGATCAAGAATGCATCGATCGAGGAAATTATGCAAGTCGCAGAGCAGCTTGCCAACGTCCTTCGCGAGTTGCCGGACCGTCCGTTGTTGGTGATCTCCAGCGACATGAATCACTACGAACCGGAAGCAGAGAATCGGAGACGCGATCGATTGGCGCTCGACGCAATGTTGACGGGCGACCCGAAGCATTTAATTGAAACATGCCGTAAGAATTTCATCAGCATGTGCGGACTCGTTCCGGCCGCGATCGTCATGCAGACCTTGATCAACCTTGGCGAAACATTCAAGGTAGAGGAAATCTGCTACGACAACAGTGCCTTGCGAGGCAACCCAGATCGAGTGGTCGGGTATGCAGGCGTCGTTTTCCGCGCAACCTAGCGAGCCAGGCCCGCAGGGCCGTCCTTTTGAAGCTGAATGGGCTCTGTCCCGTTCTATTTATGGGGTACGCCCTAAGTTGTACGAAGCTCCGGGTCGTAGGAATCACGACGCGGAGCGTCGTGCAACTAAGTTTGCCAACCCACGAAGATTACCGGTTAGCACCGGTTATCACCGCCGGCAAAGGTTTTGTCGGCCCGTCGGGCGTATGGTTACAGCTTAGTTGTTTTCGCTTTCAGACCGTTTGCTTAAATGGAGCTGCAGATAGTTTGCTCGCTCGATGTTTCGGTCGGTGACACTTAATTTTCGACCGCACAACTTTTGTAGATGGGCCGGTTGCGTATGGATAAACAACTTGTTGACGGTGGGAATCTTGACGTCTTCGATCAAACCTAGATTCACGCCCATGCGGACTTTACTTAGATAGTGCATGGTCTCCTCGCTGCTAATTTTCTTGGCGGTGCATAAGATACCCAACGCCCGACTCACGTTGTCATGCAAATCCTGTCGACTCTCGCTAACCAAAAAATCTCGAGCTCGGCGCTCGTATTCGATTAACCTCGGGACCACTTCTTGCACTTTCGCAACCAAGCCCAATTCGCTCTTACCCAAGGTCGTTTGATTGCTGATTTGATAGAAGTCGCCCATGAACTGAGAGCCTTCGCCAAACAAACCGCGGACTGCCACGTTGATCTTGTTCAAAGCCCGAAAAACCTTGTCTATCTGCTTGGTCGCGACCAAAGCGGGCAAATGCAGCATCACACTCACTCGCAATCCCGTTCCGACATTGGTGGGACAAGCCGTCAGGTAGCCCAGTCGTTTGGTGAAAGCATAGGTCAATTTGCTCTCCAATTGATCGTCGAGTTGATCCATTCGCTTCCAGGCGGATTCCAGATCCAGCCCGCTTTGCATCACTTGCAATCGCAAATGGTCCTCTTCATTGACCATAATGCTGAAGCGTTCTTTTGGGTCCAGTATGACTGCCCTGGCGCCTTGGCTCTCGTTTAGTTCGTGACTAATGAGTTGACGCTCCATCAAAAATTGTCGGTCCAAGTCCCCTAACTTCGCGACGTCGACGTATTCCGTGTCGGCCGATAACGGCAACGAGTCCAATGCCCGGTGAACCGCGGTCGCAATGGCCGTCCGGTCCTTGGGGGTGCATTTGCGGATGAAAGGAAACTCTGCCAAATTCCGGGCAAGCCGAATGCGACTACTCATGACAATGTCCGATTCCGGACCGTGTCCTCGCATCCATTCACTGCTTTGATTTGCTAAGTCCTCAAGTTTCACGGTGGATTGTTTCGTTGGCTAATTGGTCGGTGAATTGTTGAAGTTTGTCATTTGGAGTGCCGGCCGTGGGCAAGCAGCAAATCAAACGATCGGCGGATCAGCTTGAAAAGTATCGTCCTCGTCGTCTTGATCCTCATCCATGTCTTCTTCTAACGCGTCGTCGGTCCAGGATGATTCGTCGTCCAATTCGATCTTGGAAATTTTGTCTCGCAAGCGACTGGCAGACTCGTAGTCTTCCCTGGTGATCGCCTCTTTCATTTCGCTCTTGAGTTGCATCAGACGGTGCTGACGTTCGGGAGAGCCGCTTTGATTGGTCGGAACTTTGCCGGTGTGAGCCAGAGCACCATGAATATTGACCAGCAGTGGTTCGAGGTCATCCTCGAAGGCCACGTAGTCGTAGGCACAGCCTAATCGGCCCCCTTTTCGGAAGTCGGCGAAAGAAATACCACAAATTGGACAGGTTTTTTTGTCTGAAATGGCCAGTTCTTCGGCCACTTTTTCCATTTTCAATTGTTTTGCCAACAAACTCGCAAGCGCGGATGCTGGCGTCGCGGTTCCATCGCTGGAAAGAAAGGTTCGAGCATGTTCCTCGCACAAATGCAAAACGGTGGGCCCGCTGGGTTCGGTCAACTCAGTAATGTGAAAGGTGGCAGGCTTTTCGCAGTGTTGGCACTTCATCGTGGAATTCTCTCACGTGATGGTTCGTGGTAAACTCTTTCACTGGTAGTATAGGCATGATGAGCCGATCCGGCGATGCGGCTAGGCCGATGATTCTAACGCAATTGAAAGTTAACTCCTTAGAATGAGTGCATTTCCTCATTTTGAAAAATACCAAGAGCTGGCGGCAGAATTTGACCTCGTGCCAGTGTACCGCCGGCTATTGAGCGATCATTTGACGCCGGTTTCTGCTTTCCGACTGCTCGACGATGGCCATAGTCCGGCTTGTCTCTTCGAAAGTGTGGTGGGTGGTGAGAAGATCGGCCGCTACAGTTTTATCGCCATCGGCCCTCGTTCACGGGTCTTGGCGTTTCGGAATGAGGTACAGTGGCACCACGACGGCCAAGTGACAACCCAGATCGTTGAGGATCCGCTAGCTTTTCTGCGCGAAAAACTTGGCAAATTTTCGGTCGCAAGTTATCCCGAGCTGCCTCCATTTGTAGGAGGCGCTATCGGCTACGCAGGCTATGACGTAGTCCGATACGTAGAACGGCTTCCAAATGCTCCCAAGGATGATCGGAATTTGCCGGACTTGGATTTTGGTTTCTACGATTTGTTGGTTGTTTTCGATAACGTCAACAAGACAGTCATGGTGTTGAATTTGGTGGCTGGATCGACGAATATCCCCAGCGAAACAGCTTATCGCCAGGCTGTCGAACGCCTCGACTCCGTGACCGAACGCCTCAGTCGGTCCCTCACCCCACCCCCAGCGTCCGACATTACCCTCGGCATTCCGCCGACTTTGCAACCCAAATCGAACTTCACCCGCGAAGGATTTGAGTCGGCGGTCGAAAAATGCCGCGAATACATCCAAGCGGGCGATGTGTTCCAAGTCGTCATTAGCCAAAGATTTGAAATCGATTGCGATTGCGAACCGCTTGAAATCTACCGATCGCTGCGTGTGATCAACCCGAGTCCTTTCATGTTTCTCGTGCGAACCTCGCATTGTACGCTCGTCGGCAGCAGCCCTGAGGTCATGTCAAGGGTAGTAGATCGTGTGGCAACCGTTCGGCCTTTGGCCGGCACTCGCCCGCGCGGTAAGAACGCAGCCGAAGACGAAAGGCTTTCAAAAGAGTTGCTAGAGGATCCCAAAGAACGCGCAGAACATGTGATGCTGGTCGACTTGGGACGCAACGACATTGGGAGAGTCGCAAAATTCGGTTCGGTGAAACTCGGCGATTTGATGGTGGTCGAACACTACTCGCATGTGATGCACATTTCGTCCAACGTGACGGGTGTATTGCGAGACGACATGGACGCAATGGATGCTTTCAAGGCATGTATGCCGGCCGGGACAGTTAGCGGCGCCCCGAAAGTGCGAGCCATGGAAATCATCGACGAATTGGAACCAACGCGTCGCGGGCCCTATGCGGGCGCGGTCGGTTACTTTGACTATCGAGGCAACATGGATACCTGCATCACGTTGCGGACCATGGTCGTCTGCAATGGAAAAGTCTACATCCAAGCAGGTGCTGGCTTGGTCGCCGACAGCGACCCCGCGAGCGAGTATCAAGAGACGGTCAATAAAGCCAAGGCGTTACTGAGCTCCGTCGAAGCGACCATGACGAGACTGAAACCAGGGATTAGGGATTAGGGGTCTGCGATCTGCGATCTGCGATCTGCGATTTGAGATCTGCGATTTGAGATCTGCGATTTGAGATCTGAGATTTGAGATCTGAGATTTGCGTCCCTTCAGGGCAATTCGCACCTTTTTGCATGACTTCCCAAGTAGGCCCTGCCAACATCGTTGCAATGCCTAATGGATTGGAAAACCATTGGGAGAGCGAGGCCACCCTCCCAAATAGCGAATTGCTTTGTCCCCAACTTTAAAATCGAAACATAAAATGAACTGGATCTTACCATTCTTATCCTGAACATCCTGTTCATCCATGTTCTTGTTCCGTAACTGGTCAACGCAAGCCGTGATCTACGAGCGACAGAAAATGGGACTCGATGTCGCGTACGGGCGCACTGAATTTAACAATGCAGGCAATTCAGCGCTCGAGGTGCCGCTTGGGGATAGGCTCAAGACAGATAAACCTTGCCGACAAAGGCTAGCTGGATCGGAGGCCTTGGTGTGTACAACGTGAATTCTCGTTGCAATCCTTAAGCGAGTGGATGGGTTATGCCGAGAACCACCAGTAAGTCGACCACCAATGTTTCAGCATTGGGCTTACCCCTAGGTCGACTTTTTCGAACACTTTACCAGCAGGTGGCATTATGTCACTCAAGTTAGCCAAGACGGCAAGTCACTTCGTATCGGTCGGCCACTCGACTATGTCCGTTCTACTGGGAGTCGGCACTGTCTTGGCCGGGCAATTCGCGTCGGCGCAGCAGAACATTCTCCGGCAAGATGCGACTCCGGCCCCGGTTCGGGCGGTCCTCGATGCGCTGCCTCCCACCGAGACAACGGCAGACTCCAAGATCTTGGCGAACGAGAGTGCATCGTTGACTTCTGCAAGCAACGCCTCTGCCCTGGAACTCGCTAGCATTGACTTCGCCAGGTCAACGCAACAATCGACGGGAAAAAATCGAGGTCCGATCGTTTTGCCTGATTTGAACGTCCCCAACATTTCGATCCGTGAAATCGGCAGTGAAAGAGCCAAGGGTTCCGCGCCGGAGGATGCGGTCGCGGGTCGTTTGCCCAGCATTATTCCTTTGCCTTATGGTCCTGACCGATTCGGTGCTTGGTCGCTTGATTACAAGACTTGGACGGCACCCGTGTTTTGTCATCAGCCAACGTATTACGAAGATACGATGCTTGAGCAGAGTGGTCACGAGCGCGTTCCGGCACTGCAACCGATTCTTTCCGGCGTGAGGTTTTATTCCACCGCTGCGTTCATGCCCTATCTTTCCTACTTGAATCCGCCGCTGAAATACAGCTACCATGGCGATCATTATCGACCTGGTTCCTGCGCACCGGCTCTACGGCAACGCGCTCCCTTTGATAAGGGTGCGTTGAGATATCAATTATTGACGACCGGCGTAGCAGTTGCGGTGATGCAACCTTGAACCATTTCGCATGGTAAAATCGATACAATCCAACTTATTCTCCGAACGCATCTATGCGAATCTTGAAAAAGCGACTTTCTTTCGCAAATCACTAAACTTTTGAGGCATCAAAGTTTGACTGTTCCTAAAAGTGTCCTAAGTTTCATATGGCGTTACAAGTGTGAAACGCTGGCTGTAGCGACAGCTTTTTGTTGCCCACGGAACCTTCTGAAATCATGGCGATGAATTCAGGCAGAATTCTGCGGGATTAGTTTTTTGTTGTTCACGTTCGGTAATACCGAGATACCTGTCGGAGGGTAAAAATGAAGAATTTCGCCATGAAGATCAAACGTTTCTTGAAGAGTGAAGATGGACCAACAGCGGTTGAGTACGCCGTTATGTTGTCCCTCATTATCGTTGTTTGCTTGACTGCTGTTACCAGCATCGGCAAGAACGCAAGCTCATCGTTTAACAACGTTGCAAACCAACTCGGAACATCGAGCTAGTTTTGAGTTGAAGCAAGCCCAACAGGCTTTATGTTGTCGCTCATCATTGTCGTGTACCTGGCCGGTGTGACATCCATCGGCAAAAAGTCAAGTTCGACATTTACGTCGGTTGGGAATCAACTTGGAAGCGCAAGCTAGACTCAAACCTCTGCTGGCTGAACTCAGCAAAGCAGCCGGTAGAGTCCTTCTTTCGAGTGGGCCATAGGGCTCAGTCGGATCGTTGAATCAGATCCGGCGATCGATCTGCATGTGCGCATCGATCTGCCGGATTCTTTGTTCTTTTTTCGAATCAATCTCAACTCCAATCGGTAATTATTGATGACCCAAGCATTCTTTCCTATCGAAGCGGTTAGCAGTCTTTGGGAGATCGTCTGCTTTTGCGGTACTCTGTTCGCCGTAGCAACGGCGTGGATCGTCGCTCCGAGTTGATCGCAATTCCGTTGGTGTCATACAATTCCAATTTTTTCAACTAGGCTTTGAATTTATTCTGATTGCCTCACCGGACGGCTTGCGCCGTTCCGCTAACAAATTGATTTACCGGACGACTCGCGCCGTTCCGCTAACAAATGTTAGCGGCAGGGCGCGAGCCCTCCGGTGATGCCCCAAGCATTTTTTACAGCCTAAACGCGAAGACTATTTTTATAACAACTGCTCAGGACTGACTTTTTATGAATAGCTCAAGCCTAATGGAAGGCATTATTAGCCACTGGCACATTTGGTTTGTTTCGATTGTGTTAGTCGTCGCCGCAGTGATTGATGGATGGAAACTCAAGGTCCCCAACTGGATTACCTTTCCGATGATTCTATCGGGATGGGTCTACAGCTTTGTATCGGGCGGTGCGGTTGGACTCGGTTGGAGTTTCCTCGCCACATTCTTCGGACTGGCACTCCTCTACGGTATCTACATGGTAGGCGGCATGGGTGCGGGCGACGTCAAGTTGCTTGCTGGCATCGGTGCTTGGGTACACGCCGAACACACTTGGAACATCTTCGCAACAACAGCCATTTTCGGTGGAGTGATGGCGTTGATGATGATCGCCTACACCGGTCGCTGGAGAAAACACTTCCAGCAGTTCAATATGTTGATCGGTGAATTCGTTGAGGTCCGCGATCCAGAAGCACTTTTTCAACGCGCTGCAGAACGCAAGTCGCGAATGTACTTGCTCCCGTACGGGATTCCAATGACGATCGCAGCCTTGAGCTACTTTGCGTTTCAAGGCATGTATCTGTAACTAGTCGGCCCATTTGCATAGCTGCTCAACATAAGCAGCCGAACCATCGCGAACCCAGCTATCCAATTGGCCGGGTTCTTTCATTTGCTGACCGCGCATGGTATCCACTGCAATGTATTCGCAGGCCACATTCGAAAGCGTGCTCATATCACCCCAGAGTTTTTCAAATTGCGTCACGGGAAACACGTCTTCCTGACCCAGTCCCCACCGCTTCTTGACATCCTTGATCGTAATGTACGTCGGCATTCTCGCCCCCATGGCCCGCACGCTCAAATCGATCTGTTCCGAATTGGCCAATTGAGAACGATCGAGGCTAAATGCTGCAAGGAGTTGGTCGATATCGATCCAAGTTGTCATCGATGAGTAAAACGACAATGCAAACTCATCGCGATCGTTTGGCATGGCCATTCCCTCCAGCAGACGTCGCTTGCCGTCAACGACAGCCAGCCCACCGCCACGATCGTCAATCCGCCGGCTGATCACTTCAAAACTAAGGCATGCACCCGAATCGATATGTTTGCTCAGAACCAATGGATCCAGATTCGCACCCAACGTATCGATGTTGTGTAGCAATAGGTACTTGAGCGACGGTTGCTCGGTCAGCATTCGACACAACAATCCATTCCGAAGCATATTCGGAATCTCATACCAGTGGCCAACAGGATGCATGCATTGCTCCGGCAGGTTGTCCGTGTAGTCGCTAGCTTCTCCCGCAGATTTTGCCCAGCCCATGATTGCCGCTTGACCGCTCTCACGAACCTTTTGTTGTTGTTCATCGAGAACTTGGTGCGACATTTCCTCCCAGAAAAAACGGAGGTCTTTTGCAGTTGGGATCGTTCGCAATCCGACGGACATTCCTTTCGACAAGTGAACTTGTCCGTTGTATTGATAGTTGTTGCATTGGGCCAAGTATTTTTCGATCGGTGCGTGCGTCAGGTAACCCGTTGTGAAAACGTGTGGTACTGAGCAACCGAATTGCTCAGACGTGAGGGAACTCTTGGCCAAGTGTGTTTCGATGAAGCTACGATGTTTGCCTGCGAATTTGCAGAACGGATGTAGTCCTTTGACGACACCTGCGCCGCCCGTCCAACGCGAGCCGACACCTGCGGCAAGCGTCACTACGGCGACTTGACCAGACGACAATGCGTTCCGTCCTGATTTGCATTCTTCCCAGCGCTCCCGGTGGTCTTTCGCAGCATTCCGCAAATCGATCACGTCATCCAACGCAACATCTTGAATGTTGGTCATGGGCGATAATCGATTTTCAGAAAGCCCAATTCGTCCGGACAGCAACTCACTTCGGATTTGTTCGTGCTGTTGGCGGTCAAAACCGTGAACCCGTAGGGATTCGTAAAGCTGGGCCTTGGAATCCGTTTCTGTTTCAGCGTGCGGCAAGATGCGATCCAACAACCATCGGGCTCGCCCATCCCCTTCGCGGCACGAACGATTCAATCGCATCAACTCGCGTTGCGATTGCTCACTTAATTCGCGAATATCTTTTCGAATCAACTTCGGAGCCAGGATCGCATAATAGCCATCGGGCATCGTTGCCGATTCGCCGCTGAGTAGTTCCGCCCATGAGCCACGGTCATTGATTGCAAAGTCATAAACGACGGGATCCATGGCGAATGGCAGACGCATTTGCATCTCACGTTTCGTATTGACCAATGCGTTAAGTAGCCAATCCCTGGCTTCTTTCTGAGCCGTTGGATCAAAGAAGAAGCCCATGCCTCCACCGGACATTCCGCCGAGCATCAGAAATCCCCAGAATCGATCACCCCATCGAGCTCGGCATTGTTCGATCATCGAATCGGTGAACCGGTTCGTGCACCAAGGGATCATGGTTTGGAGAGGTCCGACAAAATTTTGCGTGGTCAAGTCAGCCACCCGTCGAATATCTCCCCGCTGCAATGCCTCCACAATACCTTCGAAAAGTCGCTGCGCTTCGAGGCGAGCCAGCCACTCTTTTTCCGCACGCACCAGGTATTTTTCGGTCACCATTTCCAGGATGGGTCCGACATTTTGGGCCATCCCACCATAGATCAAAACGAGGCTATCTTGAAGTGCTTGGCGGGCTTTCACCGAGATTTTGTCGTGTTGCAAAATCGTATGCTGTGGCAAAAGCCTACCGCGGCTGATGCCTAACTCGGGATCGTCACTCCCTGCCAAAACACCTTCAATGCGTTTGATACCGGGCCATACTCCACCCGAATCTTGCCAGCCACCGCCCGAGCCACCAAGCCATTCGCCGAGAATCGCGCGGGCGGTGATCAAGCGTTGGTCCCTCAGTTCTAGGCCGCCTTCGAGCGCAGCGACTTGCCCTGTGGCTCGCATCAACACGGCGATCAACGAACCCAACAGATTCGTTGACACGGCCAACCGCGATCCCTTCGGTATGTCATTGACTTTGGATACCAGTTCCAACCCACGCCCTTCTTGACCGATGAGAGTCATGAGCAGTTCGGCCATCTTGCGATGGCAACCCTCCATGGCTGGTGGCACGACACCCGACGCGATCAAAGCAGATTTGAGCAACCCCAAGTAGTCTTTTGCGAAGTCGAACACTTCGTCGATTTCAGTGATCTCGGCTTCGACGCCCAAATCGGTACTTACCAATCGCAGCACCGGCCGATCGATGACTCGCAAGTAAGCTTCCACGGGCGGCCTGGGTTTGGAATCCTTGCCGTAGACTGCCAGGTCGACCGATGCGTTCAACACGTGTGCACCCTCGGGATAATCCATTCCGAGAAAGAAGATGTCACTCCATCCGGAATGAGAGAAATCCATGCGAACACTGGTCTTCTCGCAGAGAATTGGGAAATCCCCTGTTGCGGAATCTTTTTGGTACAGCCGTTTTTCCAACCGCAACGGATGCTCGCTTGGGTGCCCTACGCGAAACATCCATTGGTTCCCTCGCACCGTTCGAACACTCCGCCGGACTTGGTCGGCGAGCGTTTGAAACCCAAGTTGGTGGTAGGCTCGCGAAAGGGCACTTGCGATCGCCAACGTAGGGCCTTGGCTGCGCTGGACAACAAGCAACTGGTCGATAGCTTCCGGAAATCGGCGACCGAGAATATTCTGATAGGCTTCGTAAGGCAATAATCCAGAGTGTGACTCCGGAAACGTTTTGGGTAAGTGGTACCTATAGATGGCCGCGAGAAAGAAATGGGCTCGAACGCGATGATACAAGTTACAAGAGTTGCGACGAAAGTCATCTAGGTCGTCAGCCGCTGCGATCAAGGCGGAGGTGTCTAATCCAGCGCATAACGATTCTAAGGTCCGATGCCTTACCGACTCGTCGAGCGAGAGAATGGTTTCAATCCAAGGATTGGTCGTCTTGGATGTGGATGTCTGCGTGTGCATTGCATCGTTTCTGGGTTCAGTCATCTTATTCTCGGTGGAACAAAGCCCCGGTCGGCAATCTATTTCTGAGTTGCCAGAAGTTCAACCATATCGCTCAGCACGCGGTCCCGATCCACTCCAGAAAGGGATAATGCCAATTGGGTATGCAAGAGTCCGTACTTGATACCGATGTTGTACCGGTGCCCTTCGACCTCACATGCCAAAAAGCGTTCGCGATTCGCAAGTTCATTGAGGGCTTCCGCAAGTGACACCGGGCGATTCTCCGTAGCAACGCGCCGCTCAAGAATCTCGATGGTCGTCGAGTTGAGCACATGCATTCCGAAGAAACAGAGGTAGATACCGCTTCGGAAGCCCGCGATCGTGAGCTCCTGTTCGGCGATCGTCGGAGTTGGTTTTTCGATGACTCGCTTGATTTCGTAAAGACGATCGGTTTGAGGTAACCGTAGACCGCCGATGGCACCAAAAAAGGGGAGCATCTTTTCCCTCGTCGGCTGAACACCTGAAACCGAACATCCTTCGGTTTTGGCAACCTCAATGAGTTGTTTGGCGCAACCCTTTCCCTGACCGCTCAAGTAGAGATGGTCACCCACCAAATGCAAAAACGGTGAGTCTTCCAGAAACGGTTTGGCACAAAGGATCGCTTGCCCATACCCGTTCGGGTCCGATTGGATGACGAACGTAAGTCGGTCTAAGTAGGTGCCCGCAGCTAGTCGATAGGCTTCTTCATTGCCTGGGCTGATGACGATGGCGACGGATTCAATACCAGCCGATGCTATCTCCTCGATGATCATCTCAAGCGCGGTTTTCTCCACACCATCGCGATCGACCAGTCGCTGCAAGGGCAAAGCGGATTGTCCGGGGCCGGCGGCAGTGATAAGGGCCTTGTTGATGTACATTTTTCGCTGTGTTGTTGCAGTTTCGCTGGGCGCTTGGAATACTCGTAGAATAGTGGCTATTTCAATCCCTGACCACGGGCAAGTGGAACAGTATACTAGGAATTCTTGATGACATTAGCGAGTGTAATGACCTTTATCTTGCGATCCTAGCCGATGTGTTCCTGTTTGGCTTAGCCCTGCGGGCTCTAGTCGTTCCAAACCAACACTTCCGTCACACCGCTGCGGGCCGCTCCCTGATGGGTAAACACGATTCGCACTTTGCTCGATTGAACAGGAGTAAACGTTGCGACATTCCACTGTCCCCCAGCAGGTTTCTCAGGGCTGGTTTTTAAGTCAGCCGTGTCCTGCCACTCGGTGCCGCTCCAGTATTGAATCATGAACTTGATTGGAGGCTGAACACCACCGCGATCATCGTATATCGCCAGCTCCATCCGCCGGAACTCCAGCGATTTGCCGAAGTCGATTTCCAACCAATCGGTCGCGGACTTGGATTCATAACTTGTCCAGCGATTCATGGGCGTCGGCAAAAAGACCGTTCTGCCATCGATGGCCTTCGACGGTTGCCCACCGAACCGATCCGAATGCGAGGCGGTGGCCTTGGGGAAGCCATCCGACTTCGCGTTGTAAGCGAGGTTTCCTACGGGGGGCGGAACGGGCTCCAGTGGCAGTGTCGCCTCCCCCCAGGCCTCGATCTCAGTCAAGCCGGACGAAAAATTGGATTGGTGCTCCATTCGTACTCTTAGTTTCGATGTGCGCAACGCATTCAACGCGATCTCACTGGCGGTATGCCCTCGAAGAGCTCTCGTTTTGGATGGATCGCCCGTTGGAGAGTTGGGCAATTCCACCTCGACCCAATGGTCATCAGCCCAAGCCTCGACAGCGATCGATCGTGGCACCCGCACGTTGGAATCACGACTGTCGCCGTCGTCTAGAAAATACAGCTTCAAGGTATGTAGACTACGAGCAACACCAAAATCGAGAGCCAACCAGTCGCTAGCATTGGGTGACCCCTGGGAAGTCCATCTGTTGGGTGGATGCGGAACGTACCAATAGTTACCGTCGTTTAGTTTCGCGATCGAGCTGTTCGGTGAGGTGAACGAAGTCGTCAGGCGAGGATAGTAAGTGCCATCGTTGTTGACTGCAAAATTGCAGTTTGAAACAGCGAGCTTCGTTTCAGCCCGCTCCGCGATGGGAATCGACCCGCTAAGCGATTCGAGTTTTTCCGAGTGCATCCAGCGTTTGCCATCGACCAAAACCGTGAGCCCTTGCCCGACGGAATAACGCGTTCCAGCACGATCCCATAGGATGCTGATCAGGTGATTTCGATAGGGAACTTCGTCGAGTGCGAAATAATCCCAGTCGCTTGGCGCCAGCGGTTTGATTTCGAGTACGTTATCATCGCGCGTCATGAGACCGACGAGTCCTGAAATCACCAGGTCGCAGTAACCTGAATGAAAATAGTGTTCGCTATGGTTGTATCCGTCGTGTCCTTCGAACGAACCCGAGTCAGGATGCAGAGCTTCCGCAAGATATGGCTTTCCATCCTTGCGATGGCTTCGAGCGTAAATCTGCAAAAGCTTGACGTAGTCGGATGAGGAAACAAAAGATTGTTGATTGTTTTGCAAAAGGTTGGCCAAAGCCTTCAGTGTCTGCGAAGTTGCATAAGGCCACGATTGGCCGCTCCACCAACAGCAAGAGTTCTTGAGCAAAAACATCGGATCGTTTCGTTCGACCGTGGTCGGACCGAAGTCGGCATAGAACGCGTCGCTCGCCATCAATTGTTGCCAAGCGATCTCGAAGCCCTTTCCGCGATCCAGCATATTGAATTGCCAAGGGACATAGCCGATCAACTCGCGACCATGGGAATCGCCCGCGAATTGCCCCGTTTGATAAGTCAATGTTTTCGCCTGGATCTTGTGTCCATCGCGTTCTTCGTTGTCGCGAAACATCGGAAAGAAGAATTGCCGCTTTTCATCCCACAGCAAGGCTTGAACCCTATCCTTGATCAACGCCGCCTTGGCAAGGAATCGTTCCGCGGTTGTTGTGTCGCCAGCCAGGTTGGCGATGCGAGCAATTGCAACCGCGTCGGCCCACATGTACGCGTTAAACGACGGGCGATAACTCGGTGCGCCTCGCAAGATGTCTTTGGTCTGGCGACTATTGATATTGAATTCCATGCCGTCATCGTGCCCGGTTTGCCAGAACAAACCCACATCCTGGACAAACTGCCTTTTTTCCCAGCCTTCGTAGTTCTTGACAAAGTCGCTTTGCAATTCCACTAACAGCGCTCTATCCGGATGGACTTGATGGACGGCCCAAGCGGCATCGGCGATCCACGTCGAGTAGTTGCGAGGTTGTGCGCCGGGTGTCTTGAACCAATAGCGAGTGTAGTCGTTTGCGATGAGCGGTTTTCGTAACCAACGAGCTTCGTAGAGTTGATGACCAGCCGGGCAGCTGATCGCCCCATACGCACCGGACCAAAATGGCCGATCAATAAATTCAGTGAATAGATATCCGGTGTCCGGTGATCCATACGTCAGGTGCTTGGTCAACAACTCCCAACGGTAATAATACGTTGTCGTAATGTCGGCATCGGGACATTCGAAGAAGGGAATATTTTGTTTGTACCAGCTCCAATCGCGATTGTCCCAAAACTTCTGTGCATCAAGCTGCTGCTGCTTGTCAAGAATTTGGGCATGGCAACGCGGTCCCATCCGTTCGGAGGCGATGAGGCTCAGGAAAACAAAGCACAGTATAAGACGGGACATATTTAGCTCTTGGGGCGAGAGTCAGGACCCTACGTGGGTATTGGTAGGCAACGGCCCATTCTAATCTGCCATTCGCCCTACTACGAATCGATTCCTGCTCCCTTCTCCCTGGTACTCCGATGAGAAGGGCTGGTACCCTTGGAAAGATAACGTTTTGCAACCATACTTGTTTTCTCGCAAAATGGTATCTTTACCCTCCCCCCTGCGTCTCGTTCACCGAACTGAGGAACTGCCTTGCAACCAACACGCGTTCGTTATGGAATGATCTTGCTGGCCATGCTCGTCGCCGTACTTCTGTACCTCGATCGTGTATGCATGAGTATCGCTTCGAAATCCGTCGCGGCGGATTTGGGGATAAGCGCTACCGATCTCAATTGGCTACTCGGGGCGTTTTTTTGGACTTATGCTTTGGGTCAATTGCCCGCAGGATGGCTGGGGGATCGCTATGGCGCACGATGGATGCTCGGTGCTTATGTCATCCTTTGGTCGCTATGTACCGGGTTGATGGGGCTCGCAACGACCGCAACGACTCTGCTAGTGCTGCGCCTCGGTTGTGGTTTATTTGAGGCGGGCGCTTATCCTGTCGCTGCAAGTATTGTTCGACGTTGGGTGCCGATGGAACGAAGAGGGTTTGCCAGTTCGGTGATTGCCGTCGGAGGCCGATTGGGAGGAGCGTTGGCTCCGATCTTTACGATCCAGCTGATGTTTTGGTGGACATTCGGTGATCAGTGGTGGTCTATTCCCGCTGATTCGGTGGCGGACGTAAGGAGCTGGCGACCTGTCATGATACTTTACGGAGTTCTAGGCATTTTTATTGCAATTCTCTTCATGTGGATGTTTCGCGACAAGCCCGATAAACATCCGCTGGTGAACGCAGCCGAGGTCGATCTCATTCGACGAAGTGATCCTCCCCGGTCCCATTCGGACATGTCGAGAGCGGCTCCACCGATCCGTGAAATGATCCAATCTTGGCCCCTTTGGTTAAACTGCTTTGTGCAATTTGCGTCCAATATGGGTTGGGCGTTCTTGGTGACGAAAATGCCTCAGTACCTTGAGGACGTGCATCATTCCGGTCAGCAAACCCAGGGATGGTTGCAAAGCTTGCCGTTGCTGGCTGGAATCGCTGGCTTGCTGATGGGTGGTTTGTTTACCGACCGATTGACGCGAAGGTTGGGATTGCGTTGGGGCCGATCGATTGCGATGAGCGTTTCGAGACTGATTGTTGCGTTTGCCTTCTTGGGATGTCTCACGGTCGACAGCCCGCTGGAAGCGACTCTCTTTTTGGCTTTGGTGGGATTAGCAACCGACTTGGGGACCCCGGCTTGCTGGGCGTATGGTCAAGATGTTGGTGGCAGTCATGTCGGCTCGGTGGTTGGCTGGTTCAATATGTGGGGAAATTTCGGCGCAGCCTTGTCGCCAGTCATTTTAGGGGGAATCGTGGCTCAATTCACGAGTGTAGCCGCAGGTTGGCACGTTGCGTTTGCGTCGTGCGCTGCGTTGAACATTCTGGCCGCAGTGGCTGCCCTGGGAATCAATGCCTCACGACCGCTATCCAAAAACGAGTAAGTATCCAACAACCAAAATAGTTGCGTCTACCCTAGATTGTGCAACCCCGTTGGGCCGTTAGGGTTCAACAGCACTTAGTTGGAAGACGCTTAGTTGGAAGACGCTCCGCGTCGTTCTCTTCAACGTCAAAACGACGCGGAGCGTCGTTCAACTAAGGGGCGCGGATCAGGGACGAGATTGTGCAACCCCGTTGAGGACGTGGCCGTTCATTTCACGACCCCTGGGTGCGCTGTGCGGCCCTGGGTGCGCTGTGCGGCCCTGGGTGCGCTATGCGCCCCCGGGCTAGGATGTTAAACCGCTTCGCGGTTTGCCCTACCGACTCGCATGAAACCCTTCTTTGGGTTTTTCGATTTGCTTTGTTGCAACGCAAGCGCAGCGAGCGTTCCTGCCCCAACGACCTTGTGTCGTTGGTCAGCAAGTTTGGTCCGCTAACAACAGCCAGACCGCGAAGCGGTCCCGGATGAAACAACTAAGTTTACTTGGTTAGCTTCCTCCGCGTGACACCATCCCCCGGACAACTCTATTTCGCCAGGGACTCGATGTAGTCGAGCAACGATGCCAACTCATGCGTGGTGAACTCATTGAGTACTCCACTCGGCATTACGGACGTTGGGGATGTCTTTCGTTCGTCGATCTCTTCTTTCAAAATTGTTGTTTCCTTTCCTTGTTGATCGCGAATCGTGACTCGATCCGTCAATTCGTTGGTCACGAAACCCGTCAACACAACATCCTCTTTCGTCCGAATCAGATTGGTGACGAAACCTTGAGCTATTGTTTTGCTAGGCTCGAGAATGGCAATTGCCAATTCCGGTCGCTTGTACGTCTTCGCGATACTTCCAAGGTAAGGGCCCTTTTGAACTTCGTCTTGCCTGACGGTGTGACAGGCTCCGCAATTTGCTCGCGTAAACACTTGTTTGCCAAGCTCGATATCGCCTTGCATGGCGACAACGTTGGCCGTCACGTCCTCCATGGAAAGCGAATTTATTTTTGGAGAGTTGTCTTCTTTTTTGGGTTTGATCTTCAATTTTTCGACAGCGGTCTTCGCGATTTTTGCGATACCGTCGTCTGAGTCTCGCACGGACTGCAAGATCTTTTCATCCAAGTAGTGATTGCGAATCTCGACAGCGACCTGCATCAATCGAGATCGTCGACCAGGCAGCCGCCAGGCATCTTCGATAGATTTCATGGCTTGTTCTCGAGCTTCGGGGCTGCCATTGGTTCGGGATGCAATTGCCAAAAGCGCGCTCTCCGCCCAATAGCCCTCTTTCCCTTCGGCGGATTGTGCAGCTAAATCAAAAAGCGAGACTTGCGCTTCGATGGCCAATGAGTTGACCAAAGCATCACGAGCTTTCTTTTGAGCATCCGACGCATCGCTAAGCTGAGACAGAGCGGAAATCCCCTTGAGCATGGCAGCGGCCGATTCCTTCGAATCCGATATCGAGAGGACGACAACGGCATCGGCCAGCAAGGCGGCAGACGCATCCTTCGTGTTGACTGCGCGCAAAAGCAGTTCTTGACCACCGTCGGGTATGTTCTTGAGAAGCGTCATTTGGGCGATCGCCGGGCCTAAAAGTTGATCGTTTGTCTTGGCCAGTTGGAGCATGCGATCCAGCGAGTCGGTCGATGGAATTCGATTGCGTTGCATCAGCTCGATGAGTGCTCCGGCTTCTTCGGGCGCGGCACTCTCAAAGGATTTTTGCAAAACGGAAGCAATTCTCTTGGTCTCGCTCCAGGGCTCGGGTTGGTAGTATGGCCCTCGCGTGTCGGGACGAGTTCCCCACGAGTCCCCTTTCCACGGACCTTCCAGGAAATGGAGACGGCAGAGGGACGCCAAAATCTCGCGACGCAACTCAGGCTGTTTCGCATTGGATAGTCGAGATATCAAGCCATCGACGACTTGTCCGCTATGCATCATGCCCAGCGCACGCAAGATTGGCTTGGCTCGGCTCGGTTCGGCATCAAGCGCTTGAAAGCAGGCTGCATAGGCACTTCGTTTGGCCAAACATCGGATTGCGGTGTGGACCACGACCGGATCGCGATGAGCGAGGGCTTGGATCAGTTCTGCGTCCGATGCCGTCGTTTGCAGTTTGTCGAGCAGATTGCGATCGTTGCTCCGAGCCGCGATGCCCGAGTCAAGCAATTGATGATATGCGTTATTGCCTCGTCGCATCAGTTCTCGCACCGCCTCCATCCGTCGACGGTAACTCGGGGTCTTCATCAGTTCCAACAGCTCCGCATCGCTAGCCTTAGCAAAGTTCGGCATGGGGGATGGCTGAAAACTTTTGGGCTTAACGCAAACGATGTAACCGACATCCGGACCTGCCCAATCAAACGTTGCACCGCGCCAACTTGCACCGTAGACACGACTATTGCCATCGACATCTGCATCGGTAGGACGGGTCATTTTGATAAACGATTCCGGCTTACTGGTTTCTTCGAAGGTCGCGCCTTTCGCTGCAACAGAATGTCGAAATAGGGAGCCTGTCCCCCAATCCGCCGTGAAGGGTGCATTGCCCCATTTTCCGAACCCAGGCTCATCGATGTAGACCGCCCCGCAACCGGAACCTCCCCCGTAATCGGCCAGGGGTTGCACGCATTCGTCGGCGAAGTTCTTGTAAAGTCGTGGATAGCCGTGATCATCCATGCCTGTAAAGTGATGCATGCGTACATCCCATCCTCCACCATCATTGGTGTTGTCGCGCGCGAACATGTCCATCTGAGGACTGATGGCCACTTCCAGAATGTTGCGAGTCCCGGTCGAGTAGATTTCCAGTCCGGTCCCATCGGGTCTCACTCGAATAACACCACCACCGCGATGGGTAAGCTTTCGTCCATCGGTCCCTTCGGCTTCGAGAAATCCGAAATCTCCGCCGGCGATGTACAGCCAACCGTCGACCCCCAAGCTGACACCGTTGGTCGTATGGTCGGCCGGTCGCTTGTCATAGTCAAATGCCAGGTTTTTCACCAACACTTTCTGTTCATCGGCTAAACCGTCTCCGTCATGATCGATAAAGGCACTCAGGTGCGGCGGATGCATTAAATACAATCGATCGTGATCCCACACCAAACCGCGCGGCGCATCGATTTCACAAAACACCTTGGTCTCATCGGCGCGTCCATCGCCATCGAGGTCTCGCAACCGAATGACGCGACCACGTTCCGGTGATCTACCAAGAGAACCGTTGCCATCGGAACTGACGTAGAGTGTGCCATCGACAGTCGAAGCCACGAAGACGGGATAGTTCACGGCCGGTGGCGATGCGAAGACCGTTACCTCAAAACCTTCGGGAACTTTGACATCCTTGAGAATTTCGGCCTCCGCGGTGACCGATAGTTTCTCGATTCGCGGAACCGTGTTGCCCGCCTTGGACAAGTTATCGCCTTGCAATGCAACGAAGGCGCCTTTTGCGCTTTTCGGATCGGCAGGCCAAAGTGTTCCAAGGTTTTCTCCCTTGAGTTTTACTTCCCAAATGCTGCACCAGCCAGCGGTGCTGCCTAAGCCTGTGATCCGCACGAACTTGGTCGGCGGATGTTCCTTCAAACCTTCGGCAGCCTGCTTGTTGTTGGAGTTGGTGGTCCGATCCAGTAGCTGTATCCATTTGCTGCCATCGTTCGATCCTTCGACGACGTAGCGATAACTGGCAGTTGCGGACTCCCAAACGATTTCGATTTCACTCAATAGATGGGGTTGTTCGAATTCCAGCTGCAACCACTGAGGATAGCTATCTCCATCAGCGCACCAACGCGTGTCCTTTTTTCCGTCGATCGCATGAAAACTATCGTTTCCAGCTTGTGTGCTTGAAGCGGTCGCCTTGACCAAGGTTGCACCTTTGGGTGTTTTTCCCACCGTCACTTCCGAACGCGCTTTGAATTTGTTTTTGTCAATGAAGGTCACTTTGTTTTCGCCTTGGTAGGGCTTCAGGTATTCCGGAGTCAGTTTGCCACACGCCCACAGCAACCCGCGTGTTACCAACTCCAGATAGCGAGGATCCTCGACGGTTTCTGTGTTGTGACCGATGGTGGTGCTAAAACTGCGTGCCCCTTGCTTTTCGTTGATCCAAGCGACGACCGCTTCGTCGACTCGCTGCTTGCCCGCCGCTCCAACGGTTTGTTTCCCTAGTGCCAAGGGGAGTGCGTCGAAGAGTTTGACGTTGTTGTAAAGCTCTTCGCGAATGGTGGTCCAATCGTTAAGCGTTTCCGTAATAGGATGTTTGGATTCGGAGAAGTGGATTGCGATCGGCTCTTGCGGACCATGGCCGCTGGACTGCAAGCCGAGGTGTTTGAACCAAGCGTCACTGCCTGTACGAAAGCTGTGCATCGCACAATGCAAGTGTACGGCAGGAATCCGTTGATGGGTCTGCACGATTCGGTTAAGGATCGCGGGATCTTTGATATCTGCTGCACACTCATCGTGAATAATGACGTCGTACTCGTCGGCCCAGTTCAGCTTGGAATACAAAGGGAGCACTGGCGTGGTTGTCGAATTGTCCGTCCAATAGACATCGACTTGAACGTTGGCACGCGATTGAATTCCTTTGCAAAGTGCTTCTTGTTGGCGAGCATAATCATGGCAACACCCGCCAGCGATGAGCAATGCTCGCAACGGCTTAATCGAAGTTGCCTGTCCGAAGACTGGTTGGCCAAAAAAGGTCGTTCCAAAAAGGATAAGGAATAGGCGAAGTAACATGAGGGGCTGTTTCATCGAATAGGGGAATGGGGATAGCAGAGTACGACGTCGATCATAACATAGGCCGGAAACCGTGGGCTAAGGCCCTTCGGCTAATCAGCCGCAACGCGATATCGGCTTGTTGATTTAGTGAAGTCGTTATTGGTTAAGGGCGTTATTGGTTAAGGGCGGTATGACGGACTTCCAAGCCCGTCAATGGGGAATTCGACGGACTTGGAAGTCCGTCGCACCATTAAATCAACAAGCCGATAGCGGGCGGTTTAGCCCGACTTAGGATCGACGCCCAGAATACGGGAGGTGGGTAGACTACTTTGGGAACAAAACCGCTGGCTGTTCTTGTGCGCTGTTTGACCATAGTTGGACGTTGTCTATCTTGCCAGTATCGTCAAACGAGCCGAAGCCAACATAGCCTGGCCCGAGTACGTCATGTTTACCTTGCAGAACAGGTGACTTCATGTCCTCGAAGAAGACCTTGATATCGGGTCCGATTTTTTGGAGCCTAACGTGTTTCCACGCTTCGCTCCAGTCGACCCCTTTTTTGGGTACTTCCAGAAACGATTTTCGAGGTGCGTTGTTCACGATGAAGATGTTGTGCGCGTTCGGGTCGGGTGAGGTTGCTAGATGCGTGTAGTAGAATTGCATCGTGTTTTGAAAACCGAAATACATGCACATGTCGCGATGCCCGTACTCCTTGCCGGTTTGACGCATGTCGAGTTCCAATACGAAGTCGCCAAGCTTCTTGCTCGAAAGCATTGCCAGGTTGAAAGGGGAGCGGTGTTCGGTTTTGTACTTGCTCTGCTGAAACAGTTCGATCCCGCCGCTTGTTTTTCCGTCTTTGGTCCAACGCCACGCTGCGCTGTCGGAAAACTGAAAGTCTCGCATCGAGGACTCGTCATCGAATGCCTGCTTGTAGATCAACTTGAACCCGTCGGGCAAGTCGACGGGTTTGGGTTCCTCGGCGACAAGAGTCTTGGAACAGAATCCGACAAATACGATCTGGAGCAAAAAGCGTCGAAGCATGGATTTGGACTTTCTTCAAAAAACGCGTTTTGGGCGTTTGGTATTGGAAGGGAAATACCTGTTAAAGCACCTGATGACCGTCAATTATAGTTAAAGTCGGCAAGATTCGCCTGTGTGTCCGACGCGGCGTGTTCTTAGCGGATGAAAAAGCGTATACTTGATCGATGTCAAGGCGATTGGATCATCGCCAAGAGAATTATTTTGGCCTTCCTTATAGCGAGAGAGTTTCACCACATGGCCTTGGGAAAGACATTTGATAGCGTTGTTGGCACCGTAGGCAATACGCCCATGATTCGCATCAATCGATTGGTGCAACCGGAGCATGCTACGGTCTTTGCCAAATGCGAGTTCTTTAATCCGCTTCATAGCGTGAAAGACCGAATCGGAATGGCCATGATTGAGGATGCGGAAATGAGCGGCAAGCTCACCAAAGAAACGCACATCATCGAGCCAACCAGCGGAAATACGGGTATTGCTTTGGCTTTTGTCTGTGCTGCCAAAGGATATCGGCTAACGCTCACTATGCCTGAGTCGATGTCGGTCGAACGCCGAGCTTTGTTGCGAGCTCTCGGCGCCAGTCTAGTCTTAACTCCCGCCGCCGACGGCATGCGAGGCGCGATCGCCAAAGCGTCCGAATTGGTCGCCAAGGACGAGCACGGATGGATGCCTCAGCAATTTGAAAATCCAGCCAACCCAGCGGTTCACGAGCGAACCACCGGGCCGGAAATTTGGACGGATTCCGCAGGCCAGATCGACGCGATCATCGCGGGCGTGGGAACCGGCGGAACGATTACCGGCGTGGCTCGCTACATCAAAAAACTCAACCCGAATTTCAAGGCGATCGCAGTCGAGCCAAAACAATCACCTGTTATCAGTGGCGGACAACCGGGCAAACACCGAATCCAAGGAATCGGTGCCGGGTTCATCCCCAAGAACTTGGACCAATCGATCCTTGATGAAGTGATCCAAGTGGACGACGAACTTGCCTTTGAATGGGGCCGAAAACTATCCAAGCAAGAGGGGATCATGGGGGGGATCAGCAGTGGTGCCAACATGTGGGCAGCCGCCCAAGTGGCTGCTCGTCCGGAATTCAAAGGCAAGCGGATTGTAACGATCATGTGTAGTCTGGGCGAACGGTACCTTTCAACTCCCTTGTTCGGAGACTTGGCTTCCTAGTAACAATGAAATCCTTTTTGATTGCGAAAAATGTTATGTTTGATGACCAACTCATTCCGCGACGAAGGTTTCTTGCGACAGGTGCTGGAATAGCAGCGTCAGCGACTTGCCTGCCCTATGTGAGTCGAGCCAGCGGCTGTCTTCATACGGCGACTGCTTCGAGCGATGGACGCGATCCAGCTTGGAATGATGCGACACGCAACGGACTTGAATTTCTCGCTCGCAGCCAGTCCTCGCGCGGGCAGTGGAATACGCCTCCCTATCCCGTCGCAATCGCAGCCTTGGCTGGTACGGCCATGCTTTGTAGCGGGTCCACGATTACTCAAGGGCCCTATGCAAAGTACCTCAGCCGAACCGCAGATTTCTTAATCAGTCGGAGTCGTGCCAACGGGCTTATCGGGGATCCGGAAGGGGATCAACGCTACACCTATGGACATGGCTTTTCCATGTTATTCTTGTCGCAAGTGCTTGGCGAAGAGGGGTTGCAAGATCGGCGGGACGATCTGGTTGAGGTTTTGACCAAGGCGGTCGCCTTTTGCGGCAAAGCTCAGACGCCGGCAGGCGGTTGGGGATACATCAGTGCCAAAGATGGCAATGACTACGATGAGGGATCCACCACGATCACCCAAGTGCAAGGCCTTCGGGGCTGCCGAAACGCGGGTATCGCTGTTCCAACCGAGATTATTGAATCGGCCAAACGCTATATCTACAAATGCCAAAACGAAGACGGTGGAATTAGTTACTCGAGCCAACAGATGGGCAGCTCACGACCAGCCATCACGGCGGCTAGTTTGGCGGCGCTCTATAACGCTGGCGACTACGAAGGCAAGAAAGTTCCTGAGATGCTTGCTTACTCACGTCGAACACTTTACCCCATCACGGCGGGTGACGAGTCGTTTGGGCACTGGCACTACACGTATCTTTACTACAGCCAAGTTGTTTACCGCCAAGGGGACGAAGACTGGCTGCCGTTCCGGGATCGACTCTACGGGCGAATAGCTGGCGAACAAGGTCAAGATGGTTCGTGGGAAGGGGCAATCAATAATGTGTTCACAACGGCTTGCAATCTCATCATGTTGCAATTGGATTTGGGATACTTACCGATTTTTCAACGATGATATGGGCAATCCCCTACTACGTCGTCGCCAAGGTTTTTTGCCCATTCTTTTGGCCGCTTGGTTGCTTAATTCCATAACCGCGCGATCGCAGGACTCGAATCAGGTTGAGATCGACAATGCATTGCGAAAAGGGGTTAGTTACCTAGTCACCCAGCAACAAAAGAACGGTTCCATTGTGGACCGCGGCCACGAAAACGCCATGACCTCCCTCGCAATAATGGCACTCGCTTCGGTAGGCCACCAACCGACGGACCCAACGCCAGAAGGCGAAGTCATGAAGAAAGGACTCCAATTCATTTTGAGCCCCACTCGGCAAGATAAGGCAGGCTATTTTGGTGCAAGCGATGGCTCAAGGATGTATGGACACGGCATCGTCACGTTGATGCTGACCGAAATGCTAGGAATGGGAGGGGATGACTCGACCGATGATTCGCTCCATGATGCCTGTCAACGTGCCATCGATTTAATTATTCGCAGTCAACGCATCAAAAAACCAGGCCACGCCAAGGGTGGTTGGCGATACACGCCTGATGCTGCCGACAGCGACCTTTCGGTAAGTGTTTGGCAATTGATGGCGCTGCGAAGCGCAAAGAACGATGGGCTCGACGTTCCCTCTTCGACAATCGATGATGCGGTAAGCTACCTGGTTCGTTCGTTTACCTCGCCCATCGATGCAAACGGAAATCCTCGGACTGCAAAAAATGGTTTCTCCTACGAGGCAAATAACGACAACCCATCCTTTACGATGACAGCAGCTGGGCTGCTAGCGATGCAGGTGTGCGGGCAATATGATTCTCCGCTGGTCGTCGGTGCAACCGACTGGCTTAAGGAGCATCCTCCCCAATGGAGCGAACGTTTTATCCTTTACGGCATTTATTATTATGCGCAAGGTATGCATCAACGCGGTGGACCCATCGCGGAACGCGCGGCCGAGTTGGTCGCCAGTAATCTGCTGGGGAAGCAACAAGAGGACGGTTCATGGAAATCATCCGGTGGGGAAGAGCAGAATGCTGGCAAAGTCTACTGCACTGCGATGGCTATCCTAAGCTTGTCAGTCAAATATCATTATTTGCCGATTTACCAACGCTAAGTCGATCGCGGAGTGCGTGAGGCTCCTGCCTCCAAGCATGCTTTCATCGGCTTTGCCCAATCCATTCCTTGCTTGGGAGGGTGAGGCTCCTGCCGAACCATTGCGTCGTAAGCTCGGCAGGAGCCTCACCCTCCCATGGTTGTTCCATTGAGCATTCCTCAGGATAGCCTGAATCTTGGTGACGACTTGTGCGATGGATCTCTGGTTGGATTGCAATGCGTCACATCCAAAGAGGGTTGGATGCCCGACGACTTCGAAACGGGTTGGATTGCCTTTGCAGGCATGAGTTCCCGAACGCGTTGACTCATCACGGCCGCGTCGTACCAGGTGAACGACAATTGGGGGTCAGCCGCATAGCGTCCAAGCATGCGCAATGTTTCCGTTCGATTCACTTCATCGAACATAAAGATGTATTGTTCCTCGCCGCGTACCAATGCAACGACATTGATTTCCATGCTCATGCCACCGACCCTCCGTGTCTAGTTCCCGATTGCTGCTGCCCGTGCCTGGACAGTTAGCGTTCGTATCGGACGATAGGCCATCGAACAATCATCCGACTTTCCAATTGTCCGACTCGCCAGGATGCCGTTCCGACGAAGTGCTGATCGGAGAGGAATCTTGTAAAGTCTTCACTGCATTGGAGATACGCTTGCCAGCTACCAAAACGAGTGGCGTCACGAAAGGAAAAGAACTCCTCAAGTGCATTTGCGAAATCTTCGTCATTCCCGGTACAGGTGCGCATACAGGAATTCATTGGTTCGAGCTGGACTCGCAAATATTGGTACGTTGGGAATCTGAGCACGAACTCTCTGACAGACAATACGCTAGGAGCTACTGCTAGGCACAGCAGCAGCTCCCAATCACATGACGATTTCCCCCCCGGGAACAGTCTTTGTCATCGGAACAATCGGCAGAGTCAGCCCAAACAAAAAGAAGGAATGAGCCACTTTTCCAGGATTGGAAGGCTAGCACTCGTCAAATCGTCCTCTTCGTCTTGGCCGTGAAAAAGTGGCATGGGCGTCTCGCCCATGGATTCGCGAGCAAGCGCGCTCGTGCCACGCGATGAAAACCCGTGCCCGTAAGCGAGGTGCCGACTGCAATCCCTCGCTCACCGGCTTGTTGATTTAGTGAAGTCATTATTGGGTAAGGGCGGTGAGACGGACTTCCATGGCCGTCAATGGGGAATTCTACGGACTAGGAAGTCCGTGGTACCATTAAAGCAACAAGCCGTCACGCGTCGGGTTACCATACCCTTTCCAACGAAGAACGCGCCCTCGTCGCTTACAAACTCGCCAGGCGGTACAGATTTCCTAATAGAAAAACTCATCGTACGAGGCCAAATTTGCCGAGTTTAGTTTCGGTGTCTACTTTCCATTAAGAATTTTTTGGTGCGTCAATATGGAAACGAAGAAAACGAGCGAGTCCTTGGACGAAACGATCCCTGTTCTGGGTAGTAGCCGCATCCATCCCGGCAAGCCCAACGCTCCAACAGACCGCAAGCTTGGCCATGAACTCAGCCAGCCATTTCTTTGGCGATCTGCTTCACTCAAATCAACCAACAACACCCAGTGGCCGCTCGGAGCAGACTCCACCCGAGTTGAGTCTCAAGCAAAATAGAGATTCCGCGAGTTTTTGTGGCCGTGTACCAACGAAAAAAAATCGGCCCGCCAAGTGAATGGCAGGCCGATTTTTATTAGATCATGTCTTGCGACAAGCGGTCCGATCTTTCGCAGTTAGCGAATTCGGGTATTGCTTGCCTGAATGACATGACGCTTGGTGTTCATATAAGCGTGTGGGTCAACCACTGGAGCTGGAGCGGCCATTGGCGAAGCCATTGGTGCCGACACAGCTGTTCCGCCGCACGAGCTGCAACCGGAAGCTACTGGAGATGCATATGCATCGCAAGCTCCGGCGTCGCAACTCTTCTTCTTGCATGAGAAAATCTTTGCGAGCAAACCGCAATGCTTTTTAGCACCGCATCCGCTATCGCAGGATGGAGCAGCGCTGCAAGGATCGCAAGCAGCAATTTCTGCTCCGCAGCTTGGAGCACCAACACCTGCTCCGCATGGCGAACCCATCTCGGCTCCGCAGCTTGGTCCGAGTGGATCGCTGCAACCTGAAGCACATGTTGATTTGCTGGCGAATTTACTCTTCAGACCGCAAAGCTTGCCCTTCAAGTGACCAAAGAGTGGCCGGTGAGCTGGTGCTCCACAGCTTGGTGCTCCGCAAGAACCGCTCGAAGCGATTTCTGCGCCGCAGCTTGGACCGTTGACGATTCCTCCAAAGCCTGAACCACATGGTGCAGCTATTTCAGCTCCACATGATGGTCCTGCACCGCAACCCGAACCGATTCCTGAACCGCACGGCGAGGCCATTTCGGCTCCGCAGGATGGATCAGACACGGAAGTATCGCAGCACGAGCTCTTGGCTCCGCAACCATTACCGCCCAGCAAACGACCCAACAGGTCGCCACCGAAGCTTTGGCCGCAAAGGCTTGCGCCCAAAACCAACGAACCTAAAACAAGTTTAATTTTCATCGAGCCAAATCTCCCTACGTATATTGTTCACTGACTGCGGTTCACAGGCCAACTAGGACGGTTGTGTTGAGACCGGTTTCGGCGCACGAAGCCGCCGCCGAAATCGCCCTCTACTGGCGTGGCATGGTGCGACGCGCTTTCGCACGTCGCTGTTGACTTCGTTAGCCTCGTATCACAAATGGAAGCGTTCCTGTTAAGCTACCATTTGTCCGTCGTTTGTCGTGCTTTTAAGAACCCCTCAGTCCTTAAAGGCTTCACTGCAGTTGCCGGTCGAGTATTCCTGTCACTCGATCAGTATCTGGGTCACCGGCAATCCGTTCGATCGCACCTAATCTGACTTGGATGAACGTACAACCAAGTTAAGATGCGAAGTTGAGGGAAGTATCGGACGAACGGTGAAATGCCCTTGAGCATGCAATGCCATTTTTCGAAAAATGACGCCTGATAAGAGTTTACGTAACATTTGACGCCTAAGTCGCGTACTCGGATAACTCCTAAAAATCGCAAGCACAAACCTCCCAGACTACTATGGGGAGACGTTAACTTTTAAGCAATCGTTAGAGTCTTCCTGCCTTTCCTTTTTGAAATGCCAAAATGAAAATCGCTTATTTGACTGCCGGTGCGGCTGGAATGTTTTGCGGTTCATGTTTACACGACAATGCGCTTGCCAAAGCGATGCATCGCCTTGGACATGATTGCATCCTAGTCCCCGTATACACTCCAATCCGCACCGACAATGAAGACGTTAGTATCGATAAAGTGTTCATGGGTGGCATCAATGTCTATCTTCAGCAGAAACTCCCTTGGCTTTCTTATTTGCCGGATTGGCTCGACGGCTTTCTGAACCAGCCATGGCTGATCACCCCCCTGACCAAGAATGCTGGCAAAACATCACCCAGCCTACTAGGTGCGCTCTCGGTCTCAATGCTAAAGGGAATGCAGGGGCGGCAACGAAAAGAGTTCCGGCGTTTGCTCGACTGGCTCGATCGCGATGTCCAACCCGATGTCCTGATCTTCACCAACCTTCTGATCGGCGGCGCAATCCCGGACGTCAAGAAACGCAGCCATGCAAAGGTGTTCGTGACATTGCAGGGAGATGACATCTTCCTGGATTCGTTGCCGACGAAGTATCGAGACAAAGCCATTGAGCTGATGCAAAATCTAGTACCGCTCGTGGACGGATTCTTGATCCACTCCGAGGATTACGCCCATCGCATGCGTTCGATGCTCAAAATTCCGATGAACAGGATTCACGTGATACCTCTCGGGATCGATATTGCCGATTTTAGAAACACGCCGCAAAGCGATCGTGATCCCAACTCTTTTTCGTTGGGTTACCTCGCGAGAATGGCACCAGAGAAGGGTTTGCACCGTTTGGTAGACGCCTTCATCGCAATTGCAAGCAAACCTTCAGCTAAGCACGTGAAACTCAAAATGGCCGGCTGGATGGGCCCGCAGCACGCGGAGTTTTGGGCGGAACAAAAGAGCAAGCTGACAAAGGCAGGCTTGAACGATCGGTGGGAATATATCGGGAGCATCGACCGCAAGGACAAGGCCAAATTTCTCAACTCAATCGAACTGTTCTGCGTTCCAACAACCTACGCCGAACCCAAAGGACTGTTTTTACTGGAAGCGATCGCGGCTGGCGTACCGTATGTTCAGCCTGACCATGGAGCGTTTCCAGAATTGCATCAACGGTTGCGGAACGTTTCGGATGAGCATTCGATGGGGCAATTGTTTCGGGCCGAATCCATGGAAGATCTGTGCGAAAAGCTACTGGAATCCATCCATGCAAAGGTGCGTGCGTCAACCGTCCCCCCGTCTATCCTTGAGGAAATCGGCATTGCAAAGCATGCGCAACGGGTCTTAGATGTGCTTACCAAAGAAACTTAACGGTACGTTTTAACCGGGGTAAACTGATTTTTTACGGTTCAGTGATGTTTGGGTTATGTTCCGGTTTGCATTGCGCTATTATCTATATCACCAACCGCTGATAGCCTAGCAGGGCTAAGCGAAGTGATCGGTGAAGAACGCGATCGCAAGCTAGAAGCAGCACGCAAACAACGTCGAGAGAACCGAGCTGCGTGGTTTGAGCGAAGCAGCTACAACGAAGGATACTCCATTTGCCGGTGATCCAAGACGCAATGATCTCACTACTTTTTCCACCGGATCGTTCGACCTATCAGGTGCTTCCATCGGGACAGTTTTCTTCCCGCATTTTCTATTGGCATCGACAACCATTTTTTTGTGACTTCATCTGGACGTGCCTTGAAGATAGTACTGTGACTCGTCCCATCCCAGCCTTGAGGGGCTTCTTTTGTGTAATAGTAGGCCGCGAAGGACTTTCTTGCAGTGTTCGGAGGACAATTGACAGATGTGACTCCATGATAGCTAATTTCATTAGTCTCAAACACGACACACCGATTGAAGATCGGACTGAACGAATGAACGCAGTTCTGGACGTCTTTGTCCCAAAGCTCAATGTTGCCTCCCCACTCTGGTCGCCATTCTTTGTTGAAGTAGATCAAGATATTCAATCGCCGGTGGAGCTGTCGGTCTTCGATGTAATTGAAGTCGACATGAACATCCAAGTGACCGCGCGGTCCGGTTTGATGTATTCCTCCGCCTACCAGTTGGTCATCTGGCAAAAGGCTCTGAATATCCATCACGTAATCCAAGATATTTAAGAATTCTTGTGAAGCAAGTGCAGTGTTCAGTTCTTGAATCGCGGGAGCAAACGAAGAGCTATCGGTAAGCTGCACTTTCCTTTTCTCATTTACTGCATCGAACGATCGCCCTTTACTCATGGCTTCGCTAAACGACGGGAAGCTCTCAAGCACACGTTCCGCAAACTCAGAGGTCAGGAAATTGTCGATGTAAAAAAAAGGGAATGGCTTAGCGTTCCTAACCGTTGTTCTGAGCGCTTCCACGTCAAAAGTGTTGATGGAATTGGGGAATGGATGCATAAATCCGTTACTCCTTCGTTATGTTTAGTGGCTAATTCTTGGTGCTACTCGTGCCCAATCGCGAATTTCTAGACGCCTCTCCGAAGGAATGGCAAAATAGTTCGTGCAGACTCGTGGATAATTATGTGCAGATAGAAATTCTTGAAATTCCGTGCAGGTTGCATTGTGCGCAACGCGAATTGGGCTAAATAATTTCTTTTGAAGTTCATTGAACCATTCACGGAGTCTTGCCGTCTTTTTCTCACTTGGCACAGCACTTTCAAAACTCGTCCCGCGTTCTTTAAGTAACCTTTGGAAAGATCGATTACTTCCGGATCGGCGACGACTCCACTGGAAACGAACGCCAATTGGGACAACAGTGTCGGCGTGTAAACACGCGAAACCGCCAATGCTCGACTCTCTTCATGCCAAATCTTCAATTCTAGATTCTTACCGGCGTCGGCTCCAAATGCAACAGCAATTCCCGGTCAGTTGTAAATTTGGGTGCACGTCAGCTTTGGGAGGGACGCAGGGACACAGTTTTTTTCGGGGGGGTAGTTGCATCTTGGGTTTGGAATTTCTAGTGACATGGAATCAGCCTTGCTTCTATCGGCCTTTTCGACGTAGTGAACCATGGCGAGATTTCTTCGGGCGGAAATTTTTGATCCTTTCGAGATCGTAGCAGTGCATACGATGGCCAGGACAGTCAGACGTGGTTACCTTTTGGGAGACGACTGCCTGACCTAAAAGAACTTCGATCACCGCAAAAAATGGTTCGAAGATAAACTCAAGCAACTCGCCTCGAATTTTGGTGTCGATTTATTGGCCTTTTCTTGTCTTTCGAATCACTTCCATCTGGTCCTCCGATCAAGGCCTGACGTCGTTGCTACTTGGGATGATACCGAGGTCGCTCGGCGTTGGTGGCCCCTGTGCCCTTGTTGCAAAGGCGGATCACATCGCTCACCCCAAACGCCTTGGACCCGGAGGAATCGCAGGCGCCCGGACGACTCGCACTCTGTATGAGACCTCGCCGCTCGATTAGTCGGGAAACCTGAACAGGTCTCCATACTGCATGTCATGGGACGCTTCCTACGCTGCGCATGTGTTGCCAAACATGGCTGCAGCGGGAATGATGCTGCGAGACGGGCGGTTCATGGCGATTTGGTTGAGGATGCTTGTTGCTATTTCCAAAGCTTGGTATCCGCGCTCACCCGTCACTGTCACTTGACCGGAACCTCGAATTGCATTGAAAAACTCCTTCTGCTCACTCTCGATTGCATTGCCTGGTACTGCCTTGGTTTCAAGCTTGGTCAACCAATCGGTAAAAAGACTGTCTTTGACTTTCGCGCGAAGCTCAGGTGGCAATAGGTCCGCTTGTCGGCTGCCATCTGCGACATCCAAATGCGGAGTGGTTCTGGTAATCGCGCCCGATCCAAAATCGATTTCGATTAGGCCTTCTTCGGTGTAGACCTGCATTTGTCGCTTGGCAACTGGAGAGATGCGAGACGCCCGAAGTTGAGCGATCGCTCCATTTCGGAATTGAAGGCATGCTGTCGCGAAGTCTTCGTGCTCTCCTAGTACGCTCCAGCCATAGGCATGCACCCGTTCCACAGGAGAGTGGATCGCGCTCAACACCAGATCGATGTCGTGAATCATCAAATCCATAACGATTCCAATGTCTGTGCTTCGACCGGTGTAGGTCCCCTCGCGAGCCGCCTCGATGAATCGTACGGATTGAACAGCGAGCTGCGGCTGAACCTGCAACCAGGCCGGATTGAAACGCTCTACGTGTCCCACTTGCAAAATGCACTGATGGGACTTTGCAAGATGCACCAATTCGTTTGCTTCCTGCAAAGAACTCGCGATCGGCTTTTCGATGAGGGTGTGGATCCCTTGACGCAGGCACCACGAACCAATTTCATGATGTAGAAACGTAGGAGCGGCAATGACGGCTCCGTCGATGGCGCCACTCCATTGCCTGTAGTCGGAGATTGCTGGAAGATTGAGTTGCGATTCGACTAGGCAACGCGAATCACCCGATGGGTCAGCGACCCCGATCAGTTCGCAATTCGAGTTGGCCGCTGCGAGCTTTGCATGAATGCGCCCCAGGTGACCGCCACCGATGACTCCAATTCGCGGACGAGTGGGTTGGGATGTCATGGGTGAATTCCTTTATGCTGGGTTTCGTCTAAGCGGCGGCAGAAACGGAGCGACGATCGCGGCCTCGCCCGTGTCGGCCCAAAGTCGATTCGTCGATAAATGCGAAAAGAATTTCAAGCTCGGGCAACAATGCACCGCCCCCTTGCAGGATTTCGCGTGCGTGTTTGACGCCCACTTTGGATCGGTACAGTAATTTATGGGCTTCGCCAATGGCTCGAATTGCACCCACTGTAAAGTTTTTTCGCTTCAGGGCAACCACATTGACACAGCGAGGCCTTGCAGGAAAACCTTCGGCCAACATGTAGGGAGGAACGTCTTGTAGGACGCGAGACAGGCCGCTTACAAAACTATAGCAACCGATCGATGCAAAATGGTGAACCGCCACGCCCCCGCTCAGGGTCGCATCATGCTCTACCCGAACATGTCCGCCGAGCATTACCGTATTGGCCATGATAACACGATCTTCGACGACGCAGTCATGAGCGACGTGCGAGTTTGCCATAAAGTAACATTGATTGCCGATCGACGTTACCCCTTCGTCTTTTTCGGTACCGCGATTGACCGTCACGCATTCGCGAAAGACGTTTGAGTCGCCTATGATGACTTGTGTCGGGGAGCCTTGGTAGGATAGATCTTGAGGATCACCACCGATCACGCATCCGGGAAAGAACCGATTGTCTCGTCCGATCGTCGTATGGCCAGTCAAGGTGACGCTGTTTTCTAGACGAGTACCGCGCCCGACTTTTACGTTGGCACCGATAACACAATGATGGCCAATGCGAACATCCTCATCGAGTTCCGCTCGGGGATCGACCACCGCGGTATGGGCGATTATGGTTGGCATTAAAAGGTTCCCCAACGTGTCAAATGGATATCGTGAATCATGTTTTGCGCCGTCATGCCGCAACCTTGTTGCAAGTTAGCGTTTGTGAGTCTTTGAGATTGCGAATTGCCTCGGCCATCCGTCCATTGAGGATGTGTCCGCTTCGACTTGCGATGATTTTGCCTTGCACTCGAAGTCCGCACAGCGCTAAATCTCCAATGAGATCGAGCAGTTTATGACGTGAGCACTCATCGTCATAGCGAAGCGTGTTATCGATAGGTCCGTTTGCGCCGAACACGAGCAAATCACGGAATGTCACATGAGACGCAACGCCCTGCAACTGGAGACCCCGGGCATCGGATTCGGTCAGGAATGTTCGTGCTGGAGCAATGCTCTTTGCAAAGGAGTCGCGTTCGAGTCGAAAGGTACACGTCGAGGCTGGAATCGGACTGTTGGATCCATAATCGAGCTGGTATTGGAGCGTTAAGCCTGGGTCCGACGATGGAACGGCCATGACCCATTGTCTGTCGTCGCCAACCCGTAAGGGCATGGAGAGCGTTATAGCATTCGATGGAGCGGATTGCCGGCGAATGCCAGCAGCGACCAAGGCGACGGACATCGCTAGGGCGCTACCATCCATGCCTGGCATCTCGGGAGCATCGCATTCTACAATGCAATTGTCGATGTCCATTCCGTAGAGTGCGGCCATGACATGCTCGACCATTTCAACATGGCTTGCATCCGCGATCAGCGTCGTGCGCAAATTTGTTTCGCGTCGATTGGCGGCACTGCCACGAATCTCAGGACGCCCCGGGAGGTCAACACGTCGGAAGACAATTCCAGCGTTGGCTGCCGCAGGTAGAAACGTGAGCGTGATCGGCCTGCCGGACCAATAGCCGCGACCGCTCACGTGCGCCACATGTTCAATGGTTTGCTGGAATCGAATCTGTTGCATGCGTGACGCCGAAATCCGTTTCGTGTCCGTGAATTAAGTTAAGGTTTTGGCTCGTCTGGAACCCAACACTCACTTCGTTGGAACTGAGGGTTTACCGCGTGACGACGCGGATTGCTATGGCAAATGCGTTAAAAATGGTCCAACGGACATCCTTGTCCATTGAAGACTCGACGGACTTCGAAGTCCGTCGTACGTTACTTGATCTTCGAGCGGTTACTGAAATCGGTAATCGCTGTTTTTAATCGTAGAAGTCGTGATGACTTCGAACTCGATGGATTTGGACATTCGAGCTCGAACCACTGCTAGTTCAGCAACTCAAGTAAAACCAAGGTGAATCACTTGCGCTGATTGGGAACAGTACCTGGCCCAGCAGCACTTCGAACGGGCTGTTGAGTCGGTGCTGGTGCAGACGCGCCTCGACCGGGCTGTTGAGCCGGCGCTGGTGCCGATGCACCTACATTCGCCTTCAGCACACTCAGAACCAGATCGGTGACGTCCACTTGCGGGTTCAGAAACAAAACGTCTCGCTGGATACCGAAGTTCACTGTTTGCGGTTTCTTTGGATCCATTTCGTTTTGTTCGCGGCTGTATCGCAGCACGAGGTCGTACTGGTAGTGATTCGCGACGACAGCGATGGCTTGATTGATCGACTGGTAGGAATTGAAGATCACACCGGCTTGCTTCTCGGCAAACTCTTTTTCTTTGCCCATGAAGTCAACGCGAAGCTTGCTCTCTTGGCTGATGAGCGTTTCTTGCTTTTGCTTGAACTCGGGACTGTCTGTATTGTAGTTCTTGCCGACCATTTCGGTTTCAGCGAGAAGTGATTTTCGACGTGTCTCGATATCTTCCTGAGCTTGAGTCATTTCAGCCTTGATCGCTTCCATGTTGGTGTTCATGGTAGGATGTTGCTTGAGAATGTACCCGACGTCGACGAGCGCAATACTCGACGGACCATTCTTGGGAGCAGCAGGGGCAGCGGCCTGGGCCGAAGCTTGGGGTCCTTGACCGAACGTGGACGGGGCGGCACAGAGGCCCAGAAGGGCGATGGTCGCAAAAGTAATTCGAAAATGCACTTGTCTGCACTCCTTGCTAAGTGATTCGTGGGCAGTCGATTCGTTTTTCAACGGCTCATGGCAAACAATCCGTCGTTTGCCAAGCGAGTGTTACCGATTTGGGTAGGTCGCCACCCGAGTTCGTTCGCGATTCTGACAATTCGTGAATTCGGAGTAAATAGCGATATTGCCTTTCTAATCCGTAAGTTGAACTTTCAGTTCTATTTTTTCTTGGCCGCGCTCGACCAAGATCACGACGATGTCGCCATTTTTGTATTTTTGGAGAATGCGATCGAGCTCGGCACGGCTTGTCGTTGCGTCGTCGTTGATCTTGAGCACCGTGTCTCCTTGCTCGATACCCGCTTTCTTAGCAATACTGCTGGGCAAAACCCTTTCGACAATGACTCCTTCGGAATCAACTTTGAGACGCACGCCTAAACGTATGCGTTTGGGCCCGCTCGATCGACTTGCATTAGGATTGGCAACACCCTTGACTTTCACAAGGGTTGGTCTGGCCGGCTCAACAGCCAACCGATTCGCAAGCCCCGTGACCATATCGCTTATGCGATCGATTCCGCTTAGGTTGATTTTGTCAAAATCGTCACTGGGACGATGGTAATCGTCATGGAGCCCAGTAAAGAAGTGCAGCACCGGGATGTTCTTTTGAAAGAAACTTTGATGATCGCTTGGCCCCATCCCTTCCGGACTTCGCTGGACCTTGAATGCTAGCGAATCGTTGGCTTGAGTAATCATGGCGTCAAACTCGGTCGCGGTCCCCGTCCCATAGATGGTCAAGTCATTGTTGGTCAATCTGCCGACCATGTCGAGATTTAACATGGCTACCGTGTTTTCCAACTCGAATCGAGGATGTTTGACGTAGTAGTCGCTGCCAAGCAGGCCTCGCTCCTCGCCTGAGAAAGCAATAAATACCACACTGCGTCGCTCTCGGTTCGGGTTCTCCGCTTTGGCCAAATCGACAAGTCGCTTGGCCGTTTCCATGAGTGCTACCGTTCCGGACGCGTTGTCGTCCGCACCGTTATGAACCGCAACAGTTCCGGGAGCAAGCGAACCTGCACCTCCCATTCCAACGTGATCGAAGTGCGCTCCAATCACGACATGCTCGTTTGCGAGTTTGCCCGAACCAGGCAACAAACCGAGAACATTCATGGAGGGAGTCCGTTGGATCGCGACTTCGACTTCGCCGCTCGCAGTCCACTTGGGTAGCTCGGTGGAACGCGGCTTAAGGTCCTGATCAATTTTGGTTTCGATATCGGAGAGAGAAAGTCCTGCTTCCGACAGCCAGCCTTCGACGGTACTACGTTGCAGGAAAATAGTTGGGACTTGATCTTTGGTGAGCGCACTTCCTGCACCTGCCACAGGCAACAGCAGATTGGGTGTGGCTTTTTCCGCTTCCGAATCGTTGATTAAGATCATCGCGGCAACACCATGTTGGGCGGCGTTGAGCTGTTTGGCAGTGTACAACGCGAATTGGCTAGGCGCCGTTCCATCGAAGAGACTTTTCGGATCGTTTTGTTGTGGTTCTTTGCGAACGACAATGACAACCTTCCCCCTTACATCTAAGCCCGCAAAATCATCGTATTTGAGGTCCTCTTCGTTGGCAGTGATCCCATACCCAGCAAACACCAAACCACCTTCAAATGCATTATTCGACCCGAGCGACAGCGGCTGAAACTGTTCGCCAAGCCTGAGGGCAATTTTCTCTCCGCTAGGTTTGGTGATGGACAATGTGTTTCTCGCAGGCTCTGCGATTTTCGGAGTACCTGCACCCAGCGAAAAGTCTTGAAAAGGCTTTCCGTCGAACAAATCTGTCTTTAGACCGAGTGCAAGCCAGCGATTTGCGATGTAATCGGCTGCCATTTTCAGACCGGGTGTTTCGGCAGCGCGTCCCTGAAGCTCGTCGGACGACAAGTACTTGATGTCTTCCAGCAATCGGGCTTCCGCCGAGATCGAAGCGGATCGCTTATCCGGAGCGTCCTCCGCGACGGCGAAATGTCCGAATAGCCCAAGGAACAAGGAAGCCAATGGGCACGACGTAGGAATCATGAAACGCGGTACAAAAAGCATTTGTGCGACTATTTCGTTGAGACTTTGACGAAGCGAATATGAACAACAGAGTATACCGTCTGCATGGCAAATGTCATCCTAGGGCGTTGCCCTAGATTGAATGAAAAACAAGGATCTAGGAACGAAAACCCGACGAATCCCCGCAACTTTTGGAAATTATTGGAATCGCTTGCGAGATTGACCAAACGTGTCCCAAAGATGTCGAAAACTAGATTGTCGGCTTGGGTTGTCTTGTTGTGAACTGGGTTGGAATGCGTTAGCATCCTAGATGCATTTGGAATGCCTACAGTTCAAGGAGATTGATCTCAAGGGTGGTGGCAGAAGAGCTCGTTTGAGAGACGCTCCTTTGCAAGCAACCGCGCACCAAATCTCACCTCTCTCAGTACCGCTTTTTTTCAGCAAAAGGGAATTTCAGGAATGGCCGCATCTTCAAACAGCAAGGGCTCAACCAAGAAGAAATCGGACAAAGGCGCACCGCCAGCCGAACGCATCACCGGACTTGAGAGCATTCTCAAACGGGAGCCAAGTCTTAAGACAACCTTACAACAAATTGAAAAGCAATTTGGCGAAGGCTCCATTATGCCGTTGGGGGGCGAAGCCCAACTCAAAATCGAAGGGATCAAAACCGGTTCGCTCTCATTGGATATGGCTCTTGGCGGAGTGGGTATTCCACGAGGACGTATCATCGAGATTTTTGGCCCGGAATCGAGCGGCAAAACGACCATCGCTTTGCACATCTGCGCTCAAGCCCAGAAAGAGGGCGGCATCGCAGCGATCATCGACGCCGAACATGCTTTTGATCCGAGTTGGGGCAAAAAGCTCGGTATCGAATTGCATTCGCTTTTGGTCAGCCAGCCCAGCAGCGGTGAGGAGGCTCTGCAGATCACCGAAATGTTGGTCAAAAGCAATGCCGTCGATGTGATCGTGATCGACTCGGTCGCTGCCTTGGTACCGCGTCAAGAACTCGAAGGGGAGATCGGCGACACGCACATCGGTTTACAAGCTCGACTTATGAGTCAATCGATGCGCAAGCTGACAGGCGCCATTGCCAAGAGTAAGACGGCAGTCATATTCATCAACCAAATTCGCGACAAGATCGGTGGCATGTCCTATGGCTCGCCGGAAACGACGCCTGGTGGTCGCGCATTGAAGTTCTATGCTTCCTGCCGGATCGATGTGCGCCGTATCGGGCAACTCAAAGATGGAGAAGCGATCGTCGGCCAACGCGTCAAGACCAAGATCGTCAAGAACAAAGTTGCCCCTCCGTTTCGAGTGGCTGAATTCGACATGATGCATACCTGCGGCATCAGCTTCGAAGGAGACCTGTTGGACCTAGGGACCGCCCACAAGATCATCAACCGTAGCGGTGCTTGGTTTAAGTATGGCGAAACCTATATTGGCCAAGGCAAAGAAAAGGCGCGAAACTACTTGGTCGAGAACAAAGACGTCGCCAACGAGATCCGAGACGCCATCATTGCCGCCGGCGGATATGCGGGCCCTGAAGGTGTCGCAGAAGCGGACGAAGAAGCCGAGGAACCGGACTCGGACTCCTAAGGCGAAACAAAGTCGCCTTTCGGTCCGCGAAAGCAGCGTAAAAGACGCGTTCTTTCGCGGATAGGCTGTGAATTTATCGTAGCAGGCACATTCCATGTGCCGTCCACAATGCAGAAACCTTTGGTTTTTGAGGCTACGGCACACGGAGTGTGCCTGCTACTTTCTCAGCGATTCAATAAATGCACAGCCGAGGAGCGGCTTTGAACAGATACTTGGGGCATCATCGGAGGGCTCGCGCCCTGCCGCTATAATTTGGTAGCGGAACGGCGCGAGCCGTCCGGTGAACGAGGGATTGCAGCAGGCGCCTCGCTTACGGGCTTGTTGATTAATCACAACCCGAAGTGTAAACGAGGGACTCTTTGCCCCTCACTCACGTTTCGGGTTATGATAAAACCATAGCTTAGGTAAAGACTCATTAAATCAACAAGCCCTTACGCGTCGGGTTATCCTCACCGGACAGCTTGCGCTGTTCTGCTACGCACGCAATGCACCTGGCTCTGTGCCAGGTGCATTCTTTCTGCCCGCAACCGCATAGGCGGTCAACGCGCCAGCGATGGCGCCGAACAAATGTCCGTCCCACGAAACGTACGAGCCAGCCGTTGGCAACACTCCCCATAGCAGCGTTGTCCCATACAGGAATCCAACCACCACCGAAATCAAAATTGGTAGAACCTTGCGCTCGGCAAATCCACTGGCAATGAGAAAAGCAACCAATCCGTAGACGAGCCCGCTCGCACCAACGTGTGCCGCATTTCTCCCAAAGCACCACAAAAGCAGTCCACCCAACACGACAATGCTGGCGATGACTTCCCAGTAGTCACGTCTCGAATGCGTTAAAAGAAACAACAAGATGCACAGGGGTATCGTATTGCCAATCAGATGCCCCCAGCCACCATGCAAAAATGGCATCGTAATAATGCCGAGCAACCCATTTATGGTCCTGGGCACCAAGCCGTACTCATTGAAATTAATTGGGATGAGTATCCAGTCCACCAAGTGCACTATCCACAAGGTGGCTACCACTGCGGCAACGCTACGAAGCTCGTTCGTCATCGGGTTTTTGACTTGTTCTGTCGTCATTTGCAAGCGTCCGCCATTCTCCACAGGTACCATGCACCAACACTTCGATAAGGCTGCCAAGCGTCAGTCCAAATCTCAAAATCCGCTTTCTTCGGCAACCTTTCCAATCCAATCAAATGCATAAGCCCGGCTCGAACACCAAAGTCGTCGATCGGCATGATGTCCATTCGCCCCAAAGTAAAGATCAAAAACATCTCAACGGTCCATTTGCCGATACCCTTTAGTTCCGTCAGCGATTCCATCAACGCGTCCTCGCTCATCGTGTCTGCCAATGCTCGATCCGGTACCTTTCCATCCAAGGTACCTCGCGCGATGCCGCGAATGGCTTCGGTCTTGGCAAGCGAGAAACCACATTTGCGGTAGCTCGCAACCCTCATTCGCGATAGCTGGAGTGCCGTCGGAAAGCCTTGGTCAGGGAATCGTTCTACGAGGCGTCGCAGAATGGATTCGGCCGCTTTGCCATGCAACTGCTGATGAGCGACGGCACGGACCAAGGACTCAAATGGCTCGCGAACCCACACCGGTTCCCACTGGCATCGCCCGTGTTCCGAGATCCATGCACCCAGTTGTGGGCAAGCCGCCGAAAGGTGCTTTTCGGCCTTGCGAAGTTTCTTGTTAAACGCGTCCACTCAGGAATTACTCTTTTGTTATGTCGAAGCAAACCAATTCGTCTTGATCGCGAACAAACAGTTTGCCACCGGCGATCACAGGATGAGGCCAGCTTTCGCCATTGTGAGTCGGCAATTTGAATTGACTGATCAGTTTATACTTGTCTGTCGCGGTATCGATCAACGCCATGGTGCTGTCTTGGTAGCGAAAATATAGCTTGCCATCGGCAGCCACGATTGCGGCGGAACCTGTGCCCGCACCTCTCGATTTGTCCCAAAGGTTTTTGCCTGTCTTCCATTCAATACAAGCCGGAAAACCATTGTTGTGCCCTTGCCCCATATAAACGAAATCCCCAATCATAATCATGCCACCGTGATGATTTTGCAATTCCTGGCTACTTTTGTAATAGATCTCGGTTGCTTCGAGCTTGTTTTCTTTCTTGGTTATTTCCAAGAGGGCTGTTCCGCCATCTCCGTAACCCGATGAGCAAAACACAAAGTTGTTCTTGGCAATCGGCGTTGGGATATTGGCTGTCGTATTGGCGATCCGATCGTAGTTCCAAAGCAACTCCCCTGAGTCGGCGGCATAACTCACGACTCCATGCCCAACCAACTGAATGTACTGCTTCACTCCAGCCGCATCGGAGAGGATGATGGACGAGTAACCCGCCCCGTTATTGCCTCGCAATTTTCCCTCAGGAGCTTTGCCTTTCCAAATCGGCTCACCCGTCATTTTGTTCAGGGCCACTACCATCGCATCGTTCGCACCCGGCGTGCACAACAACATGTTGCCATCCACGAGGGGAGACTCACTGTAGCCCCACCCCGATTCCATCTTGCCACCGAAATCGTCCGCAAAATTCTTCTGCCAGACCTTTTCCCCGGTAGCGATTTTGCAGCAAACAAGCATTCCGTCATTCGAAAGCGCGAAAACCAGTCCGCTCGCCAAATCGATCGTTGGAGTGCCATTCGGATCTTGCTTGGCCGGTGTAAATTGAGTGCTCCAAATCGCTTCGCCGTTGGCTTGGTTGCGGCAAATGAGTTGAGTCTTGCCATCGAAATTGCCCATCGTGAGGAGTTTGCCATCCGCGATCGCAACGCTGGACATCCCTTTGCCCAGCCCTTTCACACGAAAGGAAAGGGGTGGACCTGCTTCAGGCCATGATTTCATCAAGCCTTTTTCTTGCGAAATGCCATCCCGATTTGGACCTCGCCACTGAAACCATTGACCGCCCTGGTCCTCCGCGATGACCGATGATTTGAAAGGAGCAAAGAGCAATCCGGCGCAGAAACAAGCGGAGAATGCGGCTCGGTGAAAGAATTTCTTGGACATAGAATTTTCTTGATTGTGATGAAAGGGGAAAAATCGTTTCGACGTGACTCGCTAGTTTAACGTAATCACCGTCGACTTTCGCTACGCGAAAGTAGCGAATCACGGCACTACTTTCGCCGAGAGGTTGTGAATTTTTGGATGGACCACTTTTTGGCAACAGTTTGAAAACCCGACGCGTGACGGCTTGTTGCTTTAGTGAAGTCGTTATTGGGTAAGGGCGGTAAGACGGACTTGGAAGTCCGTCCATGGGGAATTCGACGAACTTGGAAGTCCGTCGTACCATTAAATCCACAAGCCGGTGAGCGAGGGGCAGACCGTCCCTCGCTCACGCGTCGGGTTGGTATTAGCCTATCCGACGAAGAACGCATCTTTCGCTACGCGAAAGGCAGCAATAACCAAGCACGCTCTTCGTACCTCAGGGCGTGCGACACGGTTACTTCTTGCCGAGCCTGCGTTTGTTCTCAAAAAAATCCGTCAGCAGTCGCCCGCATTCCAAAGCAAGGACGCCGCTGGTGATTTCGCATTGATGATTGAGCCTCGAGTCCGACAGAAGATGAAAGAGCGATTCGACAGCTCCCGCCTTGTTGTCGATGGCCCCATAGATCACGCGCGGAATCCTCGACTGTAGAATTGCTCCGGCGCACATCGGGCAAGGTTCGAGTGTCACATACAATTCGCATTCGAGCAGACGCCATGATTTCAGGTAGGCTGCCGCTTGAGTGATCGCGATCATCTCAGCATGCGCGGTTGGGTCCGCCAAATTCTCTCGTTGGTTGTATGCCGCCGCGATGATGTTGTGCTTGTAGACGATGATCGCTCCTACAGGCACCTCGTTTTCAGTCGCCGCCTGCTGAGCTAATTCAATCGCCCGTCGCATAAAATGCTCTTTGCCAAATAGCAGCAAGGATGCTGCATCGTCATCGTCTCGGAATTCCATAAGGTCTTGGTCTTGTTGCGAGATATTCTGAGACTACTGCAATTGAATGGGTTTAGCCGCTCGTGCTGTTTCTCCTGGCTTGGCTGGTTCAGGCAGGGACGATGTATCGAACAGAACTGGCGGAACCGCTTCGAGAATCTCGGTCGGTTCGCACCACGGCAATTGACCATTTCCCATGCCGCCATTTCCCATG
Organism: Pirellula staleyi DSM 6068; assembly: GCA_945875845.1. Taxonomy (GTDB): domain Bacteria; phylum Planctomycetota; class Planctomycetia; order Pirellulales; family Pirellulaceae; genus JBKCUI01. The sequence goes on from CAMCMB010000016.1 coordinate 65,987, forward strand.
CCGCCATTTCCCATTCCGCCTTGTCCCATTCCGCCTTGTCCCATTCCACCAGCATTCGCAGCGCCGAAACCATACGCCTCCGATGTGATTGCACCTGGATCAACCCAAATATTATCCCCGTCGACTCGGATTGTGCCTAGATCTTGGTCCAGATTTCTGCGTTGGGCTTCGTAAAAAACCCAAACTCCCTGAAATGTATTTTGTGCTGTTAGCAAATCCTGCAAGGCAGACACGCTATCTCGTGCAGCCGTTGGGCCCGACGAAAGACTCAATGTTTCACGAATTTGACGCAAGTCTTCGTTGATCGTGATTTGTTGGGCGGCAATGCGAACCGCGTAACGTTGTAATTCGAAGTTGTACTGGTTGTACCGAATATTTCTCAATTGCGAACGCAAAGTTTGCCAAACCAGATCTTCGAACCGATAGTAGTTTCGTTTGGCTTGCTGGTACTCGATGAGTACTTGGCGATACTGATTGCGTTCTTGCATTCGGGTCAACGGGGAATCCCACTGAAGACCTGCCCGCAATCGACCGGTTTTGGCTCGTAAGGAAAGTGGATTATCGTTCGCGTTCTGTATGTCTCCTGAAAAAACAACATCGAGACTACTTTCCAAGCTATCCGCGACCACTTCGATGGCTCTCCAGGAGTCGACAAGGCTCGCACGACTGTTCATCCAGTCCAATCGATTGACGCGAGCGATTTCGACCGCTTCTTCAGCGGAAAGGTCCACAGGCGGTAGCATCACGCTTTCGATTCTCGTTCGAGCCTGCAACACCTGAAGCGCCAAGACGTCCTCTGCGAATTCAGAAAGAATACTCTGGCTAGGCAAGAGCGCATTGTCTCGCACGGACTCGAAAATCCCCTTCGGATTAGATCCAACTTGAGTCGCAAGGATCTTCTCTAAATTCATATCGAGCAACTTGATTCTCTGCTCACGCTCTTTAAAGCGGGTTTCCAACTTGTCGAGTTCCTCGGTCAAGTTTGCTGGCAACGATCGAAGTTCACCGGAATCCAACAACGCGATATCCAATGTCGCGGTCGGCAACAAGCTGCAGACGGCCCCGCGTTCTTGCTCATAAAGTTGTCGCAAGCGAGCCAACTCCATTTCTCTTGGGCCAACGATTCCTTTTAGCTTTTCGATATCGGCTCGTACCTCAGGAAAGTCTTGACCGAGGATGGTTTGACGAAGGGATTCAATGGAATCTATTTTTCCGCGAATTTCGCTGATCGCTTGAGCCGCGTCCTTGCTCCACGGCAAGGCCCGGGACTTAAGGCCCGTCGTCTCATCTGCTTCAATAGGGCTCAGTTCAATTAGTTTGCTGTTGCTATTACCAACTGCCTCTCGCAAGTCGTTGGCTCTTGAACGTCGCTCTTTCAACGCGTCGCTGATCAAATTGAATTGATCGAGAATAGGGTCCTTAATCTCCACACACACATACGGAGGGAGGCCAAGTGTTATTTTAAAGGCGTCCAACGATTGCTCGTAATTGAATTTTTGTTGCAAGAGACTTGCTTGCAACGAATTCAAAGCTTGCCTGGTTTGCGAGACCTGCAATTGTTGACTTGGAATCGCATCCTGAGTTGCGGATACAACCGTCAGTTGCTCTCGGAGAGCGTCCTCGAACCGAGCCACGTTTTCACGCAGCCGAGCAACGTTTTCTTCGACGTTTCGAATTTGAAGTTGGTTCTGAACCAACCCAAGGAATCCGCCCACGGTAGGCACTCCACCGCCCCCGCCAAATCCGGCGGCGTTATTCGTTTGCACGTTTCCAACGGTACCGAAGCCTCCCCCCAACCCCGTGAAGCCCTGCAGACCCGCTCCACCAAACAAGCCTCCGCGTCGCGTGGGACCTGGTTCGGCGCCGCGTCCTACCGTGATGGTCGTATAAAAGCCAGTCCGGTATCGTTCGAAGGAACGCACGTTATAAAGCAAAGTGCGCTCGGCTAACGTCAAACGTTCCATGATCAAATCGCGCCCACCCCCTCGCAATAACGGTTGAATGAAGCTCATGTCAACCAATGTCGTGGCCGACTGAGTGTCCGGGCCCGCGAATTGCCACGTCATGGAATTGGCAAATCCGATGATCAAATCCGCACCGTTGGTGAACTGGCGTCGCAATGCAATCGGACGCGCTCCCCTGGAAAAGGTCGAGCCGTTCAAAGTCGAGCTGCTTTGACCACCCGCCCCACGTCGCAGAGCACCGTCCGCAGTATAGATGGATGAGTAGCCCGCAAAGAGTTGGTTTCCCAAGAAAAAACGTTCCGTACTAACGTCCAGTGCAGATAGGTAGAGCGTTTCAATTTCGGCCTGGTACGCCGCATTGTGCAGCACCGCGGTTCGGACTGCCGTATCCGCATCGAGAACAAGGACGCCTCGCTCATCGAGCGGCAAGTATTGCCACCAAACTGGGTTCTCGGCTGTGTTGGTTTTTCCGTTGACGTCCCAAAGCGGATAGCCCTTTTTGCCGTTGACTATTTTCATGTACTGATGAGCGACGTCGTCATCCTCGGGCATTGGCGGGCGGTCCGGATTAAAGGGATCGAACATCCGTGACGCTCGGTCGACTTGAATATCGCGGATCGCTGGCGAACGCGCATCCTCAATTTTCTCGCTGATGAGATTTGTGACTTCTTGGTCAGCCCTATTGCGGTAGTGGGCGCGATTGCAGCCAGTCGACGCTGACATCGATTGTGCCGCAAGCATCGTGACACACGCGTGCCGCAGTGTTCGTCGCAACCAGTTGCGTTTTTGAGTTTGACCACTCATTATCGTTTTGCCGCCAAATAAAGGGACTGAATGAACTCGTGCTTTTCCTACTTTCGGCTTTTAACGATCCCATTGTTGATTCCCGTAATACCGGCTCTGCACGAACTACGGATCTTAACTGTCTTAACAGTTTTGCCACCCTTGCCGATTATCTAGCTAGCATTGCGAATGGAAAGTGGGGTGAGCTTCCAGCTTGCCATCGGTCATTCCTTGGACGCTGGAAGCAAAAGGGAGACCGAGGCTCCTGCCGAGCTAGCTTACGACGCCATGGTTCGGCAGGAGCCTCACCCTCCCAAGCAAGGAATGGATTGGGCAAAGTCGAGGAAACCATGTTGAGAGGGGTGGCCTCACCCTCCCCACTAAAGAAGGCTCGCGTCGTTCCCTTTAACGGCAAAACGAAGTTTCGCGGATGAGGATCTCGGATTGGCTCGTTGCTCTTGCATCGATGGGCGAATGATCTCTTCGGAAATTTTCGCGTACAAGCCACTGATGAGTCCTTGTTTGAACGCATGCTTAACGCGTCGATCTTCGCCCGAGTGAAACGTCATGATAGCAACCCGCCCGCCAGGCACTAAGCATCCCGGGATTTGCTTGAGCAGCGCGTCCAAGACCGAGAACTCATCGTTAACTTCAATCCTCAACGCCTGAAAGACGCGGCGCACCGTGTCAGTGGATTCGTCTTTAGTAAATTGGCGTTGCGACGTAACCGACGAACGAATCACTTCAGCCAACTTGAACGTGGAATCGATTGGTAAGCGCGCGTGAGCATCGAGAATGGCTTTCGCAATACGCATCGCTTTCTGCTCATCCGAATTGATCTCAAGCAATAAGGCCAACGATTCTATTTCCAAGGCTGTTAGTAACTTGGACGCAGATCGACCTCGCAAAGGATTCATCCGCATATCCAAAGGACCATCGGTTTTAAAGGAAAAGCCGCGCGACGGATCGTCGATTTGCATGGAGGAGAGGCCCAGGTCCGCCAAAATAATCTGCACACCATCAGGTGATTCCATGGCTAGGATTTGGCTAAGTCTAGCGAAGTTCGTGCGTCGTACGGCAATCGACTCGTCCGGGTATCCTAGGGATCGCAGCCTTGCCTCAGTCTTTGGCAGTTCGATTGGATCGGCGTCCAAGCCGAGGAGACGGCCATCTGGCTGAATCGCGGACAACAACGCCGTTGCATGTCCGCCATAACCCAGCGTGCAATCGACAGCGAAATCGCCCGGCTTGGGATCGAGCACTTCGGCGATCTCTCGGACCATGATGGGGCGATGGGAACCCGCAGGGGTCCTGCCACCTGCTAGTACTTTGGCAATGTCCAATGGATACTTTTCAGGCTGCTGTTCCTTGTATTTTTGTTCGAATCCACGAGGGTTCGTGCCTCGATATCGCTCGCGACGCGGTGGCTTTTCTGGAGCAGGTTCCGTCATAGCGAGACTTGGTTCAAACGAACCGAAAGTGTGTTTACCATGCGATAAGCATACTCGCGATTGCGTTTTTTTACTCAATCATGAACGTGTGATTTGGCGTTTAATTGTGAATGCGACTGGAATCACGTAGAATCGTGACGGTTGGCTTACCCTCCACGCCATGAAACCCTTTCGCAGAATGCTCCTTTCTGCTCCGAGAGCACCCACCTATGCAACGTTTGAGATTCGCTTTTTTAGCTACCTTTTTATTAGTAAACGCAAACGCCCGAGCCGATGGCCCTACCGACAATCAAATCGCATCCGTGCGACCCGTGCCACCTCCAGGCGTGATGATTACCCCCGACGAACGAAGCAAACTAGAGACCGAACTCAAATCGCTTAACGAAACCATCGCGAAGCTTCGAAACAACAAATCGCCCCGGATTCAAAAATACTTGCCCGACGTGGAAGTCTTCGCCCGCGCTGTCGATTTGGCATTGAAAGAGGACGGTTTCTTCGAAGCCAAGGACGCGAGCCGCGCTATCGATGTTCTGACTGAGGGAGCGAAACGAGCGAACGCCCTCGAGACTTATCCGCCTGGATTAAACCCCCGAGGATTATACTGGCTGAACCAATCGGGCCCCGTCGTTCGGGGCTATCGTTCAAAACTGGACGGGACCGTTCAGCCTTATGGCGTCGTTTGGGACGGGCCAAACATTAGCCCTGGCCAACATCGCGCAGACATTTGGTGCCGCGGTCGAAGCGAAAAGGGGCTCGAACTCCAATTCATTGCAGCGCGTATGACGAGCTCGGATCCCCTGCCCGCTAAAAACACGATCATGATTCATCCCTTCGGTCGCTATTGCAACGCCAATAAACTAGCCGGCGAAGTCGACACCCTTGAGGTCCTCGAACACGCGTTGCAAGACTACCCGATCGATCCCGATCGAGTCGCTATTCGCGGGTTCTCGATGGGTGGAGCTGCTGCTTGGCATCTGGCTGTCCACTATCCAGACAAATGGTTCGCAGCTAATCCAGGTGCCGGTTTCTCGGAGACGCCACAATTTCTTAAGGTGTTTCAATCCGAAGATCTCAAGCCCACTTGGTATGAGCAAAAGCTTTGGCAAATGTATGACTGCCCAACTTGGGCCCGCAATTTGCGCGTGTTGCCAACCATCGCCTATAGCGGCGAGATCGACAAACAAAAGCAAGCAGCCGATGTGATGGCGGAGGCGTGTTGGAATTTGCCGGAGAGCGAACGCTTTGAGCTGACGCACATCATTGCCCCAAGGACAGCCCACAAAATCGACCCAACAGCCCGTATCGAGATTGAAAAACGATTGGCAACGCTCGATCGTATTCGAACCAACGACGTGCCATCCAACCTCTCGTTTACGACGACAACACTTAAATACAACCGATCGCATTGGATTACGGTCAATGCGATGGAAGAACATTGGAAGCCAGCCATTGCAGTCGCGAAACTCAACTCCATAGGCGTAGTGATCGCAGTCGAAAATATTTCGGATGTGTCGATCGATTTCGCGGCCGATCAAATGCTGGGGATCAATCAGGTGGCGATCGTTCCCTACCAAGATCTTCTTTTGGCAAAAGGGAATCCAAGGACGGAGTGGCTCACCTCTCCCGAAGTTTTTCGAGCATCGGCACCCCGGAAATCAGACCGCTCTTGGGGTGTCCGTCTACGACGAACCGGTAAAGCATGGGAGCAAGTCTCACCTCTCGAACCCGCCTCCACACAACTTGTCAAAAAACACGGCCTTCAAGGCCCCATCGACGATGCATTTATGGAGAGTTTTCTCTTCGTTAAACCGTCGAAAGCCGGGCGTCATCCGGAAGTGGACAAGTGGGTTGAGTCGGAATTCCAACACGCGGTACGAGAATGGCATCGACAGATGCGAGGCGATGTGCGAATCAAATCCTCAGAGGATCTCAAACCCGAGGATATCGAGAACAATAATCTGATCCTGTGGGGCGACTCGCAAAGCAATCCAACCATTGCAAAACTTGCCGACAAACTGCCAATCCAATGGAGCGGAGAGCAGCTCGTCGTCGGCGAACGCAAGTACTCTGCCAAAACACACGCCCCAGTTTTCATTTACCCGAATCCACTCAATCCCGAACGGTATATTGTTCTGAACAGTGGCTTTACCTATCGTGAGTACGACTACCTCAACAATGCACGCCAAGTTCCGAAGCTTCCCGATTGGGCTGTGGTGGATATTACCACTCCCCCTAATTCGCGTTGGCCAGGCAAAATCGCCGACGCAGACTTCTTCGGTGAGAAGTGGGAGCTAAAGCCTCCAATGCCAAACAGGTAAGTTTCGGGCAATCCATGAATGTTGGATTGGTGCCGTGGGATAGGCTTCCAGCCTGTCATTTTCAGCTAGACAGGCTGGAAGCCTATCCCACTATTTGAGCGAGCGATCCTAAGCGAACAAAAAAAGGCACCATGAAAAATGCCTCCATCGACAACACAATCCTTAACGAAACCTTTTGAGTCCATCGAAGAGTATCCTGTTCCTTGGGCGCATGTCTTACCGAGTCTGTTGGGGCATATTTCCTTCCGGGTTGAACACTCATCCAACCGGATCCCTCCTCGATCATGGCTTGCCGTTGTTTCCTCGCACAATTCCCAGTTTGGGTTCACAAGTTCTGATTGGCAATCGTCGTTGCAGTCGGCCTTGCACCTAGCTCAACAGCAGGGTTGGGGAATCCTGTGTGCAACGAATACCCCGTACTCCGAGTCAATCCTTCACGCTTGCCGCCGGATGCACGTGCCATGGCTCGAAATCGAAATCGACGATCATGCTGGCCGAACGAAAATCAACCACGGACAATTAGAAAACGTCAACCAAACTTGCTTTCAAGGCAGGATCGTTTTGGGTAGGGATCCGCAGGACGCGAGCCCAATTCCGCTGCAAGACCGAGCGGCCGTATTTTTGGCGGACCATCTGTTCGCGTTGAACGTGCGAGAGGGAGGCAAGATCGCGCAGCTCATCGAGACGCGGTTAGAAAAGGATGAGTTCAAGGACGCGTCGACGTATGTTTCCTTAAGCTCGATGAAGCCAAGAACATCGACAGCCAGTTGTCCCGACTGGCTGCAGCGCGGAGCGATTGGCTGGATTGCGATTGACCTAACGGATGACCATGCGCATAAGGAAGCAGCCGTTCAGTCGACTTGGCAGCCAATCCTTCCATTGCGAAGTCTGATTGGTTCGAATCGCAAGCTCCTGATCCATTGCACACGAGCCAGACGTGGCCCTTGGCCGGATCAATCTCTAGCTCAGTTTCATGACGAGTTGCTTCATTCCCCTTGGCTGCAATATCCTGATGTTATCGCATCGCTGAAGCGAATCCTGTCGCAACAACGGCTTATTGCAACGAAGTATTGCCGTCGTGGAGACATGGAAACCGTTTGTTTCTCGGAAGTACCCATCGATCAATTGTTGAAGAGGCGGCGTTTTCAATCTCATTTATCGCGATGGGATTGGGAGCCTTATGGCATCATGATCGATCAGGAGTGGCTGATGGAGATGGGTGTCAAGCCGGTAAGTTATGTGGATCGAGCGCAAGCGAAAAGGATGAGCGATGGACAATTGACTTACAGTCAAATCATTTCCAATCGAACCACCTCGCAAGATTGGACCGCAGAAAAAGAATGGCGTCTGGCAGGGGACCTAAGGCTCACCCATGTCCCTTTTTCCAAAGCTTATGTCTTTGTACCGAGTATGGCGGAAGCGGTTGCGATTCAGCATTTATCGCGATGGCCGATCGCAGTATGCGATACAACAACATAGTCGCCTTTTGCTCCGCAAAAGGTGCGTTTATGACGCGTACTTTCGCGGATACGCTGTGATTTGATAACCCGACGCGTAAGGGTTAATTGCTTTAATGGACTTTGACAAGGGATATTCGAAAGTGGCATGGGCGTCTCGCCCATGGATTCACGAGCGAGCGCGCTCGTGCCACGCGTCGGTTTATCAAACGGCGCTCCCTCAATGCATCAGAAACGGTTTTCGCGGTGGCTGAACGTTGGAAACACGCCCAAGAATCTCCCGAAGCAATCGTTGCTCAAGATCCGCATCGTTTTCCTGACGAATCCAGCCGAGCGTGATCGGTTGACCAGTCAAGCTGGCACCGGTTCTTACAATCGTCCCGTCATGGCGTGCGATCGCGGCCCCTTCCGAAGAGAACTGGGAACGATCTACGTCCTCCAGTTCCTTAATGACCTCGACACCGACACTGAAACCATCGTTCGTTGGAATCACTCGTATCGTTGCGGTGCGTCTCATCGTCTGCAATGTACTTTGCCAGCGCTGGAAGCCTTCAACAGCGTCCTTTCGCCAAGGTTCCAAGTAAGTGGCCCCTATCTGAGGATAGGTCTCTAACCGACCTTCGAACCATTGTGTGCTATCGCGAGTAGGACGCTGTTCGCTCTTGATCTGAAAGTAATCGTCCACTGTGTTTACGATTTGACTCCATAGAAACTCGGAATCTTGGGTGTTGACATTAATCGGGTTAGCGAGATTCGTTTTTGGCCCAAGCGGTATCGATGGAATAGACAATGTGGTGGTTGGCACTTGGTCCAATGGACTACAACCAGCGAACATAAAAAAGACAACGGCCCAAGCCAAGCGTGCACGTTTCCACGAACTCTTGCGGTAGAACCAGCGGGCAAAGACCAAACATGAGAAAAGAGCTAGCATCGCTGTGAGCTACGATGCCGGTTTGGGTTGCTCGATATCGCGCAGAGAACGCCCCAGTCGCTTGCGACCAGCGGCACTGGGCAATTTGCGTGGCCCGGCCTCCTCAACTCGAACGCTAGCAACGGAAATATTCTGTTTCGCAAAGGACATCAATGCGGGATTCAACTCGCGATGGTCCTCGGGCGAACCAATCGTGTCGATGGCGTCGCTAACGCCAAGAAGTACAGACTGCTTAACCCCATCTCGTATCCAACCGAATAGACCCAATCCGTTGCTCATCATTATGGACTCCTGTGACTTGGCTAACATTCTTCGATTCCAGTTCGGAGAATAGCGATCGCCGAGCTAAGAAACCATATCAAAAAGGGGAGGCCCCAGTCCGATGGATGTTTCCTTGCTTGTGAGGGTGAGGCTACCCCTGTAAACATGTTTTCCTCGACTTTGCTCAATCCATTCATTGCTCGGGAGGGTGAGGCTCCTGCCGAACCGTTGTGTCGTAAGCTCGGCAGGAGCCTCGCTCTCCCATTGATTTCCGATGGTTCGACATCGGAAAGATGTTTATAGCGGGAGGGTGAGGCTCCTGCCGAACCTGGACGCGCAAAAGTGCATTTGGGGACACGACACTTTGACTTGTGGACTCGGTTTTCAGCCCCTTGGTTCGAGATCTTCGGCAAGAACTGCTCGCGAAATAGAGATCGTCGCTCTATTTCAATTCCAATCATTCGAAATAGGCGCAGACATTCTCCATTACTGCCGTTCCGGCAAGGCGTCGCTATTTAGAATTGGCTCAGAAAGCGTTGCTTAAACACGCCGTTTAAACACGCGCTAGGTAGAACTTGCGATGCGTCTTAAGACTGCGAGCCTCCGAAACACTCTTCGCCGTTCCGGCTACGTTCATAAACGCTCTGCCAAAATCCTTCACCATCGCGGACCAAAGCGTGGGCTCAATACCAAGTCTTTCCAAGACTGGCGGTGCAGCCAGTGGTGTGGAACCTCGTTTTCCAGCTACCTTGTCGCGTGCCAACCAGTCCAGGATTTCCAGATACTCCGCTTCGGCCATCGCCAGAAAACCCTTGTCGCTACTTCGCTTGCCATTGCGGCTAGCATGCGGTCCCAATGGATCCTTGCGTTCATCGATCGTCACCGGAGCGAGAAACGCATCGGCTCTTGTAGGAGTTGCAGATTCCAACGCTGCTCTTTGAACGTCAGGTGGCAGTGCCCCGCACGAACCCGCATCTAGGGTAGTTGCCTTGATAGATTGAACACGGCGTTGCACCGACGTGTAGTCGCTTTGCTCAAGAGTTTCGGCCATATCTGCTCGTATTGGATTCAAATCGATGTACGCCGCGCAAGCCAGCAACGACTCTTCATCGAGAATGCGAACGGCTTTGTAGCGGCCTTGCCAAAATCTGCCCAAACCCTCGCCTTCCTCTCGGTTAGCTCGCATAGCGATATACTGACACAGCAAACGCATCCACCACGAAAGATCGCTCAAACGGCGGCGAATCGTAGCCAAGCGGACCGGGTCGTTTCGGATAGCGTTCAGGTCGTATTCCGTCGGGGCGACTGGCACTTTGACCCACTCTCCATTGATTTCCAGTTTGATTTTTCTGGTCGGGCACAACTGCCACCAGCGCAGCGCAACTTCGCTATCGTCCCAAGTCGCAACGACGTCTGGCCGCGACCTGAGCAGTAGATGAAAGTGATTCGACATACAGGAGAATGCCAGGAGATCAATTCCGAAATTGGCAGCAAGGATCTTGAGTTTGTCTTCGATCCAGCGTTTTCGGTGATCGAAATTCTTGCCGGAACGCTCATCGACCCCCATGAGGTAGCAAGAGCGGACGGTTTTTCCGATGAGGTGTACGGCAACGATTTCGGACGGGTCAAAAATTTCAGCACGAGGCACTCTCGCCATGATTCACTCCTTCGCATGACCGAACCAAGAAATTTCAATATCACCCCAGAATAAAAATTTCCAACCCTGTTCGCAACCACCCTCGAAAAAATATGTGGTGTCCCTAAGTGTCCCTAAGTGTCCCATGGGCCACTCTTGGGGGACGGGGACCAACAAAATGGCAGCACCGACGCAGCTCTTTTACAGGGGCTCTCCATTGAATACACTGTGGCAATGCCGCGACGATGCGAAAGGTGAAGCGAGCCGTGCGAAGACGATCCCTCAACTAGGAACACTCGATTTATGATTCGTAAACATCTGTTGGTCGTGGCGATGCTTTTCGCAAGCAGCGCTTCGGCTCAATCCCCGAGCTATCGATTGCCGTCAGGAAGCGAGTTTGCCAAAGTCGTTCCAGGCGGAACAACCGTTCTTCCCAATGGAAGATTCTTGACTCCCGTGGGCGAACGACTTTACACGGGTGACGATCTTTGGAACGTCGTACCGAGTCCTGATGGCAAGTTGATCGTTGGGCTATGTGATCCAGGAATTGTGATTTATCCGAGCGATGCATCGACCGCGAAGTCAAACTCGTATCGCATTCCATGGCGTAACGCTGCCTTTTGTGGCGTCTTTACCAAGGATGGGACCAAACTGATCACTTCGAGCGGTGACGTCGGTCATGGCATTCAAGTATTTGAAACGAGCCTGTGGTACAAACCCGCTTCAAAAAGGCTTGAAGTACTAGAGCAGCAAGCGACTTTGTCGATCAAAGCGGATGACGAAGCCTACATCAATGACATCGTTGTGTCTCCGGATGGACGTTTGGTATATGGTGCGGATGTCGCGAGACAACGGATTGTGGTATTCGATATCAACGAGGCGAAAGTGGTTGCTGATATTCCAGCTGGCCGCGAGCCTTTCTCGCTCGCACTTTCGGACGATGGGCAGCGGCTTTTCGTTGCAAATATCGGCGTGTTTGACTACTCGCAGATTCCGACTGGCGAAGGGAACAAACGTGGACTTGCTGTACCCGCTTTCGGATTTCCATCCAAGGAAGCTCAGGAAGGAGTAGTTCGTGAAGGGAAACAGGTGCCGGGTTTAGGAGATCCGCTTGTCCCGGACGCGCACTCAGTCTGGATGATCGATGTCGCAAACGCTGAGAAACCCGTTGTTTCAGCGAAGGTCAAAACTGGGATTCTAATCCATGCTCCCGCAGATAGCGGCAAAGCCGTCGGCGGCAGTTCACCCAATGCGTTGCTTGTCTCGAAAGACACGCTTTTTGTCACCAACGCCAACAATGACACCGTTCAGTACATCGACGCAAAAACACTTGAGATCCGAAAGACAGTAAAGCTAGCTCCGGAGCCAACGCTCGCGATGTTGCGCGGCGTCATTCCGTCTGGAATGTGCATAACCAACGATGGCAAGAAGTTGTATGTTTGTGCTTCGGGGTTGAACGCGGTCGCTGTTCTTGATGTTGCAAGTGGGACGGTAGAGAATTGGATTCCGACGGGCTGGTTCCCGACTGCTTGCCGCCTGTCTCCGGATCAATCGAAGCTCTATGTCGCGACACAGAAGGGGCTTGGACTAGGTCCTCGAGGGCCCAAGCACAAGCGTCCCGAAAGCGACGAACGTTACGGACTGCAGGATATGCCTGGAATGATTTGTGCGGTCGACCTTCTATCCGTTCAGCCTGGGGTGGACACCATCCTTCGCAACAATGGCATGAACCCCATCATGACACCTCAATCGCCACTGCCAAAGGAAGTCGAATACGTCGTTTTCATCACCAAGGAGAATCATACTTTCGATGGTATCTTTGGCGGCCTAAAGGGGGCGACGAGCGAACCGGAGTACGCTGAGTTTGGCGCGAACGGATGGATCAAGGAAAAGGGCAAAGACGAACGAATGCCGATGATGCCAAACCATGTTCGTCTCGCGGAGCAGTTTAGCATCTCGGACAATTTCTATATGGAGCCGCAAGCGTCGGGGGATGGCCATCGATGGCTCGTCGGCGTGTATCCAAGTCTCTGGACAACGCGCGTTTTTTACTCAGGCTGGGGATTCAAGAAGAGCGAGACAGCTAAGGGACGCGTTGTGTCCATGACGTCCAATGGTTCGCAGATCCCTGAAGACTATTTAGAGAACGGTTCCATGTGGGAACATCTCTCGCGTGGCGGAATCACGTTTCGCAACTATGGCGAAGGCTTTGAATTTCCAGACAACGACGAGGGACCGATGACCAACCGGTCGGGTGCGTATACTCAAGTCAATTTCCCGATGCCCAAAGTTTTGTACGACAACACCGACTTCGACTACCCCGCGTACAACAATTACATTCCGGACATTGCTCGGGTCGATTGGTTTGTCGAGGACTTGGAACAGTATCGAGCCGAGCATGGTGGCGCCATTCCGAAGTTTCTCAATATGACTCTTTGCAATGACCACGGAGCCGCACCGATTGCCAAAAATGGCTTCCCTTATGTTGCCAGCTATATGGCAGACAATGACTTGGCACTGGGGAAAGTCGTGGCATATCTATCCTCGTTACCGGAGTGGCGCAAGATGGCGATCTTTGTCACGCAGGACGACTCAGGAGGAGACAACGACTCCATCGACCGGCATCGTTCGTATGTCTTGTGCATTAGTCCGTGGGCCAAGCGTTCGCATGTTTCCCACACGCACTCATCCATCATGAGCATCATCAAGACGATTTACGGTCTTTTCGACCTTGGTCCCAACAATCTGTTCGATGCGACGACAACCGAACTTTCGGATATGTTTGCGAATGTGGCGGATTATACACCGTACAAGTACGTGCCCGTTGATCCACGGGTGTTCAAACCAGAGGATACGTTTGATCCAACGGACCCTAAGTTCGAGCGGCGCAGAAAAGAGGGACCAAAGGTTAAGATGGATGATCCCGATTTTGTCGAGTGGTTACGCAATCGGTAGCCGCTGAAGCCTCCGAGTCTGTACGGGATCTTGCTGGTACGCATGGCAGTCCATCGCAGATGCGAGGACATTGCACTCGGTGACTTAGCTTCCAGCGCCATTGGACGGTTGTAGCACTTTTTTGACATTGTGGTAGCGGAACGATTAGAATGAGGCATGGAGAAAATCGAGTGACAACCAATTCAATACAGTCTGAGCTACAAGAGTTCGTCCGGTTCGCATCGAGTCGTGTAGGCCAGGGCGAAGATTTTTCCTCGGTAGAAGAGCTAGTCAGGCGTTGGCGTCAAAATTCAGAATACGCCGAAGCGGTAGATGACGTGCGCCAGGGAATCGAGGATGAGGCGTCAGGCAAATCCAAACCGCTTTCGGAGGCATTGGTTGAGGTCCGGCGTAAGTTAGGAATTACCGATTGAGTCGCCTTGTCAAAATACTTCCACGACCTGCGGTTCAGCTCTATGAAACAGCGTCCTGGTGGGCAACCAATCGAAGCGTAGTGCAAGCCTTGCAATGGTTAACTGAGATCGAACTGCGATTCAGGGTTTGGCTGATACAGCGCCGCGTTATCCGCTTGAGAGGGAAGCGGGTGCGTTTGACTTCCCTGTTCATCAAATGAATTTCGGCGTTTCAAACAAGCCGACGCATCGAATTCTATACTCATTCGATGACGCTCAAGTTCTCGTCTACGCAATACGTCTTCTTTCCCAATCGGACTTGTCGCCCGAAGAAATCGAATAGATTCTTCACCTCCGTCCGCATTTGATATTCGAAAGCACAACATGCGTTTAACTCTTCACGCGACTTTTGTCCGGTGTGTATTCACGGCCGTTTTTATGTCCCTTTCCGTTGGGAGCTTCTCAATGGGTGCTGCTCCAGCCAAGCTGAATGTCCTACTGATTATGGCGGACGATCTGCGTGATTTTGGCGGACCGCACGCGATGGCAGGCCGCAGCTTAACGCCGATACTTGCGAGCCCCCTCGCAAAGATAAAAGACGAAGCCTTCACCCTTGTCACACGTGGCCCGAAGTTGTTCGGGCAAAGCGTTCGCACCGAGCGATGGCGATTCACTCAATGGAGCGATGGGGCACAAGAGCTCTACGATCACGACAAGGATCCCGAGGAGAATCACAATGTCGCCACAGTGAATCCGGTCGCGGCAAACGAACTCTCCTCGCGATTAAAAACACTGCCGCTTCTCCGCCCCTGACGCTCAATCGCTCAGTTCTGTTTTCTTTTTGCCTTGGCTTTCGCGCCGGCGTTGCGGTTCACGGTCCAAGCTGGCTCGACAAGCTGACTGTTCCATTTGTCCCAGGCTGCCGCCATTTGTTGGAATCTGGCTGGCTCTTTTTCCGCCAGATTCTCTTTCTCGCCGATATCGTTCTTGAGGTTGTAAAGCTCGGCACCCGCCGTACTGGCGACACTATTGCGTTCGATTCCTCCGATTCCTCCGATTGCTTCGTTGCCGGCAGCCTTGACCAATTTCCAATCGCCCATGCGAAGTGCGATTTGTTGCCCGAATCGCCAGTAAAGCATTTCATGCGGCGAGCCGGCGTTTTGGCCGGTTAGGTAGGGGAGCAAATTCACTCCATCCAACTTAAAATCCGGATTGACGGTCACCCCTGCGGCCGCCAGGGACGTCGGCAATATATCCAATTGAATGATCGGCCGATCGTCGACTTTGCCAGCCGGAATATGCCCCTTCCACTGGACCATAAACGGGACTCGAATCCCACCCTCCCATGTTTGCGCTTTGAAGCCTCGCAGCGGACCATTGCCGGACGTGATGGATGGAGTTGGGCCACCATTGTCACTGAAAAAGAAAATGAGCGTGTTTTCTTCCAGCTTGTGCTGACGAAGTTTGTTGAGCACTGTTCCAACATTATCATCCATGGCTGAGAGCATCGCTGCAAATGTCCGACGTTTCTTGTCATCGATACTCTTAAATCGATTTTCATATTTCTCTATCGCTTCGAGGGGTGCATGCACGGCGTTGAAAGGCAAATAGCAAAACCAAGGTTGCTCCTTGTGTTGGTCGACAAAGGCCGCTGCCGCGCTACCAAAATCATCCGTCGTGTAATCAACGTGCTTGACGGGTTGAGTTCCGCGTTGTATCGGATTGGTTGAATCGGCGGTCGCGTCGAGATACGAATGGGCACCACCCAGAAAACCGAAAAACTCGTCGAAGCCGCGATTGAGCGGATGAAATGGCGGTTCGTATCCAAGATGGGATTTACCGAACCAACCGGTGACATAACCCGCCGCCTTGAGATGGTTCCCGATCGTCGTTTCATTCAATGACAAACCAAAGGTTTTCGAGGCTGACGCTGCTGGTCCCGGATTAAATTCGTGTCCAAAGCGTTGTTGATAGCGGCCAGTCATGAATCCAGCTCGGGTCGGGCTGCAATATGGGCAACTGACGTAGCCGTTCGTAAAGCGCACACCGTTGCTCGCGATCGAATCAATATTGGGTGTCGGTATCTGCTGTGTGAACCCCTGGCAACCGAGCTCTCCCCAGCCGAGGTCGTCGGCGACGATGACAAGAATATTCGGTTTGCCTTCGGCAGCGAAAGCATTGCCATGGAGCGCAAGAAAAAAGACGAAACAAGTCAGGGCACATCTCAACATTTTGATTTACCTCAGGGATACGGCAATGGAAGGATTGTTATTAGGATAGCAAATTGAACACTTGGCGAGGTTGGCGCTGCGCTAATTTGTTGAAGCCCGTTGGGCTATGGAGAAGAAATCGATGGGAGAGCGTGGCTCCTGCCGAGCTTACGACGCCATGGTTCGGCAGGAGCCTCACCCTCCCTAAAAGCCATGGTTCGGCAGGAGCCTCACCCTCCCAAGCAACGGATAGGCAGGTCAAAGCCTATGAAAGCATTCGCTATCGGATGGGGCTTCTTGGTGATTGCCCAATGCTTGCGACGCCGATTATTTGCTAGAATACCGCTCGAGTTGGCTCGGTTTCAAAACAGCACTTTAAAGAGATCACTTCCGTTCCATGCCTAAAAAAACCTATGTCACCCCCCTGGCTTGGTTGTTCCTCACCAGCGTTTGTGTTTGTTCGGCGTTGGCACAATCCAATTCGCCATCCCCTCAAGACGCAACTTCAAAACGCTATGAATTGACCGCCCGCGCCAGCGCAATCGATAGCCGAGCCCAAGCCCACCCGGAAATTGGATTTCTGTTTGAGAAAGAGGGAAAGCCTCAGGATTTGCAGCACGCTTCGGTGGACACTCGCGTTCCACTCAAAGGAAAGCTTGTTATCTGGCTGATGGGGAATAGTCCCGGATTATTTGAGCGAGTCAATTCCTACGGCTATCATGCCATTCGGGTTCATTACGCAAACGGATGGTTTTCCAAATTTGGCAAGGAACCACCTCCAACCGATCCGATGCATCTTGGCAAGATTCGGCTTGAAGCAACCACCGGCGAGGACTTTAGCGAACTGGTCGCGATCCCAAAACCAGACGGCATGAAAGAACGAGCCCTTCAATTTGTGAAGTGGCTTGCCAAAGAAAACCCGCAGGGCAAGTGGGAGATGTTTCTTACGTCGGACGGCAACGAATTGGATTGGGACAAAGTCATCATCTCGGGAAGTTCCCATGGCGCGACCTCCGCCGCTCGATTTGCGATCCATCAAAAAGTCGATCGTGTCGTCATGTTTTGTGGGCCACGCGATCAGTATGAAACCTGGCAGGGCCTACCCTCCGCGACTCCGGCAAATCGTTTCTTTGGCTTTAGCCATGTGCTCGATACAGGTTGGTCGGGAGATCATTATTGCCGTTCTTGGCAATTGCTCGGCCTCAACAAGTTTGGCCCTATCGTGGATGTCGATAAAACAAAAACTCCATTCGATAACTCCCGTCGGTTGATCACCGAAGCCGACGTTAAGGGAGATGTCAATCGAGCCCATGGGTCCGTCACTCCGGGCGGATCCGCCGTTAAGGATGCGTCTGGCAAATTTGTTCACGAAGATGTCTGGCGTTACCTCTTTACGCATCCAGTCGATCAAGTTGGAATGCCGGTATCCGCCGATTCCGATTGCCGACTGGAGTTGCGGCGTTAGGCTACTTTGTCATCGCAATGTCACACGCTCAAATCGAATCGCGAAATTACACATTCCTCGGCACCACGCAAAGCCTCTGTCCCGAGTGTTTAGCGGTCGTGCCGGCGAAGATCATTGCTCGTGCCCAACGCGTCTATTTCCGCAAGCGATGCCCAACCCATGGATTGCGGGAGGATTTTGTTTGCAGCGATCGACGTTGGTACGACCGCTATGATTTTGCATTACCGCCGAAACTCCCCAAAAAGACGTTTGTGGAAGCCTCCCGGGGCTGTCCATTGGATTGCGGTCTGTGTACAGAACACGAACAGCACACGTGTGTGGCGGTCCTCGAAATTACAGACAATTGCAATTTGTCTTGCCCATTGTGCTACGCCAACAGCCGACCTGGTCTCAAGCACAAATCGGTGGAGGAGTCGTGTGCTGCCATTGATGCGTTGGTACGAGCCGAGGGGCGGGCGGACGTGTTGCAGGTTTCGGGTGGGGAGCCAACGACGCATCCGCAACTCGAACAGATTATTCGCTACGCGCTTGACCAGCCGATCGATTACATCATGCTCAACACCAATGGCATTCGACTTGCCAAGGACCATACCTTGGTTGAGTGGCTTGCGCAACACAAAGACCGAATCGAAATCTATCTGCAAATGGATGGTGTTTCCGATGCTGTTCATCAAGCCCTGCGAGGCGAAGCGTTAGCGGACATCAAACTCAAGGCGCTTGAAAATGTGGGCAAAGCCGGATTGCATGTGACGTTGGTTGCGGCCTTGCAAGCGGGAGTCAACGAACATGAACTTGGCGACCTGCTGAACTTGGCCAAGGATCGGCCGTGGATAAGCGGCCTCAGCTTGCAACCTGCAACCTACAGTGGCCGCCACTTCCTGCCCGAGGAACTTGAGCAACGCATTACAACTCCAGACTGTATCGCATTGCTGTGCGAACAATCGAATGGCCTGTTTCGGGACGAAGATTTTTTTCCACTGCCGTGCGCTCATCCCAATTGTCATGTTCTCTCGTTGGCTTTTCGATATAACGGCGAACTCGTTCCTTTGACACGCTTCGTAGATGCCAAGTTAAATCTCGACTTGCTCGCCAATGGATTATCCTTTACCCGCGACGAGGGCAAGCGTTTGGTTCAGCAATACTTAGCCCGCAACAACTGTTGTGGACTATCGGGATGCTGTGATTCGACGGACGGAACTGCGGCGGTTGTCCAAGGCTTGCCGATCTTGACGGATACGAACACAAGCGACGTCGCAGTCGGTCAGCGATTCTTTGAGCAAGCGTTGCAGAAGCAAATCGGCGGTGAGCAACTCTTTCGTATCACCATCACTTCCTTTTTGGACGCTTATAATTTCGACGTTCGACGGGTGATGAAGTGTTGCACGCATCATATTTTGCCGTCTGGTCACATCATCCCCTTCTGTGCGTACAACGTACTATATCGCAACGGGCACGTGCCGTTACCCCAGTTGAAAGACTCTCTTTCCTAGGGAATCGCCATGTCGTTTTGGGTCCGGTTGGCGTACGCAGTCGTTTTACTAGTCTCGGTGATGATTGCGTGGGGATTGATTCGCACTCGACAAAAGCGACTGGAACTAACCCGCTCGCAACGCACGACTGTCGGAGTCGCAGCATTCATTGGAGCGATGATCGGTTCCAAGATCCCGTTTCTCGGTGAGCAAGGTTGGAACGCAGTTTTGGATGGGACGGCTTGGTTTGCGGATGGAAAGACAATCTTGGGAGGCATCGTAGGAGGGTATGCCGGGGTTGAATTTGCAAAATGGATTTTTGGCATACGAACGCGTACCGGTGATAGTTTTGCGTTGCCAGTTGCGGTCGCCGTCGGTGGCGGGCGAATAGGCTGCTTTATCGCAGGCTGTTGCTTTGGACAAGTCACCGAGATGCCTTGGGGGGTTGCGTTCCCGACGGCCCACGATGCACAGGGGATTTTGCGGCATCCCACACAGCTCTACGAAGTTGCGTTCCATCTGGTTGCGGCAATTGTGTTGGTCGTCATGGACCGAAAAAGGTGGCTTGTTGGCAATCAACTGAAAGCTTACCTGATTGCTTATTTAGTGTATCGGTTCTTGTCCGAATGGCTTCGCCCTGAATCGCGTTTGCTGCTAAACTTAACGATCTACCAATTGGTTTCCATTGTGCTCATCGCGGTCTTGATCGGTCTTTGGGCTCGCGATAGTCGCATGGAAACTGTGGAATAGGCTTCCAGCCTGTCTTTCGGCATGACAGGTTGTAGGCGATCGAAACCAATTCCATGAATGGATCGAACGATACCAACTATACGGAAGCGCAGAATGGAACTTTCACCGCCTTAACTCACCGGAAGGCTCGCGCCGTTCTGCTACCAATGGATAGCGGCAGGACGCAAGCCCTCCGGTGATGACCCAAGCATTTTTTCATGGCCTGGGAGCGAAACGCGACTATCATAAGAAATGCGATGAGGACCCGATGAGCAACCACCGATCTGGAACACCGCTGGATGATCCTTTGCTCAATAAGTCTTGGCACATCGCTAGCCGGTGGCAAGAGTTTGAAGGTGAAATGCGAGCGACGTTGTTGCGATCGATTTTGGTGGTCTTGTTTTACTCGGTTCAATTGGTCCATTTTTTGTCGCTTGATCAGATAGCCGATTCCGATCGTGTGTTTCATCGGCAGGTGACCTTGGCTGCAGTCGCTTGGTTGTTTCTGTCGTTAGCCATTTTCATAGCGTTGAAAGGTGGCTTCATGCCTCCTCTCCTAAAATACGTGACTACCGCGATCGATTTGGCTTTGGTCACGTTGCTCGCATGGCTGGGACATGGTTCCACTAGCCCATTGGTGGTAGCGTTGTTTTTGGTCTTGGTCCTTTCCGCCATTCGATTTCGCATCGGCCTCATTTGGTTTGCTTCGCTAGGTGCGATGATCTGTTATGTGATCTTGGTCGCGTCAACCGACAAAACTTGGTTTGATTCGGATCACACGACGCCGATTCTGACGCAAGCGATCACGCTTTGTTCGCTAGGGGCGACGGGTGTGGTACTGGTGCAGATTGTACGTGCGTCGCGGACGATGGCGTCTGCATTCCTGTCGCGTGCCGAAGGCGATTTAAGCGAGGTGGTCAGATGAATGCTCCGCCTATCATTCTCAACGAGGTCTGCAGCCACTGCGGGGCTGTATCGCAAACCAAAGAGGGGAAGTGCTGGCTTTGTTACGAAAGCAAGTCCGTACCGAACCCTTATGCGACCACAGGCATGCCGCTTGAGAAAGAATCCGCCGTGCCATCAACGGCATGGGACACAGTGTCAGCCTTGGTACTGGGGATTTGCGTTGTTCTAACGATATTGATTGCCATTGGAATTGGCGTGCAAGACCCAGGATTGCTAATCCCCCTCGCGATATTGGTAGGACCAGCCTATCTTGTTACATTCATTCGTGGTTCCACGCAGTTCGAAAAAACCGGCAAAGTTCACGCGAAAAGTTTGTTCTTAACATTCATTGTCTCACTAATGGCAACTGTGCTCATTGCGATCGTACTGGCAGTTGCCGCAGCCATTTTACTTTTTTTGATATGCATTCAATCCTTTGGAGGGTAAATCGTTATGAAACAGATATTTCGAAGCATCGCCGTGACTTTGGCAATCGCTTGTTCCGTTCAAGCGCAATCGACGAACGAATCTACGCAGTGGAAACCGCTGTTCAACGGCAAGGACCTCAGTGGCTGGGAAGCGGTCAACGTTGCGCCGGATACCTTTACGGTACGCGACGGAATGATCATTTCGACAGGGAAGCCCACGGGTGTACTACGAACAGAACGAATGTACGAGAATTGCATTGTGGAACTCGAGTGGCGGCATATGAAAGCAGGTGGCAACGCAGGCCTGTTTCTTTGGGGAGATGGAATTCCTGCGGTAGGAATCCCCTTTACGAGAGGTATCGAAGTCCAGATTTTGGATAACGCCTACAACGCGAGCGGCAAGAACGAGCGATTCACAACTCATGGCGACATTTTTCCCATCCATGGTGCCAAAATGACGCCGTTGGGCAAGATCGCCAAGAATGGCGTTCGAAGTTTCCCAACTCAAGAACTTTCGAAGAGCTCACCCGAATGGAATCACTATCGTGTTGTGGCAAAAGATGGAGAAATTCGACTCAGCGTAAACGGACAAGAAGTAACGGCTGGCAAGGACTGTTGGCCGCGCAAAGGTTACGTCTTTTTGGAATCCGAGGGTTCGGAATGCCATTTCAAGAACATTCGCATCCAAGAGTTACCGACCTCGGGTGCGAAGGCTGACGAAATCGCAGTTTCAGGCGAAGGATACGTTCCGTTGTTTACCGGCATTAATTTAGATGGATGGAAGGTCCCTGATGGGGACAACGGTCACTGGAAGGTACTCGGCGAAGTCTTGGACTATGACGCCATGAGCGAAGCGCCGGGCGAGAAATCGCTTGTGTCCCAACGAGAGTTCACGGACTTTAGCTTGATTGCCGACTGGCGCATCAAGGAAACCCCGTACATCAATCCCAATGTCGCGAAGATCCTGCCCGACGGTTCCGAAGCAGTGGATGCAGATGGAAAACCAATCACCCTATCCGTGCCTGATTCGGACTCAGGCATCTTTCTTCGCGGCAGCGGCAAACATCAAGTGAATATTTGGTGCTGGCCGATCGGCTCGGGCGAAATGTACGGTGTGCGACGTGACCCAAAGATGCCCGCAAAAGTGCGTGCTTCCGTAACTCCACGGCTGAAGGCAGACAAAGAAGTGGGTAAGTGGAATCGATTCGAAATCACCGTTCGCGGAAACGTGGTGACCGTCGTATTAAATGGCGAAACGGTCATCCAGGAAGCAACCATACCCGATTTACCGCCCAAGGGCCCGATCGTTTTACAACATCACGGCAGCAAAAAGGATGGCAATTGGAACAGTCCACCCGCACTTGTGCAGTTCCGTAATATCATGATCAAAGAACTTTAGCATTGCATCGTCGCAGTCGCTCGCGAGCCCGCCTTCGACAATGCCAAGTCACAATCGGCCAACGGGTTGTTGAAGTGGTGGGTTTTCAACCTATCCTATCAGCCGCAGGGCGTTAGCCCAATTGCACTCACTTTCGGTTCGAACCAATGTTTTCGTAGCGGAGCGGCGCGAGCCGCCCGGTGAATATCCAAGAGATTTGCCTACGGTCACCGGACAGCTTGCGCTGTTCCGCTACAAAGTGAGTACCATTTGGCGTTAGCCCACGGTTTCCGGCGAACCGGACGCTAGCGGCTTGTTGCTTTAGTGAAGTCGTGATTGGGTAAGGGAGGTAAGACGGACTTCCAAGTCCGTCCATAGGGAATTCGACGGACTAGGAAGTCCGTCGTACCATTAAATCAACAAGCCGCTAACGCGTTCCGGCTGATTGGACGCCCAAACCCTCTTTCGGATACTTAATGAAAATCAAAGCGACTAAGCTATTTAACGAGTTCCTGCATAGCGAACAAGCCTCTGGAATCATTTTGCTGGTGTTCACCATCGCCGCGCTCGCGATCGCGAATTCCCCCCTCGGTGAACCAACCATCCATTGGTTTCACACGAAATTTTTTGGCCTGTCGATTGAGCATTGGGTCAACGATGCGTTGATGTCCGTTTTCTTTTTGTTAGTGGGCCTTGAACTTGAGCGAGAAATCTATGCCGGAGAGCTGAGCGATATTCGAAATGCAATCCTGCCCATTTGTGCGGCGATCGGTGGATTGCTTGTGCCTGCGGCCATCCACTTTTCGATTTGCAACGGCACAATCTATCAACGGGGCGCTGGCATTCCCATGGCAACCGACATTGCGTTTTCCCTCGGAGTGCTTTCCTTGGTAAGCAGTCGCGTCCCGTTTTCGCTTAAGGTGTTTTTGACGGCACTGGCGATTGTGGACGATCTAGGTGCCATTCTCGTGATCGCGGTTTTTTATACCAAGTCGCTGTCGATGGGCTATTTGGCGGGAGCGATGGCCGTTTTTGCGGGATTGTGTTTGCTTAACCGCCTCAAGGTCAATGCAATTTGGGTATACCTGTTGGGTGGGATAGCAATGTGGTATTGCATGCTACACTCGGGTGTTCATGCAACCATCTCCGGTGTGCTGCTGGCATTTGCATTGCCGTTTCGAGACGGTGGGGAATCATCCCCTTCGTATCGGCTACAGCATTGGCTACACAGTCCAGTTGCGTTCGTTATCTTGCCCGTCTTTGCGATTGTGAATACCTGTATCCGTATTGAATCCGATTGGCTGGCAGGTTTGAGCCAACCGAATAGTATTGGGATCTTTCTCGGGTTGGTGGTTGGTAAACCTGTGGGAATTCTGCTTTCTTGCTGGCTGGCAATTAAATTAAAATTGTGCACGTTGCCCGACGAAGTCAACGTTTCGCATCTAGTCGGTGCTGGGCTACTCGCTGGCATTGGATTCACGATGTCGATTTTCGTGTCGCTCTTGGCGTTCGAGGATGCAGCCCTCATCAACAACTCCCAAGTCGTAGTTTTGATTGCATCCGCCTTCGCAGCGATTATTGGGTTAGGCTGGTTTTTCTTATTCGTACCCAAGAAGTCAAGTATGGAACTAAACGTAGAATAAGTGGCATGGGCGTCTCGCCCATGGATTCACGAGGGCGAGGCTCGTGCCACGCCAGTAAAACGGCAGCCCCCAGGTTCGGCCATTTTGACAACGCTGCCTTTTTCAAAAAAATTCAGCAATCGTTATTTTATTCATTGCTTTTGACGCTTGGAAACCGCCACAATGCATCCTGGTAATTCGGATGACTTCGGTTTTTACGGAGTCCTTTGACCATTCTCCACACCATCCTTTTGGATTCCGCCATGAACTACGAGTCGTGAATTTATGTTGACATTTCAGGACAGATTGGTGACTGATGATTTTCGCCGCCGATCCTTTCTTCGGGTAGGAAGTTTAGGGTTATTGGGAGGGTTGGCATTACCTCAATTGGCAAGTCTGGAGGCGTTAGCGGGCTCGAAGAAATCTCCTCTTCGCGACAAATCCGTTGTGTTTCTGTTTATGCACGGCGGCCCTTCCCAGTTCGAAACGTTTGATCCCAAGATGGATGCTCCCTCAAGTGTTCGAAGTCTTACGGGAGAGATTAACACAACGATTCCTGGTGTTACGTTCGGAAGTACGTTTCATCAGTTGGCGCAACGCGCTCATCTCTTCAGCATCGTTCGATCGTTTGTTACGGGCGACGGCA
Organism: Pirellula staleyi DSM 6068; assembly: GCA_945875845.1. Taxonomy (GTDB): domain Bacteria; phylum Planctomycetota; class Planctomycetia; order Pirellulales; family Pirellulaceae; genus JBKCUI01. The sequence continues at coordinate 91,027 of CAMCMB010000016.1, forward strand.
ACCACGATATCAAGCCCATCGTGGATAAGTCCACTCTTGGCGCTAACCTAGGTTCTCTCTACTCGCGTGTCGCAGGACCACTTCGTACCGACAGGGCAATGCCTACGAATATGGCTCTGTTTCCTAGAGCGGTTGAGCCGACTGCCGGTCCAGCGATTACGAGTTTCGGAAATTTTGAGTCGGCAGGCGAGTTGGGAAGCGCTTATGCTCCTTTCGTTCCGGGTGCGGGTGGCGGTCTTGAAGAAGACATGATGCTCAATCTTCCAAAATCCCGTCTTCTCGATCGTCGAAGCTTGCTGGAGGCGCTGGACAATTGCAAACGGTTGCTCGAGAGTGAGTCGGTGCAAGGATTCAGCCAACAGCAAGGAATTGCGTTCGATGTACTGCTCAATGGAGTTTCGGATGCATTCGATCTACAGAAGGAAGACCCCAAACTGATCGCTCGCTATGACACAGCCTCACGCTTTCCAGCGGATCAAATCGACAAAAAATGGAACAATCATCGACACTATGCGGACCATGGGGCGACGATAGGTAAATTGATGCTGCTTGCAAGACGGTTGTGTGAGCGCGGGTGCGGCTTTGTAACGGTGACCACTAGTTTCGTATGGGACATGCATGCGGACGTCAATAACGCAACGATGAAAGAAGGAATGGGTTATGTTGGAGCCCCATTTGATCATGCTATCTCCGCTTTTATCGACGACGTCGAAGCGAGGGGATTGAGCGACAAAATTCTTTTGGTTTGTTGCGGAGAAATGGGGCGAACGCCAACCATCAATAAAAACGGTGGTCGCGACCATTGGGGAAATCTTGCACCTCTCTTGGTCTATGGAGGCGGCCTATCCAGGGGGCAAGTGATCGGAAAATCGTCTCGCGACGGAGGTACACCCGCTTCGGATCCGATTTCTCGCCAGGATCTTGTGGCCACCATTATGCATGCCTTGCTCGACCTTGGCGAAGTCCGACTCATGGACGGTTTGCCACAAAATCTTTTAGATTCGATTTCAAAGGGAACTCCAATCCGTGGGCTTTCTTGACTGCCATCGCGATGAGTATTCCCGAACACTGGTGACGTGTGCTCTTGCGTTCTGTCTCGTGGTCTCGCTCGGGCTACGAAATCGAGCGAATGCAGAAGGTTGGAAGGCAGGTGTCGCAAAGGGGATCATCACTCCAGAAACGCAAGTTTGGCTCGCCGGTTACGGATCAAAACGTCCTCCAGACGGCAAGCTACATGACCTTTGGATGAAGGCTTTGGCCCTTGAGGATCCCCAAGAAAATCGCGTCGTGCTGGTAACAAGCGACTTTCAAGGTGTCCCCAAGAGCATGAGTGATCGTGTCTTCGAGCAAGTCAAAGTTCGATTGGGTCTTGAACGTCATCAGTTGATGATCACATTCTCTCACAATCATTGCGGCCCACGATTGGGAGATGATCTGATCGATTACTATCCTGTCGAAGCAGATCAAGAAGCACTGGTGCGAGAGTACACGGATCGAATGGTGATCAAAATGGTGGATGTAATCGGCAAGTCGATCGCTGATTTATCCGTTGCTCGGTTGGATCAAGGGGAGGGTAAGGCCACGTTTGCAGTCAATCGAAGGAACAATCGCGAAGCCGAAATACCGCAAAGGATTGCCGATGGAATCCCACTAATCGGCCCCGTCGATCATTCCGTGCCTGTCCTGAAAGTAACGCGAGCAAACGGCCAAGTCGCTGCCATCCTCTTTGGTTACGCATGCCATCCCACGACGCTCAGTTTCAACACCTGGTGCGGCGACTATCCGGGATTTGCGCAATTGGAAATCGAAGCGAATCATCCTGGGGCGTTGGCGATGTTTGTCAATACTTGCGGTGGCGACCAAAATCCACTCCCACGACGAACGGTCGAACTCTGTGAACGTTACGGGCACATGCTTGCAACCGGTGTCGAGGAGGTTTTAAAGCAAACAATGCGCCCCGTGTCCGTCGGAATCGTTTCGGCATTCGAATATGTGGAATTGCCTTATTTGCAAGTCGTTGATCGTGGCCAACTGCAGTCCCTATTGCAAGACCCCAGTCCGATCAAGGCACGCTGGGCCGATCGACTGTCCAAGCAACTGGATCGTGGAGAAGTATTTTCGCCGACCTATCCTTATCCGATCCATGCTTGGCGGCTCGGCAAAGAAATGCTGGTCATCGGAACGGGTGCGGAAACAGTCGTCGACTACGCCTTGAGATTCAAGAAGGATTTCGGTACGGGGACGTGGGTATGTGGTTATTCGGATGACATGATTTCCTATATCCCGTCGCGCCGTGTTTGGGAAGAAGGCGGATACGAAGGTGGTTCGAACCTTTTCGAATATGGACGACCCGCCCTGCGTTGGTCAGGCGAAATCGAGGATCGAATCGCCGCTTCGGTGCAGCGCTTGGTTCGCAAAGTTAGCCTGAATGATTGAATGAACTGCGACACGGGGCATTCGAAAGTGGCATGGGTGTCTCGCCCATCTTTACCCACATTTCGGGGCACGCCAGACTCGAAATCCCAATGGATTGTGTGATCTCCGTGCGTTTTCTCCCCCTAGCCCGCTTCGGGGAGAGGGGAGAGGGGGGCGAGCGTATTGTATTCCCTCGCTTACCGGCTTGTTGATTTAGTGAAGTCGTTATTGGTTAAGGGCGGTATGACGGACTTCCAAGTCCGTCAATGGGGAATTCGACGGACTTGGAAGTCCGTCGCACCAATAAATCAACAAGCCGTTACGCTTCGGGTGGGGATCACTTAGCACTAGGATGCGTTTTTCATTGCTCTACCCAGGGCAATCTGCACGATCCCCACTGTCCGTGATTTTCATCAACACTAACTTCCAGCATCGACAAGCGAGGGCCAATTTGTGGATAGAGCTTTTTCTTGAGCTGCGTTGCAATCCACCAAGCAATTTCTTCGGCGGTTGTATTGGCGATAGGCAACAGCATGCAATCTTCGCGAGGAAAGACCCATCGTTTTTTGCGGAATCGGACGGTCACTTCGTCGATTTGCTCGTCCACGTGGATCATCGGATGCGTTGTTGGTAACAGGACATGGTGATCCAGTTGCTTTACCAGTTCGGACAAGGCGTCACGGAATGCAATGAAATCGATGACGTAGCGGTTTTCGTCAAGGTTGCCTTCGACTTCGGCTCGCAGTCCGTAATTGTGTCCATGCAAGCATTCACAAATGTCCCCCGCAAACGTGATGAAATGAGCCGATGAAAAAACCAATTGTTCTTTTTGAAGAAGCACGCGAAACTTTGGTATATCCGTAGTTGCCATTTTGTTTTCATTTTTGAGACGTTTTGGAACGCGAAACCCGATTTGCCTTCGAAGCGCTTGGGCTAGCATTTTAAGCTGCAGGCAAGTGGCATTTGAAAATTCCGCAAAAATCGATACTCCTCGCCGAATGCTGGCAGATTAGCGAGCTTATTGTACTTGTAGCCAATAAAATGGTTCTGGCGATCAGCGAGCAGAGTCGAAATCGTGTATTCTTTAGAAGTGGATTGATTGACGGACACCCTAAGCGAAAACCAGTATGTCTGATCCTGCGGACGATGGCGTTGAGATGAAACTGGACCAGGCATTGCTTGATTTCATGCGTCGTTCGGATGCTGGAAAAGTGGAAGATCGCGACTCCTTTCTGGCGGAATTTCCGGAGCTAGCGCCTCAATTGAGGACTTTGCTTGAGGCGGCAGACTGGATCGAAAACATGGCCGGCCCTACCTTGGGCGAATTAGGGGGGGTAACCTCAAAAAACTCCTATCCGGATTCAGAAGCCGAAAATGCTCAGCCGCATTCGAACGCAGTCACGATTCCAGTACCTTCTGAATGGAACACAGATGGCCGACCGATTCGTCGAACGCAAATCTCCATCAATGACTCGACATTACCCCTCCCGCCGAACCAAGCGGATTTCAGCTTAACGAGTTTACCCAACCCCGACAACTCGCATTCCATTCTGCCGTATCGATTTGGTGACTATATCCTAGAACGCGTTCTGGGCCGCGGTGGAATGGGAGTGGTCTACCTGGCCTATCAAGTGCAACTGGAACGCCGCGTTGCCATCAAGATGATTCGATCGGGTTGCTTGGCTAGCGAGGAGGAAGTCGATCGGTTCTACACCGAAGCGAGAAGTGCAGCCAGCCTGACTCATCCGAATATTGTGACTGTCTACCATTGCGGCGAAATCGATGGACATCACTATTTCTCGATGGACTTTGTTCCGGGGACCGACCTTGCAAAGCGAATGGTGTCTGGACCGATGTCGCCGAAAGAAGCCGTTCGATATGTTCGCGATGTTGCCCGCGCGATCGATTATGCTCACGAACAAGGCGTTGTTCATCGAGATCTCAAACCAGCCAACGTGTTGATCGACGAATCGGACGATGTGGTTGTAACCGATTTTGGCTTGGCCAAACAAATGGACTCGGACAAAGGACTCACGGCAACCGGCGCGATGCTGGGGACTCCAAGCTATATGTCGCCCGAACAAGCGGCCGGAAACAACTCCGATCAAGGTGCTTCAACCGATGTGTATGCGATCGGGGCTATCTTGTTCGCTTTGTTGACCGGCAAGCCGCCGTTCCAAGCCGATTCGGTATTGCAGACGATCATGCAAGTTGTCAATCGGCCAGCCCCTACGGTTCGGCAATTCAATCCCGATATCCACACGGACCTCGAGACCATTGTTTCAAAGTGTTTGGAGAAATCTCCCGCAAGACGATATGCGTCCGCTGGTGATTTGGCGGACGATCTGGACCGATTTTACCAAGGATTCCCGATCAAAGCGCGTCCTCCCTCTTTCTTGCGACAAGCCAAGCACTGGTTGGCACACATCCCGCTAGTGGCTGCCATTACTGGGGTTCGAAACGTGGAGCCAACTCGCTCGCAACGCATTGCCCAAAACGTAACGATGGTTGCGGTGCTCGGAGCGCTTTTGCTCTTTGTCGCTAGCGGAACATTGAGTCAGTACTGGCGGGACAGGTCTTTGCCGAGCAGCGTAACGATTGCCGCTGGAACGCGCGCTGGCAGTTACTATGAATTCGGAGGCAAGTTTGCTGAGCAGATGCCAGTCATCAGCGGACGAATAGCGGAAGTGATCGAAACCAGTGGATCCTTGGGAAACCTGCGGCTGCTCGAGGAAAAACGCGCGAACGTGGCGTTGATGCAAGAGTCTTCCGTGCGTCCGGATCAAGTTGCCGTTCTAGCACCGCTTTTCTACGAACCCATTCACGTCTTAGTACCTGGCGACTCATGCATCGAAAGCATCGATCAACTGGTCGGAAAACGAATTGTTATGGGGCAGAAAGACTCGGGAACGCGACAAACGGCAACGCGATTGCTTAAACGTTTTAACGTGACTCCCGAAAACAGTACTGTTTTGGAAAACGATTGGACACAGGTCGAAAGTCTCAACGATGCAGATGCAATTATCGCTGTCATCAAAGCTGGACACCCAGGCATTGCAAAGCTGCTCAAGGAGAACCGCTTTCGCTTGCTCTCCATCGAAAATGCCGCTGCACTGGTGCTTGACGAACCCATGTTACGACCGTTCGAGATCTCCAGTAAAGCGTATGGCACCAAGAATGTGATCCAAACATTGGCCACAACTGCCTTGCTAGTCGTCCGAAAAGACGCTCCGTCGAAATTGGTCGAAGCATGCCTGGAAGCCATATACGAAAAGTCACTCCAGGCGGACGGATTTATTCCAATCGAACAGGCTGCCAACTGGCAAGGGTTGCCGTACCACGAAGCGGCTCGCAAGTATTTCACTCGGTTCGAGGGATCCCGATAATCATGGCAAGACACAAGCGAGAACGTTGGTACAGCCTTGACGGCCAAAGTCAAAGCCGTTCAACCGCATACGAACGCTCGAGTGGAACACGCCGCATTGTGTCTTTGATCATCTTGCTCACGTTGGTATTGATACTTATTCGACAAACGTCCGATACCAAGAAAGTGGAGCAGATTGCGACCGCAATAGGACTCCTGCCGAATCCGAATCAAGGCTCCGCTCCACAATCGATCGATGGCACTTCCCCCGAACCAAACCCTGTACTTAGCCTAGATAACCGCGAATGGATTTACGAGTCCATCGCTCTCGAAACGGAGAGTCAAGACGTCCAGATAAACCGTTTGATTTGGCAGACGTTGCTAAAGCGAGCGACCCCTTCGACGGTCGCATCGCTCGCTCAAAGATTCTTGGCAAAAACAGTGGTAAGGTCTGAGGAGGACAATTCGACAGCGAAATCGTCCGAACTGCAGTCTTGGTTCACAGACTCGCAAATCTTGCTATCGCAATGGTCGACGATCGAATCCCAAAATGCAGAAGCTCGCGTTCAGTACGAACAGGCCGAGGTTGACGAATCGCCAATCCCCCGGTTCATCGTCTGGTTCAACACGCATGAAGAGTTGTTCGGGGCCAGCGTTTCGGACGCTTTGCTCAACGACTCAGATGAGATGTTGCGTGGATTAAAACTTGCATTGGACTCGAAACTTCTTGAGGGGGTATTTGATTGCGAGCCGTGGTGGCCAAAGGAACACGTCGCCTTGGTGCGAACGTGGCAAAGGCTTGGTTCGCTTCGCGATTTATTGGCAAACAACAAAACTAGCCTCTCTCGCCTTCCGAAGGTGAATGTACCTCAAATCTCTTCCGAAAGCCATTCGATTCGTGGCCGACCCATTCGTCTTGAGGGGACGATTGTGAAGCTGGATCGTCAGCAATCGATCGAGAAATCAGGGTTCGGCCAATGGTCTTATCAAGATGTCTGGCTCCGGCCCAATGATGCAAGCAATCAACCCGTTTGTGTCTCAGTACCCGTTTTGAACGTCGACAGCAACACAAAATTGCAAGAGGGAACCCAAGTTGTCGTTTGCGGTTTTTTCATCAAACGAATCGCTTACGCGTCCGAACGAGGCGCTGAAGTTGGACCCGTGATTTTAGCTGCCTATGTTGGGCCGACCAACGCAACAAGTACTCCGCCTGAAAGTCCATGGATCGACTTCTCGGCTACTTTGACAAAGAAAAGTTCGTCCTGGTCACCACCCATTGATTATATGACTCCGTTCGCGATTCTGAGAAACACTTTTGCACGGACGCTTCAAGAGTTGAGTGAGCCACTCTTGCAATCGGGCTTCCATGGGACAAACATATCGGCGGTGCTCAAACCACTATTGGAACTGGAGAGACTAGTCCCCGAAGTTGACCTTTTGACGAAGAGCCAACCGAACTGGCCCATCGCGGATAACGCAGCCCTGGTGCGATTGTCCGGTCTCGTCACGAAAGTCGAACGTCTGAAGGTTGATCGTCAGGTTGTACCTACCCTTGAGCAATCATTCGTGTACCGTTGCCATATTCAGTCCAACGAGGCGGCAGCTTCGTCGGCCACCCAAGAGTACCGAACGCATACGGTTGTTTGTACCATCGTTCCGTCGGCGTGGTTGTTGCCCGACGGATCGCCGTTGGTTGAGATTCGTCAACCTTGCAGTTTGAGTGGAGTCAACCTGAAAGGATCGGAAACGAATTTTGTTTGGGCTCGTTCCATTGAGTGGAAAAAAGGTGTTGTCGAAGATGCGGGTGTGGCTCAGGACAACGAGGGGTTCAAACCTCAGCTCTCTTCACCGGAACGGTTTCTCTTAGATCATGGCTGGGATTTAGGGTGGAGCGATTTGATTCGTGAAATGGAAACCGAGCCCATCAAGCCACTTTCACAACGGGAGTACGAACCCTTTTTTGCGTTGTTGAAACTTGCGAACGAGACTCCCTATCTATCGGATAAAAACGCGACCGAGAATGCGAATAAACCTCGCATGATTACGGACTTGCTGGAGTCTTTGCGACAAAAAAAGAGAGGAACTTCGAAGCCAGCAACCGAGAGAGTGTCCATGAATATGCGAGTTGTACGCATATCGTCGATACAAGTCGTCGATCCCGTTCAAGTCACTCTTCTTGGAACCAACCGGTACTACCAATTGGATGCGATGGCGGACATAGGCGATCGCTCGTACGCAATCATGACCGACAAAGACCCCGTGATCTATTCCAAAGAATACCCGGTAACGTGTGTCTCCATCGCAATTCCCAGTTGGCTTCAGGAAACCGATCGAGACCAAGGGGTAGAAACTCCGTTAGGGAACGAAGCTGAGGCGGGGACGCGAATCGAGCAGGTCTGGTATCCTCGCAGGAAGGCAAGCGCCTCGGGCTGGTTCTATCGTTTTTGGAGTTACAAGACGCAGGAGATCACGCAATCCATGGGCGCTGGCAAGCGCCAAGTCGGCCCACTTATGGTGCTGGATTCGGTGCAGCGCATGGCGGTGGGAGAGAACGATCGCGGTTCGATCGTAAATCAGATGGCCAACGGAGCGTCTGCCGTTATCGGCGTACTCGGAGTCATTGGGATTTGGTGGTACGTGCGAAAAAGAACGAAAAAACGCAAATGATACCCTCGTCATGGCGGGGCAAGCCGTTCGGCTAATAGCTGAGCGTGGATTCGATGGCAATCGGCATTGGGATGGTCGTCGAAGGGAACGTAAATCCTAAAGTCGCGTCTGGCATTGTCGAGGAGATAGCTTTCGACCGAAATAACGTTGGCGTCTACCTTTCTTCCCAACGTCTCAATGAGCTTGGCAATCTTAGCGGTCTCGGCATCGGACGGATTCTGAATGAAGGCGAACAAATAGAACTCGATCTTTTGCCGATCACAGAGCTGCTTCATGCCCTGCACGGCAACTTCGAAACGCTTTTGATTTTCGCGGAGGTACCATTCGTTGATTGTGTGTCCCTCCCAAGGCACATTGGCGGGCAGAAAATCGGTTGTTGTCGCGGCGTAGATGATTGCGTCGGGACGATGCTTTAGAAGTTCCTCCTCAAGCGTTTGCAGGACATCTTCGGCTTGACCGCCTGCTCTGCCTCCGTTGAGAACTTCGATCGACATCCCACGAAGTCGAAGCAACTGTTCCAAAACGGCAGAGTAGGTGCTTCGTTCGTTTACGCATGCGCCCCATGTAAAGGAATCGCCAACCGTAATGATCCTCTTCCTGTCTGGCGTCTTGGTGGGAAATGGCGTTGTACGTCGAAAACCAAGAATGTCGGCGTAATGATCCACGCCAAGCCAACGATAGCCCCCTACAGATGCGCCGAGTGGAGCCAGTATTTGCCGTCGTTGTTCCACTGGCATGCTCGGCACGAGATTCAGGATTGAGGCTAGGGGTTGCCGGAAACGCTGACTCGCCAACGTCATAAAACAAGCCAGACATAAAACAACTGCCAATAAAGCACCATATCTCGGCGCGATCCCCATTGCTTGGCTACCGCCACGTCGGCCCCAACGGATGATTGGTTGTTCTATGTAATGAAACGAAAGGGCGGCCATCCCCAAAGTTGTGAGCAATGCCATGGCACCCGTCAGCCAGAGCTCAGTTCGACCGCTGTGCGCCAACCCGTACGCGACATAGATAGGTAGATGGTAGAGATACATGCCATAACTGATTCGTCCAAGGTACGGCAAAAATGGCAATCGCCCTAACGATGGAATGCACAGGCCCACAGCCATCAGCCCCGCACCCAATAGATGAATCAAAGTGGGTTGATAGCAAAGTTGCTGGTCCGAACTACTCCACCACTGGCTGATCGTGCCCTGACGAATGGCTAAGCACGCAAACACTGCTGCGCCACCTGCCACGAGCAAAGGTTGAAACCGCAGTCTGCCAAAGTTGATTGACCGCAACATGGCCCCTTCGTGCAAAGCCAACAGGGAACCGAGCGAAAGGGCAGTCAGCTGCGTCAAGGTGATTCGCGACACCACTCCAGCGAAAACATCTGGGTGGACACCTCGTGTATCGAGCGCAACCACGATGGCCCAAGCAATGGTAGGTGTTGCCAATACGATACCGATTAGCAACAGGGTAGCCACGCGGCGCGAACAGACGAGCAAAATCAACGGCCATACCCAGTAATAGTGTTCCTCAACGCAAAGGCTCCATAGGTGGGCCACCGGTGACGAAGTCCCATCGGAAAATTGGACATGGAAATAATCGCGAGCCCCGGTCACGAACAGGAAATTGAATGCGAAAGTTGCACACCACCAAAGCTCATGGCTGTACCAACGCAGACCAACAACAAACAACAAGAGGAAATAGGCAGGCAGGATGCGCGTTGCGCGCTTGTTATAAAACTCAAACAATCGAATGGGAGCGCTGATCAACCCTCGCGTGATCAGAAACCCCGATAAGGCAAAGAAAATCGCCACGCCGACAGATCCCATTTCGGGGGGCCACTTAGGCATCCCATAAAGCGAGTCTAAGTGGGCCACCAGAACCAGCAAACATGCGATCGCTCGCAGTGAGTCGAGTTGAGGAATGCGATCACGGGGATTCGTCATCTTGCGTCCTTGGCTGAAAAAGGAACGAATAGAACAACACCATCCAAGAATCCCATTTTACTTCAGCTAACGCGTGCAGGTTCTGCAATATCGATCAGCTGTGTTTCGGCATGCTCTGGGCCGACGGTTGAGGAGCGACATTTGGTCGCTGTAAGAAATACAAACGAGTGCTTATGAGCTTGTGGCGATGCCCTCATTCGTCAGCATCACCTTGGATCCCTTTGCTGCATCCACCGAAGCGGTAGATTTGAGTGCGAAGACGAGACCAGCATAGACGCTAAGACCGCAAAGGATGGCCCATACGGTTCGTTCCATTGGTTCCTTGGGCACGAAATCAATCGCACTGGAAGTGCTAAAGAAAACAGCCGCAATGACAGAGTAAAGCGTGCCTGCCATGACTCCGCCAATCAGCCCGCCTTGAATCCCCTTAAGAATTCTTGCGAGGGAAATGGATGGTAGCGTGCAACCCAATCCAATTCCAATACCAACACATGCCCAAATGAAGCATTGCAAGAGTGTGGTTTGCATGAAAGGATCGACCTGGAAACCGAATAATCGAGTGGTCTGCCAGTCGTTTTCGATGCCCAAGGCTGCAATCTGTCCGAGAAGAAAACCTCCCAAGCCGGCCAGCAACGCACCGCCAACGACTCCACCGAGGATGGCTTGTGCATTCGACAAAGCATTGTTTCTGCTCGCGCCCATTACTCCGAGAGCCAGGCCAAGCAATGCGCCGCACGTCGCAAAATGAACCGCGTAATTGCCACACAGCATATCGCGGAACGCGACCTTGTAACGAGCCATGAATGCACTGCTCGGATTCATCGGTATATCTTCGAACTCCATTGACAATTGGAATGGAGCGGGATCGGTGGAAATCAACCGCGAACATGCAATGCTTGCAAGCAGTGCAGCAACCGCCAAGCATCCAATCTTCATCTTCGAAAGCGAACTTTGTTGGAGGATGTCGGCCACGCATTCACCACCTATCTTTTTTCGAGCAGACACAACTATTTCAAGTCGAAATCAAATGAGTTTTTTCCTTTGGCATCGACCATTGCTCGCAACCCGGACGAATCGTAATTAGCAAACTTCGCCGGGAGACTATTTTTAGGACCGGTGGAGCCAGCACCCGCGGTTCCACCTCCGGCGGCGGGAGGGGAATATTCTGCCGGAAGGTCACCGCTATTGATCTGTCCTGCAACCATGCCAGTTGTCTTTGGCGGTTCCACATCAAACTTGGAGATCGATACTTTGTATTGACCTGGGATTGCGCCATCGTTGGGTCCGAACATAGAGAGGGAAAACTTTCCTTCCTTGTCGGTAGAGCCAACTGAGTTCTCTTTGCCATCGGTGAGTTGGAACGTCACGACCGCGCCTTCGACTGGCTTGCCGTTCAGCTTGACAGTCCCGGTCACGGGGTAGGTTGTCGGTCGCCCCGAGCTGTTTCCAGAGCATCCCAAGTTCAGCGTCAACGCTGCCAGGAACAAACCCATCACAACGAACTTCGGTTGCCAGGCACAAGAATTATTCGAACGAATCATGACTCAAATCCTAAGACGAAGTATCAAACCGTAACTGAAAGACCACGGAAAAAGCTACCGCGGAAACATCCACAATATTCAAGAAAAAAGTGCAGGCGACAACGATCGCCTGCACTATTGATTGCTCAAGACAAATTAGTCGTTCGTAACCACTTCGCCGCCCGACTTGGAGCCGAATGCACCCCAAACACC